>NZ_JBEYXC010000008.1:194024-483115 GCF_040644695.1 Streptomyces sp. NPDC046909 | reverse complement strand
GTCCCGTCCTTCTGGGGCTCCGCCCCAGACCCCGCTCCTCAAACGCCGGAGGGGCTGAGAAACCCAGCCCGTCCGGCGTTTGAGGACGAGGCCCCTTAAGGGCCGATAGCGGGGGTCTGGGGGCGGCAGCCCCCAGTGATGGGACGGGTAGGGGCGGCGGGGGCGAGATCAAACGCGCCGCACGCGGCCGTACGACACCAGCCCCCGTGCCAGGCACCCCAGCGCCACCGTCGACAGCACCGCCCGCACCGCGTTCCACACCACCCACGCCCCCTCGAACTCCTCCCGAGCCGCCGCCGCGTCACTCGCCGCGTCGAGCCCGTCGTTCAGCGGGATGTTGAAGGCGACGGTGACCAGGAAGCCCAGCGCGTAAGCGATCAGCCCCGCCCACACCCACCGCCGGTACCCCGCGCCCCGCGCCTGCCACGCCGCCACCCCCGTCAGCACCAGCGCCCCGAGGAAGCTCAGCATGAACACCGGGTTCTGGATCACGTCGTTGATGTTCCGCATGACCTCGACGTAGACCTCGTCGTCGCTCCGCGCAAGCCCCGGCATCACCGCGCAGGCGAACACGTAGAACGCCCCCGCGATCAGCCCCATCGCGACCGTCGCCGCACCCAGTACCGCACCTGTGCTCTTCGTCGTCGTCATGCCCCCAAGTCAACGGCCCCCGCCCCGGCCGGAACATGGTCCAAAGACGCGCCGGCATACGCGTCCGTCCACGCCTCACCGGTACGAGGGGTTCCGACCGCGCGAGCGGGCAGGCACTGTGAGAGGGAACCTTCCAACGTTCCAGCCCCATCTCACCGACCCCTCACACGCGGGGCACCCCTAGGCGGTGACAGGCACATGGCACTGGGTACGGCCACGGTCCCGTACGAGCTGCGGTTCGACGCCGGACGGATCTGCCTCGACCTCCTCGCGACCACCCACCCCGTCGAACGCCTCGACTCGACCGAGGTGCTGCTCGGCTGGATCGCGGGGTCGGGGCTCGTACCGCCGGGCACCCCGCTGACGCACGCGGGTCCGTCCTGGCTCGTGGGGTTCCGTGAACTCCGCGGCCAAGTGAGCCAGTTGGTGCGCGCGGGACTCGCCCCCGAGCCCCGGCCCCCGTACGACCTCGCGCTCGCCCGCGTCAACGACCTCGCCCGCACCGCGCCCCCGGCCCCCCGCGCCGTACCCGGCGAAGACGGCACTCTTGTACGGGAGTTGGCCGGGCCGCCCGAACTCGCCGCGCTGCTCGGCGCGATCGCCAGGGATGCCGTGGAACTGCTCACCGATCCCGTCGCGCGGGCGTGTCTGCGGCAGTGCGCCGGCGACAACTGCCCGATCGTGTACCTGGACACGTCCCGGGGACGCAGGAGGCGCTGGTGCTCCAGTGAGGTCTGCGGGAACCGTGAGCGGGTGGCCCGGCACCGCCGACGGGCGGCACTCGCCCGCGCCTGAGGGGACCGAGGACGACGCGGCGGGCGACACCGAGGACCACTGACGGGGCGTTATGTCCCTTCTGTGGAGCGGGTGTCGAAGTGATTTCGATTACACGTCGTTTACTCGGCGCTCGACGCGGGCAGCCACGCCCTTCGCGCCAATGTGGCGGAAATGTAAAGATCGCGGGGTGGGTATGTGCGTGCATGTCCCCCTCGTCTCGGCACGCAGAAGAAATCTGTCATGTCACTTTGAACACTCCAGGGCCCGCGTCCGTACCCGGTGTTGAGCGACCGGCTGGGGGAACCCCCGGACATCGGAGGTGGGCGTGCGCAAGGATTCCGTCGTGGCCAATGAACGTGGATCGAGGGCCCGACATCGCATGTCCCAGCCCTCGGAACCTGATGAGGAGCTCATGCGTGCTCTGTACAGAGAGCACGCAGGACCCCTGCTCGCCTATGTGCTGAGGCTGGTCGCCGGAGACCGGCAAAGAGCCGAGGACGTCGTGCAGGAGACGCTGATCCGTGCCTGGAAGAACGCCGGTCAGCTCAATCGAGCGACCGGATCTGTACGCCCCTGGCTGGTGACGGTCGCCCGGCGCATCGTCATCGACGGCCACCGAAGCCGGCAGGCCCGGCCGCAGGAGGTCGATCCGTCGCCGCTGGAGGTCATCCCCGCGGAGGACGAGATCGACAAGGCGCTGTGGTTGATGACGCTGTCGGACGCGCTCGACGACCTGACCCCCGCACACCGGGAGGTGCTCGTCGAGACGTACTTCAAGGGGCGTACCGTCAATGAGGCGGCCGAGACGCTCGGAATACCCAGCGGAACCGTCCGTTCCAGGGTCTTCTACGCCCTGCGGTCGATGAAGCTGGCTCTGGAGGAGCGGGGGGTGACGGCGTGATGAGTGTTTACGGGGGAAACCAGGGATTCGGTAGTGGTGGTTCGGGTATGTCTGGCTCCATGCAGGGTTCTCCGGTGCCGAACGAGCACGAGACCGTAGGCGCCTACGCCCTCGGGATTCTCGACGACGCCGAGGCAACCGCTTTCGAGATGCACCTCGCGACCTGCGAGTGGTGCGCCCAGCAGCTCGACGAACTCGCCGGGATGGAACCGATGCTGGCCGCGCTCGCGGACCTGCCCGGCTCCGGCACCCCCGCGATCGGCGAGTCGCTGTCGGCCAAGCCCAGCCCGCGGCTGGTCAACAAGCTCGTCGACGAGGTCGCCGAACGCCGTGCCCAGAAGCGCCGGCGCGCCTTCTACATGGTGGCCGCGGCGGCCGCGCTGATCATCGGCGGCCCGCTGGTCGCCGTCGCCTCGACCGGCGACGACTCGGGCGGAAACGTCTCCGCGCACACCACCAGCAGCAGCCCCGCCAAGGACGCCTTCGACACCATGACCGACAAGGTCACGGCCACCGACCCCAGTACGGACGTGAGTGCGACCGTCGCGGTGGAGAAGAAGGCCTGGGGCACCCACGCGGTCCTGGAACTGTCGAACGTCAAGGGCCCCGAGAAGTGCTCCCTCATCGCGGTCGGCAAGAACGGCGAACGCGAGACGGTCACCTCCTGGTCCGTCCCGACCTGGGGTTATGGCATCCCGAACGCCAAGACCGAGCAGGCCAAGCAGCCGCTCTACGTCCACGGCGGCGCCGCCTTCGCCCCGAACGAGATCGACCATTTCGAGGTCCTGACCTTCGAAGGCAAGAAGCTCGTCGAGGTCGACGCGTAGCTTTCGTAGCTTTGCCGGGTCCCCTTCGCGTACGGTTGACGGCTGCCCAGCACGTCAGAAGGGGGCCCGGTGGCCGCTCAGGCTCAACCATCTGCGGTCGGCTCGGTTCACGACTCGGTTCGGGATCGGGAGATCAGCGTCGAACAGGAACACCTGGACCGGGTGTACCGCCGCCTCGAGGAGAAGATCCACGAGGCGGAGTTCCTGATGAACGACGCCGCCAAGCGAGGCCAGGTCGGCACGCCCGGCGCGCTCGCCGAGCGGGACGCCCAGGTCTTCCGGGCCGGCGTCCACCTCAACCGGCTCAACAACGAGTTCGAGGACTTCCTCTTCGGCCGGATCGACCTGCTGCTGGGGAAGGACGGCAAGAAGGGGCCCGACGGCGCCTACACCGCCGTGGAACCCGCCGAGGGCGCGGTCCGGGACGACAACACCGCCGACATCGCCGAGACCCTGCACATCGGCCGGATCGGGGTCCTGGACTCCGAGTACGCGCCGCTCGTCATCGACTGGCGGGCCCCGGCCGCGGCGCCCTTCTACCGCTCCACCCCGGTCGACCCCGGGCGCGTGGTGCGCCGCCGCGTCATCCGCTCCAAGGGGCGCCGCGTCCTCGGCGTCGAGGACGACCTCATGCGCCCCGAGCTCACGGCCTTCCTGGGCGGGCGGACGCTCCCCGTCATCGGCGACGGCGCCCTCATGGCCGCCCTCGGGCAGGCCCGCAGCCACACCATGCGGGACATCGTCGCCTCCATCCAGGCCGAGCAGGACCTGGTCATCCGGGCCCCCGCCGCCTCCGTGACCTATGTCGAGGGCGGGCCCGGCACCGGCAAGACGGCCGTCGCCCTGCACCGCGCCGCCTACCTGCTCTACCAGGACCGGCGCCGCTACTCGGGCGGCATCCTCATCGTCTCCCCGACCCCGCTCCTCGTCGCGTACACCGAGGGCGTCCTGCCGTCCCTGGGCGAGGAGGGCCAGGTCGCCATCCGCGCGATCGGCTCCCTCGTCGACGGCGCGGAGGCCACCCTGTACGACTCCCCGTCCACCGCCCGCGCCAAGGGCTCCCACCGGATGCTCAAGGTGCTGCGGAAGGCGGCGCGGGGGGCGCTGGAGACCCGGCCGGCGGGCAGCTCGCGCAACGGGAACTCGGCGGCCCGCGAGGACACCTCCGCCGGCCAGCTCGCCTTCGGCGAGGACGACACCGGCGTACAGGCCCCCGCCGGCACCCCCACCCGCCTCCGCGTCGTCGCCTTCAACCGGCGCCTTGAGCTGGAAGCGCCCGAGCTGGAACGTATCCGCCACAACGCCCTCAGCGGCACCGCGCCGGTGAACCTGCTGCGCCCCCGCGCCCGCAAGCTCCTCCTGGACGCCCTGTGGGCGCAGTCCGGCGCGGCCTCCCGGCACTCCGACCCGGAGCTCGCCGCCGAGCTGCGGTCCTCCTTCGACGAGGACGTCAGCACCGAGGACAGCTTCATCGAGTTCCTGAACGCGTGGTGGCCGGAGCTCACCCCGAAGGCCGTCCTCGACGCGATGGCCGACGAGCGCCGCCTCGGCCGCTGGGCCCGGCGGATCCTCAACCCCGGCGAGGTCCGCAAGGTCGCCCGCTCGCTGCGCCGGGACGGTTACTCGGTGCACGACATCGCGATGCTCGACGAGCTCCAGGCCCTCCTCGGCACCCCGGCCCGCCCCCGGAAGAAGCGCGAGCTGGACCCCCTGGACCAGCTGAGCGGCCTGGAGGAGCTGATGCCGGTCCGCGAGGAGACCCAGCGCGAGCGGGCCGAGCGGCTCGCCCAGGAGCGCACCGAGTACGCCCACGTCATCGTCGACGAGGCCCAGGACCTCACCCCGATGCAGTGGCGCATGGTCGGCCGCCGCGGCCGGCACGCCACCTGGACGGTCGTCGGCGACCCCGCCCAGTCCTCCTGGTCCGACCCCGACGAGGCGGCGGAGGCCCGCGACGAGGCCCTCGGCACCCGTCCGCGCCGCCGCTTCCAGCTCACCGTGAACTACCGCAACCCCTCGGAGATCGCCGAACTCGCCGCGAAGGTCCTGGCCCTCGCCATGCCCGGCTCCGAGTCCCCGAAGGCCGTACGCTCCACCGGCGTCCAACCCCGCTTCACCGTCGTACGGGACTCCCTCGCGGCCTCCGTCCGGGAGGAGGCCGCCCGGCTCCTCGACCGGGTCGACGGCACGATCGGCGTGGTCGTCGCCATGCAGCGCCGCGAGGAGGCCGCCCGCTGGCTCACCGGGCTCGGCGACCGGGTGGTGGCGCTCGGCAGCCTGGAGGCGAAGGGCCTGGAGTACGACGCGACGATCGTCGTCTCCCCGGCGGAGATCGCGGACGAGTCCCCGGCGGGCCTGCGGGTGCTGTACGTGGCCCTGACCCGGGCGACCCAGCAGCTGACGGTCGTGTCGGCGGACCGGGACCAGCCGGACGCGAACGGCGTGCCTGACCTGCTGCGGGATTAGTTCTCGATGAACTCGCGAGACGGGAATGGCCTTACGGGATCCGTTTGTTAGCCTTGACGTGACACCGGCCCGATCCAAGCCCCCGGGCCCAACCTTCGTCCCTTAGAGGGACCACTTGCCGCGAGGCGAGCATGGCGGGTCGGTGTCACCTTCTCTTTCACCTCCTCTTCTGCCTCCCTCCGCGCTCACCCGTGAACAAAACGTTCGCAATTCTGCGCGACTAACGCCTACTCATCAGTAGGTGCGACGATCGGACGGCATACAGCACCACCGGTGAAAGCAGAGGAAGTCGGCCATGGCAACGGCGCCCAGCGTCTCCTACTCGATCACGGTCCGTCTGGAGGTGCCCGCGAGCGGAACCGCGGTCTCCCAGATCACCACGGCCGTGGAGTCCAACGGAGGCTCGGTGACCGGCCTCGACGTGACCGCCTCCGGCCACGAGAAGCTCCGCATCGACGTCACCATCGCGGCGACCTCCACGGCGCACGCCGACGAGATCGTCCAGCAGCTGCGCGGCATCGAGGGCGTCACCCTCGGCAAGGTCTCCGACCGTACGTTCCTCATGCACCTCGGCGGCAAGATCGAGATGCAGTCCAAGCACCCCATCCGCAACCGTGACGACCTCTCCATGGTCTACACGCCGGGTGTGGCCCGCGTCTGCATGGCGATCGCCGAGAACCCCGAGGACGCCCGCCGTCTCACCATCAAGCGCAACACCGTTGCGGTCGTGACGGACGGCTCCGCCGTGCTCGGCCTCGGCAACATCGGCCCGATGGCCGCCATGCCGGTGATGGAGGGCAAGGCGGCGCTCTTCAAGCGCTTCGCCGACATCGACGCGTGGCCGATCTGCCTGGACACCCAGGACACCGACGCGATCGTCGAGATCGTCAAGGCGATCGCCCCGGGCTTCGCCGGCATCAACCTGGAGGACATCTCCGCGCCGCGCTGCTTCGAGATCGAGGCCCGGCTGCGCGAGGCCCTCGACATCCCCGTCTTCCACGACGACCAGCACGGCACCGCGATCGTCGTCCTCGCCGCCCTGAAGAACGCACTTCGCGTCACCGGCAAGGCAATTGAGAACATCCGGGTCGTCATGTCCGGCGCGGGCGCGGCTGGTACGGCCATCCTCAAGCTGCTGATCGCCGCGGGCGTCAAGAACGCCGTCGTCGCCGACATCCACGGTGTCGTGCACGCGGGCCGCGAGGACCTGGTGGACGCCGCCGCGGACTCGCCGCTGCGCTGGATCGCCGACAACACCAACCCCGAGGGCCTCACCGGCACGCTGAAGGAAGCCGTTCGCGGAGCGGACGTCTTCATCGGTGTCTCCGCCCCGAACGTCCTGGACGGCAGCGACGTGGCCGCCATGGCGGAGGGCGCGATCGTGTTCGCGCTCGCGAACCCGGACCCCGAGGTGGACCCGGCGATCGCCCGTCAGACGGCGGCGGTCGTGGCCACGGGCCGCTCCGACTTCCCGAACCAGATCAACAACGTGCTGGTCTTCCCGGGTGTCTTCCGCGGTCTGCTGGACGCTCAGTCCCGCACGGTGAACACGGACATGATGCTGGCCGCCGCGACCGCGCTGTCGGACGTGGTGAGCGAGGACGAGCTCAACCCGAACTACATCATCCCGTCCGTCTTCAACGACAAGGTCGCGGGCGCGGTCGCCGGAGCGGTGCGCGAGGCGGCGAAGGCGGCGGCAGCCTCCTAGACACGCGCCGGACGATGTGGCCAGGCTGTGAGGATCGCCACGGCAAGGCCTTGCATCGGCGCGTCGTGGAACCCGGGCCTCCTGGCCGACGTTTATCGTGTCGGCCAGGCTCGTGGCCTCTCTTCGTGTGACACCCAAGGGTGTTCTCACGACTCCAGCGGGTGCCGGATTGGCTTTCCCGCAGCAGGTAGGGGCAGGATGCGTCCCTGGGCGCGAGCGCATCGGCTTCGCTGTGCCACGTGCGGCTCCGCCGCGTGGCACACCCCAACGGCAAGAAGAACACGGGAGTAACAACATGAACCGCAGTGAGCTGGTGGCCGCCCTGGCCGACCGCGCCGAGGTCACCCGCAAGGACGCCGACGCCGTGCTGGCCGCGTTCGCCGAGACCGTCGGCGAGATCGTCGCCAAGGGCGACGAGAAGGTCACCATCCCCGGCTTCCTGACCTTCGAGCGCACCCACCGTGCCGCTCGCACCGCGCGCAACCCGCAGACCGGCGACCCGATCCAGATCCCCGCCGGCTACAGCGTCAAGGTGTCCGCGGGCAGCAAGCTCAAGGAAGCCGCCAAGGGCAAGTAAGTCCGACGGTGCGTCTCGGGACGACGTACTTCGGGACGACGTAACGCCAATGGGGCGGCCCCCTTTCCGGGGGGCCGCCCCATCGTCGTACTCAAAAACGGGTCTATCCGAGCGCCTTGCCCGGCAGTTCCACCTTCGCGCCCAGCTCCACGAGCTTCTCCATGAAGTTCTCGTAGCCGCGGTTGATGAGGTCGATGCCGTGGACCCGGGAGGTTCCCTGGGCGGCCAGGGCGGCGATGAGGTACGAGAAGCCGCCGCGGAGGTCGGGGATGACCAGGTCGGCGCCCTGGAGCTTCGTCGGGCCGGAGACGACGGCCGAGTGGAGGAAGTTGCGCTGGCCGAAGCGGCAGTCGGAGCCGCCCAAGCACTCGCGGTACAGCTGGATGTGAGCACCCATCTGGTTGAGCGCGGAGGTGAAGCCGAGCCGGGACTCGTACACCGTCTCGTGGATGATCGACAGGCCCGTGGCCTGGGTGAGGGCCACCACCAGCGGCTGCTGCCAGTCCGTCTGGAAGCCCGGGTGCACGTCGGTTTCGAGCGCGATGGACTTCAACTGGCCGCCGGGGTGCCAGAAGCGGATGCCCTCGTCGTCGATCTCGAAGGCCCCGCCCACCTTCCGGTAGGTGTTCAGGAACGTCATCATCGAGCGCTGCTGGGCGCCGCGGACGTAGATGTTGCCCTCGGTCGCCAGCGCGGCCGAAGCCCAGGAGGCGGCCTCCAGGCGGTCCGGGAGGGCCTTGTGGTTGTAGCCGCCGAGCGAGTCCACACCGGTGATGCGGATCGTGCGGTCGGTGTCCATCGCGATGATGGCGCCCATCTTCTGCAGGACGCAGATGAGGTCCTCGATCTCCGGCTCGACCGCCGCGTTCGAGAGCTCGGTGACGCCCTCCGCCAGGACCGCCGTCAGCAGCACCTGCTCGGTCGCGCCCACCGACGGGTACGGCAGCCGGATCTTCGTACCGCGAAGACGCCGCGGCGCCTCCAGGAACTGACCGTCCGCCCGCTTCTCGATGGTCGCGCCGAACTGGCGCAGCACCTCGAAGTGGAAGTCGATCGGCCGGCCGCCGATGTCACAGCCGCCGAGACCGGGGATGAAGGCGTGCCCGAGCCGGTGCAGCAGCGGGCCGCACAGGAGGATCGGGATGCGCGAGGAACCCGCGTGGGCATCGATGTCAGCGACGTTCGCGCTCTCGACGTGGGTCGGGTCCATCACCAGCTCGCCGGGCTCCTCACCCGGACGGACCGTCACCCCGTGCAGTTGCAGCAGACCGCGTACGACGCGCACGTCACGGATGTCCGGAACGTTGCGCAGTCGACTCGGCCCACTGCCCAGCAGGGCGGCGACCATGGCCTTCGGTACGAGGTTCTTCGCACCGCGGACACGGATCTCGCCCTCCAGCGGGGTTCCGCCGTGGACAAGGAGGACATCGTCGTTGACGGTCATGTATCTCGCGTTCCGATTGGTGGGGCAGGGGGCCAGAAGGGAAAGGGTAATCGCCGTCCACCCCCCTTCCGTAAGCCCAAGTACCGCCCAGCTACGTCATAGCTGTGTCACAACACGAGGCGTCCGCGGACGGGCACATGGGGTCACGGTGCCAGGTGCGCGGGCAGGGGCGCGCGGTTGCGCTCTGAGCTGCATTCACTCCCGAACGCGCATTGCCTCCCCCCGCGCGGGGAAGATGCGGGATCATGTCTGGCATGACCGAGGTGTCCTCGCTCACAGGGCGGTTGCTCGTGGCAACGCCCGCCCTGGCGGACCCGAACTTCGACCGTGCGGTGGTGCTCCTTCTCGACCACGACGAGGAGGGCTCCCTCGGTGTCGTCCTCAACCGGCCCACCCCGGTGGACGTCGGCGACATCCTGGAGGGCTGGGCGGACCTCGCCGGTGAACCGGGAGTCGTCTTCCAGGGCGGCCCGGTCTCCCTCGACTCCGCGCTCGGCGTCGCCGTCATCCCGGGCGGCGCGTCCGGCGAGAGCGCGCCGCTGGGCTGGCGCCGGGTGCACGGCGCGATCGGTCTGGTCGACCTGGAGGCCCCGCCGGAGCTGCTCGCGAAGGCCCTGGGGTCGTTGCGAATCTTCGCGGGATACGCGGGCTGGGGGCCCGGTCAGCTGGAGGACGAGCTGGTCGAGGGCGCCTGGTACGTGGTCGAGTCCGAGCCCGGTGACGTCTCGTCCCCGGCGCCGGAAAGACTCTGGCGCGAGGTCCTGCGCCGCCAGCGCAACGAGCTCGCGATGGTGGCCACGTATCCGGACGACCCTTCGCTGAACTGATGCATGTGAGCTTCAGTACCCTTGGCGATATGAGCACTCTTGAGCCCGAGCGCGGGACTGGTACGGGGACCCTCGTAGAGCCGACGCCACAGGTGTCCCACGGCGACGGCGACCACGAGCGCTTCGCCCACTACGTCCAGAAGGACAAGATCATGGCGAGCGCCCTCGACGGGACCCCCGTCGTGGCGCTCTGCGGCAAGGTGTGGGTGCCGGGCCGCGACCCGAAGAAGTACCCCGTGTGTCCCATGTGCAAGGAGATCTACGAGTCCATGGGCGCCGGCGGGGACGGCGACGGCAAGGGCGGCGGCGACAAGTAAGCCCGCTGCTTGACTGAAGTTCTCACGACGCCCCCTGGGCGCGTTTCGGCGCGCCTTGGGGGCCTTTGCGCTGTCTGTCGTTGCACGGGGTGCGTCGGCCGGTCACGAAGTGGTTGAGACCTCTTGTGGGCATGTTCATGTAGTCCCTAGCCTCCGTTGTGCAGAGCGAAACCGTCATTGCATATGTTGCAACGCACTTCGGAGGCCCCACTCCATGAAGCTCTCCCCCCGGCTGACCGTGCTCCTGACCGCCCTGGCCCTCACCGCCTGCGCCCCCCAGACCTCCACCAACTCCTCCTCCGACAAGGACGACAAGACCGGCACCCTCCGCGTCTGGCTCTTCCAGGAGGTCGGCAACAAGCCCAAGGAGAACGTCGTCGACTCCGTCGTCGCCGCCTTCGAGAAGGCCCACGACGGCACGAAGGTCGACGTCGAGTACATCCCCGTCGAGACCCGCGCCCAGCGCGTCAAGGCCGCCTTCAACGACCCCAAGTCCGCGCCCGACGTCATCGAGTACGGCAACACCGACACCGCCGGCTATGTGAAGGACGGCGGACTCCTCGACGTCAGCGAGGAGTTCGGCGCCTGGAACGAGGCGAAGGACACCGACCCCACGGCGAAACAGTCGGTCACGGTCGACGGCAAGGTCTACGGCGCGCCCTTCTACGTCGGCGTCCGCGCGCTGTACTACCGCACCGACGTCTTCGAGGAACTCGGCCTCGAAGTCCCCAAGTCGATGTCCGAGCTGGCCTCCACCGCCCGCAAGATCCGCGCCGCAAAGCCCGAGTTGTACGGTCTCGTCGTCGGCGGCGCCTACACGTACGGCGCGATGCCCTTCGTCTGGGCCAACGGCGGCGAACTCGCCACCGGCGAGGGCGGCACGTACACCTCCGCGATCGACAGCCCTGCAGCCCGGAAGGGCATCAAGGCGTACACCTCCCTGTTCTCCGACGACAACTGTCCCGCCGCCAAGTGCGCGGGCTTCGGCGGCAACGACACGGTGACCGCGTTCGCGGCCGGCAAGGCGGGCATGGCCATCGGGGGCGACTTCAGCCACGCGGCGGTCGAGGCGGGCAAGGTGAAGGGCGAGTACGCGGTCGTGCCGCTGCCCGGGGTGGCCGCCGGGTCCGTCGCTCCCGCCTTCGCGGGCGGCAACAACATCGGCGTACTGAAGAGCACGTCGCACCGCACGCTGGCCGTGGAGCTGATGGAGCAGTTGACGTCGAAGAAGACGCAGGCCTCGATGTTCGCGGCGATGGGCTTCCTGCCGACGTTCACTGACGTACGGCAGCGGGTGGCGGCGGAGAAGCCGTACACGAAGCCCTTCGTCGAGACGCTGAGCGCGGGTACCAAGTTCGTTCCGGCGTCGCCCGCGTGGTCCCAGATCGACTCCTCGCTCGTCCTGCCGACGATGTTCCAGGAGGTCATCAGCGGCAAGAAGGACGTGGCGGCGGCTTCGAAGGACGCGGCGAAGAAGATGAACGACGCGTTCGGCTCCGCGGGTTGAGCCGGTGAACCTTCGCACCAAGCCCGCCTGGACTCCCTGGCTCTATCTCGCCCCTGCTCTCGTGGTCCTCGGCGGGCTGCTCGTCTACCCGATCTACCAGCTCGGCCTGATCTCCTTCTTCCAGTACACCCAGGCCCAGGTCAGCGGCGGTGAACCCACCACCTTCGAGGGCTTCGGCAACTACGCGGAGCTCTTCGGCGACCCGGAGTTCTGGCAGGTGCTGCTCGCCACCGTCGTCTTCGCGGCGGCCTGTGTCGTGTCGACGCTCGCCGTCGGGTGTGCCCTCGCCGTACTGCTCACGCGCGTGCGTGCCGTGCCGCGGCTGGCGCTGATGCTGGCGGCGCTCGGGGCGTGGGCGACCCCGGCCGTCACCGGGTCGACGGTGTGGCTGTTCCTGTTCGACCCGGACTTCGGGCCGGTGAACCGGCTCCTCGGCCTCGGCGACCACTCCTGGACGTACGGACGGTTCAGCGCCTTCTTCCTCGTCCTGCTCGAAGTGGTGTGGTGCTCCTTCCCGTTCGTGATGGTGACGGTGTACGCGGGGATACGGGCCGTACCGGCCGAGGTCCTGGAGGCCGCCGCGCTCGACGGGGCGTCGCAGTGGCGGATCTGGCGGTCCGTGCTGGCGCCGATGCTGCGGCCGATCCTGGTGGTCGTCACCATCCAGTCGGTGATCTGGGACTTCAAGGTCTTCACCCAGATCTACGTCATGACGAACGGCGGCGGCATCGCGGGCCAGAACCTCGTCCTGAACGTCTACGCCTACCAGCAGGCGTTCGCGTCCTCGCAGTACGGGCTCGGCTCGGCGATCGGGATCGTGATGCTGCTGATCCTGCTCGCCGTGACGCTGCTCTATCTGCGGCTGCTCCGCAGACAGGGGGAGGAACTGTGAATCTTGTACGAGCTCACGGGCGCCCTTTTGTGAGGCGTCCGTGGCGGTTGGCCGCCGAGGCGTCCGCGCTGCTGATCGCGGTGGTCGTCGCGTTCCCCCTCTACTGGATGGTGCTGAGCGCCTTCAAACCGGCCGGGGAGATCGAGTCCACCGAGCCCCGGCCGTGGACGCTTTCGCCCTCGCTCGAATCCTTCCGGCGCGTGTTCGGGCAGCAGGATTTTGGTCGGTATTTCGTCAACAGCCTTGTCGTGGCGTGCGCTGTGGTCGTCGTCTCCGCGATCGTCGCGTTTCTCGCGGCGACCGCCGTGACCCGATTCCGGTTCCGCTTCCGGACCACACTGCTGATCATGTTCCTGGTGGCACAGATGGTGCCGGTGGAGGCTTTGACGATCCCGCTGTTCTTCCAGATGCGCGACCTCGGTCTGCTGAACTCGCTGGGGTCGCTGATCCTGCCGCACATCGCCTTCTCACTGCCCTTCGCCATCTGGATGCTGCGGGGGTTCGTGAAAGCGGTGCCGGAGGCGCTGGAGGAGGCCGCGTACATCGACGGGGCGAGCCGGGCGCGATTCCTGTGGCAGATCCTTTTCCCGCTCGTGTTCCCGGGGTTGGTGGCCACGAGCGTGTTTTCCTTCATCTCGGCCTGGAACGACTTCCTGTTCGCCAAGTCGTTCATCATCAGCGACACCTCCCAGTCGACGCTGCCGATGGCCCTGCTGGTGTTCTACAAGCCGGACGAGCCGGACTGGGGTGGCGTGATGGCGGCGTCGACGGTGATGACGATTCCGGTGCTGGTGTTCTTCGTACTCGTACAGCGACGGCTGGTCTCCGGGCTGGGCGGAGCGGTAAAGGACTGACGTGACTTCACTTGCGGATCTGATCCCGGCGCCGCGCGCCGTCGAGGGACCCACCCGGTGCGGCTTCGTCTTCGGGGCGGACACCGCCCTGTGGGGCGCGCCGGGCACCGAGGGCACGCAGCGGTGGCTGCGCACCACGCTGGGCGCGGCCCTCGGGCTGCCGTTGCCGCCCGGCCGGGAGGGCGCCGAGAACACGGTCACGCTGCGGCTCGACGACTCCCTGGACCCAGAGGGCTACCGCCTCAAGGTCACCTTCGGGTGGGGTGTCGAGATCACGGGCGGCGGCCCGGCCGGAGTGTTCTGGGGCGCGCAGTCGCTGCGTCAACTCCTCGGCCCCGACGCCTTCCGACGCGCTCCCATCGGCCCCGGCCTCGAATACGGCGTCCAGCACCAGACCATCGACGACGCCCCCCGCTTCCGCTGGCGCGGCCTCATGCTCGACGTGGCCCGGCACTTCATGCCCAAGGACGGCGTCCTGCGCTACCTCGACCTGATGGCCGCCCACAAACTCAACGTCTTCCACTTCCACTTGACGGACGACCAGGGCTGGCGGATCGAGATCAAGAGGCACCCCCGGCTGACCGAGGCCGGCTCATGGCGGGCGCGTACCAAATTCGGCCACCGGGCCTCGCCGTTGTGGGAGGAGAAGCCGCACGGTGGCTACTACACGCAGGACGACATCCGGGAGATCGTGGCCTACGCCGCCGAGCGGCATATCACCGTCGTCCCCGAAATCGACGTACCAGGACACTCGCAGGCCGCGATCGCCGCGTACCCGGAACTCGGCAACACCGATGTGATCGACACGACCGCCCTCTCCGTCTGGGACACCTGGGGTATCTCTCCGAACGTACTCGCCCCCACTGACAACACCCTTCGCTTCTACGAGGGCGTCTTCGAGGAACTCCTGGAACTGTTCCCGGGTGAGTTCATTCACGTCGGCGGCGACGAATGCCTGAAGGACCAGTGGCGTGCCTCACCCACCGCACAGGCCCGCATCAAGGAACTCGGGGTCGGTGACGAGGACGGGCTTCAGTCGTGGTTCATCGGTCACTTCGACAAGTGGCTCACCGCGCGCGGGCGCAGACTCATCGGCTGGGACGAGATCCTGGAGGGCGGTCTCGCGCCGGGCGCGGCCGTGTCCTCGTGGCGCGGATACGCGGGCGGCGTCACGGCCGCACGAGCGGGGCACGACGTCGTCATGTGCCCTGAGCAGCAGGTGTACTTGGACCACCGGCAGGACGGCGGCGCCGACGAGCCCGTCCCCATCGGGTACGTCCGCACCCTGGAGGACGTGTACCGCTTCGAACCCGTTCCACCGGAGCTGACCTCCGCGGAAGCGGCGCATGTGCTGGGCACGCAGGCCAACTTGTGGACCGAGGTGATGGAGGACCACGCGCGCGTGGACTACCAGGCGTTTCCCCGGCTCGCGGCCTTCGCCGAGGTGGCCTGGAGCCGGTTGCCCGCCCCGGCCGAGCGGGACTTCGCGGACTTCGAGCGGCGAATGACCGAGCACTACGCGCGACTTGACGCCTTGGGCGTCTCCTACCGGCCGCCCACGGGCCCGTTGCCGTGGCAGAAGCGCCCCGGGGTGCTGGGCCGGCCCATCGAGGGGGCGCCCCCGAACAGGTAACGGACACCCCGAACAGGTAGGGGAAAACCATCGTAAGCATCACCGAAGAGTGTCAATCCGCACGCACCGGTGATGCCGTACGAAAACGGACCATCTCCCTGATGAGACGGGCGAATGCCTCCTAGCGGACCCCTGTCTTCGGCCCCTGCGAAGATGTGCCAGAGTTGCCACGTCCGCCCTGTCAGCACGTACCGTACGGCAGCAACAGGTGGGACCAGCTGGGACCAGGTGGGGCAGCGGGAAGGGGCAGCCGGTTTGACCACGCACGCACCGCAGGCGGCGCAGGCCGTCACGCTGCCCACGACGCTCGACGAGGCCGTGGCGGCGCTGGCAGCCATGCCCGCCGCCGTGCCCGTCGCGGGCGGCACCGACCTCATGGCCGCCGTCAACTCCGGCCAGCTCCGGCCCGCCGCCCTGGTCGGCCTCGGCCGCATCAGCGAGATCCGCGGCTGGCAGTACCAGGACGGGCACGCCCTGCTCGGCGCCGGACTGACGCACGCGCGCATGGGCCGCCCCGACTTCGCCGCCCTCATCCCCGCGCTCGCCGCCGCCGCGCGCGCCGCGGGCCCCCCGCAGATCCGCAACGCGGGCACCCTGGGCGGCAACATCGCCACCGCGTCCCCGACCGGCGACGCGCTGCCGGTCCTCGCCGCGCTCGAAGCGACGCTGATCATCGTCGGCCAGGGCGGCGCCCGCCGCGAGATCCCGGTGTCGCATCTGCTGGCCGGCATGGAGATGCTGCGGGCCGGCGAACTCATCGGCTTCGTGCGCGTGCCGCTGCTGCACGCGCCGCAGGTCTTCCTCAAGGCCACAGGGCGCACCGGACCCGGCCGCGCGATGGCCTCCGTCGCGCTCGTCCTCGACCCCGCCCGGCGCGGAGTGCGGTGCGCCGTCGGAGCCATAGCGCCGATGCCGCTCAGGCCCCTGGACGCCGAGCAGTGGGTCGGCCGGCTCATCGACTGGGACAACAATCGCACGATCGTCCCGGAGGCGTTGCAGGCCTTCGGCGAGTACGTCGCCGCCGCCTGCATCCCCGACCCGGCCCCGGAGCCGGACGGCTCCGTGCAACCGCTTCCGCCCGCCGTACTGCACCTGCGGCGCACCGTCGCCGCGCTGGCCCGACGAGCACTGGGGAGGGCGCTGTCGTGACCGACGACCGGCACGGAGAGGGCACGCCGCCCCAGAGCGGCGGCCGCTGGGACCCGCTGCCCCAGGGCGACTACGACGACGGCGCGACCGCGTTCGTGAAGCTCCCCGAGGGCGGCATCGAGGCCCTGCTCGCCTCCGACAGCCCGCTCGCCGCGCCCGGCCACGGCTATGTGCCGCCGCAGATAACGGTGGCGCCCGGGACAGACCCCTCCGCCGCCAGTACGGGCGCGTGGGCGGTGCCCGCCGACGGCGTCCAGTGGCCCGACCCGAACGCTGTGCCGCAGGGCGGCGTACCGCAGGCCGGGGACGACCGGTTCACGTACAACCCGGCGGCGACCGGGCAGTGGAACTTCGAGGAGCACGTCGAGCACACGGAGCGCACGGACGCCGTGCCCGCGCCGGGTCACGATGTGACCGGGCAGTGGTCCATCCCCGTCGCCGGTGGCGATCTTCCGGACGAATCGGGCGAGTTCACCACGTCGTCCCTCGTCGAGCAGTGGGGCGGTACCCCGCCGGCCACCCTGCCCGGCGGCGCGCCCGCGCCCTGGGCCACCCAGACGCAGGCGGGCCAGCCCTGGGCGACCGAGACGCCGGGCGCCGGACAGGAGCACGGCGGACCGGTCGGCGACGAGCGCGGAGCTGTGACACGTGACGACCGCGGTGGCGTGACGGGCGCGGGGCACGCGCACGTGTCACCCGGCGACACCCACGCGCACGTGCCGCCGCGGGACGACCGGCGCGGTCCGGCCGACGCCGCGCACATGCCCTCGGGCGACGGCCACGGCGGTCCGGCCGGCGACGGTCACCACGACCCCGCCCCGGACGCCCACGCACGCGTGGAGACGGGCACCGCCTACGACCCGGCCCAGCCGCACGGCCACGCACCCGCCGACCCCTCCCCGGACATCGCCCCAGCCGCCTCACAGGCCACGCACGGCCCCGGTGAGGCGTCGGCGGCCACCGATACGCCCGAGGGCGCCCCGGAGGCCGTGGAGGCCGCTGAGACGGCCACCGAGCCGCACGCGGGACCGGACACCGAGCCGCACGCCGAGCACGCCCCGGCCGACCGCGACGTCGAAGCGGGACCGGAAGCCGCCGAGGAGCACGCCGACGACCCCGAGGCCGCCGACGAGCCCGCCCCCGTACCCACCGACGAGGAACACCCCCTCGCCTCCTACGTCCTGCGCGTCAACGGCGTCGAACGCCCCGTCGCCGACGCCTGGATCGGCGAGTCGCTGCTCTACGTCCTGCGCGAGCGCCTCGGCCTCGCGGGCGCCAAGGACGGCTGCTCGCAGGGCGAGTGCGGGGCCTGCAACGTCCAGGTCGACGGACGGCTCGTCGCCTCCTGCCTGGTCCCCGCCGTCACCGCCGCCGGCAGCGAGGTGCGCACCGTCGAGGGCCTCGCCGAGGACGGACAGCCCTCCGACGTGCAGCGCGCGCTCGCCAAGTGCGGCGCCGTGCAGTGCGGTTTCTGCGTGCCCGGCATGGCGATGACCGTGCACGACCTCCTGGAGGGCAACCCGGCCCCGACCGAGCTGGAGACCCGCCAGGCCCTGTGCGGAAACCTGTGCCGCTGCTCCGGCTACCGGGGCGTCGTGGACGCCGTCAAGGAAGTCGTCGCGCAGCGCGAGGCACACGCCGCGGCGGATTCCGAGTCGGACGCCGACGAGGCACGTATCCCTCACCAGGCGGGCCCCGGAGCCGGCGGCGTCAACCCGTCGGCCTTCGAGCCGCCGCATGACCAGGCGTACGGAACGGACGGAGGCCAGGCGTGAGCAACGAAGCCGCCACCGCGACCACCCCCGCGGAGGCAGCACCCGCCCCCGAGCCGATCCCGCACGGCCTCGGCGTCTCCCTGCAACCCGCCGACGCCCGCGCCAAGACCGAGGGCACCTTCCCGTACGCGGCCGACCTGTGGGCCGAGGGCCTGCTCTGGGCGGCTGTCCTGCGCTCGCCGCACGCGCACGCGCGCATCGTGTCCATCGACACCTCCCACGCGCGCGAGATGCCCGGCGTACGCGCCGTCGTCACCCACGAGGACGTCCCCGGCAGCCCGGTGTACGGCCGCGGCAAGGCCGACCGCCCGGTCTTCGCCTCCGAGGTGGTCCGCCACCACGGCGAGCCCATCGCCGCCGTCGCCGCCGACCACCCCGACACCGCGCGGATGGCCGCGGCTGCCGTCATCGTCGAGTACGAGGTGCTCGACCCGGTCACCGACCCCGAGCAGGCCTTCGAGGCCGAGCCGCTGCACGCCGACGGCAACCTGATCCGGCACATCCCGCTGCACCACGGCGACCCCTCCGCGACCGGCGAGATCGTCGTCGAGGGCCAGTACCGCATCGGCCGCCAGGACCCCGCCCCCATCGGCGCCGAGGCCGGCCTCGCCGTGCCCCGCCCCGACGGCGGTGTCGAGCTGTACCTGGCCTCCACCGACCCGCACACCGACCGGGACACCGCCGCCGCCTGCTACGGCCTGGAACCCGAACGCGTCAAGATCGTCGTCACCGGCGTCCCCGGCGCCACCGCCGACCGCGAGGACCAGGGCATCCAGCTCCCGCTCGGCCTCCTGGCGCTGAAGACGGGCTGCCCGGTCAAACTCACCGCTACGCGCGAGGAGTCCTTCCTCGGCCACGCGCACCGCCACCCCACGCTCCTGCGCTACCGCCACCACGCCGACGCCGACGGCAAGCTGGTGAAGGTCGAGGCCCAGATCCTCCTCGACGCGGGCGCCTACGCCGACACCTCCGCCGAGGCCCTCGCCGCCGCCGTGGGCTTCGCCTGCGGCCCCTACGTCGTCCCCAACGCCTTCATCGAGGGCTGGGCCGTACGCACCAACAACCCGCCCTCCGGCCATGTACGCGGCGAGGGGGCCATGCAGGTCTGCGCCGCCTACGAGGCGCAGATGGACAAGCTGGCGAAGAAGCTCGGCGTCGACCCGGCCGAACTGCGCCTGCGCAACGCACTCGCCACCGGGGACGTCCTCCCGACCGGCCAGACGGTGACCTGCCCCGCGCCCGTGGCCGAGCTGCTCCAGGCCGTACGCGACTTCCCGCTCCCCGCGCTCCCCAAGGACACCCCCGAGGACGAGTGGCTGCTGCCCGGCGGCCCCGAGGGCGCGGGCGAGCCCGGCGCGATCCGCCGGGGCGTCGGCTACGGCCTCGGCATGGTCCACATGCTCGGCGCGGAGGGCGCCGACGAGGTCTCCACGGCCACCGTGAAGGTCCACGACGGCGTGGCGACGGTCCTGTGCGCGGCGGTCGAGACCGGCCAGGGCTTCACCACACTGGCCCGCCAGATCGTCCAGGAGACCCTCGGCATCGACGAGGTCCACGTCGCGCCCGTGGACACCGACCAGCCTCCGGCGGGCCCGGGTTGCCGAGGCCGCCACACGTGGGTGTCGGGCGGCGCGGTGGAGCGGGCGGCGAAGATGGTCCGCACCCAGCTCCTCCAGCCCCTCGCACACAAGTTCGGGATGTCGACCGAGCTGCTCCAGATCACCGACGGCAAGATCACCTCGTACGACGGAGTCCTGTCGACCACCGTCACCGAGGCGATGGACGGCAAGGAACTGTGGGCGACGGCACAGTGCCGCCCGCACCCCACCGAGCCCCTCGACGAGTCCGGCCAGGGCGACGCATTCGTCGGCATGGCCTTCTGCGCGATCCGCGCGGTGGTCGACGTCGACATCGAGCTCGGCTCGGTCCGGGTCGTCGAACTCGCCGTCGCCCAGGACGTGGGACGGATCCTCAACCCGGCCCAGCTCGCCGCGCGCATCGAGGCCGGTGTCACCCAGGGCGTGGGCATCGCGCTCACGGAGAACCTGCGCACCGCGCGCGGGCTGATCCGGCACCCCGACCTGACGGGCTACTCGCTCCCGACGGCCCTGGACGCCCCCGACATCCGCATCGTGAAACTCGTCGAGGAGCGGGACGTCGTCGCACCCTTCGGCGCGAAGGCGGTCAGCGCGGTGCCGGTGGTGACGTCCCCGGCGGCCGTCGCCTCCGCCGTACGGGCCGCGACGGGCCGCCCGGTGAACCGCCTCCCGATCCGTCCGCAGGCCGCGGTGGTGACCGCACAGTGAGCGAGCAGGATCCGCAGCGGTACGAACCGGCGCCGGGCGTCGGGAAGTTGCTGCTGTGGATCGCGGTGTTCGCGCTGGCGGCGCTGGCGGTTGTGCTGGGCGGCGTGTACTTGACGTGACGCGCGAGTCATGTGGGGCCGGGTGTTTCTGACGTGACGCGCGAGGCGTGATGCGCGGGGTGGTCCTCGTGACCGGCGTGATGGCGTCCGGTAAGTCCACGGTCGCGCAGGCCCTCGCCGAACGGCTGCCGCGTGCCGCGCATGTCCGAGGGGACGTCTTCCGCCGGATGATCGTCTCCGGGCGGACGGAGTACGACGGTGGCGCGGGCGGTGAGGGCGGCGCGGGCGGTGAGGGCGAAGCCCAACTCCGTCTGCGGTACCGGCTGTCGGCGGCGACGGCGGACGCGTACGCCGAGGCCGGGTTCACGGCGGTGGTGCAGGACGTCGTGCTGGGGACGGAACTGGCCGCGTACGTACGCCTGATCCGCACCCGCCCCCTGTACGTGGTCGTCCTGGCGCCGGGCCCCGAGACCGTGGCGGGGCGGGAGGCGGGGCGGGGCAAGACGGGTTACGGGACGGCGTGGACGGTCGCGGGGCTGGACGGCGTACTGCGGTCGGAGACCCCGCGGATCGGGCTGTGGCTGGACACGTCGGAGCTGTCGGTGGGGGAGACGGTGGAGGCGATTCTGGCGGGGAGGGAACGTGCGAGGGTCGGCTGACGTCTTCTGATCCAGGGGCGTTGTCAGTGGTGCCGCGTAGTGTTCTGAGCAGTGGGGAACGACGGCGAGACTTCACCACCACTCGCCCTGTCCTGCCCTGCTCGGGAACGTGATTTCGCAGGACAGCGATGCGCAGGACAGAGATGCGCAGGACAGCGACTTTGCACGCACGGGGGAACGATGAGCACGAGCGCCACCGCAACCGCGGTGATCACCCTGACCGACGACGACCTGGAACGCCTCGTCACGCACGCCTCGACGCGCCGGTGGCTGACGGGGCCCGGACTGCCGTCCGGCATCGGCCTGTTGAGCTTCGAGGAGCTCGGCCGCGAGGGCCTGCGGACGGTGGAGGACGCGACCGGTGACCCCGAGGGCCGGCTCTCCCTGGATCTGCGGGACCAGCTCGTCATAGGCGGACTGCTCGACATCGAGGGCCAGGAGACGGAGCCGGTCCTGCTCGACGGGGCGACGGGCGAGGTCTCGACGACCGACTTCTGGTACGACAGGCCGGAACTCATGGAGCGCCGCCCGCTCGCGCCCTCACTGGAGAAGCTGGTCTGCTTCGCGACGGCGACGGAGGAACTGGCGGAACTGCGCGGCCAGTTCGCCTCCTACGCCGGCCGTTTCGGACCGCAGGTGGCGGCGGAGGCGACCCGCCAGCTCCTCGCGGTCTTCGAGGAGGGCACGGACGGCGAGGTGCCGCCCTTCTGGCGGATGGCCGCCCTGATCCGCCCCCTGTCCCTGACGGCGGGCCCGGGCACGACGTCCGGCCTGGCCCTGGACCTCCCCGCCCGTCTCCTGGACCAGGAGTTCGGCCAGGGCGAGATCTGGCGCTTCGAGGACGTCGACTTCCCCGCCACCCTCACCCACGAACCGACCCGCCGCTTCCTCCGCGACACGGGCCTGCCGGAGAACGCCCTGCTGTTCCAGCTGGACACGGACGTCCCCCTGCCGACGCTGGCGGAGCACCACGCCGACAACCCGAACGCGGAACTCCCCGCCGACGCCGCCTACTTGATACGCCTCGGCCACCTGCTGGAGGACAACAGCCTGGTCCTCGACGGCCGCACAGGCGCGGTCCTCCACTGGAGCGAACCCGAGGCAAGGCTGTACCCGCTCAACACGGACGTCTCCACCCTGGCCTACACCCTCTGGCTCCTCCACCACGAACGATCCCTCGACAAGGCCCTGGACTTCGGCCTCTCCCAGGGCCCGTACGCCCAGCTGGCAGCCACCATGACCCAGGTCCTGTCAACCGTGGACCCGACCGGCACCACGTCGGACGCCTACTGGCACTACTGGACCGAGGTGTTCCAGGACGAGGCGAACGGGGCGCTGGACGCGGCGTGAGAACCGCGGCTGAAGAACTGAGGGCGGCACCCCTCACAGGGATACCGCCCTTCCCGTCCTACCTGGTCAGGCAACCAGAGGCCGTGGCGGGAATTGAACCCACGTACCTCGCTTTGCAGGCGAGTCCCTAAGCCACTCGGGCACACGGCCGTGTCGGGGGTGGAGGGTGAGCTCCGTTCCGAACCCGGTGAACCGACCGTATGGCGGGGTGAGGGCGGGGCTCAAGGGGATCGCGGGGGCCGCAATGGGACTGCCATACGCCGTTCATGAATGGGGGGTGTCCGACTTCGGGCGTACGACCAAGGTCCGGGCTCATGACCGTCTCCCGACAGGAGTCAAAGGCGGCCGAGGCCCTTACGCTGGCGACCATGACAGCCCTCGAACCACGCGACGCCGATGTCGCGGACACCGCGTCCGACCTGGTCACCGTCGTGGAGGAGGGGGTGCTGAGCCGGTCGTACCGGGCGCTCAGTGTGGGGATCGTGTCCGTTGTGCTGCTGATCGCGTTCGAGGCGACGGCGGTGGGGACGGCGATGCCGGTCGCGGCGCGGGAACTGGACGGGGTGTCTTTGTACGCGTTCGCGTTCTCGGGGTATTTCACGACGTCGTTGTTCGGGATGGTGCTGTCCGGGCAGTGGTCGGACCGGCGGGGGCCGCTCGGCGCGTTGACCACCGGTATCGCCTCGTTCGCCGCCGGGCTCATGCTCTCCGGGACCGCCGGGGGGATGTGGCTGTTCATTCTCGGGCGGGCCGTGCAGGGGTTCGGGGGCGGGCTGGTGATCGTCGCGCTCTACGTCGTCGTCGGGCGGGCCTATCCCGAGCGGTTGCGGCCGGCGATCATGGCGGCCTTCGCGGCGGGGTGGGTGGTGCCGTCCATCGTGGGGCCGTTGGCGGCGGGGGCGGTGACCGAGCATCTCGGCTGGCGGTGGGTGTTCGTGGGGATCCCGGTGCTGGTCGTCTTTCCGCTCGCGCTCGCGCTGCCGCAGATACGGCGGCGGGCGGCGGGGCCGGTCGAGGCGGGCGATGCGGCCCAGGCGGGCGAGGTGGCCCAGACGGTCCGGGCGGTCCCGGCGGTCCCGGCGGTCGAGTCGGGTGGGGCGGGTGAGTTCGGGGAGTCCGGCGAGTCGGGTGGTGGTGGGGCTTCCGGGGCCTTCGACCGGCGGCGGATTCGGCTCGCGCTCGGGATCTCCCTCGGTGCCGGGCTTCTTCAGTACGCCGCTCAGGATCTGCGGTGGTTCTCCCTCGTCCCCGGGGTCGTGGGTGCCGCGCTTCTCGTGCCTGCCGTGCTGGGGCTGTTGCCGCGCGGGACGTATCGGGCGGCGCGTGGGCTGCCGTCCGTCGTGCTGCTGCGTGGGGTGGCCGCGGGGGCGTTCATCGCCGCCGAGTCGTTCGTTCCGCTGATGCTCGTCACCCAGCGGGGGCTGTCGCCGACGCTCGCGGGGTTCTCGCTCGCGGCGGGTGGGCTCACGTGGGCGCTGGGGTCGTGGGTGCAGTCGCGGACGCGGGTGGAGCCGTACCGGGAACGGCTGATGACCTCGGGCATGGTGCTCGTCGCCGCGTCCATCGCCGCCGTGCCGAGTGTGCTGATCGACTCGGTGCCGGCGTGGACGGTCGCGGTCGCCTGGGGGTTCGGGTGCTTCGGCATGGGGCTGGTGATCTCCTCCACCAGCGTCCTGCTGCTCCAGCTCTCCGCGCCGGAGGAGGCCGGTACCAACTCCGCCTCCCTCCAGATTTCCGACGCCCTCGCCAACGTCGTGCTGCTGGCGGCGGGGGGTGCGGCGTTCGCGGGCCTGGGCGGGGGTGCGGTGAGTCATGCGGCGACGGGGGTGTCCGAGGGCGGGTCGCATCCGGCGGCCTTTGTCGTGGTGTTTCTGCCGATGGCGGGGGTGGCGTTGATAGGGGCTTGGGTGACTACGCGGTTGCGGGCGGCCGCCTGACGGTCGGTACCACGGTGGCCCCATCGGTGGTACCGTCGTGGTATGGCTATGAATCTTCGTCTGCGTGACGACCAGCAGGAGGCGCTCAAGCTGCGGGCCGAGGAGGAGGGGCGCAGCATGCACGCCATAGTGCTTCAGGCGATCGACCGGTACCTGGAGCAGGAGGCCGACCGGGCCACGGTCCGGCGCCTGGGGGCGAAGTACGCGGCGGGCCATGCCGACCTGCTGCGCAGGCTGGGGGAGTAGATGAAGTACCTCACGGTCCAGGAGGTCCTGGACCTGGCGGAGCTGGCGTGTGGGGAGCAGACGCAGGTCGCCGTGCGCGACCTGGGCCTGCTCAGCTCGGCCGTCCACCGTCCCCAGTCGCAGATGTTCGGTGTCGAGGCGTACACGGACCTCTTCGAGAAGGCGGCGGCGT
The DNA here is from genome assembly GCF_040644695.1 of Streptomyces sp. NPDC046909. Taxonomy (NCBI): domain Bacteria; kingdom Bacillati; phylum Actinomycetota; class Actinomycetes; order Kitasatosporales; family Streptomycetaceae; genus Streptomyces; species Streptomyces sp. NPDC046909. Next base: position 458,081 of record NZ_JBEYXC010000008.1, on the reverse strand, counting down.
TGCTGCAGTCGCTGACTGTGAACCATCCCCTGGTGGACGGCAACAAGCGCATGGGGTGGATGTGCACCGTCGTCTTCCTCGACTTCAACGGCACCGAGATGCTCGACGTCGATCAGGACGAGGCGTACAAGCTCGTCATCGAGGTGGCGTCCGGCGGCCTCGAGGACGTGAGTCTGATCGCCCGGCGGTTGAGGGCCCTGCACGAGGCCATGTGACCTCGGTCCCACCCACGGGTGACCCGGCCTCGTCCGCGCGTTGACGCGCCCGCCCCGCCGGTAGGGTGGCCCGGTTGTCATACCCAGCCGAGCCAGACCCGTCCGTTCCGCCGAGCCGCCCTACCCCACCTACGGAGACCGTGACTACCACCGCCGCCTCCACCACCTCCCACCACCTCTCTCCCGCCTTCCCCGGCCGCGCCCCCTGGGGCACCGCCAGCAAGCTGCGTGCCTGGCAGCAGGGGGCGATGGAGAAGTACGTCCAGGAGCAGCCGCGTGACTTCCTCGCGGTCGCGACCCCGGGCGCAGGCAAGACGACCTTCGCCCTCACCCTCGCGTCCTGGCTGCTGCATCACCATGTCGTGCAGCAGGTGACCGTGGTCGCGCCGACCGAGCATCTGAAGAAGCAGTGGGCGGAAGCGGCCGCGCGGATAGGGATCAAGCTGGACCCGGAGTACAGCGCGGGACCGCTCGGGAAGGACTATCACGGGGTCGCCGTGACGTATGCGGGTGTGGGCGTGCGGCCCATGCTGCACCGCAACCGGGTCGAGCAGCGCAAGACCCTCGTCATCCTCGACGAGATCCACCACGCCGGTGACTCGAAGTCGTGGGGCGAGGCATGTCTTGAAGCGTTCGAGCCCGCCACCCGCCGGCTCGCGCTCACCGGTACGCCCTTCCGGTCCGACACCAACCCCATCCCCTTCGTGACGTACGAAGAGGACAACGCGGGGATTCGGAGGTCGGCCGCCGACTACACCTACGGGTACGGCAACGCGCTCGCCGACCACGTCGTCCGGCCGGTCATCTTCCTCTCCTACAGCGGCAACATGCGCTGGCGCACCAAGGCCGGGGACGAGATCGCCGCCCGGCTCGGTGAGCCCATGACCAAGGACGCCATCAGCCAGGCGTGGCGGACCGCGCTCGATCCGCGCGGTGAGTGGATGCCCAGCGTGCTGCGCGCCGCCGATCAACGGCTCACCGAGGTGCGGAAGGCCATCCCGGATGCCGGGGCGCTCGTCATCGCCTCCGACCAGGACTCCGCGCGCGCCTACGCCAAGCTGATCCGGGAGATCACCGGGACCAAGGCGACCCTCGTCCTCTCCGATGACGCGGGCGCCTCGAAGCGGATCGACGACTTCAGCGCGAGCAACGACCGGTGGATGGTCGCGGTGCGGATGGTGTCGGAGGGCGTCGACGTGCCGCGGCTGGCGGTCGGGGTGTACGCCACCACCATCTCGACCCCCCTCTTCTTCGCCCAGGCCGTCGGGCGTTTCGTACGGTCCCGGCGGCGCGGTGAGACCGCGTCCGTGTTCCTGCCGACGGTCCCCGACCTCCTCACCTTCGCCAACGAGATGGAGGTGGAACGGGACCACGCCCTCGACAAGCCCAAGAAGGAGGGCGAGGAGGACCCGTACGCCGAGTCCGAGAAGGAGATGGAGGAGGCGAACAAGGAGCAGGACGAAGACACCGGCGAGCAGGAGCAGTTCGCCTTCGAGGCGCTGGAGTCCGAGGCCGTCTTCGACCGGGTGCTGTACGACGGCGCCGAGTTCGGGATGCAGGCCCACCCGGGGAGCGAGGAGGAGCAGGACTACCTCGGGATCCCGGGGCTGCTGGAGCCGGATCAGGTGCAGCTTCTCCTCCAGAAGCGGCAGGCCCGGCAGATCGCGCACAGCCGCAAGAAGCCGGACTCCGAGGCGGACCTCCTTGAGCTGCCCGCCGAGCGGCGGCCCGTCGTCTCGCACAAGGAGATGATGGAGCTGCGGAAGCAGCTCAACACCATGGTCAGCGCGTACGTCCATCAGAGCGGCAAGCCGCACGGCGTCATCCACACCGAGCTGCGGCGGGTGTGCGGGGGGCCGCCGAGCGCGGAGGCCACGGCGGGGCAGTTGCGGCAGCGGATCGCCAAGGTGCAGGAGTGGGCCACCCGGATGAAGTGACTCCGGTGAAGTGACCCCGGAGAAGTGACCCCGGAGAAGTGACCCCGGTGAGGTGACTCCGGTGAGGTGACTCCCGTGAAGTGACTTCGGGTACCGCGGGGCGTGTGGTGCGTGCCGAGCGCCGTATATATCAGGACAAAGCCGAGTGGTCCGTACCGGCCACTGCCCGGATTCTGGACGGAGCCTTCCGCTCAGCGAACCGGCATCGCTAAAGTCCCGCTACGCACACGCCCCGTGGCAGCGCCGCCGCGGAGCGCAGCCGTGAAGCGACGCGGTCCGGCGAATCACGCCGGGCCGCCGGCCGATCGGCGGCCTCTGACGCGCGTCACCGACGGGACTCGATGACGCAATCCCGCGGCAGGGCCGCCGACCTCACCACTTGGAGGAGTGGGCGTCGTGACCGCGGAGACCTCTCAGACGCTCGACCGAGGACTGCGTGTCCTCAAGCTGCTGGCCGATACGGACCACGGGCTGACCGTCACCGAGCTATCCAACAAACTGGGCGTGAACCGGACCGTGGTGTACCGGTTGCTCGCCACGCTGGAACAACACGCACTCGTACGGCGTGATCTGGGCGGACGTGCCCGGGTCGGGCTGGGGGTGCTGCGGCTTGGCCGCCAGGTGCATCCGTTGGTGCGTGAGGCGGCGTTGCCGGCGTTGCGTTCGCTGGCGGAGGACATAGGGGCGACGGCTCATCTCACGCTGGTGGATGGGGCGGAGGCGTTGGCCGTCGCTGTGGTGGAGCCCACGTGGACGGACTATCACGTGGCTTATCGGGCCGGGTTCCGGCATCCGCTGGAGCGGGGAGCGGCGGGGAAGGCGATTCTCTCCGCTCGGATTCAGCCGCTTCGGGATCCTGGGTACACGTTGACGCACGGGGAGTTGGAGGCGGGGGCCAGTGGGGCTGCCGCGCCGCTGATCGGGGTCACGGGTGTCGAGGGGAGTGTCGGGGTCGTGATGCTTGCCGATGCGGTGCCTGAGAGGGTTGGGCCGCGGGTTGTGGATGCGGCGCGGGAGGTTGCTGAAGCGCTGCGTTGAGCTGTGGGGCCGGGTGGGGGGCTGAGGTCGGGGTGGGTGCGCTCGCCCGCGCTGGCGGGGTGCCGCTGCGCCCACCCGTGCCGCCCCAGCGGCACGACTGCCCGCAGCTACGGCGACATCCGACTACCCCCCCCAGCTACGGCGACATGCGACTACCCCCAGCTGTGGCGACATGCGACTGCCTGTCCACAGCTACGGCGACACTCGACCCCCCAGCCGCGCCGCCCTCGGTTACCCGCGCGCTACGTGCTTTAGCCGATCCGCCAAACCGTCACCCCCACCTCTTGCCGATTCACCCACCGCCGTTCCCGCTCCCCTCCGCATCATCAGGGGCCAGGCAGCGGAACAGTGGAGGGAACGGCAGCGTGGAGACAGTGGGTACACGGCCGCCCGGCGGGCGGCAGGTGGGAGCGGTACGGCGGTTGGCGCGGCGGCAGGATGTCGGTGTGCTGGTCGGGGAGGCCGCTGGGAGTCCGCTGCGGCGGACCATGGGCGTCGGGCAGCTGACGCTGCTCAGTGTGGGGGCCACCCTCGGCACCGGCATCTTCGTCGTGCTCGGGGAGGCGGTGCCGGAGGCCGGGCCGGCGATTGTCGTGTCGTTCCTGCTGGCCGGAGTGACCGCGCTGTTCTCGGCGCTGTCGTACGCCGAGCTGGCCGGGATGATCCCCGGTTCGGGATCGTCGTACAGCTATGCCTACGCCACCCTCGGGGAGCTGGTCGCCTGGGTGTGCGGGTGGTGTCTGATCCTGGAGTACGGCGTGTCCGTCGCGGCGGTCGCCGTCGGCTGGGGGCAGTACGTCAATGAGCTGCTCGAACTCACTGCCGGGGTCTCCCTGCCCGAGACGCTCAGCGCGCCGCCCGGGCTCGGCGGGACGCTCAACATTCCGGCCGCGCTCATCGTCGTACTCGCGATGGTCGTGCTGTTGCGCGGCGCCCGGGAGAGTGCCGTCGCCAATACGGTCATGGTGGCCGTGAAGGTCGCCGCCCTGATCCTGTTCTGCGCGGTCGCCTTCACCGCGTTCCGGGCCGGGAACTTCCAGCCGCTCTTCCCGCTGGGCGCCGCCGGGATGAGTGCCGGAGCCGCCTCGCTGTTCTTCTCCTACATCGGCTTCGACGCCGCCTCGACCGCGGGGGAGGAGGCGAAGAACCCGCAGCGGGACCTGCCCCGGGCGATCCTGCTGTCGCTCTTCCTCGTCACGACCCTCTACGTCCTCGTCGCCGTCGCCGCGCTCGGCGCCATGCCGTGGCGGGAGTTCGAGGGGACGGAGGCGACGCTGAGCGAGGTGCTCGTGCGGGCCGTCGGGGGCGGCAGCCTCTGGCCGATCCTTCTCTCCGTCGGGGCCGTCGTCGCCACCACCAGCGTCGTGCTCACCGTGCAGTACGGACAGATCCGCATCCTCTTCGCGATGTCCCGGGACGGACTCGTGCCGCCGCTGTTCGCCAAGGTCCATCCGCGCACCGGGGTGCCGCGCGCCAACACCGTCATCGTGTCGTCCTTCATCGCGGTACTCGCCGCCCTCGTCCCCCTGGGCAGCCTCGCCGACGCCACCAGCATCGGCACACTCTTCGCGTTCATGCTGGTCAACCTCGCGGTCGTCCTCCTGCGCCGCCGCAGCCCCGACGCACCCCGCTCCTTCCGGGTGCCCTTCTCGCCGGTGACGCCGCTGCTGGGCGTCGGCTTCTGCGGGTACATGCTGTTCAGCCTCGGGACCGACACCTGGATCGCCTTCGGGGCGTGGATGGCGGCCGGGCTCGTCATCTACGCGACCTACGGCATCCGGCACTCCAAGCTCGGCAAGGCGGCCGCCGAGTGACCTCCCTCGACCTCACCACCGAGGGCGCCGACGTCGTCGCCCTCACCCGCGCTCTCGTCGACCTCCCCTCCGAGAGCGGGCAGGAGGGCCCGATCGCGGACGCCGTCGAAGCCGCCCTGCGCGCCCTTCCCCACCTCGCCGTCGAGCGCGTCGGCAACTCCGTCGTCGCACGGACGGAGCTCGGGCGGGCTCAACGGGTCGTGATCGCGGGGCACTTGGACACCGTCCCGGCGGCCGGAAATCTGCCCTCGACACAACAGGGCCCCTTTCTCTACGGCCTCGGCGCCTGCGACATGAAGGGCGGCCTCGCCGTCGCCCTCCGCCTCGCCGCGACCGTCACCGCGCCCGTCCACGACGTCACGTACGTCTTCTACGAGTGCGAGGAGGTCGAGGGCGACCGCAACGGACTGCGCCGGATCGCCGCCGAGCGTCCGGGTCTGCTGGCGGACGCCGACCTCGCCGTCCTCATGGAACCCTCCGACGCGGGCGTGGAGGCGGGCTGCCAGGGCGTGTTGAGCGCCGACATCGTCGTACGCGGCGAACGCGCCCACACCGCCCGCGCCTGGATGGGGGTCAACGCCGCCCATCTCGCCGCCCCGGTCCTGCAACGGCTCGCCGACCACACACCCGAGCGGGTCGTGATCGACGGCCTTGAGTACCGGGAGAGGCTCAGCACGGTGGCGGTACGGGCGGGGGTGGCCGGGAACGTCGTCCCCGACGAGTGCGTGGTCAGCGTCAACTCGCGGTTCGCGCCCAGCCGTTCGTCGGAGGAGGCGGAGGCGTATGTCCGCGGGCTCTTTCCCGAGTACGACGTCCAGGTCACCGAAGTCGTGCCGGGCGCCCTTCCCGGACTGGACCGGCTGGGCGGTCTTCTCGACGTCCTCGGCGCCGAACCACGCCCCAAGCTCGGCTGGACGGACGTCGCCCGGTTCGCGGCGCTCGGGGTGCCCGCGCTCAACTACGGCCCCGGAGACCCGTCGTTGGCGCACACGGCGGGGGAGTACGTGCCGGTGGAGCAGCTCCGCGGCTGCGAGGAGCGGCTCAGGAAGTGGCTCCTCTGAGCCCCGCCAGTGTCCTCAACTGAAGCCACAGCACGAGCCGTTCGTCGGGATCGTCGAGGTCGATCCCGACGTGCTGCTGGGCCTGCTTGAGGCGGTAGCGGCAGGTGTTCGGGTGCACGGCGAGGAGCTTGGCCGCGCCCGCCATGTCGCAACCCGCGTCGAACCAGCTGACCAGGGTGCGCGCGTAGTCGGTGCCGTGCTCGGCGTCGTACGCGAGCACCCGCCGCCACGCGCCCGCGCTCAACTCCCGCCGCTCGCCGAGGACTTCGGTGAGGCGGAGGAGGGTGACCCGGGCGCGTACCTCGTCGACGGTCGCCACCGGCAGTCCGGGGCCGAGGACGCGCAGCACCAGATCGGCGTCCGCCCGCGATCCCGTGACCTCCCCGAGCCCCGCGACCACCTCGCCCAACGCGGCCCGCACCGGCACCCGCAGCGCCTGCCCGGCCCGCGCCACGATGTCCTCGGCGAGCCGCCGGTGCCGTTCCCCGGCCCGCTCCTCGGGCGCCGGGAGCAGGGCGTACACCACCCCGTCGACCAGCACACACGCGTGCCGCCCGTAACGCGCCTCGCATTGCAGCCGTACGACGTCCAGGAGCCGGAGTCCGGTCTGCTCGGCGTCCGGGAGGCTGGCGGCGTCGAGGACGAACGCGGCCACCCGCACCGCGCCCTCAAGTCCGAGCCGGGGACCGGCCGTTGAGGCATCCGCCGTGCCGTCGAGGAGGCGGCGCAGCAGGTCGCTGTTCTGGTGGCGGGCCAGCTCTTGGGCCGCGCGGGCGCGGAGCAGCAGCAGGGCGGCCGTGGAGGCGCCCTGGGTGAGGGTGTCCTCGGCGTCCGGTGCGAGGGTGCCGTCGTCGACGACCCAGACCGAGCCGAGGGTCTCGCCGCCGGCCCGTACGGCGACCGCGAGGCGCGGCAGGTCGCCCTCGCGGAGCGCGGGGAGCCGTACCGCGCCGGAGGCCGCGAACAGCACCCGGTACTGCTCGCTGTTCTCCGGGCTGCCGGGCACCTGGAGGCCGAGGATGCCCTGCCGCCGGTCCTCGTCGACCGGCTGGCCGGGGACCGTGGAGTAGGCGAGGATCCGCTGCCGGGGGTCCTCCACGGCGGTCGCCCCGCCGGTGGCCGCGGCGATGGCGTCGGCGAGCGCGAAGAGGTCCCCATGGCCGCTGGACGACACCGGGCGCGCGCCGATCGCCGAGGCCAGCAGCAGGTGCACGTGGTGCCAGGCGGTGTCCTCGTCGACCGAGAGCAGCGCGATGCCGTACGCCTCCGCCTCCCCGACCGGACCGCCCTCGCCGCGGACGACCAACCCGGTCATCCCGGCCCCCGCGGCGGCCCGCACCAACGGCCCGGCCGCGGCCGCCCGCACCCCGACCGCCAGCAGCAGCGCGCCGGGAGTGTGCGGGAGCGGGGCGTGGGCGTCGTACAGGAGGGCCTCGGTGACCGGGGCGGTCAGGCCGGTGGCGGGGGCGGTGCGCAGGCGGACGGAGGGGCCGCCGATGACGTCCAGCAGGTCGCCGAGGGTGCAGGCGTCCATGGCACTCCTAGTGATGGGCCAGTCCTCGTCCCTGACCAGTCCTCATGATTGTCCGATCAGGAAAGGAACGTACGCATCTGTTGTGCAGGTGCACAACCCGGGGCGGCGATACGGCTTCGAGACTCGTCCCATGACCGCAGTCACCCTTCGCACGGTCCACGACGTCGCAGGCATCGCGGCCGTCACCGACTACTTCAGCGACGTCTGGCAGACCCCCCGCAGCGCCCCGCCCTACCCGGCCGAGGTGCTGCACAGCCTGATCCACGCGGGCGGCGCGGTGCACGCCGCGTACGAGGGGGCTCGGCTGGCCGGGGCGTCGGTCGCGGTGCTCGGGCCGCCCGGCGACACGTATTCGCTGGTCGCCGCCGCGGACCAGGGGCTCGGGCAGGTCGTGAAGCAGGCGCAGCGGGCCTGGGCCCTGGAGCGCGGCGCCCGCACCATGCGCTGGACCTTCGACCCGCTCGTCGGCCGCAACGCCCGCTTCAACCTGGCCAAGCTGGGGGCCGCCGGGACGGAGTACCTCGTCGACTTCTACGGTCCGATGGCGGACGGGGTGAACGACGGGGACGAGAGCGATCGGTTGACGGTGACGTGGGATCTGCGGGCACCCTCATCGACGTACAACACGCACGACCGTGGAGCCGACCGCGACGCCGCGCCCGCCACTCACCGTGGCCCCGACGGGGACCCCCTCGCCCGCCGTGACCTCGACGATCTGCACGTCTGGTGCCGGGTCCCGGAGGACATCGTCAAGTTGCGGGCCGCCGAGCCGGTGCTCGCGCTGCGGTGGCGGCATGCCGTGCGTGAGGTGTTCACGGAGGCCTTCGGGCAGGGGTTCAGGGCGACGGGGATGTCGCGGGACGGCTGGTACACGCTGACGCGTCGCGGAGAGGGTGTGGCGGCGTGAAGCTCGAACGCGTCGAGATCGTGCATGTGGCGATCCCGCTGGTCACCCCGTTCCGTACCTCCTTCGGGACGATGACGACGAAGGACACCTTCCTGCTGCACGTCGTGACGGACGTGGGGGAGGGCTGGTCGGAGTTCGCCGCCGATCCCGAGCCGCTGTACTGCTCGGAGTTCGTGGCGGGCGCGGAGATCGTGCTGCGGGACTTCCTGCTGCCACGCCTCGCGGCCCTGCCGACGGTGACCACGGCCGGGCTCGCCCCCGCTCTCGCCAAGGTCAAGGGGCACGAGCTGGCGAAGGCCGCGCTGGAGACGGCGGTGCTCGACGCGGAGCTGCGGTCGTACGGGATGCCGCTCGCGGTCTATCTGGGCGCGGTGCGCGACCGGGTCCCGGCGGGGGTGTCGGTCGGGATCAAGGGGTCCGTCGCGGAGCTGCTCGACGACGTCTCGCGTTATCTCGACGAGGGGTACGTCCGGATCAAGCTGAAGATCGAACCGGGGTGGGACGTCGAGCCGGTGCGGGCGGTGCGGGAGCGGTTCGGGGGCGAGCTGCCGTTGCAGGTGGACGCGAACACGGCGTACACGCTGGCGGACGCGGAGCATCTGCGGCGGCTGGACGAGTTCGGGCTGCTGCTGATCGAGGAGCCGTTGGAGGAGAACAATCTGTACGGGCACGCGCGGTTGCAGGAGCGGTTGTCGACTCCGGTCTGTCTGGACGAGTCGCTGCACAACGCCCGTGACACGGCTTCGGCGATCGCGATGGACGCCTGCCGGGTGGTGAACGTCAAGCCCGCTCGGGTCGGCGGCTATCTGGAGGCGCGGCGGGTCCATGACGTGGCGCATGCGCAGGGGGTGCCGGTGTGGTGCGGGGGGATGCTGGAGACGGGGATCGGGCGGGCACCGAATCTGGCGCTGGCGGCGCTGCCGGGGTTCAGCCTGCCCGGGGACACCTCGGCGTCGTCGCGGTACTTCGCGGAGGACATCACCGAGCCGTTCGTGCTGGAGGAGGGGCATCTGCCGGTTCCGGGGGGTCCCGGCATCGGGGTGGAGCCGTTGCCGGAGGCGCTGCGGAGGTTCACTGTGCGGCGGGGGGAGCTGTACCGGGGGTGAGCGGGACTGAGCGGGACTGAGCGGGACTGAGTGGGGTGGACCGGGTGGACCGGGTGGACCGGGGTGGCTCCACCCCCGCCCGGGCCCGCCCTGGCCGGAACTGGTCGTCGCGTTAGATTGATCCCGTGCTCTCTCGCCTCACGCGCCCCCAGGCCGTCGCCGTCTGCGCCCTGCCCGTCGTGGCCCTGCTCGCCACGGCCGCCTTCGCGCCGCTGCCGTTCTCGCTGGCGCAGCCCGGCATGACGGCGAACGTCCTCGGTGAGAACCAGGGCGCGCAGGTGATCACGATCTCCGGTGCGGAGACCCGTGAGACCAGCGGTGAGCTGCGCATGACGACCATCGAGGCGACCAACCCGGACGCGCGGGTCTCGCTCGGCGATGTGCTCGACGCGTGGTTCGCCACGGACCAGGCGGTCATGCCGCGCGACTCCGTCTACCCGAGCGGGCAGTCGACGAAGGAGATCGAGCAGCACAACACCGAGCAGATGGAGGAGTCGCAGGACGCGGCGACGGCGGCGGCGCTCAACTATCTCGACCTGAGCGCGTCGAAGGTCAAGGTCTCGCTGAAGCTGGCGGATGTCGGTGGGCCCAGTGCGGGGTTGCTGTTCTCGCTGGGCATCGTCGACAAGCTGAACGGCGACGGTGACGGCGGTGACCTCACCGGCGGTCGGGTCATCGCCGGGACCGGGACGATCGACGAGAGCGGCTCGGTGGGTGCGGTCGGCGGGGTGTCGCTGAAGACGCAGGCCGCGAAGCGGGACGGGGCGACGGTGTTCCTCGTCCCCAAGGACGAGTGCTCCGACGCGAAGGCGGAACTCCCCAAGGGGCTGCGGCTGATTCCGGTGACCACGCTGAAGGGTGCGGTGAGCTCGCTGGTGGCGCTGGAGACGGGGAAGGGGACTGTGCCGAGCTGCTAGGCGGGCGCGGGCTTCGGGGTGGGGGCTGCGGCCAGGCGGAGGCCGAGTTCCACGAGGGTCCAGCCGAGGCGGGTACGGAGCTCGCGGGCGGGCTTGGCCTCGGTGGCGAGCCGGTGTGCTTCGGCTTGGGTGCGGAGATCGGCGGCGTGCTGCTCGGCGAGGTGCCGGTGGATGTCGAAGTGCATGGCGGGGCCTCTCAGTCCGTGCGGGTGGGGAAGAGGTGCGTGTGAATGCGTACGCGCTCGGCCTCGGGGTTGTCCTTGTCGGCTTCGAACGTGTCGTAGCTCTTGAGCAACTCGTGCATTTTGGCGATGAGTTCACGGGAACGGTCCGGTGTCAGGCGGAGCGTGAAGTCGCTGAGGTCCATGGCGTGGTTCGACCACTCCGGGAGCCACTCGTCACGGGTCGCCACAAAGGTCGACACTTCGCGGGAGTGGTCGGTCGCGATCTCGTGCAGGAAGGTGTCGACCGCCCCGCGCACCGCCGGATCCGGGCTCTGGAGCAGGTCCTCGGTCACGCTGATGCCCTGCGCGACCGCCTGCCACCACCGCTCCCGCCCCTTCCCCCGCTCGGGCGCGTCCTCGACGAACCCGTGCGCGGCGAGCTGCCGCAGGTGGTAGCTCGTGGCCCCGCTGGACTCGGCCAGCCGCTCGGCGAGCATCGACGCGGTGGCGGGGCCGTGCCGGCGCAGGGCGCTCAGCAGCTCCATGCGCAGGGGGTGCGCGAGTCCGCGCAGTGAACGCGCGTCCAGTTTCCTGAGGTTGGGCTCTTCCGGCATGCGTACAAAGGTATCTATGCAAAGGCTCCTTTGCAACGCCTTCTTTGTAAGTCCCCGGACCTCAGCCCTCCTCAGCCCTCCTTCACGAACCCCTCCGCCACCATCCAGTCCAACGCCACCTGATGAGGGTCCTCCCCGTCCACATCCACCTTCGCGTTCAACTCCTGCGCCACCGCGTTGTTCAGCCTCTTAGTGATCGGGTCGAGGACCTCCTCGATCGCCGGCCACTTCTTCAGCGCCTTGGAGTTGATCTCGGGTGCGGCGTTGTAGTTGGGGAAGAACTTCTTGTCGTCGGACATCACCGCGAGGTTCATGGACTTGATGCGGCCGTCGGTGGTGAAGACCTCGCCGTAGGTGCAACTGCCCTTCTTCACCTGGGTGTAGATGATCCCGGTGTCCATCTGGGTGATGTTCTTCGCCGGGACGTCCATGCCGTACGCCTTCTCCATGCCCGGCAGCCCGTCCGCGCGGTTGGCGAACTCGCTCTCCACGCACAGGGTCACCGCGCCGGGGTCCGATTTCGACAGGGCCGCCACGTCCGACAGGGTCTTCGTGCCGTACTTCTTGAAGTTGGACTGGTTCATCGCGAGCGCGTAGGTGTTGTTGAGGGCAGCGGGCGGCAGCCAGGTCAGCCCGTTCTTCAGGTCGGCCTTGCGCACCGCCTCCCACTGCGCCTGAGGGTCGGCGATGGGCTCGCTGTTGCCCAGGTACGTGATCCAGGCGGTGCCCGTGTACTCGTACATCCCGTCCGCGTCACCGGACTTGACCGCCTCGCGCGCGCCGATCGAACCCTGGATCCCTGTACGGTCCAGCACGTCCGCGCCCGCTGCCTGGAAGGCGATGCCCATGATCGCGCCGAGGATCAACTGCTCGGTGAACTCCTTCGACGTGACCGTGAGGCTCGCGCCCTTCAGCGGCTCCCCCTGTCCGATCGAACCCGGCTTCACGTCGTCCACCATCGGCGAACCGCTCGTCAGGCCGCAGGCCGAGGCGAGCACCAGCACCCCCGCGACAGCGGCCATGCGCCTCACGTCCCCACCTCCAACCCCCGCGGCCTGAGCACCAGTTCCGCCAGTGACGCCAGCCAGTCGACCAGCAGCGCCAGCACCACCGTGAGGATCGAGCCCAGCATCAGCACCGGCATGCGCTGGTTCGTGATGCCGGTCGTGATCAGTACGCCCAGCCCGCCACCGCCCCCGAACGTGGCCAGCGTCGCCGTACCGACGTTCAGGACCAGGGCCGTCCGCACGCCCGCGAGGATCAGCGGGACCGCCAACGGCAGCTCCACCCGCGTCAGCACCCCCAGCGGAGACATCCCGATGCCGCGCGCCGCTTCCAGGAGCGTGGGGTCGTTCGCCTTGAGGCCCGCGATGGTGTTCGACAGGACCGGGAGGACGGCGTAGATGATGATGCCGATCAGCGCGGCCTTCGTACCCGTGCCCAGCCAGATCACCAGGAGAGCCAGGAGGCCGATCGCCGGGGTCGCCTGGCCCATGTTGGCGAGCGCCATCGCCACCGGGGCCGCCGGACGGAACATCCGCCGGGTGAGCAGGATCCCCAGCGGGATCGCGATGATCAGTACGAAGAAGGTCGAGATCGCCGTCAGTTTCACGTGCTGCCAAAGCGCTTTCGACACCTGGCCGTTCGACAGCGCGTTCTCCGAGATCGAGTCCAGGTCCGCCTGCTGGAACCACAGCCAGGTCGCCAGCAGCACCGCGACCAGCACGGCCGGCAGGAACGTCAGCTTCTGCCAGGTGATCCGCCGCTTCATGGAGACCTGCGGCGCCGGAGCCTCCCGCTCCTCCAGTACCTCCCGTTCCTCCACCTCGGGGACTCTCACGCCTTCTTCCCCCCGCCGTCTCCGTCGCCCTCCTGCTCGGCGTGCGTCTGGGCGGCCCGCGTCTCCTCCAGGTCGTGCTGGTGCTCCATCGCGTCCAGCCGGTCGGCCTCCAGCAGCTCGTGCACGGAGTTCATGAGCGTCTCCATGTCGACGACCCCGTCGTACTCCCCGCGCCGCCCGGTGACCGCGACCCGCCCCGCGTTGTCCGTCAGCACCGCTTCCAGCGCGTCCCGCAGGGTCGCGTCCCGTGTCACCGTGTCGCTGACCAGCGTCCCGGCCCGCGCCAGCGAGCCCTTCGCGCGCATCAGGTCGCCGCGCCGCAGCCATTTGTACGGGCGCCGCCGCTTGTCGAGGAGGAGGATCTCGTTCGTACCGCTGTCCCGGAGCTTGTTGAAGATCTCCTGGAGCGGGTCGTCGACGGTCACCACCGGGTAGTCGGTGATCTCCACATCCCGTACACGCGTGAGGTTCAGGCGCTTCAGCGCCGCCCCCGCCCCGACGAACCCCGACACGAAGTCGTCCGCCGGGTTGGTGAGGATCGCCTCCGGGGTGTCGAACTGAGCGATGTGAGAGCGTTCGCGCAGTACGGCGATACGGTCACCGAGCTTGATCGCCTCGTCGAAGTCGTGTGTGACGAAGACGATCGTCTTGTGCAGCTCGTGCTGCAATCTGATCAACTCGTCCTGGAGATGGTCGCGGGTGATCGGGTCGACCGCGCCGAACGGTTCGTCCATGAGCAGGACCGGAGGGTCCGCCGCCAACGCCCTCGCCACGCCCACCCGCTGCTGCTGGCCGCCCGACAGCTGGCGCGGGTAGCGGCCGTGGAACTCGCCCGGGTCTAGGCCCACCAGGTCGAGGAGTTCCTCCACCCGCGACTTGATCCGCGCCTTCCCCCAGCCGACCATCTTCGGCACCAGCGCGATGTTCTGCGCGACCGTCATGTGCGGGAACAGCCCCGCCGACTGGATCGCGTAGCCCACCTTGCGGCGCAGCTTGACCGGGTCGATGTCGGTCACATCCTCGCCGCCGATGCGGATCCGGCCGCCGGTCGGTTCGATCAGACGGTTGATCATCTTGAGCGTCGTCGACTTACCGCATCCGGAGGGGCCGACGAAGATGACGATCTCGCCCGCCTTGATCTCCATGTTGACGTTGTCGACGGAAGGCTGAGGATTGCCGGGATACCTCTTGGTCAGGTTTTCCAGCTCGATGGAGGCGCCGGAGGCGGCGGACGTCTCAGACACGGATCCCCCTGGGAATGGTCAGCCGTCCGATCAGGACGTACGCGGCGTCGAACAGCAGGGCCAGGACGATGATCCCGAGCGTGCCCGCGAGCACCTGGTTGAGCGCGTTCTTGCTGCCCAGCGAGGCGATCCCGCGGAAGATCTCATTGCCGAGACCGGGCCCGGAGGCGTAGGCGGCGATGGCCGCGATGCCCATCAGCATCTGCGTGGAGACCCGGATACCGGTCAGGATCGGCGGCCACGCCAGCGGCAGCTCGACCCGCACCAGCCGCATCAGCCGCGACATCCCGATGCCCGTCGCCGCGTCCACCAGGGACGGGTCGACCCCGCGGAGGCCGACGATCGCGTTGCGCACGATCGGCAGCAGGCCGTACAGGGTCAGCGCGATCACCGTGGGCGGTACGCCCAGCCCGACCATCGGGATGAGCAGACCGATCATGGCGAGCGACGGAATGGTCAGAATGGTCGAGGTGGCCGTCGTGGCGAGGTTCCCGGCCCATTCGCTGCGGTACGTCACCACACCGATCAGGACCCCGATCACCGTCGCCACGACCATGCACTGGAAGACGGCGCTCGCGTGTTGGTAGGCATCCGAGAGCAGCTGCTGATGGCGGCTGCCCAGGTACTCCCAGAAGTTCACATCGAGTCACCCCGGTCGGCTAGGTCAGGTCGGCCAGTCCCTCTCCTGGTCCTCGGCCGCCTGCTCCACCAGCGGGATGATCCGCAGCGGAACCGGGTTCTCCATCACGATCGCCGTGGCGGCCCGGACAATCCCATCAAAACCGACAACCCGGTCGATGACCCGCTGGAGATCCGCGTTGGAGCGGGCCACGAGCCGGCACAGCATGTCGCCGCTGCCCGTCGTGGTGTGCAGCTCCAGGACCTCCGGCACGGTCGCCAAGTGCGCCCGTACGTCCGCCCCTTGACCCTGCCGGATCTGGAGCGTGGCGAAGGCCGTCACCGGATAGCCGAGGGCCGCCGGATCCACCTGCGGCCCGAATCCCCGGATGACGCCATTCGACTGAAGCCGGTCCAGACGCGCCTGCACGGTCCCGCGCGCCACCCCCAGCCGCCGGGACATCTCCAGCACCCCGATCCGCGGCTCCCGCGCCAGCAGCACGATGATCCGTCCGTCCAGCCCGTCGATCCCCACGAGAGCCGCCCTTCCCAGTGGTCATCCTGTACAGAGAGCCGGTAAAAACCGCCCTCTCACTGGTCATCTTGCATAGCAGAAACGCAAACTATTGCGCACCTTGCCGCCGCGGAGAAGGCTGCCGCCATGGCCGTGACTTCTGCGAACACTCACCACACACCCGACACCGCCCGGCAGGCCGACCCCTTCCCGGTCAAGGGAATGGACGCGGTCGTCTTCGCCGTGGGCAACGCCAAGCAGGCGGCGCACTACTACTCCACCGCCTTCGGCATGAAGCTGGTCGCCTATTCCGGACCGGAGAACGGCAGCCGCGAGACCGCGAGCTACGTCCTGGAGAACGGCTCCGCCCGCTTCGTCCTCACCTCCGTCATCAAGCCCGCCACCACCTGGGGCCACTTCCTCGCCCAGCACGTGGCCGAGCACGGCGACGGCGTCATCGACCTCGCCATCGAGGTCCCGGACGCCCGCCGCGCCTACACCTACGCCCTGGAGCACGGCGCCCGCTCGGTCGCCGAGCCCTACGAGCTGAAGGACGAGCACGGCACCGTCGTCCTCGCCGCGATCGCCACCTACGGCGAGACCCGCCACACCCTCGTCGACCGCTCCGGCTACGACGGCCCCTACCTCCCCGGCTTCACCGCGGCGACCCCCCTCGTCGAGCCGCCCGCCCACCGCACCTTCCAGGCCATCGACCACTGCGTCGGCAACGTCGAGCTCGGCCGCATGAACGAGTGGGTCGGCTTCTACAACAAGGTCATGGGCTTCACGAACATGAAGGAGTTCGTGGGCGACGACATCGCCACCGAGTACAGCGCGCTGATGTCGAAGGTCGTCGCGGACGGCACGCTCAAGGTCAAGTTCCCGATCAACGAGCCCGCCATCGCGAAGAAGAAGTCCCAGATCGACGAGTACCTGGAGTTCTACGGCGGCGCCGGAGTCCAGCACATCGCGCTCAACACCAACGACATCGTCGAGACCGTAAGGACCATGCGGGCGGCGGGAGTTCAGTTCCTCGACACCCCGGACTCCTACTACGACACCCTCGGCGAATGGGTCGGCGACACCCGCGTCCCCGTCGACACCCTGCGCGAACTGAAGATCCTCGCCGACCGCGACGAGGACGGCTATCTGCTCCAGATCTTCACCAAGCCGGTCCAGGACAAGCCGACCGTCTTCTTCGAACTCATCGAACGGCACGGCTCGATGGGCTTCGGCAAGGGCAACTTCAAGGCCCTCTTCGAGGCGATCGAGCGAGAGCAGGCCCGCCGCGGGAACCTGTGAACCCACAGCGGGAACCTGTGAATCCACAAGCGCTTTCGTGAACCTTGAAACCGGCTCACGCGAGTTGACACTCTCTGGTCCTGTGGGCGTCACCCGGACGTCCGTACGTCCACAGGAACCAGGGGACCCCGATCGTGACCGACCGCATCGACCTCGACGTATCCGCCAAGCGCTGGCTGAGGGAAACGGCTCTCGCCGAGGGCACGGTCCTTCAGTCCTTCGCCTTCGACGAGGTGCACCGGCACCTCTACGTCCTCCAGGTCCGCCCCGGCGGCGGCGAGACCGGCGACCTGCGCCTCAACAAGCTCGACTACGAAGGCGAGTTGCTCGGCAGCATGAAGCTCCAGGGCTTCGGGCACGGCGTCAGCATGGGCGTCCAGAACGCCGCCGACGGCAAGGTCTGGCTATGGACCGAGGCCGACGCCAAGGGCGGCTACGGCCAGGGCGTCACCCGCTTCCAGTTCGCCGACGGCGCCACCCGCACCGGCAAGGACGTCAACATCCGCAAGCCGATACCGGGCTCCATCAACAACCAGCCCTCGGTCTGCATGGCATCCGGCCGCATAGCCGTCCGCTACCGCGTCAAGGGCAAGCCCCGCTACCGGATCTGGGACCTCGACACCTTCGTCGCCCGCGACTACGACCACCGCATCGCGGACATCGCCCAGCCCGAAGCCCACCCCAACTCCAAGATCCCCTTCCAGGGGTACGCCCTGCACGGCGACACCATCTACCAGCTCGCCGGCACGGCCTACGACCCCGAGGACAACCCGGCCGCCGCGTTCGGCAACGCCTACCTCTCCACCGTCGACATCCCCAGCGGCACGTCCGTCCAGCGCATGCGCACCGAGGCAGGCCGCTCCCTCGTCTACCGCGAGCCGGAGGGCCTCGCCGTCCGCCACAAGGGCGGGACCAGGCTGTTCATCGGGTTCGCCTCGGGAGCGGCGGGGGCGCGCAGGTTCTCGCTCTACAGCAAGGCGCCGGCGTAGCGGGTCGACGTAATGTGGCCGCATGGCCAGGATCAACGACGTCGGCGGCACCGTGGGCTTCGGCGCGATCGACACCACCGACGACACCGAGCCCTTCCACGCGGACTGGGAGGCCCGGGTCGTCGGCCTCTTCAACACCCTGCGCGGACAAGGGATCTTCAACACCAACGAGTTCCGGGACGCGATCGAGGCGATGCCGCCCGCGGAGTACCTGGCGGCCTCGTACTACGAGCGCTGGTTCACCGCGATCTGCGCCCTCCTGGAGCGCAAGGGCGTGATCGAGCCGGGTGAGCTCGATGACTGACGACCGCTCCACCCCGGGCACGGACCGCTTCCCGCCCGGCACCCGCGTCCGCACCTTCCCGCACGACCCGCCGCACCACACCCGGTTGCCCCGCTACGCGCGCGGCAAGCGGGGCGTGATCGTGGAGCCCGAGGGCCCGGACGAACTCCCCGACATCAGCGCCCAGGGCCGCGGGGACGCCCCCGTCGAGCAGATCTACGCGGTCCGCTTCGAGGCCCGGGACCTGTGGGGCGAGGGCGACCACCACGTCGTACTGGATCTGTGGGAAAGCTACTTGGAAGAGGACGGATTGGAAGAGGACGGAGAGGACGGGTCCCATGAGCGGTGACCACCACACCGATGCCACGATCGCCCGCCGCGTGCGCCGGCTGGAGACGCTCCTGGAGGAGCGGGGCCTGACCACCGGCGAGAAGGTGGACGAGGCCATCGACGCTTTCCTCGCCTCCTCGTCCCCCGCGAACGGGGCGAAGGTCATCGCCCGCGCCTGGACCGACGAGGCGTACAAGGGGCGTTTGCTGGCCGACGGGACCGCCGCGGTACAGGAGTTGGGCTTCATGGACGGCTCGTACCAGCGGCTGCGCGTCGTCGAGAACACCGCGACGACCCACAACGTCATCGTCTGCACCCTCTGCTCCTGCTACCCGCTGCGCCTGCTCGGCCCGTCCCCGAGCTGGTACAAGTCGGAGGCGTACCGCTCCCGGGTGGTCCGTGAACCCCGGGCCGTACTGCGGGAGTTCGGCCTCGACCTGCCCGACGCCGTCGACATCACGGTCTGGGACTCCAGCGCCGAGTCCCGCTACATGGTCCTGCCCCGCCGCCCCGAGGGGACCGAGAGCCTGGGAGAGGACGAACTGGCGGCACTCATCACCCGCAACGCGATGATCGGCACCGCCGCGGTCTAGCTCGTCAGGACTTCTCAGGCTTCGCCTTCGCGTCCATCGCCGGTACGTCGTCGGCGGGCGGCTCGCTCAGGGCCGTCAACGCCTGTTCGGCCAACGGCACTCGCAGCGGCGAGAAGTACGGGTTGATCCGCAGCGCCTCCTGAAGGTGCCGCCGGGCCGGTCCGTACTTCTCCGACTCCCGCTCGATCATGCCCCGGTGGAACACGTACAGCGCGCTGCGCACCCCACCCCCGTGCGCCTTGTCCGTGGCCCGCGTCGCGAACCGCAGCGCCTCCTCGTCCTCCCCGGCCCGGTGCAGCGCCCAGCCCAGCGCGTCGGCCACCGCGATCCCCGGCTGGCGCCGCCACTCGGCCCGCAACAGCCGTACGGCCGCCTCCGGATCCCCGTGGTCCGCCTCCAACTGACCGAGCACCAGCTGCTCGTCCACCCCGCCCCGCGCGGCGTGCCGCACCCGCGCCCGCAGCAGGTCGTACTGCACCCGGGCCGCCTGCCGCAGCCCCAGCGACTCGTACAACTCCCCGAGCTCCAGCGCGTACTGGGGGTCCGGCTGGTTCGTGAGCGCCACCCGGTACGCGCTCAGCGCCTCCGAGGTCCGCCCCAGCGCCGCCAGCGCCCGCCCCTGCCCGGCCTGCGCGGCCCGCTGGTCGGGATCGACCCGCACCGCCTCCTGGAAGTGCCGCAGCGCCACCTCCCGCTCCCCGCGCTCCCAGGCCAGCTGCCCCACCCGCTCCAGATACGCGGCCTGCTCGGCCGGTGCCACCGCCCCCGCCGCCGCGTCGGACAGCTGCGCCATCGCGTCCTCGCGCCAGCCCCGGTCCCGGTAGACACCCCCGGCCCGCGCCATCACGGCGGGCCCGCCCCGCAGCCCCTGCAACCGCTCCAGCGTCCGCCCGGCGGCCTTCCAGTCACCGAGGCCGGTATAGGCGTCGATCAGCGGCGGATACGTCGTCCAGCGCTTCGCGTCCAGCTTCAGCGCCGCCTCGCCGAACCCCTTCGCCGCCCGGAAGTCCCGCCGCGCGTTCGCCAGCACCGCCAGACCGCCCAGCGCCTCGGCGTTCCCCTTCGCCCGCGCCCTGAGCGACGTACGCAGGGCCCGGTCGGCCTTCGGGTAGTACGCCGACTCCGCCGTCCGCCGCCCCTGCTCCACATACGCGGCCCCCAGCACCGCCCACGACTCCGCGTCTTGCGGATGCCTGTGCAGATGCGCCTCCCGCTCACCGATCAGCACCGCCAGATCGGGCAGCGCGGCCGGCGCCCCCACGGCGACCGCCGCCCGGGCCTGCGCCCCGGGGGCCGGTGGCGCGGGCGCCCGCTCGGCGGGCGGCCGCCAGGGCAGCACCATCAGCGTTCCGCCGAGGACCAGGCACCCGGTGAGCGCGGCGGTCAGCACCCGCTGCCCGAGGCGCGAACGCCGGGGGGTCCCGTCGTGGTTCTCCGTGACGCTCCGGTTCTCCATGACGTTCTGGTTCTCCACGACGTTCTGGGTCTCCATGGCGCCCACTGTGCGTCAATACGACGACCACACCCGGGCATACGACGGCTGCCGCAGACGGGGTTCACACCGATGGACCCAGGTGCGACGCTGTGATCATGAGCCGTATCGAAGCCCCGCGCGACGAGGCCACCGGCAACCTGGTCGACCGCCTCCTCGCCGCTCTCCCCGCCGAGGCCGTCCTGACCGACCCGGACGTCACGGCCTCCTACGCCAACGACATGGCCAGCTTCTGCCCGGCCGGCGCCCCCGCCGTGGTCGTCCTGCCCCGCACGGTCGAGCAGGTCCAGCACGTCATGCGCGTGGCCACCGACCTACGCGTCCCGGTCGTCCCGCAGGGCGCCCGCACGGGCCTGTCCGGCGGCGCCAACGCCACCGACGGCTGCATCGCGCTGTCCCTGACCAAGATGGACCGCATCCTGGAGATCAGCCCCGTCGACCGCATCGCGGTCGTCGAGCCCGGCGTCATCAACGCCACCCTCTCCCGCGCGGTCAACGAACACGGCCTCTACTACCCGCCGGACCCCTCCAGCTGGGAGATGTGCACCATCGGCGGCAACATCGGCACCGCCTCCGGAGGCCTGTGCTGTGTGAAGTACGGGGTGACGGCGGAGTACGTCCTCGGCCTCGACGTCGTCCTCGCGGACGGCCGCCTGATGTCCACCGGCCGCCGCACCGCCAAGGGCGTCGCCGGATACGACCTGACCCGCCTGTTCGTCGGCTCGGAGGGCTCCCTCGGCATCGTCGTCCGGGCGACCCTCGCCCTGCGCCCGCAACCGCCCGAGCAGCTGGTGCTGGCCGCCGAGTTCGCCTCCGGCGCCGCCGCCTGCGACGCCGTCTGCCGGATCATGGAGGGCGGACACGTCCCGTCCCTCCTCGAACTGATGGACCGTACGACCGTCAAGGCCGTCAACGACCTCGCCCACATGGGCCTCCCGGAGACCACCGAGGCCCTGCTGCTCGCCGCCTTCGACACCACGGACCCGGCCGCCGACCTCGCGGCCCTCGGCGCCCTGTGCGAGGCGGCGGGCGCCACGCAGGTGGTCCCGGCCGACGACGTGGCCGAGTCGGAGCTGCTGCTCCAGGCCCGGCGGCTCTCGCTCACCGCCCTCGAAGCGGTCAAGGGCACCACGATGATCGACGACGTGTGCGTGCCCCGCTCCCGCCTCGCCGAACTGCTCGAAGGCACCGAGCGGATCGCCGAGAAACACCAGCTCACCATCGGCGTCGTCGCCCACGCCGGGGACGGCAACACCCACCCCACCGTCTGCTTCGACGCCGCCGACCCCGACGAGTCCCGGCGCGCCCGCGAGTCCTTCGACGAGATCATGGCCCTCGGCCTCGAACTCGGCGGCACGATCACCGGCGAGCACGGCGTGGGCGTACTGAAGAAGGAGTGGCTGGCGCGCGAGATCGGCCCGGTCGGGGTGGAGATGCAGCGGCAGATCAAGCAGGTCTTCGACCCGCTGGGGATCCTGAACCCCGGCAAGCTGTTCTGAACCTCGGCGGCTGACGGCCCTCCCTCGTGTCACTCCCCGTCCTTCGACTCGTCGCTCGGCCAGGGGTCGCGCAGCCACAGGTCGTCGGCGGGCGTCGGGGCGAGCAGCTCCGCCAGGGCGTCGTCGATCCCGAGCTGCTCGCCCTCAGACCCCGGGGGCACCACCCGCAGCGTCCGCTCCAGCCAGGCGGACACCTGGGCGGCGGGCGCCTCCAGGAGGGCGTCGCCGTCGGGCGAACTGAGCGCCATGAGGACGACACTCCGGCCCTCGACCTTCGTCGGCCACACCCGTACGTCCCCGTGACCGCACGGCCGGAACACCCCCTCCACGAGGAGCTCGCGGGCGAACGTCCAGTTCACGGGGTGGTCGGAGCCGATGTGGAAGGCGATGTGGACGGCGAAGGGGTCGTCGGTGCGGTAACTGAGCCGGGCCGGGACCGGGATGCTGCGCTCGGGGGACAGGATGAGTTTGAGCTCCAGCTCACGCTCTACCACGGTGTGCATGTCGTGCGTTCCTCTCTCGTGCACTGTCTCGTACGAGTGGAGAGAGGGGGTGGGGCCGGAAGCATTACGCGGGTTCGCGAAACTTTTTTCCCGATGCGTTCACGGTGTTGCCCAAAAGGGGTGGGTCCGGTGGGACTGGCGGTGGGGGTTGCGCCGGTCTGATAGATGTGGAGCCCCCCATATTGACCCCCGAGCAGATACGGGACGACGGACATGAGCGCCCCAACCCCGGCACCCGGCGACGACAGGCCCCGCGAAGGGTATTACCCGGACCCGTCCATTCCTGGATATGTCCGGTACTGGAACGGTGCCGCCTGGGTACCGGGCACGAGCCGCCCGGCCCCGTCGGCCGGCGAGCCCCTGGCACCCCCGCCGGGTACGGGCTCGGGGCCCTCGCAGGTGGAGGAGACGGGCCCGCACTTCTTCGACGAGGACCCGCAGCCGCAGGCATCCCCGTCCGACGCCCAGCACGGCAGCCGCCCCGAACCCGCCTCCGCCTGGGGCGCCGACCGCGCCCACCAGTCCGGCTTCGGCGGCGACCAGGACCGCCGCGTCTCCTGGGGCGCCGCCGCAGGCACCGACCCCCGCATCCCCTCCGACACGACCACCGGAGACGGCACGGCCACGATCCCGCCCGCGGACTCCGACCGACCCGCCTCCGGCAACACGTTCGTCTTCCGCAGGCCGACGGCTGGGGGAGCGGCGACACCGGGAACGGGTACGCCGACGCCGGGCGCCGGCAGCGGCGGCGGGGGCGCTTCCGGCGGTCCGGCTTCGGGCGGTCCCGGGGGCGCGTCCTCGGGTGCCCCCGGCACGGGTGGCTCGGGCGCCGGTGCTTCCGGCGGTCCGGCCTTCGGCGGTCCCGCTTCTGGTGGCGGTTCCGGTACGTCGGGTTCGGTTGCCCCCGGTACCGCGGGCCCCGGTGCTTCCGGTGGTCCCGCCTTCGGTGCTGCCGCCTCCGGGCGTCCCTCGGGTACCGCAACTCCCGGTGTTCCGGCTCCCGGTGGCCCCCTCGGTGACGAGGGCACCATGACCTTCCGGGCGCTCTCCCCGCGCACGCCCCAGCAGGGCGGGGCGCAGGCAGGGGGCACGGCGGGCGCACGCCCCGACGGCGGCGCGGCAGCGGGCGGGTTCGGTACCCAGCCCCCAGCCAACCCGGGCTCCGCCACCCCCGGTTCCGGCACCCCCGCCCCCAACGCCCCCGGCTTCGGCGCCGGCAAGGCGGCAGCTGACCGTGCGGCTGCCGCTCAGGCTCAGGCGGCCGCCGGGGTCCAGGCACCCGCCTCCGCCCTCGGCCAAGCCGCTCCCACGGCCCTCTCCGGACCCCAGCAGGCGAACCCCCAAGCCCAGGCCCAAGCCCAGGCCCAAGCCCAGGCCCAAGCCCAGGCTCCGGCCGCGTCCTCTCCCTCCCCCTCCGTCCCCGTCCAGCCCACCCCCATGACCAGTGGCCCCGGTGGCGGTCAGCCCTCCTGGGCGCAGCAGGTGCATCGGCTGGCCGGGGCCGAGGAGCAGCCCGTCGCGCCCTGGAAGCCCCCGGTCGACGACATCTTCCAGGCCGCCGCCCGCCGCCAGGCCTCCGCCCGCCCCGCGGGGCTCGGGAAGCGGTTCGCCGCGCGGCTTCTCGACAGCGTCGTCCTTCTCGGTGTGACCGCCGTGGCCGCCGTCCCGCTCGGCACCAAGGCGATCGACCACGTCAACGAGAAGATCGACGCGGCCAAGCTCTCCGGCGAGACGGTCACCGTCTGGCTCCTCGACGGCACGACGTCGGCCTACCTCGGCATCGTCCTCGCCGTACTCCTCCTCTTCGGCGTCCTCTACGAGGCGCTGCCCACCGCCAAGTGGGGCCGCACCCTCGGCAAGAAGCTGCTCGGTCTGGAGGTGCGGGACATCGAGGGCGGCGAACCCCCGTCCTTCGGCTCGGCCCTGCGCCGCTGGCTCGTCTACAGCGTCCCCGGCCTCCTCGCGATCGGTGTCGTGGGCGTCGTATGGGGCCTGTTCGACAAGCCGTGGCGCCAGTGCTGGCACGACAAGGCCGCACATACGTTCGTAGCCGGATAGCTGCCGGACCGCGGCCTACCTCACCTGGAGCAGCCGATTCCGTACCCCGGACGGCCGCTCGCCGGATGCGGAGCCGGTGGGTTCGCGGTCGACTCGGGCCATGAGCAGCGAACCGCCCCCCGGCGCCGGCCAGGAGCCGCCGGAAGACGACCCGTTCAGGAAGCAGCCCCCGCCGTACGGAGGCGGTCCTCAGGGCGAGAGTCCCTACGGCGGCAGCCCCTACGGCGGCGACAGTCCCTACGGCGGCGGCAGCCCGTACGGCGGCGGTGACCCGTACGGCGGTGGCTCGTACCCCAACGACCCGCTCGCCGGCATGCCCCCGCTCGCCGACAGCGGCAAGCGCACGCTGGCGAGGATCATCGACCTGATCCTGGTCGGGATCGTCGTCGCACTGCTCACCTGGGGCTTCGGGGTCAACGAGTACGACATGGACGCCGACAAGGTCGAGTACGGCAAGTCGTTCACGCAGTCGCTCATCGCGGCCGTGCTCTACATCGCGTACGACACCGTGATGATCAGCCGCACCGGGCAGACGCTCGGCAAGAAGTGGCTGAAGATGCGCGTGGCCAACCTGGAGAACGGCTCCACGCCCTCCGTGCAGACCGCGCTGACGCGCTCGGCCGTGCTGTGGATCCCGTTCGCGTTCTGCTGCGCGTGCGTGTGGACCGCGATCTCGGGCGGCTGGAGCTTCTTCGACAAGCCCTACAAGCAGGGCCTGCACGACAAGGCGGCGAAGACGGTGGTGGTCAGCACCGGCTGACCGGCACCGTCCCGACCACCACCGCCACCACCGTCGAACGCGACCGTCAGGCGGCGGTCTTGGAGCTCGTGGCCACGGCCGGCACGGGCTCCTCGGCCGTCTCGGGAGCGGGCGTGCGCAACGCGACCACACGCGACTTCGGCATGGGTACCGTCATGGCGACGAGGAGCCCGAGAGCGAGCGCCGCGACGGCGATGATCGCGATCCCCACGCCCGAACTCGTCTGAGACAGCAGCAGCATGGCGAGCGTCGAGAAGATCACGGTGAACGAACCGTAGGCGAGCTGTGCGGCAGTCGGACGAGGCATGGCAATCGTGTCCTCGGAAGTGGGGGTCCACGGGGGTGTCGGCCTGGCTTTCCGCCGAATTCTGGGCGTTCCGCCGATCGACTCTAATCGCGTGCATGCCCGAGCGGAACGAACAGTAAGCGTGACCTAACCAACAGTACCGGTGCATGGGGGGCGCACGGAGTCATACCGTCCACCAAGTGGACACGTCCGAGCGCCGGTCGAGGGTCGCTCAAGGCGCCGCTCAAGAACTTCACGAGATGTTCGTAAAGCGGATTCCGCTTCCGCATAGTGCACTTGTCACGTTCAAGTCAAGGTCTGGTTTTTCTTCTGAACCTCTAGTCAAATGCCGTCACTTGACTAGGGGAGGCAGACTCAAGTGCCCAGCAGATCCTGGACGTTCAGAGCGGCGGCGACCACCGTCGCCCTGGCCGCCGCAACCGCGACATTCTCGACGTTCGCCGTGGCCCAGGCCGCCACGGACAAGTCCGCGGAGACGCCCGCGGTCGACCGGCATGACCCGCAGCCGGCCAAGGCTCAGGAGCACGACTTCGACGGGCCGTACAGCAGGACCCAGGAGGCCCAGCGCGAGGAGGCCCTCAAGCAGGTCATATCCGGTGAGGCCACGGTCAAGGACCGCGACGGCTCGAAGGTCGTCCAGCTCGACAGCCGCAAGGGCGGCAGTAAGTACGTCGAGCTCGGCCGGGAGAAGACCGACAAGATCTTCACGATCCTCGTGGAGTTCGGCGACCAGATCGACTCCCGCTACGGCGGCACGGTCGGCCCGCTGCACAACCAGATAGCCGCGCCCGACCGCTCGGTGGACAACTCCACCGCCTGGCAGGCCGATTACGACCAGTCCCACTTCCAGGACCTCTACTTCGGCGACGGCAACGCCACCCTCAAGTCCTACTACGAGAAGCAGTCCTCGGGCCGCTACTCGGTCGACGGCGAGGTCACCGACTGGGTCAAGGTCCCCTACAACGAGGCCCGTTACGGCTCCAACGACGCCTCCACCGGCGCCTGGTACGCCGTCCAGGACGGTGTCAACGCCTGGGTCGCCGAGCGCGAGGCCGCCGGGGCCACCGCCGCCGAGATCTCCGCGGAACTGGCCGAGTTCGACCAGTGGGACCGCTACGACTTCGACGGCGACGGCGACTTCAACGAGCCCGACGGCTACATCGACCACTTCCAGATCGTGCACGCCGGCGAGGACGAGTCCGCGGGCGGCGGCGCCCAGGGCACCGACGCCATCTGGGCACACCGCTGGTACGCCTTCGGCACCGACAAGGGTGTCACCGGCCCCGACGGCAACCTGCGCGGCGGCGCCAAGATCGGCGACACGAACATCTGGGTCGGCGACTACACCATCCAGCCGGAGAACGGCGGCCTCGGTGTCTTCGCCCACGAGTACGGCCACGACCTGGGCCTGCCCGACGAGTACGACACCTCCGGCGGCGGCGAGAACTCCACCGGCTTCTGGACCCTGATGTCCTCCGGCTCCTGGCTCGGCACCGGCAAGGAGTCCATCGGCGACCTGCCCGGCGACATGAACGCCTGGGACAAGCTCCAACTGGGCTGGCTGGACTACGACGTGGCCAAGGCCGGCAAGAAGTCCACGCACAAGCTGGGCGTCGCCGAGTACAACACCAAGAACGCGCAGGCCCTCGTGGTCCAGCTGCCGGAGAAGACGGTCACCACCGACGTCACCACCCCGGCGCAGGGCGCCACCCAGTGGTGGAGCGACACCGGCGACGACCTCGAGAACACCCTGACCCGCACGGTCGACCTCACCGGCAAGTCCGCCGCCTCCCTCACCCTCGACGGCTGGTGGGACATCGAGCAGGACTACGACTACCTGTACGCCGAGGTCTCCACCGACGGCGGCGCCAACTACACCCCGCTCGACGGCACGTTGGCCGACGGCACCGCCATCCAGCGCGACGGCAGCGACAAGCCCGCCCTCACCGGCACGGTCGACGCCTACCAGAAGCTGACCTACCCGCTGAACGCCTACGCCGGCCAGCAGATCAGCCTGCGCTTCCGCTACTCCACCGACGGCGGCACGTCCCTCAAGGGCTTCGCGGCCGACGAGATCAAGGTGACCGCCGACGGCGCGACCCTCTTCTCCGACGACGCGGAGAGCGCGGACACCGCCTGGACGGCCAAGGGCTTCCGCCGCGTCGGGGCGTCCTTCTCGGACTCCTACGCCCAGTATTACATCGCCGAGAACCGCCAATACGTGTCGTACGACAAGGTGTTGAAGGTCGGCCCGTACAACTTCGGCTTCTCCACGACCCGTCCGGACTGGGTGGAGCACTACCCGTACCAGAACGGCCTGTTGATCTGGAAGTGGGACACCTCCCAGCCGAACGACAACACCAGCCAGCACCCGGGCAAGGGCCTGATCCTGCCGATCGACTCCCACGCGACCCCGCTCAAGTGGTCCGACGGCACGCTGATGCGCAACCGCATCCAGGCCTTCGACTCGACGTTCAGCTGGTACCCGACGGACGCGCTCACGCTCCACAAGGCCGACGTCGCGACCAAGATCCCGTCCCGTCCGGGCGTCCCGGTCTTCGACGACGGCAAGTCGAGCTACTACGACGCGTCGAACCCGCTCGCGGGCGTCCAGGTCACTGACACCAACACCCGGATCGCGATCGTCAGCGAGCCCCTGAGCGGCTCGACGATCACGCTCAAGGTCGGACCTTCCGCAAAGTAAAAGTAAAATCGCAGGTCAGAAGCGACCCCTGGCGGGTTGCCGCCGATCGTGTTTAGGTGCCACCTGATGGCTTTCTTATTGACACCGGTGCACACGGGGGTGTGACTGCATGGCCGCAGGAGGTTTCTGCAAGCTGCCGACCGGCAGCGTGGTGGTGGCGCTGAACCTGCCCAGCCCCTCCGCCGACGGCACGGGCTGCGTCCGTGTCCTCGTCCACGCCCGGAACCGCGCACGGGCCCTGACCAGGCTCCGCAATCTGGGCCTGCGAGCGGTCTATCTCCGCGGCAACGCGGCCCCGCCGACCCCGGACGAGATCACCGCGGTCCTGCACCACCCGGACGGCCTCATATGGCGCACCGCCCCTGACAACGCTGTCGCGACCGGCCCGGAGCTCGCCCAGGAGCTGTGGCACCCGATCAGAGCGCTGCTGAGGAGACCGGCGGCGCAGGCGTAGGACGCCCGCTGACGTTCCGCCTGCGTCAGGCCACGACCGGCTTCCCGGTGAGCTCCACCCCGGCCTGCCGCAGCTCCTCCAGCGCCCGCTCGGTGGTCTCCTCGGCCACGCCCGCGGTCAGGTCGAGCAGCACCTGCGTGCGGAAGCCCTCCCGTGCGGCGTCGAGCGCGGTGGCCCGTACGCAGTGGTCCGTGGCGATGCCGACGACGTCCACCTCGACGACCTCCCGGGCCCGCAGCCAGTCGGCCAGCGCGACGCCGTTCTCGTCATGGCCCTCGAAGCCGCTGTAGGCCGCCGAGTACGCCCCCTTGTCGAACACGGCGTCGATCGCGCCGGAGGCGACGGCGGGGGCGAAGTTCGGGTGGAAGCCGACGCCCTCGGTGCCGGCGACGCAGTGCGCGGGCCAGGAGTGGGCGTAGTCGGGGTTGTCGGCGAAGTGGCCGCCGGGCGCGATGTGGTGGTCGCGGGTGGCCACCACGTGCTGGTAGCCGGAGCCGCCGGCCGCCTGCCCGATCAGCTCGGTGACGGCGGCGGCCACATCCGCACCCCCGGCCACCGCGAGAGAGCCCCCTTCGCAGAAGTCGTTCTGTACGTCGACGACGATCAAGGCGCGGCGCATGGTGGGTGTCCTTCGACTAAGAGTGAACTTACGAGCCTAGAGACTTCGACGGCACTGCGGGAGGGCGCACCGCTTTTAGCTACCCGAGCGCCCGTGGACGTACTCCGTCGGAATGACGGGTTCCCCGCGCGACAGCTGCGTCGCGGAGAGCGGCAGCCCGTCGCGCGCGGCCGTGTGCCGGTCCCGTACGACGTCCAGGGGCTCGCGTGCCACGACGTCCCCGCCCTTCACGAGCTCGACGAGCAGCTGCCGGTCCACGAGCTCGGCGGGAACGGCCCCGGTGCCCACGACCTCGGCCTCCGCGATCCCGTCGGAGTCCAGCCGGCGCGCGGCCCACTTGCGCCCCCCGATGGAGGTCTTCCCGCCGGACGACTTCTTCGCGACCGGCACCAGCGGCGCCGCCGGGTCGGCCGATTCGGCGCGGGCGACCAGCTTGTAGACCATCGAGCAGGTCGGATGCCCGGACCCGGTCACCAGCTGGGTACCGACGCCGTACGCGTCCACGGGCGCCGCCGCCAGCGAGGCGATGGCGTACTCGTCGAGGTCCGAGGTCACGATGATCTTCGTGTCCGTCGCGCCCAGCTCGTCCAGCTGCTGCCGCACCCGGTGGGCGACGAGCAGCAGGTCGCCCGAGTCGATCCGGACCGCGCCCAACTCGGGCCCGGCGACCTCCACCGCCGTACGGACGGCTTCCGCCACGTCGTACGTGTCGACGAGCAGGGTGGTGTTGCGGCCGAGCGAGTTCACCTGGGCCTGGAAGGCGTCCCGCTCCTGGTCGTGGAGGAGGGTGAAGGCGTGCGCGGAGGTGCCGACGGTCGGGATGTTGTAGCGGAAACCGGCCGCGAGGTCGGAGGTGGAGGCGAAACCGCCCAGGTAGGCGGCGCGGGAGGCGGCGACGGCGGCGAGCTCGTGGGTGCGGCGGGCGCCCATCTCGATCAGCGGCCGGCCCCCGGCGGCCGAGGACATCCGGGAGGCCGCGGCGGCGATCGCGGAGTCGTGGTTGAGGATCGAGAGGATCACCGTCTCCAGCAGCACGCACTCGGCGAAGCTGCCCTCGACCCGCATGATCGGCGAGCCCGGGAAGTAGACCTCGCCCTCCGGATAGCCCCAGATGTCACCGGAGAAGCGGTACGAGGCGAGCCAGTCCAGGGTCTCCGCGTCGACGATGTTCCGCTCGCCGAGGAAGGCCAGGACGTCCGCGTCGAAGCGGAAGTTCTCGACGGCGTCCAGGACCCGCCCGGTGCCCGCGAGGACGCCGTAGCGGCGTCCGTCCGGCAGTCGCCGGGTGAAGACCTCGAAGACGCTCCGCCGCTCGGCGGTACCGGCCTTCAGCGCGGCCTGAAGCATCGTGAGCTCGTACTGGTCAGTGAAGAGCGCCGTCGAGGGAACATCCACCGGCAGCCCAAGGTCCGCTACATCCACGAAAGCTCTCCTCGCCGTGAATCTCCGGGTCCCCCAGGTCGGCCGGGGGTCCGGGGGTTGTCCCCCGGTGTATGCAGCATGGCAATGGATAGTACTCCCTTCTCGTCGGTGTGACGATTTCTGGGATGCGTGGCAGCATGGGCCTTGTGACGTCACCCGCTCCCGTAGAGATCGAACGCACCGAGTCGGCGGAAGAGGTTTTCGCCGTCCCCGAGCCCGACGTCCCCTGGGTCACGATCGTCCACAACGACCCGGTCAACCTCATGAGCTACGTGACCTATGTCTTCCAGACGTACTTCGGGTACACGAAGGACAAGGCCACCAAGCTCATGATGGACGTCCACCACAAGGGCCGGGCGGTCGTCTCCAGCGGATCCCGCGAGGAGATGGAGCGCGACGTGCAGGCGATGCACGGATACGGTCTGTGGGCCACCCTCCAGCAGGACCGGAAGTAGCTGAACTCACCTTCATGCCTGGACACTTCGAACCGCTCCCCGGCGGCGGCGCGGCCGTCGCGCTCGACGACGTCGAGATCTCCATCATCCGCTCGCTGGCCGTCCAGCTCCTGGAGCTCATCGGGCCGGGCCCCGCCGAGGACGCCCCCGACGACCCGCTCGCCGAGCTCTTCGCCGAGGGCCCGAGCGAGCCGCCCGCCGACCCGGTGCTCCGCCGCCTCTTCCCGGACGCCTACAGCGACCCCGAGGGCACCCCGGAGGCGAAGGAGGCCGAGGAGCAGCGGGCCTACTCGTCGGAGTTCCGCCGCTACACCGAGAACGACCTCCGCGCCGGCAAGCGCGACAGCGCCCTCGCGGTGATCCGCACCCTGGACGCGCTGAGCCCGGTGGACGACGGGGGAGCGGTCCTCAAGCTCTCCGTCGAGGAGTCCAAGCAGTGGCTCGGCGCCCTCAACGACCTGCGCCTCGCGATCGGCTCCCGCCTGGAGATCACCGACGAGGAGGACACGGACCTGCTCTACCGGCTGCCGGACGAGGATCCCCGTAAGCCGATGGTGATGGCGTATCTGTGGCTGGGCGGGCTCCAGGAGACGCTCGTGACGACCCTGATGCCCTGATCGTTCGCTCAGCGGACGCTCAAATCCGAATAACGATCACATCACCCTGGCGGCCGCGTATGACCGCCAGGGTGTTTTTTGTCCGCTTCTTCCTGTGTCGTGCATCACTTCTCGCCCCGGCGATCACTGTTTCCGCCGTGATAAATCTTCACGACCGCCCGACGAACACCACCCGTATGTTCGGTCGGGTGCGCCACCGAGCCGGTAACCGCCGGCCAGGCACAAAGCTCCAGTATCCGGGGGGATCGAGAACCGGTCCGAGGCCGACGAGAGGCCCGGTTCGGTATGGAGAAAGGCGCACCACACACATGACCTCCGCTCAGGTCGAAAAAGGCTCAGAGGGAACCCCGGAAGAGGGTTACGAGCGTGGCCTCGGCAGTCGCCAGGTCCAGATGATCGCGATCGGCGGCGCCATCGGCGTCGGCCTCTTCCTCAACGCCGGGGCGAACATCGCCAAGGCGGGCCCCAGCCTGATCCTGATGTACGCCGTCGCCGGCGTCATCATCTTCTTCATCATGCGGGCGCTCGGCGAACTCCTGCTCTACCGCCCGGTCTCGGGCTCGTTCGCGGAGTACTCCCGGGAGTTCCTCGGCCCGTTCTTCGGCTACTTCACCGGCTGGACGTACTGGCTGCTGTGGGTCGTCACCGGCATGGCGGAACTCACCGCCGCCGCGATCTACATCAACTACTGGTTCCCCGACGTCCCGCGGTGGGCGTCCGCGCTGGCCTTCCTGGTCCTCCTCTTCGTGGCCAACCTGATCTCCGTGAAGCTGTTCGGCGAGATCGAGTTCTGGTTCTCGATGATCAAGGTCACCGCCCTCATCGGCATGATCGTGATCGGCCTCGGCGTCCTGACCTTCGGC
The DNA here is from genome assembly GCF_040644695.1 of Streptomyces sp. NPDC046909. Classification (NCBI taxonomy): domain Bacteria; kingdom Bacillati; phylum Actinomycetota; class Actinomycetes; order Kitasatosporales; family Streptomycetaceae; genus Streptomyces; species Streptomyces sp. NPDC046909. The sequence continues at coordinate 425,308 of NZ_JBEYXC010000008.1, read as the reverse complement.
TTCAGCAACGCCGGTGACACGGCCGCCGTCTCCAACCTCTGGGCCTTCGACGGCTTCTTCCCCAAGGGCATCGGCTCGTCCCTGATGACCCTCCAGGGCGTCATGTTCGCCTACCTCGCCGTCGAGCTCGTCGGCGTCACGGCGGGCGAGTCGGAGAACCCCGAGAAGACCCTCCCCAAGGCGATCAACACCCTGCCCTGGCGGATCGGCCTCTTCTACGTCGGCGCCCTCACCGTCATCCTCTGCGTGGTCAAGTGGACCGAGTTCGCGCCCGGCGTCAGCCCCTTCGTGAAGGCCTTCGCGATGATCGGCATCCCCGCGGGCGCGGGCATCGTGAACTTCGTCGTCCTGACCGCCGCCCTGTCCTCCTGCAACTCCGGCATGTACTCCACGGGTCGCATGCTGCGCACCCTCGCGGACAGTGGCGAGGCCCCCAAGGCCTTCAACAAGCTGTCGCCGACCAAGACGCCGGCGCTCGCCATCACCGTCTCCGTGCTGTTCATGGGCATCGGTGTCGTCCTGAACTACATCGTCCCCGAGAAGGCCTTCGGCTACGTCGTCTCCGTCGCCACGGCGGCCGGTATCTGGACGTGGCTGATGATCCTGATCAGCCACGTGCTGTACCGCCGCGCGGTGGAGGCGGGGCGCCTGCCCGCCTCGTCCTTCCCGGCGCCGGGCGGCTCGAAGGGGTCGTACGTGGCCATCGCGTTCCTCCTCTTCGTCACCGGCCTCATCGCGTACGACGCCGACTCCCGCGTCTGCCTGTACGTCATGGCCGGCTGGGCCGCCGCCCTCGGTATCGGCTGGGCCGTGCTGAAGAGCCGTAACCCGCAGATCGCCGAGCGCCGCGAGCCGGAGTTCGAGAAGGTCGGCTGAGTGCTCCGCGGGGAGGCCGTGAATCGGCTGCTGCGCCGTCGTGGCTGGTCGCGCAGTTCCCCGCGCCCCTAGGGGCGTCCAGTGGTCGGGAGTTTTCGTGGAGCCCCCTGCCATTGCCGCTCAAGGCGTCCGGCATATGGGCCGCCCCGTACCACCTGTCGGTACGGGGCGGCCCCTCTGCTTATCCTGGCCAGCATGCTGACCATCACCCAGGCCCTCGTCGACCAGATCGTCGCGCACGCGCGCAAGGACCACCCCGACGAGGCGTGCGGGGTCGTCGCCGGGCCGGCGGGCTCGGACCGGCCCGAGCGGTTCATCCCGATGCTGAACGCGGCCATGTCGCCCACGTTCTACGAGTTCGACTCCGGTGACCTGCTCAAGCTGTACCGCGAGATGGACGACCGCGACGAGGAGCCGGTGGTCATCTACCACTCCCACACCGCCACCGAGGCCTACCCGTCCCGCACGGACGTCTCCTACGCCAACGAACCCGGCGCCCACTACGTCCTCGTCTCCACCGCCGACACCGACGGCCTCGGCGACTTCCAGTTCCGCTCGTTCCGGATCGTGGACGGCGAGATCACGGAGGAAGAGGTCACGGTCGTGGAGGCGTACTGAGCGGAGCGGGGAACGGGGTATCGGGCTGAGCGCCGGGCGGCATACTGATCACGTACGCCCGACCAACTCGCCCCCTCGGAGCCGGTGTTGACGCGACGACCGCACGGACAGCGCCCCACGATCGAGGATGTCGCGCGTCGGTCGGGGGTGTCGAGGTCCACGGTCTCGCGGGTCATCAACGGTGAGCCGAAGGTGCGCGCCGAGGTCGTCGAGGAGGTCCGGCGGGTCATCGCCGAGCTGGGATACGTGCCCAACCAGGCCGCCCGCCAGCTCGTCACCCACCGCACGAACGCCGTCGCCGTCGTCGCGGACCAGCCCGACAACCGGCTCTTCCTCGACCCCTACTTCGACTGCCTCCTGCGCGGAATCCGCCGGGAGCTCGCGTGCCACGGCGCCCAGGCCGTCCTCCTCTTCCTGGACGAGCCGGACGACCACGCGCGCGTGGCCGACTATCTGGGCGGCGGCCATGTCGACGCGGCCGTCCTCTTCTCCCTGCACCCCGGCGGGCGGCTGCACGAGATGATCGGCCGTCTCGACATCCCCGCCGTCTTCGGCGGCCGCCCCCTCCTGCGGGACGGCGACACGGTGCGCGCCCACGCCTACGTCGACGGCGACAACCGGGGCGGTGCCCAGCAGGCCGTCCGGCATCTGGCCGCCCTGGGCCGTCGCCGGGTCGCCACCGTCACCGGCCCCTACGACCAGGAGCACTCCGCCGCCGAACGCCTCGCCGGCTACCGGGACGTCCTGCCCGACGCCCCGCCCGAGCTGACCGAACGCGCCGACTACACCCGGCAGGGCGGCGCCGCCGCGATGGGCGCGCTGCTCGACCGCCGCCCCGACCTGGACGCCGTCTTCGTCGCCTCGGACCTGATGGCCTCCGGCGCCCTGGAGGTCCTGCGCGCACGAGGGCGCCGGGTCCCCGAGGACGTGGCCGTGGTCGGCTTCGACGACCTCGCGGAGATCGCCGAGGCGACCGACCCGCCGCTGACCACCGTCCACCAGGACGTGGGGGAGATGGGGCGGCTGATGGCCCGGCTGCTGTTCGAGCGCCCCTCGGAGCTCCCGTCGGTGGTCGTACCCACGCGACTCGTCCTGCGAGAGTCCGCCTGAACAGCCCCGTCTCACCCCCCGGCCGATATCCGTCCGCGATGTGGGATCACATTCCGGGACCCGGACAGGGAATCGATACGATGACCCCATGGTTCTGAACGACGTGAGCGAGAAGGCGCCGAGCATCCTGCTCGTGGCGCGGCTGCACGTCGACCTGTGCAGGCTGAACAGCGCCATCTGTTGACGTTCCCTGCCGCCGTACGGCCGCGCCGCGGCTCCCCCAGAGCAAAAAGCCTGGGGGGACCCCCACCGTGCGCCCACCGACCCCAGACTTCCCGACAGGAGCCCGCAACCATGGCCATCGAGGTCCGCATCCCCACCATCCTCCGCACCTACACGGACGGCCAGAAGGCGGTGGAGGGCAACGGGGACACCCTCGCCGAGCTCTTCGCCGACCTCGAGACCCGGCACCCGGGCGTCCAGGCCCGCATCGTGGACGGCGGCGAGCTGCGCCGCTTCGTCAACGTCTACCTGAACGACGAGGACGTCCGCTTCCTCGACGGCATCACCACGAAGCTGTCGGACGGCGACAACGTCACGATCCTGCCGGCCGTCGCCGGCGGCATGGCCTGATCTCCATGCGTTACGACTCCCCGCTGGCCGCGGTGGGCAACACCCCTCTGGTGCGCCTGCCGCGGCTGTCGCCGTCCGACGACGTGCGCATCTGGGCCAAGCTGGAGGACCGCAACCCCACCGGCTCGGTCAAGGACCGCCCGGCCCTGCACATGATCGAGCAGGCGGAGAAGGACGGCCGTCTCACCCCCGGCTGCACCATCCTGGAGCCGACCAGCGGCAACACCGGCATCTCGCTCGCCATGGCCGCCAAGCTCAAGGGCTACCGCATGGTCTGTGTCATGCCCGAGAACACCTCCCAGGAACGCCGGGACCTCCTCGGCATGTGGGGCGCCGAGATCATCTCCTCCCCGGCCGCGGGCGGCTCCAACACCGCCGTACGCGTCGCCAAGGAACTCTCCGCCGAGCACCCCGACTGGGTGATGCTCTACCAGTACGGCAACCCGGACAACGCGGGCGCCCACTACGCCACCACCGGCCCCGAGATCCTCGCCGACCTCCCCTCCATCACCCACTTCGTGGCGGGCCTGGGCACCACGGGCACCCTGATGGGCGTGGGCCGCTACCTCCGCGAGCAGAAGCCGGACATCAAGATCGTCGCGGCTGAACCCCGCTACGACGACCTGGTCTACGGGCTCAGGAACCTCGACGAGGGCTTCGTACCCGAGCTCTACGACGCCTCGGTCCTGACCACCCGCTTCTCGGTCGGTTCCGCGGACGCCGTCACCCGCACCCGCGAACTCCTCCAGCAGGAGGGCATCTTCGCGGGCGTCTCCACGGGCGCCGCGCTGCACGCCGCGATCGGCGTGGGGAAGAAGGCGGTGCAGGCGGGGAAGTCCGCCGACATCGTGTTCGTCGTCGCGGACGGCGGCTGGAAGTACCTGTCGACGGGCGTGTACACGGCGGCGACGACGGAGGAAGCGATCGAGACGCTCCAGGGCCAGCTCTGGGCGTAAGGCGCCTCCGGGTGTAAGGCGGCGGAGGGCTAACTCGCCAGGTGTCGGACCTGGTCCCAAAGGACCGGGTCCACCACGCCCACCCGCCGCCGGAAATCCCACACCGGCACCTCGCGCAGCTCGTCCGTCTCCAGGAAGCTCGCGCGCCCATGGGCATCGCCCACCGACCCCGGCGGCAGCGGGATCACCCCCGCCCGCTCGTCGTGGTACTTGCTGGTGATCTTCGCGACGACCACCCGCCGCCCCCGCACCGCCAGCACCAGACACGGTCGGTCCTTCGCCCCCGGCCCGTCCTCGAACGGCACGTTCGCCCACCAGATCTCCGCGGGCCGGGGCCGCGCACCCGCGCCCCGCTGCCCCGGACGCCCCGGCGGCCGAGTCCGCCGCCCGCTGGGCCGGCGCCCCCGCCCCCAGCCGTCCACGAGCGTGGCGACCAGCGCGAGCAGTACCACCGCCGCGAGCGCCAACCACCAGGACGTGTCCATACGGATGACGTTACCGGCGCACGATCCACAACGCGCGCCTTCTTGCGCGCCACACGCGCCCCCGGTCCAGCCGAACCGGTGACACCACAGGTGAGTTCGCCCACAACAGCCCTTGGCGGAGGAGCGACAGGGGGTTTTGCGCCTTACGCTCGACGGACCGCACGACCCCCGTCCCCCTTACTGAAAAGTTTCCCGCCCGCGGAGGTTTCTGCTTTATGAAGCTCACCGTCGTCGGCTGCTCGGGGTCGTTCCCGTCCGCGGAATCGGCCTGCTCGAGCTACCTCGTAGAGGCCGACGGCTTCCGGCTGCTCCTCGACATGGGCAACGGTGCCCTGGGCGAGCTGCAGCGCCACTGCGGTCTCTACGACCTCGACGCGATCTTCCTCAGCCATCTGCACGCCGACCACTGCATCGACATGTGCGCGTACTTCGTCGCGCGCTACTACCGCCACGACGGCGGCCGCTGCGACCCCATCCCGGTCTACGGCCCCGAAGGCACCGAACACCGCCTCACCACCGCCTACGCGGACACCCCCACCGCCTCCTCCATGAGCGAGGTCTTCGACTTCCACACCGTCAAGCCGTCCACCTTCGAGATCGGCCCGTTCACCGTCCACACGGAACGCGTGGCCCACCCGGTCGAGGCGTACGGCATCCGCGTCGAGCACGGCGGCAGGTCGCTCACCTACTCCGGCGACACCGGCATCACCCCGGCCCTGGACGAACTCGCCCGCGACACCGACCTGTTCCTGTGCGAGGCCGCCTTCACCCACGGCAAGGAAGACATCCCCGACCTGCACCTCAACGGCCGCGAGGCGGGCGAGACGGCGGCCCGGGCAGGCGCCCGCCGCCTGGTCCTCACCCACATCCCGCCGTGGACCGACCCGCAGGTCAACCTCACGGACGCGCGTGCGGTGTACGACGGTCCGGTGGATCTGGCGGCGCCGAGGGTGTCGTACGAGATCTAGTGCTTCGTATGTGCACGAAGGCCCCGGAACCTTCCCGGTTCCGGGGCCTTCGTCATGCCGTACGGCGGTCGGGTCTCACGCCTTCGTGAGGTCCTCGACCTCCTCCTCGGGCTCGCGGCCCGGGGTCGCGAGGTTGAACCGGGTGATGGCGAACCGGAAGACGAAGTAGTAGATCGCTCCGAAGGCCAGGCCGATCGGGATGATCAGCCAGGGCTTGGTGGCCAGGTTCCAGTTCAGGGCGTAATCGATGAAACCGGCCGAGAAGTTGAAGCCGGCGTGGACGCCCAGTCCCCAGGTGACGGCCATGGATATGGCAGTGAGCACCGCGTGGATGACGTAGAGGATCGGGGCGATGAACATGAACGAGAACTCGATCGGCTCGGTCACACCGGTCACGAAGGAGGTGAGCGCGAGGGAGATCATCATGCCCGTCACGGCCTTGCGGCGCTCGGGGCGAGCGGTGTGCGCGATGGCGAGCGCGGCGGCGGGCAGACCGAACATCATGATCGGGAAGAAGCCCGACATGAACATTCCGGCGCTCGGGTCACCGGCCAGGAAGCGGCTGTAGTCGCCGTGCACGACCTCGCCGGCGGCGTTCGTGAAGTCGCCGAGCTGGAACCAGGCCACCGTGTTCACGAACTGGTGCATGCCGATCGGGATGAGCGCGCGGTTGATGGCGCCGAAGAGCGCGGACCCGAACGAACCCAGGCCGGTCATCCACTCGCCGAAGCTTCCGATGCCCTCGCCGATCGGCTCCCAGACCAGCCCGAAGAAGACACCGACGAAGACGCCGACGAAGGCCATGATGATCGGGACGAGTCGGCGGCCGTTGAAGAAGCCGAGCCAGTCCACGAGCTTCTTGCGGTGGTATCGCTGCCACAGGACGGCGGAGAGCAGGCCCATGATGATGCCGCCGAGGACACCCGGGTTGTTGTAGGTCGCGGCTATGTCGGCGCCCGCCTGCACCTTGGCCTCGGTGACCGGGAAGGCTTCCAGGACCTTGCTGTAGACCAGGAAGCCCACCAGGGCGGCGAGGGCGGTCGAGCCGTCGGACTTCTTGGCGAAGCCGATGGCGACGCCGATGCAGAAGAGCAGGGGGAGGCTGCCGGTGATGGCGCCGCCTGCCTTGTCGAAGACCAGGGCGACCTTGTCCCAGCCGAGGCCGTCGGCCCCGAACACGTCGGGCTGGCCGAGCCTCACCATCAGGCCCGCCGCCGGCAGCACGGCAATGGGCAACTGCAGGCTGCGGCCGACCTTCTGCAGGCCCTGGAACAGACCGGATCCCCGCTTCTTCGCGGGGGCCGCCGTATCGGTGGCGGTGCTCATACGTCCTCCATCGGGTGGTGGTCTACACCACTCAGTGGTGTAGACCTGTTGTACACGATGGAGGTCGATATAAGGAACCCGTCAATTCCGCAACCGGAACGCTACGGACGGTCAGACGAACGGGTGATGGGTGACGGTCAGACCTTTGTGACGTCCTCGACCTCTTCCTCCGGCTCGCGCCCGGGAGTCTTGAGGTCGAACTTCGTGATCGCGAAACGGAAGATCACGTAATAGAGGGCCGCGAAGCACAGGCCGATCGGAATGATCGCCCACGGTTTCGTCGCCAGGTTCCAGTTGATGATGTAGTCGATCAGCCCGGCCGAGAAGCTGAACCCGTCGTGCACCCCGAGCCCCCACGTCACCGCCATCGACACACCCGTCAGCACCGCGTGCACCGCGTACAACAGCGGCGCGATGAACAGGAACGAGTACTCGATCGGCTCGGTGATACCGGTGACGAACGACGTCAGCGCGACGGAGAGCATGAGGCCGCCGACTTCCTTGCGGCGGTTCGGCTTCGCGCAGTGGGTGATCGCCAGGGCGGCGGCCGGGAGGGCGAACATCATGATCGGGAAGAACCCGGACGTGAACTGACCCGCGTTCGGGTCGCCCGCCAGGAACATGTTGATGTCACCGTGCACCTCGGTGCCGTCCGGCTTGGTGTACGTCCCGAACTGGAACCAGATGGGCACGTTCAGGAACTGGTGCAGCCCGATCACCAGCAACGCCCGGTTCGCCAGACCGAAGATGCCCGCACCCCACGCGCCCGCGTCGCTCAGCCAGTCGCTGAAGTTCTCCAGCCCGTCACCGATCGGCGGCCAGATCCACAGGCACACGGCCGCGAACGCGATCGCGACGAACGCCATGATGATGGGCACCAGCCGACGCCCGTTGAAGAAGCCCAGCCAGTCCACGAGCTTCGTACGGTGATAGCGCGCCCAGAAGAACGCCGCCATCAGCCCCATGATGATGCCGCCGAACACCCCCGGGTTCTGGTACGTGAAGGCGCTGACCGTCCCGTCCGCCGCCTGGCACCCGGTGACGACCACTTTCGCGCCCGCCGCGCAGTCCTCCGGGAACTGCCGCAGCACGTTGTAGTAGACGAGGAACCCGGCGACCGCCGCCAGGGCCGTCGACCCGTCCGACTTCTTCGCCATGCCGATGGCCACGCCCACGCAGAACAGCAGCGGCAGCCCCAGCGAACCGTCGAGCAGCGCGCCGCCCGCGCCCGCCATCACCTTGGACACGTTCGTCCAGCCCAGCCCGTCGTCCCCGAACACATCCGGCTGGCCCAGCCGGTTCAGGATGCCGGCGGCCGGCAGCACGGCGATGGGCAGTTGCAGGCTGCGGCCCATCTTCTGGAGCCCCTGGAACACCGACTGCCACCGTCGGCGTCCGGGCGAGATCTCGGTGTCGGAACTCATGAGTTGGCGACCGCCTGTCAGGTGGTGTAGACCAGTTACGGACGATTGGGTTGCTGTGACGTCATCTTTCGGTACGTACGGCGCAATCGCTCGCGAAGTTGGGCCAACTGTGCGTGAGGAGACCGACATGGCCACCAAGGCAGAGAAGATCGTCGCCGGGCTCGGCGGCATCGAGAACATCGAAGAGGTCGAAGGCTGCATCACCCGCCTGCGCACCGAGGTCATCGACCCGAGCAAGGTCGACGAAGCCGCCCTCAAGGCCGCCGGCGCCCATGGAGTCGTCAAGATGGGCACCGCGATCCAGGTCGTCATCGGCACCGACGCCGACCCCATCGCCGCGGACATCGAAGACATGATGTAAGGCCGCATCAAGGCCGTATCGAGGCCGTATCGAGGCCGTTTCGGGGGCTCTTTCCCACCGGGGGAGGAGCCCCTTCCGCTCGTGCGGCTAGGCTCAGCGCCATGTCTCGAATCGACGGCCGCACCCCCGAACAACTCCGCCCGGTCACCATCGAACGCGGCTGGAGCAAGCACGCCGAGGGCTCCGTCCTCGTCTCCTTCGGCGACACCAAGGTCTTCTGCACCGCCTCCGTCACCGAAGGCGTCCCCCGCTGGCGCAAGGGCAGCGGCGAGGGCTGGGTGACCGCCGAGTACTCCATGCTGCCCCGCGCCACCAACACCCGCGGCGACCGCGAATCCGTACGCGGCAAGATCGGTGGCCGCACCCACGAGATCAGCCGCCTCATCGGCCGCTCCCTGCGCGCGGTCATCGACTACAAGGCGCTCGGCGAGAACACCATCGTCCTCGACTGCGACGTCCTCCAGGCCGACGGCGGTACCCGCACCGCCGCGATCACCGGCGCGTACGTGGCGCTGGCCGACGCCATCACCTGGGCCCAGGGCAAGAAGCTGATCAAGGCGGGCCGCCAGCCCCTGACGGGAACGGTCTCGGCCGTCTCGGTAGGAATCGTGGGGGGTGTGCCTTTGCTGGACCTCTGCTACGAGGAGGACGTCCGCGCCGAGACCGACATGAACGTCGTCTGCACCGGCGACGGCCGCTTCGTGGAGGTCCAGGGCACCGCGGAAGCCGAACCCTTCGCCCGCGACGAGCTCAACTCCCTTCTGGACCTGGCCGTTCTGGGCTGCGACGAACTCGCTGTCCTCCAGCGCAAGGCCCTTGATACCGTCCTCGAAAAGTAAAGGACGCGCCAAGGAAACCGGCCGGAAGGGGCAACCCGGCCGCCCGCCCTCGCGTCACTACGGGTACGGGCGTACGGCACACCGCTGTACGCCCGGCCAGTACACACGGGGGCCCTTGGGGCTGAACAAGGGAGGGACCATCACCATGGCCGAGAGCCGACGCCGTCACCGCCGTACCGCCATCGCCGCGGCGATAGCGGCCGCAGGGCTGACGGTGGGACTCACGACCGGCTGCGACGCGGTCAACAAGGCCCTGGACTGCGTCCAGACCGCCGAGGCCGTCGCCGACAGCGTGACCGACCTCCAGCAGGCCGTCGAGAACGCGTCCAACGACCCGACCCAGATCGACGAGGCCCTCGCCTCCATCGACCAGAACCTTGACGACATCGGCGACAAGACCGACAACGCCGACGTCAACGCCGCGGTCGACGACCTCAACACCGCGGTGGACAACGTCCGTACGGCGGTCAAGAACGGCGACGAGACGCCCGACCTCAGCCCCATCACGGACGCGGCGGGCGAACTGACGAAGGTCTGCACGTCATAACCGGCGGCATAACCGGCGGCAGGGGAGCCGGGTGAGGCGGGGATACTGAACCGCATGACCCGCCTGATCCTCGCCACCCGCAACGCCGGGAAAATCACCGAACTCCACGCGATCCTCGCCGACGCAGGCCTGAGCCATGACCTGGTCGGCGCGGACGCGTACCCGGAAGTCCCGGACGTGAAAGAAACGGGCGTCACCTTCGCCGAGAACGCGTTGCTGAAGGCGCACGCCCTGGCCCAGGCAACAGGCCTCCCGGCCGTCGCCGACGACTCGGGCCTGTGCGTGGACGTCCTGAACGGCGCCCCGGGCATCTTCTCCGCCCGCTGGGCGGGCAAGCACGGCGACGACCAGGCCAACCTGCACCTGCTCCTGGCCCAGCTCTCGGACATCGCCGACGAACACCGAGGCGCCCACTTCGCCTGCGCCGCCGCCCTCGCCCTGCCGGACGGCACGGAGCGCGTGGTCGAGGGCCGCCTGCGAGGCATCCTCCGCCACGCCCCGGCTGGCACGAACGGCTTCGGCTACGACCCCATCCTCCAGCCCGACGGCGACACCCGAACCTGCGCCGAACTGACAGCGGAGGAAAAGAACGCGATCAGCCACCGCGGGCAGGCGTTCCGGGGGTTGGTGCCGGTGGTGCGGGAGCTGCTGGGCTGAGGGACGAGAGAGGGGCCGCCCGGCTCCGGGCAGCCCCTCTGTACACGTGCGGCCGGTGGGACTCGAACCCACACGGGTGTGAACCCACTGGGACCTAAACCCAGCATGACTGCCAATTCCATCACGGCCGCTCAAAAACGGTCATCGCGCTCGACCAGCAGCGTTCAGTGTACGGGTAGAGCACGCTACGCGACGAGGGGAGGCCTTGCCTTCTGGCGGCACCACGTCTCCGTCAACGCGTGACAGTTGGGGCACAGATACCGCAGGTTCTCGCGGCGATTATCGCGCCAGTCGCCGTTGACGTGATCGATCTGCAAGGTGATCGGCTGCCCCAGCCACAAACCCTCGTTGCCGCAGGTCTCACACGCGTAGGGCACGCCGACTTCGCACAGGGCCCGATGAAGCTGGGATCTGTTGGTCCGTCCCGCGTCCGGAGGCAGGACGATCAGCACTCGGTGCGCGACGGGTTCTGGTCCGGAGCGCTCAGGCCGTGCCCATGCCCTGCGCTTGAAGTGGCTTGTGTCCAGCCCGAGTCGAGACGCAGCACGTCGAACGCGCCGGTGATTGGTGTCGTTGACATCCATGCCGAGGCCGCGCATCACGTCGGCGAAGCTCGTGGCGTCGGCCACGACTTGGCGGAGCCTGGCCTCGGGGATCGCCAAGCGCTGGTGTGAGAAGTGTGTGGTGTCGATGCCCCGATCACGCAGCATGCGGCTCAGAGCTGCCCGTGAACGGCCGTCGTCCGGCGCACCCAGAGCCCGCGCCACGCCGCGCACACTGGTTGCCGCTCCTGCGGCCGCGTTGAGTTCTTCGGTGCCGAAGGGCAGGTCAAGGTTGGGCCGGTCGATGCCCGGGAAGTGGCTGATGTCGATGCCCGCCGCGTGAATGCGGCGGCGGATGTGCGACAGGGTGCCGGTAGCGGGGGTGGCACCCAACTTCAGCGCTACTTCGCGCAGTGAGGACGACGAAGCGGCGGCGTCGGCGATGGCGGCGTCGGGATACTTGCGCCAAGGGCTGCGCTTGACGAAGTGGCTCGTGTCGAGGTCGTGCCTCGCCACATTCTCTTGCAGCACACGCCGTTGCCCTCCATTCGTCTTGAGGCCGAGCCGCCGCATCAGATCGGTCCAGTTGCGGGCCGCGGCAACGGCTGGAGCGAGCCGCTCCTTGCTGTACGCGATGTTCTCCAACGGTCCCCCTCCACTCCGGCCACACGTTCGTGGCCCGTACGGAGTAACGAACCGCTAATCAGACAGTCACGCCCGAAACGTAAAGCGGGCTGATATTCTGCGACCCACATGCGAAGGCCTCTCAAGCTCGGACCCTTGTCCGCTCGGGAGGCTTTTTTCATGACCGAGAACAGCGAGAACAGCGAGAACGCCGAACACGCCCTCACCGTCCGCCCCGCCACCCCCGCCGACCGCCCCACCGTCGAGAGACTCTGGCTGCTCTTCCGGCATGACCTGTCCGAGTTCGGAGGGCAACTGCCCTACGCCGACGGGACGTTCCGGAGCGAGCGGCTGGAGGCTGCGTTCAGTGGGGACGAGGACTGGGCCGCGTATCTGTTCGGCATCGGCGCGCACCCCGTTGGGTTCGCCTTTGTGCGGGCGGTCACTCAGCCCACCCGCGTGCTCAACAGCTTCTTCGTCGTCCGAGGAGCCCGGCGTGCCGGCATGGGGCTGCGGGCGGTACGCGACGTCGTCGCCCGGCATCCCGGGCAGTGGACCGTCGCTTTTCAGGACGCCAATCCGGGGGCCGTCCGGTTCTGGCGGCGGGTTGGGGAGACCCTCGCCCCCGGTGCCTGGGTGGAAGAGCGCAGGCCGGTGCCGGGCAAGCCCGGCCTGGCTCCTGATGTCTGGGTCAGCTTCCGATGCCCAAGTCCTTGATGATCTTCGCCACATGGCCCGTCGCGCGGACGTTGTACAGCGCCCGTTCGACCTTGCCCTCCTCGTCCACGATGATCGTGGAGCGGATGACGCCCATGTAGGTCTTGCCGTAGTTCTTCTTCTCGCCGAAGGCGGCGTAGGCGTCGAGGACCTTCTTGTCCTCGTCCGCGAGCAGGGTGATCCTCAGGGATTCCTTGTCGCGGAACTTGGCCAGCTTCTCCGGCTTGTCGGGGGAGATGCCGATGACGTCGTACCCGGCGCCGGCCAGCACCTCCAGGTTGTCCGTGAAGTCGCAGGCCTGCTTCGTGCACCCGGGGGTCAGGGCCGCCGGGTAGAAGTAGACGATGACCTTGCGGCCTTTGTGGTCCGAGAGGGACACGTCGTTGCCGTCGGCGTCGGGGAGGGTGAAGGCGGGGGCCACGTCCCCGGGCTGGAGTCGCTCGCTCATCGGGCCAGCCTAACCGGGGGTGCTGACAGTGCGGCCGCCCGGCGAACTGACAGACTGTCCAGAACAGCATCAGCAGACACCTCGGAGGCCGTACGGTGGCGGACACGTCGGACACCAGAACCCCGGCGCAGATCGAGGCGGACATCAAGCGCCGCCGCGAGAATCTGGCTGAGACGCTCGACGAGATCGGGGTGCGGGTGCACCCGAAGACGATCGTCGGCGACGCCAAGGCCAAGGTCGTGTCGAACATCGACCACACGCTCGGGCGGGCCTACGTCGGTGTCAATCGGGTCGTGAGCAACACGAAGGCCCAGTTCGTCGACGACGAAGGCGCCCCGCGGCTCGAACGCATCGTGCCCGTCGCCCTCGTCGCCGTCGGACTCGTGGGGCTGCTCGCCCTGGGGTCCCGGCGCCGTAAGGGCTGACACCCTGGCGCGTGCACACACCCCTCAGGCAGGTAGGTTCTCAGCCGTGAGCGCCAACAGAAACAGCACCCAGCACGACAAGCTGCCCATCCGGATGCTGCACGACCGTGTACTCGTGCGGCAGGACGCCGGTGAGGGCGAGCGGCGTTCCGGGGGCGGCATCCTCATCCCCGCCACCGCGGCCGTGGGCCGGCGGCTGGCCTGGGCCGAGGTCGTCGCGGTCGGGCAGAACGTACGGACGGTCGAGCCGGGGGACCGGGTTCTGTACGACCCCGAGGACCGTGCCGAGGTCGAGGTGCGGGGCGTCGCCTACGTGCTCATGCGTGAGCGGGACCTGCACGCCGTGGCCGCGGACCGGTTCGAGGGGTCCGAGGACTCGACCGGCCTGTACCTCTGAATCAACGGCCGAAAGGGGCTGGTGACCATCGTCACCAGCCCCTTTCGCTGTTTCTTTGTTACGTTTGAAGGACCCCCCGACGAGACGCGCCGTACCGGGACCGCCCCCTTCCGGGGCTTACGACAAGACGACGCACCCCGTGAAGAAGTCCGCGTCTCGGAGGTGCCTGTCATGGCCTGGGTTCTGCTTGTCGTCGCCGGTCTGCTCGAAGTCGGCTGGTCGATCGGGATGAAGTACACCGACGGTTTCACCCGGCTGGTCCCCAGCCTTCTCACCGGTGCCGGGATCGTCGCCAGCATGCTGCTGCTGTCGTACGCCACCCGCACCCTCCCCATCGGTACCGCCTACGGCGTATGGGTCGGGATCGGTGCGGCCGGGGCGGCGGTGCTCGGGATGGTGGTGCTGGGGGAGCCCGCCACCGCCGCCCGGATCTTCTTCGTGTGCCTGCTGCTGGTCGCCGTGGTCGGGCTCAAGGCGACCAGCGGTCACTGACTCGTCGGTGGGCCGCCGCCCGCCGTCGTACCGGCCGTCGTACCGGTGATCGTCCCGCCGTCGGTCGTGTCACCGGTCGTGCCGCCCGTGGTGGTGTCGCCCGTCGTGCCACCGGTCGTGGTGGTGTCTCCGGTCGTCCCGCCCGTCGTGGTCGTGTCTCCGGTGGTCCCGCCGGTGGTCGTGTCCCCCGTGGTCCCGCCGGTCGTCGTGTCGCCCGTCGTCCCGCCGTCCGTCGTGCCGCCGGTGTCCTGGCCGCCGTCCGTCGTCCCCCCGTTGTCCTGCCCCTCCGTGTCCTCCGGCGGACCGAAGGTCGGCTGCTGGGTCGGGGCCTGGACGACGTCCGCGCCCTCCTGGAGCTCCAGGTCGAAGTCGGTGGCGGGCTTGCCCTTGAGGGCGGTCTTGGTGAACTCCGCCCAGATCTCCGCGGGCGCCCCGCCGCCGTTGACGCGCTGGAGGCCCATCGCGCCGTAGAGGGACTTGTGGGCGGCCGTGGTCGGGTCCTGGCCCATCACCGCGACGACCGTGGCGAGGTCGGGGGTGTAGCCGGCGAACCAGGCGGCCTGGTCCTCCTCGGCGGTGCCGGTCTTGCCGGCCGCCGGGCGGCCCGCGGCCTGGGCGGCGGTGGCGGTGCCGTTCTCGACGACGCTCTGGAGGACCGAGGTGGTCGTGTCCGCGGCCTCGCGGGAGACGACCTGGGACGTCTTACGCTCCGGGAGGTCGATGACGTCCTTGCCGTCCTTGGTGAGGCTCTTGACCATGGTGTACGTGCCGTGCCTGCCGTGGTTGGCGAGCGTGGCGTACGCCTCCGCCATGTCGAGGACACTGGCGCGGGCGACGCCGAGCGCGATCGACGGGTAGGCGTTGAGCTCGGGGGTGTCGGTGGGCAGGCCCAGGTCGACCGCGGTCTGCTTGACCTTGTCGGGGCCGACGTCGACGGCCATCTGCGCGTACACCGAGTTCACCGACTTGTCGGTGGCGGTGCGGACGGTGATCTCGCCGTACGACACGTCGTCCTCGTTGGCGGGGGCGTACGAGCCGCCGGACCAGCCCTGCACGGGCCGCCTGTTGGTGCCGTCGTAGTACGTGTTCGGCGTGATGGTCTGGCCGGACTGGGTGGTGGAGTCGTTCTCCACGGCCGAGGTGAACACGAACGGCTTGAAGGTGGAGCCGACCTGGAAGTCCTGGCGGGTGGCGTTGTTCGTGTACTGCTTCACGTAGTCGATGCCGCCGTACATCGCCACGACCTGCCCGGTCTTCGGGTCGACGGCGGCGCCGCCCGCGCGGACGTACGTGTCGACCTTGCGGTTCTTCTTGTCGAGCTTGTCCATCAGCTTGTCGTTGACGGCCTCGACGAAGGCGTCCTGCCTGCTCTTCTGGAGCGTGGTGGTGATGCGGTAGCCGCCCGCGTCCAGCTCCTCCGAGGTGAGGATCTTGTTGTCGCGCAGATAGTCGTTGATGGCGTTGACGATGTAGCCGCGCTGCCCGGACATCCCGGTGGAGACCGTGGCCTCCTTCGGCATCGGGAACTTCATGCCGGCCCGCTCGGACTCCTTCAGCCAGCCCTTCTTGACCATGCCGTCGAGGACGTAGTTCCAGCGGGCCTCGGCCGCCGCCTTGTTCTCCGGGTGGGCGACGACGTCGTACTCGCTGGGCGCGTTGAGCAGCGCCGCGAGATAGGCGCCCTTGTCGGCGGAGAGGTCGGTGGCGTCCTCGCCGTAGTAGGCCTGGGCGGCGGCCTGGATGCCGTACGCGTTGCGGCCGAAGTAGCTGGTGTTGAGGTAGCCCTCCAGGATCTGGTCCTTGGACTCCGTGCGGTCCAGCTTGATGGAGATGAAGAACTCCTTCACCTTGCGGGTGACGGTCTGCTCCTGCGCGAGGTAGTAGTTCTTCACGTACTGCTGGGTGATCGTGGAGCCGGACTGGGCGCCCTTGCCGGTGGCGGTGTTCCAGGCGGCGCGCACCATCGCCTTGGGGTCGATCGCCGACTCGGTGTAGAAGTCGCGGTCCTCGGCGGCCAGTACGGCGCGCTGGGCCGCCAGGGAGACCTGGGCGAGGGTGACGTTCTCCCGGTTGACCTCGCCGTCGCGGGCGAGCTGGCTGCCGTCCGCGTACAGATAGACGTTGGACTGCTTGGTGGCGAGCGCGTTGGCCGGCGGGATCTTCACGAGCGAGTAGCCGAGGAAGAACAGGCCGATCAGCAGCAGTATCCCGACGACGAAGGTGCCCAGCACCATGCGCCAGGTGGGGATGATCCGCCGCCACCCGGTCCGCTTGGGCCGCTTCGGCTTCTTCCCGTCCTGCCCGTTCTTCCCGCCGGGCGCCTCGGCCGCCTGGGGCTGCCTGGGCGCCCAGCCCTGGTTCGGCTGCTGCGGCTGAGACTGCGGCTGCGGCTCGTCGCTCATGTCGTGCACGGACTCCTGTTTCACGCTTTGTTTCACGCTTTTACGTCGTACGTCGCCGTACGTCGCCGTACGCCCTCGTACGCCTTCTGCGCCCCCAGATGAAGACTGTCGCACCATGCGTTCCGTTCCGGCCGACGGCGCGCTTCTGCCCGGAAAACGGGTGGCGTGCCTCACGATCGGCGGGCTAGGCTCCTGCGCTTTGGTGTCAGGGCAGGCCGAGGAGGGCTGTGGCGTGGGTTCGGGGCGGTTGTACGGGGCCGTCGCGGCGGGGGGATTCAGAAGGTACGCGACCTATCGGGCGGCGACCGCCGCAGGGGTGTTCACCAACACGGTTTTCGGCCTGATCCTCGTGTACACGTACACCGCGCTGTGGGACGAGCGACCGCACCTGGGCGGGTACGACCTTGCGCAGGCCGTCACCTATGTGTGGCTCGGCCAGTCGCTGTTCAAGACGCTCGCCACCGGCGGCGGAGGCGTCGAGACCGAGTTGATGGAACGGATCCGCACGGGTGACATCGCCGTCGACCTCTACCGTCCCGCCGACCTCCAACTGTGGTGGATGGCCGCCGACTTGGGCCGCGCCGGCTTCGAACTGCTCGGCCGCGGAGTGATCCCCTTCCTGTTCGGGGCGCTCTTCTTCGACCTCGCGCTCCCTACGGATGTCTCGTCGTGGGCCGCCTTCCTCGTCGCGGTGCTGCTGGCGGCGCTGGTCAGTTTCGGGATCCGCTATCTGGTGGCGCTGAGCGCGTTCTGGCTCCTCGACGGCACCGGCGTCTCCCAGATGGTGATGTTCGTCGGCTGGTTCTGCTCCGGCATGATCCTGCCGCTCAACGTGTTCCCGGGCACCCTCGGCGAGGTCGTACGGGCCCTGCCGTGGTCGGCGCTGCTCCAGGCGCCCGCGGACGTCCTGATGGGGCACGCCGATCCGCTCGGCACGTACGCCTTCCAGGGGACGTGGGCGGTCGTGCTGCTGGCGGGCGGGCGGATGGTGCAGGGGGCGGCCACCCGGCGGGTGGTGGTGCAGGGTGGCTGACACGGGCACGGTGACCCGGACCAACAGGGTCACGGACGGGCTGCGCACCTACCGCATGATCTCCGCGATGTGGATCCGCTCCACGATGGCGTACCGCGCCTCCTTCCTCATGACCACGCTCGGGAACTTCACCGCGACCTCGCTGGACTTCGTCGCGATCCTGCTGATGTTCTCCCGCGTCGACGCGCTCGGCGGCTACGCCCTGCCCCAGATCGCCTTCCTGTACGGCGTCTCCAGCGTCGCCTTCGGCCTCGCCGACCTCTCGCTCGGCTCGATGGAGAGGCTCGGGCGGCGGGTGCGGGACGGCACGCTGGACACGCTCCTGGTGCGGCCCGCGCCGGTGCTGGCGCAGATGGCGGCGGACCAGTTCGGGCTGCGCCGCCTCGGCCGGATCACCCAGGGTCTGCTCGTCCTCGGCTACGGGCTGGCCACGGTCGACATCGACTGGACGCCGCTGAAGCTGCTGCTGATGCCGGTGATGCTGGTGAGCGGCGCGGGGATCTTCGGCGCGGTGTTCATCGCGGGCGCGGCCTTCCAGTTCGTGGCCAAGGACGCCTCCGAGGTGCAGAACGCTTTCACGTACGGCGGTACGACGCTGTTGCAGTACCCGCCGACCGTGTTCGCGACGGAGATGGTGCGCGGGGTGACGTACGTGATGCCGCTGGCCTTCGTCAACTGGCTGCCGGGGACGTATGTGCTGGGCATGCCGATGCCGCTGGGGCTGCCCGCGTGGGTGGCGTTTCTGCCGCCGCTGGTGGCGGCGGGGTGCTGCGCGCTGGCGGGGCTGGCCTGGCGGGCGGGGCTGCGGACGTATCAGAGCACGGGGAACTGAGGGGTCAGGTCAGAGGGGTCATGGGCGAGGGTTTCGTGGGCGAGGCGTTCATCGAACTGGACGGCGTCGAGAAGGTCTTCGACGTGCGCAAGAAGACCGGTTTCATGAAGCGGGAGCGGCGGCAGGTGCGGGCCGTCGACTCGATCTCCTTCCGGGTCGCGCGCGGCGAGATGGTCGGCTACATCGGGCCGAACGGCGCCGGCAAGTCGACCACGATCAAGATGCTCACCGGGATCCTCACCCCGAGCGCCGGCCGGCTGCGGGTCGCGGGCATCGACCCGTCCCGCGAGCGCACCCGGCTCGCGCACCGGATCGGGGTGGTCTTCGGGCAGCGCACGACGCTGTGGTGGGACCTCCCGCTGATCGACTCGTACCGGCTGATGCACCGCATGTACCGCATCCCGGACGCCCGTTACCGCGAGAACCTCGACCGCTGCGTCGAACTCCTCGAACTGGCCGACCTGTTGGACGTCCCGGTCCGTCAGCTCTCCCTCGGCCAGCGCATGCGCGGTGACATCGCGGCGGCACTCCTGCACGACCCCGAGGTGCTCTACCTGGACGAGCCGACGATCGGCCTCGACGTCATCTCCAAGGCCAAGGTGCGGGGTTTCCTGCGGGAGTTGAACGAGGAGCGCGGCACGACGGTCCTCCTGACCACCCACGACCTCCAGGACATCGAGCAGCTCTGCTCACGCGTGATGGTCATCGACCACGGGCGCCTGATGTACGACGGTCCCCTCACCGGCCTCCACGAGGCGGGGGAGAGCGAGCGCACCCTCGTGGTCGACCTGGAGCGCGAACTCCCGCCGATCGAGGTGGGCCCGACGGCACGGGTCGTGAAGGTGGAGGGGCCCCGGCAGTGGCTGGCGTTCCCGGCAGGGGAGTCGGCGGCGCCGCTGGTGGCGCGGATCGCGGCGGAGTATCCGCTGGTGGATCTGTCGGTGCGGGAGCCGGACATCGAGGCGGTGATCGCGAAGATGTATGCGGAGAGGGCCACTGCGTAGTGCGGGGGCGCTCGAACTCGTAGGCTGATTCCATGACCGACGAACTCCCGGAACTTCGCGCCTCCGACGCCGACCGTGAGCGAGTAGCCGAGATCCTGCGGGACGCCCTCGCCGAAGGGCGGCTCGACATGGAGGAGTTCGAGGAACGCCTGGAAGCGACGTACAAGGCGCGCACGTACGGCGAGTTGACGCCGATCACCCGGGACCTGCCGGCCGCGCCGGGATCCGTACCGGCGGTGAACCTGGTCAAGGAGCCGGTCGCGGACGGGAGTTGGGCATCACGGATCACGGGTGGCGAGGGCTCGTCGACGTGGGCCGTCGCCGTGATGTCCGGGTTCCAGCGCAAGGGGCGCTGGACGGTGCCGCGGCGGTTCAACTGCTTCGCGTTCTGGGGCGGCGGTGACCTCGATCTGCGGGAGGCGAACTTCGCCGACCGGGAAGTCGTGATCAACTGCGTGACCATCATGGGCGGCGTGAACATCATCGTGCCGCCCGGCGTCGAGGTCGACGTACGCGGAATCGGTATCATGGGCGCCTTCGACCAGCGCGAGGACGGAGTGCTGGGGGACCCGGGCGCCCCGCGGGTGATCGTCACCGGGTTCGCCTTCTGGGGCGGTGTCGGTGTCGAGCGGAAGGTGACCAGGGCGGAGCGGCAGCGGCTGCGGGCGGAGCGGCGGCAGGAGAAGCTGGACCGCAAGCAGTCGATGCGGGAGCTCCACGAGTCGTTCCGGCACGACCACCGGGACCGCCGCGACCGCCGCGACCGCCGCGACCGCTACGAGGACTAGGGCGCCCTAGAGCTCCGCCGGCGCCGCCCCCTCCAGGTCCTCCAGGTCGAACGCCTCCGCCATCCGCGCGTACCCCTTGTCGCTGGGGTGCAGACGGTCCCCGGAGTCGTAGTCGGAGCGCAGCCTGCGCGGGTTGTACGGGTCCCTGAGCGCCTTGTCGAAGTCGACGACGGCGTCGTACACCTCGCCGTCCCTGATCGCGGCGTTGATCCGCTGCCGTACGTCCTCGCGGGCGCCGGTGTACCCCCGGTGTCCCTGGAAGGGCATGAGGGTCGCGCCGATGACCTTGATGCCGTGGGCGTGGGCCTGGCGGACCAGGGCGCGCAGGCCGTCGAGGATCTTGTCGGGGTCGGCGAGGCGGGGGTCGCGGAGGATGTCGTTGACGCCGAGGTCGATGACGACGACCTTGACGTTCGGGCGGCCCAGCGCGTCGCGGGCGAAGCGGTCCAGGCCGCTCTGGTTGTCGGCGGGGCGGCCGAGACCGCTCGTGAGGACCCGGTTGCCGCTGATGCCCTGGTTGACGACGCTGTAGCGGGGCAGGCCGGCGCCGGACTCGATCGCGGTGCGCAGCCGCTGCGAAAGGGCGTCCGTCCAGCGGTGGTTGGCGCCCTCGGTGGAGCTGATGCCGTCGGTCAGGGAGTCACCGAAGGCCACGACCGTGCCGTCGGACTCGTTGCTGAGGACGTCGAGGGCGGTGAGGTAGCGCCAGTACGGGGTCTGCTCCGTGTACGCCGTCCCCGTCGTGTCCTCGGTGAGGTCGCCGTCGGCGAGGTAGGAGATCTGCCGGGCGTGCCGGTGGTAGGTGACCGGCCCGGACCCGGTGGGCGCGTACGTCGTGACGAGTACGTCGGCGCCGTACGTGATGGTGAGGCGGACCGCGTCGCTCAGCACCTGGCCGCCCGCCGGGATCACGACCGTCGTGCTGCCGCCGAAGGTGAGCCGCCGCATGGTGTCGACGGCCGCGGCGGCGCTGTCCTCGGCGGCGGCGAGCGCGATCGACGCGTGCGTGATGGTCAGCGGTGTCTGGCCGTAGAGGTTGGACAGCGTGATCCGGGCACTCGTACCGCCGACGGAGGCGTGCACGACGTTGCGCACCGAGCGGCCCGCCATGCCCTCGGTCTCGGTGCCGGGTTCGGCGCCGGCCGGGGAGGTGGACCAGGCGCCGACCCAGGTGCCGGTGGAGGCGGGGGCGGCGGAGTTGTGCGGGGCGGGACCCTGGGCGACGGTGTCCCGCCCGCCGCTGCCGTCGTCGGCGCCGACACCGACGTATATGGCGGCCGACAGGGCCAGGACGAGGCTGACGATCGCGGACAGCAGGGCATAACCACTTCTTCTGGTCATGCGGTGCGGTACTCCTCGGACGGATGGGAGCCCGGGGCTCCGATGTGATCATCCCATGATGCGTCATGGATGAGGGGGAGTTGACCGGCCCCGTTGCCGTCGATCACACAGACGCCGGGAACTCCTGTGCCGTTCCAGGAGTCGGTCAGGAAGGGACAATGTGTGCAGGGGATCACGGACGGGTGGAGTGGATGGAACGCACGAAACCGGATGAAAAGGATGCCGCTGCCGATGTGGAGCAGCATGCCCGCCCGGCCGCGACCAGTAACCGCGCGATGACCGCGTTCAGCGCCGCGGACGAGGAGAAGCAGCGCGGCGTACGCCGGATGAAGCTCACGGCGCTCGCGCTGCTGCTGTTCGTGGCGCTCGTCTACGCCCTCGCCACCTGGGCCTCCCACAAGGGCGCCGGCGCGTGGGCGGGCTATGTCGCGGCGGCCGCCGAGGCGGGCATGGTCGGCGCGATGGCGGACTGGTTCGCGGTCACGGCCCTGTTCCGGCGGCCGCTCGGCCTGCCCATCCCGCACACCGCGATCATCCCGACGAAGAAGGACCAGCTGGGCGTCTCCCTGGGCGAGTTCGTCGGCGAGAACTTCCTCTCCGAGGACGTCGTACGGCAGCGGCTGCGGGCGGTGGGTATCGGGAGCCGGCTGGGTGCGTGGCTGGCGGAACCCGAGCACGCCGACCGGGTCACCGCCGAGCTGTCCGCCGCCCTGCGCGGTGCCCTGACCGTGCTGCGGGACTCGGACGTGCAGGCCGTGGTCGGCGAGGCGATCACACGGCGGGCCGACGCCCAGGAGATCGCGCCCGGCATCGGCAAGATGCTGGAGAAGATCGTCGCGGACGGCGGCCACAAGCGGGTCGTGGACCTGGTGGTGACCAGGGCGCACGACTGGCTGGTTCTGCACGACGAGCAGGTCATGGACGCCGTACAGGGCGGAGCGCCGGGCTGGACCCCGCGGTTCGTGGACAAGCGGGTCGGCGAACGCGTCTACAAGGAACTCCTCCGCTTCGTCACCGAGATGCGCGACATGCCCTCCCACCCGGCCCGCGGCGCGCTGGACCGCTTCCTGACCGACTTCGCCTCCGACCTCCAGTCCGACACGGACACACGCGCGCGTGTCGAGCGGCTCAAGGGCGAGGTGCTGGGGCGCGGCGAGGTCCAGGACCTGATCGCGTCCGCCTGGACCGCCGTACGGTCGATGATCGTGTCCGCCGCCGAGGACGAGCGCAGCGAGCTGCGGCTGCGGGTACGGGCGTCGCTGCTGTCGCTGGGGGCGCGGATGGCGGTGGAGCCCCGGCTCCAGGCCAAGGTGGACGGCTGGGTCGAGGGGGCGGCGGTGTACGTGGTGACGACCTACCGCCGCGAGATCACCTCCCTGATCACGGACACGGTGGCGGGCTGGGACGCCGAGCACACGACCCGGAAGATCGAGGCGAACATCGGGCGTGACCTGCAGTTCATCCGGATCAACGGCACGGTGGTGGGGTCGTTGGTGGGGTTGCTGATCTATACGGTGTCGCGGGCGGTGGGGGCGTAAGCCCACTGGTCGGGGGAACCCGGCCCGGGTTCTCACTCGATGAGGAGGAGGGAGCCCATGATCACCGCCGAAGCCGAGACCGGCCGGACCGTGACGTCGAACATCCCCGCGCGCCTCGACCGTCTCCCATGGTCGCGCTGGCACTGGACGATCGTCGTCGGACTGGGCACCGTATGGATCCTCGACGGCCTGGAGGTGACGGTCGTCGGCAACATCGCGGGGAGGTTGTCGGAGCCGGGCAGCGGGCTGCCGATCTCGTCCGGCGAGGTGACCGGGCTGGCGGCGGCCCTGTATGTGGCCGGGGCGTGCGCGGGGGCACTGTTCTGGGGCCGGCTGACGGACAAGTGGGGCCGCAAGAAGCTGTTCATGATCACCCTGGCGGTGTACCTCGCGGCCACCGCCCTCACCGCTGTCTCCTTCTCCACCTGGTGGTTCTTCGCCTTCCGGTTCCTGACCGGCTTCGGCATCGGCGGCGAGTACGCGGCCATCAACTCGGCCATCGACGAACTGATCCCGGCGCACTACCGGGGCCGCGTCGACCTCATGATCAACGGGAGCTTCTGGCTGGGCGCGGTCGGCGGCTCGCTGCTGTCCATCGTCGCGCTGAACACGTCCGTACTGCCGAAGGACATCGGCTGGCGGCTGACGTTCGCGCTGGGCGCGGTGCTGGCCCTGGTGATTCTGCTGGTACGCCGTCATGTTCCGGAGAGTCCGCGGTGGCTGCTGATCCACGGCCGGGAGGAGGAGGCGGAACGGATCGTCTCCTCGATCGAACGGCAGGTGGAGGCGGAGCAGGGGGCGGATAAGGCGCAGGGGGTGGATCAGGGGGCGGATCAGGGTGCGGATGAGGCACAGGGAGCGGACGAGGCGCGGGGGGCGCGGTTGCCGGAACCGCCCGAGGGATCCGAGCTGACGATCCACCAGCGGCGGAGCGTGACCTTCGTGGAGATCGCCCGGACCGTGTTCTCGAAGTACCGGCGGCGGGCCGTGCTGGGCTTCGCGCTCTTCATCGGACAGGCCTTCCTCTACAACGCGATCACCTTCGGCTTCGGCGCGATCCTGACCAAGTTCTACGACGTCCCCACCGGCAGTACGGGCTACTACTTCGCGGTGATCGCCATCGGCAACTTCATGGGTCCGCTGCTGCTGGGGAAGCTGTTCGACACGGTCGGCCGCCGGGTGATGATCTCGTCGACCTATCTGCTGTCCGGGCTGCTGCTCTTCGGCACGGCCTGGCTGTTCGACCGGGGCGCACTGGACGCGGCGACGCTGACGGCCTGCTGGTGCGCGGTCCTGTTCTTCGCCTCGGCGGGGGCGTCGAGTGCCTATCTCACGGTGTCGGAGATCTTCCCGATGGAGACCCGGGCCATGTCGATCGCCTTCTTCTACGCGCTGGGCACAGCCGCGGGCGGCATCAGCGGGCCGATGCTCTTCTCCGACCTGACGAGCACGGGGCGGGTCGGTGACACCGTGCTCGCCTTCCAGGTCGGGGCGGCGCTGATGTGCGCGGCGGGGGTGGTGGCCGCGGTGCTGGCGGTACGCGCCGAGCGGCGGTCGCTGGAGGACATCGCCCGGCCGTTGACCGCGGTGGCTTCGGCGGTGGCCGGGGCGGGGGCGGGGGCGGAGGGGCGACGGTCCGGGAAGGGGGCGGCGGGGTCTCGGGCGGCTACGGCGTGAGGTGATGGGCAGGGCACAGGGCGCGAGCGTTCGGTGCCCGGCCCGGACCCTCCGTCAGAACCAGTGCAGGCAGTGCGGCGGCCGCTCCGCGGCGAACAGGGCGTCGGCGAGGGCGGCCGCCCCCGGACGGTGGGCCCGGATGTGTCCGGCGCGGACGAGGGTGCTCGGGGCGGTGCCGCCGAGATAGACCGAGCCCAGGTCGGTCACGTCCAGGGACAGATCGGGCTCCCGGCCCGTCGGAACGCACTCGGCCTTGCCGTCCCGGACGGTCAGCAGCCAGCGCCCGTGCTCGCCGAGGAACGGGTCGCCGACGTCGAGGACGAGCTCGCCGTCCGTGAACCAGCCCCGCGAGGTCAGCGCCCGCGGGATGTCGAGGATCCGCACCCAGAGCCAGTCCATGTGGCCGCTCACCTCACCGGCGCGGAAGTCCTCGAACTGCCAGCGCAGCGGATGCCCGGGCGGGATGTGCTTGAACACGATCTGCTTGACCAGGTCGTGCCGGAGCAGATACCCGGCCAGGGCCGTGAAGACGGCGTCGTCGGCGGCGATCGTCTCGTCGACCGTCAGGGTTCGGTCGGGGTCGCCGACCGTGTAGCTGGCGTACCCGTCCGGAACGCCATCGGCATCCCGGTGCACGGCGATGTACCGCTGCGCCGGAGCGATCGGCGGCTGCCCCGCGCGCCTCTCCCACCAGCGGTGCGGCCGGGACAGCGCGCCGGGCTGGGCGCGGCGGTACCGGTCGTAGACCTCCTCCAGGACCTCCCCGCACTCGTCCCGTCGCAGCACCTCGACCGTGCCGGTGTCAGAGGGGGCCTCTTCCGCCCCGTACGCCCGGGGAAGGGCGAGGGCGCCCCGGTGCCGCGGCACGGTCAGTTTCTGGGTGTAGGTCGCCGGCCCGTATCCGAACCTGCGGTAGATCACCGCCTCGGAGGCCAGCAGCACGGAGAGACACTCACCGCGGTCCCGCAGATCGCCGAGCTGACGCCGCATCATCGCGCCCAGCACACCCTGCCGCCGGTGCGAGGGCAGCACGCCGACCGCGGTCACCCCGCAGGCCGGGACGACGACCTCACCGGGCAGCGTGAGCTCGAAGGAGTACGCCGCCGCGGTACCGACGGGCCGCCCGTCCTCCGCCGTGGCGAGCAGCCCGCGGTCCATCTCGAGCGCCGCCCACCAGACCCCACCGCCGTCCTCGGCCGGGGTCTCCGGGAACATCCCGAACGCCGCATGCATCGTGTCGACGAAGACGCCGAGGTCGTCGTCGGTCGTAGGACGGATCTCCATCGCTGGCGCTGCCTCCCTGGTGTACCGGTATGGGGGCCATCACGCGGGGCGCCCTGCCACAGTGCAGCGGTGAGCGGTGGTCGGGTCAACTGGATTATGGGTGGGTGGTGTTGCTGCCGGGGGAGGGCGGCGCTGGTGCCGGATGCTGTTGGTTCCGGGCGGGCGGGGCGAGTGGGGCGAGTGGGGGCTACTCGGCCGCCGCCCCGCGACGGACCTTGTCCCGGCGGCGCAGCAGAAGCAGCCCGCCCGCGACGGCGGTCACTCCGGCCGCCGCGCTCCAGCCGATGATGTCGTTGGACCCGGTCGCCGCGAGGTCCCCGTTCCTGGCGGAGGCGGGGGACGCCGAGGAGGACGCGGAGGGGCTGGCGCCGGCGCCGGCGCCTGCGCTGGAGGCGGCACTCGGGGTGGCTGTACTCGGGGTGGCTGCACTTGCGGTGGCTCCACTCGGGGTGGGGGACGCTGCCGGATCCGTACTCCTGTCCCGGGTGAACGCGAGTGTCCCGAAGCCGAGTTGGTCGTATCCGCCGCTGTTGGGCCCGTAGTCCCCGCCCCCGCCCTCCGGTGCCGACTTCGCGGCGATCCGGGTGAGGTAGGACGCGGACAGTCCCCGGCGCTTGGTGTAGTGGTTGGCGATCATCGCCCAGATGGGCCGCGTCATGGCGGGGTCCACCCCCGCGGCCTCGGTGACGGTCTCCGTCCCTGACCACCCGCCCACGGCCCCCTTCCTCCGCGTGTTCGCGGTGAACGGCACCTGCCCGCCCATGCTCCACTTCGCCACGTACTGCGCGCCCTTGAGGAACCGGCTGTCGTCGTAGCCGTACAGGTCGATGCCCTGGTTCCACGCCATCTCGCAGAACGTGCCCATCAGCCCGACCCCCAGCAGCGCGTGCCCCTGGTCGCGCCCCGCCTCCAGCCATTCGGCGAGCCCGTCGTCGTACACGACGGGGATCGCGTTCTTGAGGGAGCCGAGCCCCTCGCCGTGCTTGAAGTAGTCGACCGCGCGGGCGACTTGGGCCTTGTCGTCGCAGAAGATGCCGGTGGCGAGGACGCAGGCCATGGCGGTGAGGTCCCAGTTGGTCCAGTAGTTGGAGATGACCGCGCCGTTGTGCCGGACCAGGAAGTCGTCGCTGAGCGGAGCGAAGACGCCGCTCAGCAGCTCCTTGAAGCGGTCGAGCTCGAAGTCCGGGTGGTCGCGCACGAGTTCGGCGGCGTTGGCGATCTGGTAGCCGTAGAGCCCGGCGGCGAGGAACCGGTCCGCGTTGCCCCCGAGCGTCGTCAGCTTGGCCGACCAGGCGTTGAGGATCGCGACGGCGGTGTCCGCGTGCGCGCTGTCCCCGCCGACGTGGTACCTGAGGCCGTTCTGGTACGCGGCGTGGATGTCGTTGTAGAGCGTCACGTAGTTCTGCCCGGACCCGCCGCGCACGACCGTTGCCTGCGGATTCGCCGTCCAGCCGCTCTGCGCATGCCGGTTGGCGGTCAGCCTGGCGTAACCGGCGGTGTAGGGCGCGGCGCCCGCCTTCACCTTGGCCGCCATCCGGGCCAGGTCCGTGCGGGTGTGCAGGAGACCGGGGTGCGCGTAGTCGGCGGAACCGGTGGCACCGGCGGCGTGCGCGGCGGGAGTCGCGAGTGTGGCCGTACCGACGCCGACACCGATGGCTCCGACGGCTCCGGTGGCCTTGAGCAGGGTGCGGCGGCTGAACGGTGAAGTCGGCGAAAACAGTGAAGTCGAAGTCACGTGCGTCATTCCTCGCGTGCCTGTGGCTGGGGACGGGACGGAGAGGAGACGCGAGGGTGGGGGAGGGGATAACAAAAAGTCCCGACCGCGAGACGGACCGCACTCGACATGCGCCTTGGGCACCTTGGGCATCGAGAGGTCCAACAGCCCCGACGGCGGCCGGAGTTCGACGCACGCGTGCCCGCCGCTGTCCGTGCCCTGCTGCCGCTGTCCGTGCCCCCGCCGACGTGGCCGTGGCCCGTGCTCCCGCTGCCCGTCGGCTCAGCCCCGCCGGTCCGCCACCGCCCACGAAGCCAGCGCCACCGCCCCGGCCACCCCGAACACGGCCGGCCAGGCCCCACCTTCTTCGCCAGCGGATGCGACCCCGCGAACGCCACGACATACGCCGCCGTCAACGCCCCCGCCGCCTTCCCACCCGCCTGCCGCCGCCACTGCTGAGCCGCCGCGGCCCCAGCAGCGGCCAGCACGACCCCGCCCAGCTGCCGCTTCTTGCTCCACCGAGCCACCCCGCTGCATCCGATAGCCGCTCCGCGGCGGGCCCCGACGAGCCCACCCGCAGCCACCACCGCACTGGGAACCTTCGCCATGTCCGCCTGCCTCCCACCCGTCCGGATCGATATGTCCCGCGCCGGTCAGCTCGTGCGTCGTACGTCCACGCACTCGACCTCCGGTGAGCCGCCGTACGCCTCGATCGTCGTCCTCGTGCCGGTGGTGCTGCCGGAGAGGCACAGCTGGCTGTCGAACATGCGGAGGTCGAGGGTGAACTCGACGGCGTCCGAAGCGCGTTGGGGACCATGGACGACGTCGTCGATGTAACCGAGGCCGCGCAGGGTGTCGGCGACCTGTGCCGGCGTACGGTCGGCGTTCTTCTTGAGGGCCTTGGTGATCCGCTCGGCGTGGAGAGAGGCCTCGCACTTCTCCACGGAGCTCAGTTCCGTCTCCTGCCTGGCCTTCTCGGGGTCACGCGGTTCGCTGCTCGGCAGCGGCTCGTCCGGCAGGGGCGGCTCCTCGGGCGGGACGGTGCCGCCGAACTCCCGCTCCTCCCCCACCTTCTCCAGATCCTCCAACTCCTCCGGCGACAACGAGGGCGGCGGCACATCAGCCGGCAGGCACGGCTCGGCGATGTCGAGGAGGAGCTGCATGAAGGGGAGGTAGTCGGCGCCCTCGTCTTTCTGGGCGGCGGGGCTGGCAGGGGCGGCGGGGTTGGCGGGGGTGATGGAGCTGCCTGGGGTGGTGGGGGAGGCCGCGACCCGGCTCCCGGCCTGGGCGGCCGTCGCCCCCTTGTCCCCCTCGCCCTCCGCCCGCTCGGTCCCACAGGCGGCGAGGCCCAGCACACACAGCGCCGCCACCGCCGTACGGCCGAAAACGCTGTGCTTCCCCGCGGCCCCGGTACGTCGTCCACGTCGTCGTCTCATGCCCGAAGTCTCGGCGCGATCAAGCGGCCGGACATGAGTACACCTACTCAAAGCGAGCTCACGTGACGCGACACGACGACTCACGTACGTCACTGCTGCCCAGGCGCGACGGCCGGCGCGATGAGAACCGCACCGGCCGTTCACGTCGGAGACGCCAGGCGTCAGACGCTGGGTGTCAGAGCTGACCGGACTCGGAGATGGTGATCTTCGCCTTGGTCGCACCGCTGCCCGAGCCGAGCGACTCGATCTTCCTCACGAGCTCCATGCTGGTCTCGTCGGCGACCTCGCCGAACACCACGTGCTTGCCGTCGAGCCAGCCCGTCACGATCGTGGTGATGAAGAACTGCGAGCCGTTGGTGTTCGGGCCCGCGTTGGCCATGGAGAGCAGGCCCGGACGGTCGTGCTTGAGCTTGAAGTTCTCGTCCGCGAACTTCTCGCCGTAGATGCTCTTGCCACCCGTGCCGTTGCCGGCGGTGAAGTCGCCGCCCTGGAGCATGAACTCCGGGATGACCCGGTGGAACGAGGACCCGGCGTAACCGAAGCCCTTCTCGCCGGTGGCCAGCGCGCGGAAGTTCTCCGCGGTCTTCGGGACCACGTCGTCGAAGAGGTTGAAGTTGATACGGCCGGCGGGGGCGCCGTCGATGGTGATGTCGAAGTAGACCTTGGTTGTCATGGGTCTATCCTGCACTGTCCGCCTCGGGGCGCCAGCGGGGTCCCCTCGGCTCGGTTAGGGATCACCCAGTCTTCCGCATGGGAGAGCCGCGCGGGAGCGGAAGCGCGGAGCCGACGGTGACGTGTCTCTCAATCCGACCACGATCCCGCAGAACGGCTGCCGAGCCGCACCACCCACTCCTCACTCCGCCACTCCTCACTCCTTGCTCCAGAAGGCCAGAGCCTTGCCGATGAGGTCCTTCGCGGAGTCCCCGTACGCGGCCGCCGCGCTGACGGCATCGAACGCTTTGTGATGCAGGGCGAGCTCCTCGCCGTCGGTGATGTCCACTCCGCAGGACACGAGTTCGTAGTCGACCCGCCCCTCCCGCATATTGAATCCAGGCATCGGTACGACGTCGTACTCGGCGGCGGCAGGGAGGATCCCCAGACCGAGCGAGGGAAGGTCAATGTCACGCAGGAGCCGTTCCATCTGCTCCCGCATCACCGGCCCGCCACCGACGTTCGTGTACAGCCCCTGCTCGCCGATGACCACGTCGTAGCGGTGCTCACCGTCGTACAGCACCCGCTGCCGCTCCATCCGCTTGGCCACCCCCGCCGGCACGTCATCCGGCACACCCAGGAACTCCACGACCCGCCGCAGGATCACCCTCGCGTACGCCTCGGTCTGGAGCGTGCCCCAGATCATGTGCGGGACATACGCCTTCCCGTACGGCGTCTCCCGGTACCAGCGGACGACCTCGTCCTGGATGTCTTCCGTGCCGGTGGACAACCGCTGCTGCCACGGGGTCGAACTGGTCACTGTGCGTTTCCTTTCGTCGCGGATCGTGAGTCAGGGCGGTCATACCCCGACGGGCAGAGCTTGTGCAGGTAGATCGTGATTCCGCCGACGGATGACGAGACCTTGTCGTGGCTGTCGTAGGCCTCGCCGACCAGAATCGCCTTGTCACACTTTGCGCAGATCACCGCGCGGGCCCTTCTTCCACAGCACCTTCCAGGCGCTGTGCAGCGGATAGGCGCTCGGGCACATCTGGTTCGGATCGGCCCGGCAGGCAGTGCAGTTGAGGCAGTGGTCGACGAGTCTCTCGAACGCCTCGACGACGTCATCGGCTGCTTCCGTGCCCATCAGGAGCGCTCCCTCCGTGGGCCGTAGTGCCCTTCTACTGCTGCCTGGAGCGCCTGATGCAACCGGTCCGAAGGCGTGAACGGACGATCAGTGGTCGGCCGCACCGCCCAGTGCAGATTCATCTCCTTGGCGTCGAGGGGCGGCACGACCACGTATGTGGCGGCTCCGCACACGGTCGTCTCCCGTACGTCCCAGCCGGTCGTGGACGACGGCTCGGTCAGGAAGTAGTGAATACGGCTCCACGGGTCGCAGATCACCGCCCCTGACGCGTCTCCCAGGAGTGACAGCGCTGCTAGCCCGACAGTTCGGCCGACTCGGATCGCGTCGAAGTGTGTACCGGCCTCGACGTGCCAGATCGCTCCCTCGGGCGGCAGCCATGGCAGGCGTTCTTCGACGACGGCGCTCACGCCACCACCGCCCTGCCCCGGTGCCCACAGGTCGTGAACTGTGCGAGCGGGATTGCCTCAGACATCCACATTCCCATCTGCTGGTTCCAACGTGTGGGACAGATGGTGGAGGTCTGCAAGGGGCGCAAGTACCCCAGCGAGGGGTAGTTGAGGGGTAGCTGGGGGAACTCAGTTAGCGGCGCACCACTCGGCGAAGTTCGTGAGCGTTTCCGAGTCGGCGCGCTTCAACCTCCGTAGCGTGGCGGCGTCTTCACGTACCCACGGGTGTTCACGTGTGTGCTGCGGGGCGATCCGACGGGCCGCCTTCAGAGATTCGAAAGCATGATCTGTCAGCCCGGACCACAGCTGTGCCCGGGCCAGCTCGATGTAGTAGCCGGAGCGCCGTTCGGCCGGCAGATCGGTGGGCGGCTGCCAGTCCCGCGCGACCGCGAGGGCACGGCCGACGTGGTCGTCACCGAGGCTGACGGCGACGGACACCTCGTGGATGCGGACGGAATCGGGCCCGAACGCCGTGCCGTGGTAGATGGACTCGGGAACCCGGTCCGCGAGGGCGCGAGCTGCGTCGAGGTGGCTTTCCGCGGCCGTGGAGTTCCTGGCTCGTCCGGCGATGACCGCGGCCCTCATATGAAGGGTGCCCCTCGCCGCGACAGCGGGAGCAGCGTTCGCGGCCGGTGCCGAGTCGATGGCCTGTTCAAGGGCGCGCAGCCCGGAGGCATGGGCGCGGGCGGCGAAGAACGTCTCAGTGCGTACGTAGGCGACGGACGCGGTGAGCAGTGGATCGTCCGCGTCAGGGGTGGCCCAACGCATCAGCTCGATCAAGCGCGCGGACAGATCATGGGCGCCGAACTTGAAGGCCACAGCGTCCGCCGCACGGTAAGCGGTGACCAAGAGCGCGGCCGGCTCATGCCGCGTGTGTGCAGGTGCGTCGTGGTAGGCGCGAGCAAGTTCAGCGAGCAGGCTGGGCAGTTCGCGGACAATGCGCGTGTACTGGGCCGCCAGGCGCCAGTGAGCGGCGTCGGCAACAGCGGTCCGGAGTTCGTGGACGGGGCGGGTCGGACCGTCGTCCGGGAGGTCGTACGCGGCGATCGCGGCTGAGAGCGCGGGCATCGCTTCGTGAACGCGGCTGTGCGCAGGGTCGCGGTCGGCCCGCAGGCGGCTCGGGTCGATACCCAGAGCCGCCGCGAGGGCTTCGAGCGTGGCATCCGAGACACCACGCTCGCCTCGCTCGATCTTGCGGATGGTGCCGAGCGCGACGCACGCGGCGTCGGCCAGTTGCCGCTGCGTCATCTTCGGGCGCATGACGCTGCGGTAGTAGGCGAGTCGCCTGCCTACCCCGCCGTTGGCCTGTGCGGACATACCGGCTCCAGTCCGAAGTGTCTGCTGCGAACCGTACCCGTGTCGAGACGCAGCGTGTTCGTGAACCTCGTAGCGCTCAGTCCGCGATGATCGTGGTGAGTTGAGTGAGGCTGTCGATCTGCCAGTCGGCAGCCGCTCTCAACTCCGGGTCATCCGCCCATAGATGACCCCAGGGCCCGCGGCGGATATGCGCCGCCCTGAGCCCGGCGGCCTTCGCCGGGAAGATGTCATTGGCCGGGTGATCACCGACGTACACCGTCTCGTGTGGTGCGGCTTGAGCCACCTCCAGTACCCGTTGGAAGAACTCCGAGTGGGGCTTCGCCACGCCCCAGTCGCCTGACGTGACGATGAGATCGACGGGCAGATCGAGGTCGCGCAACAGCTCGCCTGCGCGGGAAGTCTGATTTCCGGCGACGATGACCCGGATGCCGAGCTTGAGCAGTCCGGACAGCGCGGGTCGGACGTCGTCGTACAGATCGGTCTCATCGAGGAACTCGCCCCGGCCGGCTGCCTCACGGGCGTGGTATTCGGCGGCCACGTCAACGCCAGGACGAGCCAGTCGCAGGGCGTCGGCGTTGTCCCGACCTTGAGCTACGACGGCTCCGACGAGGGCGGAGAGGGTGTGGCGGGGGACGCGTAGCCAGTCCGCCCAGGAGTGCCAGTAGCGGTCGTCGCGGGTGATGGTCTCGCCTACGTCGAGGACGATGGTTTCAATCACTTTGGGGAGACTACGGGGTCATCGACTAGGCGGGCACAGGGCAATCCAAGCAGCGGAAAGCTCTAGGGGCGCCGCCTGTTGACGTTGGGCTGGTAGCAAACTCGGAGAAGCCGCCGGTCTCGTTGCGATACACCACGCCGATGCCGTGTTCGGCGAGCAGGTTTCGGAGATCCTCACGGGGGAGCTCAGGAGAGAGAACCATCAGATGGAGCGGTTGACTGTGAGCGACGCTTCGCAAGTGGTGCCGTGCTAGCAAGAGCTGAGTCATGGCTTCAGCGATCGACTCGCTGGCCGCGCTGCCCGCTGGCTCGTAGACCGTGTTACTCGTGGGGTTGTAAAGCTCGACCATGAGTTGGGCCGTTGCGTCACGCATCGTCACCTCGAGCTGGCCGATCGTTTCTCCTGCGGCGAGAGAGCTCTCTTCGAAGGTGTCCGCCAAGTCATCGCGAGCAGCGGCGACTCGCTCCACGTCAGACAGTTGGACGTGCTGGCGTCTCTGGCGCCGATAGGTGCGGGTGAGCTTGGCCGCGGTGCGATTGAACCGGGAGCGGACGGTGTTGGCGCGCGGGAGGGTGTCTTCCTCTCGTCGGATGCAGGGACCGGTGGGCCGTAGGCGGAAGACAATGACATTGCGGTTTGCGCCTAATTCGTCCGTAGCTTCCCGTATGTCGAATGGTTTGCGTGTATCTAGCTTGAATGTGCCTACATAGAGATGTGTCCGGGCCTCGCTTCCTGGGGCTTTTCCTACGGCGACAAATAGGTGGAGAGTGCGACCCTTGTCTGCATGCTCCAGGATTGCCTTGTTTCCGCCTTCGAGGGCCTGATCTCCCCGTTTCCCGACGCCGGTATAGGTGAATATGGGGCCGATGTCATCATCCTCGGCCAGCCATCCGTCGCGGTACCCATAGCGCTCCCCGACCTTGCTGTCGGAGAAGATGAGGACGTTCTTCTTCTCGATCGCCGGGCAGATTCCGGCGAAGCCGGACCCACCTAGTACGGGATGAATTTCTGTGCGCTTGAGGATCTGGCCAGGGCGAAACCCGGATGTTTGTGTGGTCATGATCAAAGGCTAGTGGTTTCATCGGGCACGGAGTGGCGGTTGTGGCGCAGATCGTGCGTGATGACGTTGTGGTGGTCCGCGGCCCAGGTGAGGATGACGACATGGGTGATGCAACAGCAACGGTCATAGCGGGTGGTATCGGTTTCATAGCGGCGGTCATCGGGGCTGTGATCGCAGGCCGGTATGCCGAGCGCGGGGCAAAGGCGGGTGGGCGCAAGGCTGTTGAGGCTGCACTGGCTCAGGTTCAGGGGCAAGCGGCAGCGGAGCACTGGCAGTGGGTGCGCAGCCAGCGGTACCAGTCCTTCGCTGCACTCCTCGCGGCCTACACGACCCTTGAAGATGCGTTGTCTCGCATTACGCCCGCGGTCAGGGGCGGCGCCCCACTTGACGTAGCCACTAGAGACGAACTGCAGCGGGCCGCACTTGAGCTGCAGGACAAGACAAGCCTATTGGCGCTGTGGGGGCCGGAGGAGGGGAGGTTGCTGGCATACGCCTTGCATCGAAAGGCTGTTGCGGCGGTCAGCTCCTTGCTTCAGGTTGAGAGGGCGATTTCTGAAGGTCAGAGTCCAGCCTGGTCGACCTATGAACTGGCGAGGAGCGGCATGACCGAGGGGTATGCCGCCTTCCTCCAGAGGGCCGGGGAGATAATCCGCGACCCTATGCAGACCGTTACTTGATGCGGCTCGCTGAGCTCAGTGAAGTAGCTTGAAAGTCGGCCCTGCTAGCCCGCTGTGATACCCGAATACGACCACACATCCGCAGGCAGCTCGTGGTGCAGCTGCCAGGTGATGGCCATGGGCTTGCTGCCCTCGTGCCCGCCATATGTCGCAGGGCCCAGTAGCATCCAAGGCTGGGCTTTGCCGATGTCGGTGTCCTTGTAGCGCCGCATAAACAGCAAAACGTGACTTCTGCGTTGCTTGTGCTGCTGGTAACGCAGACCCGTGGGGGAGGCGGCTGCGGTGGTGCTCTGAGACTCCCAGTGAAAGAGCGTCGGGCTCAACGCGTAGTCCTTGTAGCGGACCGTGGGAGAGAAGTCCTTCTCGTTCTTCTCCAGGGTGATCAGCAGGGCGTCGGTCTGATTCTGCTCGTCCCACAGGACACCCTGTGCAAAGGAGCCGGGCATCTGACCGCCGAGGCGCGCGACACCCAGCGCGGCCAGGATCTCGGAGCGGTTGTAGGCGCTGTGAATCTTCAGGGGGATGTGGGCGTGTGGGCCCTCAAGAGGGAGGGGGAAGTGGTCGGCCTGCCCCATCACATGGTCGAGGACCTGCCGCAGCTCGTATCGGAACGCCTGCTGCTCGCGGAGCGATTCAAGCCCCTCTGCGTAGGAACCGAACCCACCGGCCTTGTCCCAGAGGTTGAAGAACAGCATGCGCGCATACGTCTGGTCTCTCGCGCTCAGCGAGTCGTACGTCGGGGCGTCATCACTCAACAAGCGCGCGTACGCGTCAGTACGTTCACGGTCGTCGACGTGCAAGAACGCATGCACACGCTTCAACAGGTCTTGCTCGCCGGCCTGTTCAGGTAGATCGGTTAGTTCAGCGCGGCGCAGGATTGTGGTCCAGGAGTTGCTCGACTTGTACAGCTCTCGGATCTCGCGGCGACTCTCCTTGAGGTAGTCAGCGAGGAGCGGAGTGTCGAAGATCCGCACTTCCTTGGCGAGAGTCTGCACGGTCGCCTTGATTTGGGTGCGGATGTTGTCCAGGACCAGCTTCTTGGACTTGCCCTCAAGGATGATCTGGCAGCCGGAGGGCAGCAGAGGGAAGTCACGCTCGGCGTGCTCAAGGAGTCGGTTACGCGACAGATTCGTCATCGCGCGGAACTGCTCCTCGAACCTGAACTCGGCTCGATGCTGGCCGATGAAGTCGAGCACAGTGAGTACCGGCTTGTCTGGCGTGCGGCGTAGGCCCCGACCGAGCTGCTGGAGGAAGACAGTGGCGCTGTTCGTGGGGCGCAGGAGGAGCAGCGTATCGACGTCGGGGATGTCCAAGCCCTCGTTGAAGAGGTCTACAGAGAAGATGACCTGGATCTCCCCAGCCTTGAGCTGGGACAGGACTTGGTCACGCACCTCAGGCCTCGACGAGCTGTCCAAGGCTTCAGCCTTGAAGCCAGCGTCTTGGAAACACTTCGCCATGAAGTGAGCGTGCTTCCTGCTGACGCAGAAGCCGAGTGCCCGCATGTTCATCGGGTCGGACACCTTGTCCTGCACCTGCTTGATGACGATACGGGCCCGTGCATGGTCCGCAGAGAACAAGTCGCCGAGCTGGCTCTGGTCGTACGTCCCAGAACGCCAGTTAAGACGGGTGAGATCCGTGCCGTCGGGCACACCAAAGTAGTGGAACGGGCAGAGGAGATCGTTGTCGAGCGCCTCCCACAGCCGCATCTCGGCGGCGATTCGGCCTTCGAAGAACTCGTCCTGCACATTCAGGCCGTCGGCGCGCTCGGGGGTGGCGGTCAGACCGAGGAGTTGCTTCGGCTTGAAGTGGTTGAGTACTCGTCGATACGTCGTAGCCGTGGCGTGATGGAACTCGTCGATGACGATGATGTCGAAGTGTTCCGGGCTGAACTGGTCGAGCCGCTGGTCAGTTAGGGACTGAACGCTGGCGAAGACATGTTTCCAGTCTCGCGGTAGCTCTCCGCTGAAGAGCGGCCCACCGAAGGAGGCATCGTCGAGAACCTCGCGGTACATGCGTACCGACTGCCTCAAGATTTCCTTGCGGTGGGCCACGAACAGGAGCCGTGGGTACTGTTTACCGCCCCATTCCTTGTGCAGGTTGCGGTAATCCAACGCGGCCATGACCGTCTTGCCCGTCCCGGTCGCAGCGACAAGCAAGTTGTGCTGATGGCCACGCACTTCACGCTCGACGCGCAGTCGCTCCAGCATGTCGGCTTGGTGCGGGTGCGGGCGCACCTCAAGACCGGAGAGACTGATTTTGGCATCCTGGCTGGACGGCGATCCGCCTGCGATCGTTAGGGCTTCGTCCAGCTTGCGGGCATCCCGATCGGGGTCGTACGGCTCAAAGGCGATGTCGTTCCAGTACGCGTCGAAAGTCGCCTCGAACTTGTTGAGTACGACCGGAGTAGCCACCGACGAGAGGCGTACGTTCCACTCCAAACCGTCGAGCAGCGCAGCCTTCGAGAGATTAGAGCTGCCTACGTACGCCGTGTCGAATCCGCTCTCGCGCCGGAATAGCCAAGCCTTCGCATGGAGGCGAGTCGAACGGGTCTCGTAGTTGACCTTCACCTCAGCGCCGAAGTCGCGAACCAGCCGATCGAGCGCGTGGCGGTCGGTCGCACCGATGTAGGTCGTGGTGATGACTCGAATCTTCACGCCGCGGTCTCTGGCAGCACGCAGCGAGTCCTCAAGGACACGAAGGCCGTACCACTTCACAAAAGCGCAGAGCAGATCAATATGGTCCGCTGTGGCTAGCTCAGCGCGCAGCTCGCTGCCGAGGCTGGGGTCCTCGGGGGAGTTGGTGATGAGGGCGATCTCTGAGAGAGGCGTGAGTGGGCGTATTGCGTAGACGCCGGGTGCCTCCTTCTCAGCCAGGGCGAGGAGCTGTCGTGGACCGTCGGCGATGAGGTCGGCCGGGTCGCCGCTCTCGCCGCTGTCGAGGTCGGACGAGCCGGATGCGAGCGACTTGATGATCTGGTTGGCGACAGCGACGCGCCTGTCTGGAGGGAGCTGACTGAGCCGCCGACTTACGGCCTGGCTGATGTGGCGGGCGAGCACATGAGGTGACGATTCTTCGCTGACCTCGTCGTCAATGGTCTTCCAGCCCGCTGCGTTGAGCTGGTCCATCTGTCCCTTCATACGTTGGGTGACGAGTTCCTCGTAGACACCCGCGACAGGCTGCGACAGGTCCCCCGGCTGAGCCACGCTGATTCCCCAATCCCTCACGCACAGCAGTGGCTCTGTTTTAGCAGGTAACGCTGACAACCCCACGGAGTACTTCGGTTTCTTCGGAGGCGCCGTTGGGCCGCCCGCTTCTTTTCAGTGTCGTGATTCCGCGGCCCGCATCAAGGGCGCTCCTTGCGGTCGCGTCGGCTGCGCCGATGGCCCTCCGGGCCACCCTTGACCCGGACCGCGGAATCACGGGGTAGAAGCGAGCGGGCGGCCTGGGGGATGGGTGGCCACCTGGTGGGTTGGGGGTGCGGTGGGTGGGGTTGTGGGCCGGGGGTGGGGTGCGCGGTCTCGTCTCGCCAGCACGCCGGGAGGGTTTAGCGGCTTGAGGGTGGTGGGTGGAGTGGGTGGTCGTTCGAGGGTGATTCACTCGTTCGAGTGTGGGATTGACCTGGGATTATCACTCTGAGTGAGCGATAATGGGTGTGTTGATCCGATTGGGGGGGTGAGTGCCGTGTCTGTCGTTGAGTCGTCCAGCTTTGCTGGTGGCGGGGGTTGCGCCGATCCTTCGGATGAGTGGGTCGCTTTGCTTCGGGAGCGGGCGCCCAGTGCTGAGACTGCGGCTGAGCTTGACGGGATTGATCCGGGGCGGATGTCGGCGCGGGGGCGTATTGATGCGCTTGTTGTGATTGAGCAGCACCTTGCGTGGTTGCAGGCCAAGCAGGTTGAGGTGTTGGCGGCTGTCGCTGCCTATACCGAGATTCCCGAGGCTGTGATCGTTGATGCGGGCGGGAACCTGGATGACGTGTTCTCGGCTTCTTGGGATGGGGCCGTGGAGGAGGTTGCCTGTGCGTTGCGGCTTGCCAATCAGACCGCTGCGCAGCGGTTGAACACGGCTACGTCGTTGGCTCGGAGGCATGAGGCGACGAGGCGGTTGTTGGGGGAGGGGCGGATCTCCTATCTGCAGGCCATGGTTGTGGCTGAGCAGTTGGAGGTGGTGGATGACGACGTGGCCGGGCAGGTTGAGGAGGCCCTTGTAGGCAAGATGCCTTCGTTGGCGGTGGGGCAGACTCGGGCTGCGTTGCGGCGGGAGATTCATCGCGCCGATCCGCACGGGGCCGAAGCGCGGCATCAGGTGAGGGTGCGGGAGCGGAGGGTTACGCATCGGCCGGATGAGGACGGCATGGCGTTCTTCGGTGCGGTGTTGCCTGCTCAGCAGGCCGCGCTCATGGAGCAGGCGGTGGACGCGCGTGCGATGGGGTACGAGCGGGATGGTCGGACTCTGGAGCAGAAGCGGGCCGATGCCCTGTTTGACCTGGTCGTCAATCAGCCTGGGGCTTCGGCTGTGGGGGAGGTCCGGGGTGGGCGTTCCTCGGTGGTGGTGCAGGTGACCGTTCCCTTCGACATCTTGTTGGGGACGGAAGAGGGGCCCGCTGAGCTCAAGGGGTATGGGCCCATCACCGCCGGTCAGGCGCGGGAGTTGGCGTTTGCGCCGGGCTCGGTGTGGCGGCGGTTGTTGACCCAGCCGGAGACCGGGTTGCTGGTGAAGACCGATCCGACCAGCTATCGGCCTACCGCTGAGACGGAGCGGCATGTTCTTGCTCGGGATCAGTACTGCGCGTTCCCCAGCTGTCGGATGCCTGCTCATCGGTGCGATCTTGATCATGTGCAGCCGTTTGATCATCGGCATCCGGAGCGTGGTGGCCTGACGACGCCGGACAACTTGCAGCCGTTGTGTCGGCGGCATCATCGGCTCAAGACTCATCATCCGGGGTGGCGGGTCACCCGGGATCCCCATAGTGGGGTTGCGACTTGGACCGCACCGACCGGGCATACCTATGCCAACACTCCGCCTGTCTATCGGGAGTGACGTGAACTCCCGAGCGAGGGCCTTTGCGTCATACGAACGCCCATATCGCCAAGGCGATCCCGAAGAGGCACAGGGCCACCCCGCTCCACAGGCTGGAGATCGGGCCCGCCGTCTTCTGCGTGGCCGTGACCACCATCCTGCGGGGGTCCGCCGGGTCGTACCGGATCGTCACCGGGAGGCCGACCTCCAGGTCCTGGACGTGCTGCGCGTTGAGCGGAGCTCGGCGGTAGGTCTGGGCGTTCGGGCCGGCCTGGTAGCGGACCTGGGCGGGGTGGAGGGTGGGGCCCTCGCGGCGGAAGCCTCGGACGACCTCGCCCTCGGCGCGGGTGCCCGGTACGCCGAGGAGACGGAGGCCTCGGCGGCCGTGGAGGGCTACGTGGATGATCTTCAGGCCGGTGCCCAGCCAGAGGGCGGCCAAGAGCAAGGCGACCGTGAGACCTGGCTGGGACATGTTCGGCTCCCCCCGCCCACCCGCCAGACAGCCGTTGGCGACCGACCTAGCGACCTAACTACCGACCTAACTACCGACCCATCTACCTACCTACCTACCTACCCACCTACCTCAGGTCGTCGCGCTCAGCTTGTCTCCGTGCCGTGGCACTCCCCATACACCCGCCCCGATCCGCACCAGCACGCCGCCCCCCGCTGTGGTGGCCAAGCCACCGCACGTCCCCGGGCTGCCAGCGTCGTCGCGTACTGGGGGAGCAGTGCGCCGTCCGCCGGGGAAGCTCCCTCCGACGCGGCGAAGGCCTCGTACGACGGGACCGTGCCCGTGACGATGCCTAGGTTGGGGGTGCCGGAGGCGGCGAGTTCCCTCAGGGAGGCCTCTATCGTCGTGAGGTGCTGGTCGTGGGAGGGGTACTCCTCGGCCAGGGGCGGGTACGCCGTGACCAGTTCCGTCAGTTCTTCCGAGGGCCAGTGGAGGACCGCCACCGGGAACGGGCGGGAGAGGGCCTCCCTGTAGGTGCCCAGCTCCGCGCGGAGGCGGGAGATCTCCGCCGCCAGTTCCGCCGGGTTGTCGGAGCCGAGGGACCAGACGCGTTTCGGGTCGTGGAGTTCGTCCAGGGGGACCGGGGAGGTGTGGAGGGTGTCGGCCAGCATGTCCCACTCGTCGTGGCCGACGCCCAGCATGCGGCGGACGCGGTGGCGGCCGAAGAGGAGGGGGTGGGTGGAGTACGGGGGTTCCGTTCCCTCGCGGAGGAGGAGGCGGGCGCCCTCCGTGAAGGTCTCCTGGGCCGACTCCAGCTCGTCGTGCGCTTCCAGGGCCTCGGCGACGATCACCCAGGGCGCCGGGTCCTGGGGGGACGCCGCCCGGACGCCGTCGATGATGGCTCGGGCCTCTGCCTCGTGGCCGTACTCCCAGAGGTTCGAGGCCTTGAGGGCCCGTACCAGGTAGGGGTTCTCCAGGCCGGTCTGCGATGCCAGGAGGCTGTCGTAGAGGGCGGTTGCCGCGGGGCGGTCGCCGGAGAGTTCCAGGTGGGCCGCGGCCTGCAGGAGCAGGGCTTCGGCGTCCTCGGGATACAGGCCGGCGGTTCGCTCCAGGCGTGCCGCTTCGGCGGTGTGGTCGACGTTCTCGGCAGGCGTGTCGGGGCGCATGGGGGACACCGTACTGCCGTTGGCTTACGGAGGAGAGATATACGCAGGCCAGGACGTTCGGGGAGGGCGGTCCGGCTTGTTGTGGTCGTCGGGTGGCGGTCTCTGTAGGGTGCGGGCTTCGGTCATGGCTATGACACAGGGGTACGGCGATGACGTACGGATACCGGGGCACGGGATGGCAGTGACGGGAGCTTCGGACATGAGGGCGCGGTCGGCGGGGCGGGTG
Source organism: Streptomyces sp. NPDC046909 (assembly GCF_040644695.1). Classification (NCBI taxonomy): domain Bacteria; kingdom Bacillati; phylum Actinomycetota; class Actinomycetes; order Kitasatosporales; family Streptomycetaceae; genus Streptomyces; species Streptomyces sp. NPDC046909. Next base: position 383,002 of record NZ_JBEYXC010000008.1, on the reverse strand, counting down.
CGGGGCGTCGGGGTGTTGCTGGTGCTGCTGTCGCTGGTAGCGGCCTTCGGCGGGTATCTCGTGTTCTCCGTCTGGGTGCCGTCCGACATGGAGCGGCGGCAGGACTATCTGGCCGCCGGGCCGTGTCTGGGACCGGCGGAGGCGGAGGCGGGGGAGGACTGTGTGCTCACCGTGGCCTTCGTCGTCGAGGGGACCAGGAACAGCAAGCGTGGGAAAGGGTCCAGTTATACGGCGACGCTGAGCTCTTCCGTCTGGAACGGGACCGTGGCGTTCGGTGACCCGGACCCGGTGCTGGAGCGGCTCGTGCCGGGGGACCGGGTGACCGGGACCGTCTGGCGGGGGCAGGTCATGACGGTCGGCAAGGGGGAGCTTCGGCAGGACACCGCTGACGCGCCGCGTGACGAGCCGCAGTTCGCGGTCGGTGTGGGGACGTTTCTGGAGCTTCTCGCGGCCTTGGGGCTCTGGTTCGGGGCGGTGCGGATCGCCCGGCCTCTCGATGTCGCGCCCCTCACCTGGCGGCCGTTGGGCAAGGTGATGCTGATCGTCACGGGGGTCGCCAGTGGTGTGGTGTCGCTGGTGGCCGTGTGGACCGGGGTTCCGTTCTGGGTCGTGCCCGGGGTTCTCGTGGCGATCGTGGGGGTCACGGCCTGGCAGTTGCACCTGCACTACCGGCAGCCGGGCGTCGTACCCGGGGAGTGAATGCCTGTCCGCGTCTCCGGTCGGAGCGGCCGCGTTCCGCCGCTCCGACCGGAGACGCACCTACCCGCGTTAGATCGTCACCCCGTCGATCTGGATCGTCTGCACCGCCTTCGCCGCGAACGGCACGGCCACCGTCTTTCCGCTCAGGTATGTGTTCGAGTACGACACGTACTTGTCGCCGCCCGTCGTGACCGTGTTCCAGCGGGGGACGAGGCCGCCCGTGCCGCCGGTCACCGTCGTGAAGTTCGAGAGGTTGAACGTCAAGGTCTGGGCCGAGGTGGAGGTGTTGAGGGCGACGATGACCAGGCGCTTCGCCGTCGCGTCGTAGGCCGCCGTCGCGTAGCTCACGCCCGTGTCGAGGATCTTCATCCCCGGGCGGATGTGACGGCTGAACTGGGCCAGCACGTAGTACTTCGTCTCGATCGCGCCGGCCGTCAGCGTGCTGGCGTCGTACTTGATCACGCCCCAGCCCGCGGTCGGGTCCATGACCTGCCAGTAGACCCAGGCGGTCGGGTGCAGCCAGCGGAAGTCGTAGAGGAGGTTGAAGGCCATGGTGTAGCCGGTGCCGTCGCTGTCGCCGGTCTCCGAGTTCCACAGCTTCTTGCCGGACGTCGTCACCACGTCCGTGTAGAGGAGGTCGCGACGGCCGCCCGAGCCCTGGTAGCCGTGGACGTTGACCTGGTCGACGTACCCCTTGGTCGTGGAGCTGAAGGAGTTCCAGGTGGTGCGGGCGAGGTCGTAGCTGGTCTCGTCCGAGGCGGAGATCTTCACGCCTGTCAGGCCCCGGGTGTTCAACTCGCTGCGCAGGTAGGGCAGTACGGCCGACTGGACCGTCGCGTCCATGTGGCAGCCCTCCTGGGTGCCGGTGGCGGTCCACCAGGAGGACGAGGGCTCGTTGAAGGGGTCGACCGTCGCGAAGTTCACGCCCCAGTTGTTCTTGGCGTACAGGGCGGTCGCGGCCAGGTGGGAGGCGTGCTGGCGGTAGTTCCAGGACTGGAGGTTGTTGCCGCCGTCGGAGGCGCCCGAAGGGTTGTGGTTGAGGCACATCCACCACATCGGGGAGTTGGCGAACAGTTCCGTCGTCGCGCCGCGGGACACCGCCTTCTGCAGCATCGCGCGCTGGGTGGCGTCCGCCGTCCAGTCCCAGGCGGAGGACGTGGGGTCCTCGTTGTTCCAGTCCTGCCAGTAGCCCTCGATCTGCTTGAAGGCGGGGATGTTGGCGGAGGCCACCATCGAGGAGCCGCTCACCGTGTTCCAGCTGCACGCGCCCAGGTTGTAGCGGGCGATGTTCAGGCCGAGGCCGGGGAGTGATGTGCCGTTGTACGTCGTCGACTTGGTGGTGAAGAAGAGGTCGGCGAAGTCGTCCCGGGCGCCGAAGACATTGGCCCACCAGGCCAGCGAGGTGCCCCAGCCCTCCCAAGTGCCGTACGACGTACCGGGGTTGACGGCGATCGTGGCGTCCGCGCGTGCGGTGCCCGTCGCCAGGGCGCTGCCGAGGAGGGTGCCTCCTGCGGCTGTCAGCAGCGTTCTGCGTCGGATCATGGCTGTCTTCTCCGCCTCTCCGTACCTCTTGTCCGTACCTCTTGACGGGCTCGACTCCCTGTCCCTGAACAGGGAGTCGAGCGGAATACGTCGTGGCTCGCCCCTCTCGTCCCCCGCGTGCCATCACGAAGCATCGGGTGTGGTGCGTGGGGTTGTCGAGAGGCGTGACAGCGCTTTCTTTCTATCCGGCTTTCTATTTTTCCAACGGTTATCAGAAGGGGTGGACGTAGGGGGTGGGGCGGGGCGGTCAGCAGTGGGGCGGGATCAGGGGCAGGAGCCAATACTCGCTCAGGGCGAAGGAGCTTATGGGGCTGGTCAGTTGAGGTGGCAGCGCTTATCGTGCGGGCCCGGTGGAAAGGTGGGCGCGGGCGGAGGGCGGTGCGCGGTGTACGGCATACGGGTTCCCGTCGTGCAGCACAGCACCCGGCGTCGGCGCGCGCGTCGCCGGCGGGTGCTGTGGGCGGGCGGGGAGCTCCTCGTCACCGTCGGGGTCGTGCTTCTGCTGCTCGTCGTGCACCAGTTGTGGTGGACCAACCGGGAGGCCCGGCGGGGTGCCGAGCGGCAGGTGGAGGCGTTGGAGCGGGAGTGGGCGGGCGGGGTCGGCGAGCCGTCCGGGTCCTCCGAGTCCTCCGGCGCTCAAGACTCCGCGTCCGGTACGGGGGAGGAGGGGGCGCCCGAGGCGCGGTCCGCGGGGCAGGGGCAGGGGGAGTCGGGCAACAACCGGCGTCAGCAGCCCAGTGGGGCCCAGGCCTACGCCGTCCTCACCATCCCCCGCCTCGGCCTCCGCGCCCCCGTCGCCGAGGGCGTCGGCAAGCGGGACGTCCTCAACAAAGGGTACGTCGGCCACTACCCCGGCACCCAACAGCCGGGCCAGGCCGGGAACTTCGCCCTCGCAGGGCACCGCAACACCCATGGCGAGCCCTTCCGGTACATCAACCGGCTCGGGGCCGGGGACACCGTCGAGGTGGAGACCGCGGACGCCGTCTACACGTACGCCGTCGACAAGACCCTCGACCGGACCTCCGCCCGCGACTCGGGGGTCATCCGCAGGATCCCGCGCTCGACGGTCCGCCCCGCCTACGGCTACACCGCACCCGGCTACTACCTCACGCTGACGACCTGCACCCCGGAGTACACCTCCAAGTACCGGCTGGTGGTGTGGGCTGAGCTGAAGTCGATGCGGCCCCGCTGACTGTCGGAGGCATCAGGTATAACCGAGGGCAGGCAGGCAGACAGCCGTACGAGCAAGCACCGTACGAGCAGGCAGCCGTACGAGCAGGCAACAGTAAGAGGGGAGGAGCAGCCCATGATCCGCAGTCCGCGGCCCGCCGTGGCCCTGTTGCTCCTGCTGCTCCAGGTCGCGCTGCTCGACACCGGCAGCCTCTCCGCCACCGTCGCCCTCGCCGCGACCGCCGCGGCGGGCTCCGCCTTCGCCGTCTGCTCGGTCCTCGCCGCGCGCTGCGCACCCGCCGTACCGCCCACCCGGGTCCGTACGGCCATCCGCGACCGTGCCCGGCGTACGGCCTTCCTGCCCCAGCGCGATCCCGACGCCAAGGGCCGCACCAGGCCCCGCGCACCCGGACACGCCCTCCTGGCGACCGCCGCGTAGGGACACGCACCCGTAGGTGACATGCACAGGTAGGTGCATGCACCCGCAGGTGACTCTCATCCGCAGGTGACTCTCACCCGTAGGTGACCCGCGCGGGTCGTCATGCCGTCCATCCATGTCCGGACCCCTGGTTCCCGGACTCCCGGTACTGACGAGACCCCCGGAGGGCTCACCCATGTCCGTCTTCGCCAACCTGGTCGAGCAGCTCGCCGACCTCCTTCAGCCGCTGCTCGGCGCGTCCGCCGCGGCCGGTGCGATCGTGCTGTTCACCGCGTTCGTACGGCTCCTCGTGCACCCCCTGTCCCGGGCGGCGGCGCGCGGGCAGAAGGCCCGTACCGAACTCCAGCCGAAGATCGCCGAGCTGCGGAGGAAGCACGCCAAGAACCCCGAGAAGCTCCAGAAGGCCGTACTCGATCTGCACGCCGAGGAAAAGGTGTCGCCGCTGTCCGGCTGTCTGCCGAGCCTCTGCCAGCTGCCCGCGTTCTTCCTCCTCTACCACCTGTTCTCGAACACGACGAACCCCCTTCTGACCCATGAGCTCTTCGCCGCGCCCCTCGGCGGCCGCTGGGCGGACGCGCTCTCCGGCGGCGGGGTGTTCGGGGGCGCGGGGCTCGTGTACGTCGGGCTGTTCGCGTTCGTCGCCTGTGTCGCGGCGTTCAACTTCCGGCGTACGAAGCGGATGATGGCCGCGAATCCGGCGGCGGCCGGGGGCGGGGTGGCCGTGGGCGGGGTGGGCGTCGGCGGGGTGGCCGACGGGCAGCCGGTGGCGGGGATGGGGGCGGTGACCAAGGTGATGCCGTTCATGTCCTTCTTCACGCTGTTCACCGTGGCGGTGGTGCCGTTGGCGGCCGCACTGTATGTGGTGACCAGTACGACGTGGAGTGCGGTGGAGCGGGCGGTGCTGTACCGCTGACCCGTCGCCGTCTCCCGGAGGGGGTCGGTCCAGTCCGTGAACCGGGTATTGCGGACTGGACGCCGACCTTGGAGGATCGACCAGTCATCCGATGGCTGCACCCATGGGATGTCGCCCCGCGATCGAGGGAGATTGTGATCATGAAGCTGCTGCGAGTCGGTACGGCGGGAGCGGAGACGCCCGCGCTGCTCGACGCCGAGGGGACGCTGCGGGACCTGAGCGGTCTCGTCCCGGACATCGACGGAGCGCTGCTCGCCGACGCCGCGGCGCTCGGGCGGATCCGTACGGCCGCGGAGGCCGGCGAACTGCCCGCGCTGGACGCCGACGGGCTGCGCGTCGGACCGCCGCTCGCCCGGATCGGCAAGATCGTGTGCATCGGCCTGAACTACCACGACCACGCCCGCGAGACGGGGGCCGCGCCGCCCGCCGAGCCCGTCATCTTCTTCAAGGCCGCCGACACCGTCGTAGGGCCCTACGACACCGTGCTCGTGCCGCGCAAGTCCGAGAAGACCGACTGGGAGGTCGAGCTGGCGGTCGTCATCGGGCGTACGGCCCGCTATCTGGAGTCCGGCGAGGAGGCGCTCGCGCATGTCGCCGGGTACGCGGTGGCGCATGACGTGTCCGAGCGGGAGTTCCAGATCGAGCGGGGCGGGACGTGGGACAAGGGCAAGAACTGCGAGACGTTCAACCCGCTCGGGCCGTGGCTGGTGACGGCGGACGAGGTGGGCGACCCGCAGAACCTGGCGCTGAAGCTGTGGGTGAACGGGGAGCTGAAGCAGGACGGGACCACCGCCGAGCAGATCTTTCCGGTCGCTGAAGTGGTGCGGTATGTCAGCCAGTTCATGACCCTCTACCCCGGTGATGTGATCAACACGGGGACGCCGGCGGGGGTGGCGCTGGGGGCGCCGGAGCCGAAGCCGTTCCTGCGGGCGGGGGATGTGGTGGAGCTGGAGATCGAGGGGCTGGGGCGGCAGCGGCAGGAGTTCAAGGACGCCTGAGAGGGGTGGGGCGCGGGAGTACGGCGACTGCGGTCCGGTTGTGGCTGATCGCGCCCACGCGGCGGTAGCCGCAAATCGATGCAGCCCCGCGCCCCTGGGTGGGTGACCTGCACCTACTTCGTCAGGAACTCCTCCAGCGCCTCCACCACGAACTTGTGGTCCTGTAGCTGCGGCAGGCCGCTCACCGTCACCGAGCCCACCACCCCGACACCCTCCACCGTGATCGGGAACGAACCGCCGTGGGCCGCGTACTCGTCGGCGTCCAGGCGGGAGGACTCCTCGAAGGTCGTGCCCTTGGCTCGGAAGCGGGCTCCGACCAAGTAGGAGGCGGAGCCGTAGCGTTCGACGACTCGGCGCTTGCGGTTGATCCAGGCGTCGTTGTCGGGGGAGGAGCCGGGGAGGGCGGCGTGGAAGAGCTGCTGGCCGGCGCGGTGGATGTCGATGGCGACGGGGGCCTGGCGTTCGCGGGCCAGGCCGACCAGCAGGGAACCCAGGGCCCAGGCGTCGTCGTTGGTGAACTGCCGGAAGACCAGGCGGCGTTCCTGCGCCTCCAACTCCTCGATCGGCGGGGTGAGTTCGGGGTGGAACTTCGGGGTCAACTCGCCACTGTGCGTCACAGCTTCACCACCACACGTTCTTTCGGGAGCCGGATGGGCTGGGGTTCTTGGCTGATCCGGTCGTTCGGTGCCACAGCTTCACCACCACACCTTTTCTTGAGGCCAGATGATCCGGAAGGCGATTACCGCAGACGTCCGGCGTCACAGTTTCACCACCACGCCTCTTCTTGAGGCCAGGCGATCCGGCAGGCCGATTGCCGTAAGCGTCCGGCGTCACAGCTTCACCACCACTCCTCTTCTTGAGGCCAGGCGATCCGGCAGGCCGATTGCCGTAAGCGTCCGGCGTCACAGCTTCACCACCACTCCGTCGCGGGCCGAACGGCGGGCCGCCTCCAGTACGTCGAGGGCGGCGGCCGCCTCCAGTGCGGTCACCGGGTTGGGACCGCCGTTCAGCAGGGCTTTCGCCACGGCCGCATAGTAAGCGGGGTAGTCGCCCGGGAGGGTCGGTTCGGGGCGGCCGCCGCCCGTGAGGGGGGACTCGCCGGCACCGACCCGGCCCCACATCGACTCGGGTTCCAGGCCCCAGCTCTTGCCCGGAGCTGTCTTCGCGGTCTGCCCCGCATTCGCAGTCTGCTCCGCATTCGCCGTCTCCCCCGTCGGGCGCTCGCCGTCCCGCAGAGCCGCCTCCTGGGGGTCGAGGCCGTACTTCACGTAACCCGCCCGCGAGCCCAACACTCGGAAGCGGGGGCCGAGTTGGGCGGTGGTGGCGGTGGCGTACAGCTGGGTGCGGACGCCGCTGGCGTGGGTGAGGGCGATGAAGGTGTCGTCGTCGACGGAGGCGCCGGCGCGGCGGATGTCCGACTCGGCGTAGACCGAGGTGACGGGGCCGAAGAGGACGAGTGCCTGGTCGACGAGGTGGCTGCCGAGGTCGTACAGCAGACCTCCGATCTCTGCCGGGTCGCCCGATTCCCGCCAGCCGCCCTTGGGCTGCGGCCGCCAGCGCTCGAAGCGGGACTCGAAACGCCATACGTCGCCCAGCTCGCCCTCGGCGAGGAGCTTGCGGAGGGTCAGGAAGTCGTTGTCCCAGCGGCGGTTCTGGAAGACGGAGAGGAGCAGGCCCCGTGCGTCGGCGAACTCGGCCAGCTTGCGTGCCTCCGCCGCCGTACCGGCGACCGGCTTGTCGACGACGACCGGGAGGCCGGCCTCCAGGGCGGCGGTCGCGAGCGGGACGTGCGTCTTGTTGGGGGACGCGATGACGATCAGGTCCAGGTCGGCGGCCCGCTGCTCGAACAGCTCCTCGGGCGTGGCGGCGACACGTACGTCCGGGAACTCGGCGCGGGCCTGCTCCTGGCGCTCGGGGTTCGAGGTGACCACCGTGTCGAGGACCAGGCCCTCGGTGGCGGCGATCAGCGGGGCGTGGAAGACGGAGCCCGCGAGGCCGTAGCCGATGAGGCCCACGCGGAGGGGGGTACCAGCCGTACCAGTCGTACCAGTCATGCCTCCCACTTTCGCAACGCTGTTGCCAAAGTGCAAGCGGCGGGGAGAATGGGGGCGTGGACAGGGCGAAGACGGTGACGGTCACGGGGGCGAGGGCGAGCGACGGGCGCCCGGCGACGGCCGGCGTGAATCAGCCCGGGGTGAATCAGCTCGGCGTGAACCAGCTCGGCGTCAACCAGCTCGGCCTCCGCAGTCACAACGCCGCGCTGGTGCTCGACCTGCTGCGCACCGCCGGCGCCGAGGGCATCAGCCGGCTCGAACTCGCCGACCGTACCGGGCTGACCCCGCAGGCCGTCAGCAAGATCACCGCGCGGCTGCGGGAGGAGGGGCTCGCGGCGGAGGCGGGGCGCCGGGCCTCCACGGGCGGCAAGCCGCGGACCGTGCTGCGGCTGGTGCCGGAGGCGGGGCATGCGGTGGGGGTGCATCTGGACCGGGACGAGCTGCGGGGGGTGCTGGTCGATCTGGACGGGGCCGTGGTGGGGGAGCGGTGCGTGGAGATGGACCTGGGGGCGGGCGCGGGGGCCGTGGTGGAGGGGGTGGCGGGGCTCGTTGAGGGGCTGCTCGCGGAGCTGCGGTCAGGGTCGGGGTCGGGGCCTGTGGGGTCGGGGACCGCGCGGGCGGAGGGGTGGGCGCGTGCCGGGCTTGCCGAGGGGGTGCGCTCGGAGTCGCGGCCGAGTTCGGCGGGCGCGGAGTGGCGGCCGGGGTCAGGGTCCACGGAACCGCCGACGCCGATGCCCTCTCGGATTCCCACTCCCACTCCCACTTCGACTCCGCCTCCGACGGTGCTCGGGCTAGGCGTCGCCCTCCCCGGCCCCCTCGATCATCGCCGTGGCGTGCTGCACCGCGTCACCGGCTTCCCCGAGTGGGACGGCTTTCCGCTCCGGGACGCGCTGGCCCGGCGCCTCGGCATCCCGGTCGTCGTGGACAAGGACACCAACGCGGCGGCGCTGGGCCTGGCGGTCGGGGACGCGGCCGACTCCTTCGCGTATCTGCATCTCGGTACGGGGCTGGGGGCCGGGCTGGTGATCGGCGGGACCGTGCATCGGGGGGCCCGTACCGGCGCGGGGGAGTTCGGGCATCAGGTCATCCAGCTGGACGGGCCGGTGTGCGGGTGCGGGAACCGTGGATGCGTCGAGGCGCTGTGTCTGGCGGCCGTGGGGCGCGGGGACGTCGCGGAGGCGGCCCGGGTGCTGGGCGCAGGGGCCGCGAACCTCGTCGGGCTGCTCGACATCGACGTCGTACTGCTGGGCGGGCGTACGGTCGCGGCGGCGCCGGAGGTGTTCGTACGAGGGGTGCGGGCAGTGCTGGAGGAGCGTGCGCGGGGGGAGGGCGCCGTACCCGTGCGGGTCGCTCCCGGCGGGACGCGCGGGGTTGCCGAGGGGGCCGCCCAGCTGCTGCTCGCGCCGCTGTTCGGGCGGAGTGACGGCTGACGGCTGACGGGCTCCGGTCCCGGGCGGGCTGACGGCTAACCGGCTCCACTCCCGGGCGAAGTGACGGCCGACGGCGCGCCGCAGCGCGTGCTCCGATCGGGGCCAGCTAGGTCCACGTGCGGAATGGCGCCGCCGGGATCCCGTACCCACCCGGCATGGTCATGTGTTCATGCGACTGTTCACGCACGCCCCCGTCCCCCTCGCCGCGGCAGCCGCCCTCTTCCTCTTCCCCTTCCTCCTCCCCGCCGGACCAGCCCACGCGGCCACACCCCCCGGCGCCGCCCCAGCTCTCGCCCCCACCCCAGCTCTCGCTCCCGCCCCCACCCCCTCCTGCGCCGCCCCCGACTCCCGCGCCTTCCCCCTCACCACCCGCATCCACGGCGGCCCCGACACCTACGAGGCCGGCGGCGGATACGGCACCTGGTATCTCGACCTCACCAACACCACGGACCGCACCTGCGGGAACATCCACCCCGTCGTCGTGCTGGTCGACCAGAAGCGGGCCCTGCGACCCGGCCAGCCCCAACTCGACTTCTACGACGGTCCGCGCGCCCACCCCGTCCGTTTCGAGACCACCGACGAGGAGGAACTCGTCGGGGTGTTCCGGCAGGGGCTGACCGTCGGTCCCCGCGAGACGCTCACCGTGAAGGTCCGGCTCGCGCTCACCTCGGACACCGTGCCGAACGAGGTCACCGCCAACGCCGCCGTCGTACAACGCCATGACGACGACGGGGACTGGGTGGGCCAGTCCAACGACTACCGCTTCGCCGTCGGCACCGACCCGGACGCCCCGTCCACCGCCCCCGGCGACCGCTTCCCCTCCGTCGGCGAACTCGCCCGCACCGGCCTCGGCACACCCGGTCGCGCCCTCGCCGCCGCCACCGCCGCCCTCCTCGTCACCGGCGGCGCCCTGCTGCTCGCCCGGAGGCGGCGCTGAGCGCGTGCCTCCAGCGACAGCCGACCCCTGGTGGACCGACAGCCGACCCCTGGTCATGGGTGATCTGGTAGTCGGTGATCGGCGGGGTCAGGATCGGCCAGTCCTGATTACGCTGGGGGCGTCGGTACGCCGTGGTTCCGGCGCCCTCCGCTCGTTCCCGCACCACGCCTGGAGTCCGAAGCACATGTCAGACCGCAAGCCCATCGAATCCTGGCTCACCGACATGGACGGTGTGCTGATCCACGAGGGCGTACCGATCCCCGGCGCCGACGCCTTCCTGAAGAGGCTGCGCGAGTCCGAGAAGCCCTTCCTGGTCCTCACCAACAACTCGATCTACACCCCGCGCGACCTGCACGCCCGGCTGCGCCGCATGGGCCTGGACGTCCCGGTCGAGTCCATCTGGACCTCGGCGCTCGCCACCGCCCAGTTCCTGGACGACCAGCGGCCGGGCGGATCGGCGTACGTCATCGGCGAGGCGGGCCTGACCACCGCGCTGCACGACATCGGGTACATCCTCACCGACCACGAGCCCGACTACGTCGTCCTCGGCGAGACCCGCACCTACTCCTTCGAGGCCATGACCAAGGCGGTCCGGCTGATCAACGACGGCGCCCGTTTCATCTGCACCAACCCCGACGAGACCGGCCCCTCCACCGAGGGCCCCCTCCCGGCCACCGGCGCGGTCGCCGCGCTGATCACCAAGGCGACCGGCAAGCAGCCCTACTTCGCCGGCAAGCCCAATCCGCTGATGATGCGCACGGGCCTGAACGCGATCGGCGCCCACTCCGAGAACAGCGCGATGATCGGCGACCGGATGGACACCGACGTACTGGCCGGCATGGAGGCCGGGATGCAGACCTTCCTCGTGCTGACCGGGCTGACCCGCCCCGAGCAGGTGGAGGACTTCCCGTACCGGCCGTCGAAGATCGTGGACTCGATCGCGGACCTCGTCGACCGGATCTGAAACGCCGCATCCGAAACCCCGGATCCGAAACCCCCACCCCGGCGAACACGACTCGTACGGAGCAGCGACGGCCCCCTGAGGATGCGGGGCCGCCGCCCCGGGGGGAGTCTCCAGATATCTGGAGGTTTCACGATGGGTTCACCGCGCCTCACGCTCCGCACCGGACGGCTCGCCGCCACGGCCGCCGCCACGGCCGCGATCGTCGTCACCGCCGGCCTCGCCCTCCCCACCCCGGCGGCCCACGCGGCCGACGGAGGCGGTGTGTCGGTCACCCCGTCGTCCCCCGCCTCCGGCACCGACATCGCGCTCCGGGTGAGCGGCTGCGCAGGGCGCACCGGTACGGCCGTCTCCGCCGCGTTCGTCGCCGACGTACGGCTCACCGGCGCCGAGGGCACCCTCGTCGGCGAGACCCGGGTCCGCACCGAGCTCAAGGCGGGCTCCTACGACGTCCAGGTCACCTGCGGGGACCTGTCCCGCAAGGGCAGCCTCACCGTCGTACCGGAAGCGTCCCCGTACTCCTCGCCCGTCGCCCCCGTCCACGCGGGCGGCGGCGGCACCGCGCACCTCGCCTCCGTGGACGCCCGCGCGGCCGGGCCCGGTACGGGGCAGGCGGTGACCGGCCTGGTGCTCGCCGGGGTCGCGGCCGGGGTGGTGGTGTTCCGCAGGGCGCGCCGGAGCCGTGGGGCCGGCTGACATGCGTTCCTCCGGCGGCGGCCGGCTCCTCACCGGTGTGGCCTGGGCGGTGCTGCTGCTCGGGCTCTGGCTGTGGGGCCGCGAGGTCACGGACATCCGGCACGGCATATCCGCCCCCACCACCGGCGACGTCGCGGCGGTCGGCCGCCCGCCCGGGATCGAACTGCCGCCCGCCACCCGCCCGTTGACCCCCGCCCTGCCGCAGCGCATCGACATCCCCGGACTCGGCGTACAGGCCCCCGTGGTCGCCCGCGGCCTCGACGGGGACGGGGCGATCGACCCGCCGCCGTACGACCAGGCGGGCGTCGTCGGCTGGTACGCCGCCGGGGTGCGGCCCGGGGCGGCGGGGGCCGCGCTGATGGTGGGGCACGTCGACACCGAGACCAGGCCCGCCGTGTTCTACAAGCTCAGCGCCCTCAAGCCCGGCGAGACGGTCCGGGTGATCCGCGACGACGGCCGGGTCGCCGAGTTCACCGTCGACGACGTCCAGGTCGTCACCCGCGAGCGCTTCGACGCCGGGCGGGCGTACGGGGTTCGGCAGCGGGGGCGGGCCGAGCTTCGGCTGATCACCTGCGGGGGGACCTTCGACCGGGCGAGCCGCAGCTATACGGCGAACGTGATCGTGTCGGCGTATCTGACGGGGACGGGGCTGTAGGGGCGAGCCGGTGGACGGTTGGGCGTTCCCACCTGGCCCGGTCGACGGCCCGCTCCCCCCGAAGCCGTCGACCGGGCTGGTCCTCAACCGCGCGCGCACGGGATGCGGGAGTAACCCGGCGACCGGCGCGGGAGGCTGGAGTAGCCCTGGGATGGATGACAGGCCGGGGGCTGGGGCCTTCTGAGGAAGACTCTAGAACGGATGAACGCCGGGGCCTAGAGGGTGATTGACGCCAAGTCGAAAGATGGTGGCTGTGCGTCATCCGCCCAGGTGGTACGGCATTCCATGAAGGTCCGGCGGCCGTTCAGTCGTCGTTCTGGCGCAACTGCGTACTGTCCAGGACCCGTTCGACGACCGCGCTCGCCACCCGGTCCAGCGGCAGCTGCTGACGGCGCGCGAACTGCCGCAGCGCCACGAACGCCTGGTCGGCGGTGGTGTTCCAGCGTTCGGCGAGCATGCCCTTGGCCTGCTCGATACGGACCCTGCTGGACAGCGCTTCCTGCAACTGGCCGGACAGCGTGCGGTACTGGGAGTACGCGCGGTGGTTCTGGAGACCGACGGCCGCCGCGTCGGCGAGGGCCTGCGCGACCAGCAGTTCGGACTCGCTCAGCGGCGGCAGGGTCGGCACGAACACATTGAGCGCGCCGTACAGCGTCCCGCGGCGGCGCAGCGGCACCGCGAACGTCGAGGCGACGTCGTGCCGCAGCGCCCGCTCGGTGAAGTCCGGCCAGCGGGAGTCGGCGTGCGCCACCCGGATCGACACGGGCGGTACGGGCCTGCCGCTGCCGTAGCTGTCCAGGCAGGGGCCCCCGCCGTGCTGGGCCTCCAGCAGGTCGAGCGCCACGTCCGCCCCGTGGCTGCTCGCGGTGAGCGACACCGCCCGGCCGCGGTGGTCGATCAGCATGATCCCGGCGGCCCGCGCGGCCAGCAGGTCGACGCAGTTGTCGGAGACGCGCCGCAGATAGTCATCGGTGTCGAAGCCGTCGGCCAGCGTGTCCGCCGCCTCCACCAGCGCCGCGGCCAGTCGGACCTCCCGGGTGGTGTCGTGCATGACCGTGCACTCCCCTTCCCCTCGCGCCCGCTCCCGTACAGTCGCGCACCTACCCCGACCGCCGGGGCTGTAACAGGTCCCCGACAAGGCCCGGGCGATCTCGTGGGCCCCACGACACGTATGTCAGGATTGAGACTTCGACTGCTGCACCCGAGGGGGAGTGGGATGTACGGCACGAGGGGGGCCGGAATGAGGACGTCCGCGATAGTGCTGGGGGCGGCACTGCTGATCGCCGGATGCTCCTCCTCCGGGGACAAGGACGAGCCGGAGGATTCCGCCGGCGCCAAGATCTCTCAACAGCCCAAGGGCACCGACCCGTTCTGGGTCAACCCGGACGGCACCGCGGCCCAGCAGGTCGCCGAGTACGAGAAGTCCGGCAAGGACGACGACGCCGAACAGATCCGCAAGATCGCCGAGCAGCCCACCGGGCAGTGGATCGGCACGGAGAACCCCGAGCAGGAGGCCCGCGGCTTCACCGAGGCCGCCGACAAGGCGGGCCGCACCGCCCTGCTGGTCCTCTACAACATCCCGCACCGCGACTGCGGCCAGTACTCCCAGGGCGGCGCCGCCGACGGCAACGCCTACCGGGCCTGGATCGACGGCGTGGCCGCGGGTATCGGCGACCGTGCGGCGACGGTCGTCCTGGAGCCGGACGCGGTACTCCACCTCGTCGACGGCTGCACCCAGGACGAGTTCCACGAGGAACGCTACGACCTTCTGAACGGCGCCATCGAGAAGCTCAAGTCCCTGAAGAACACCAAGGTCTACCTGGACGCGGGCAACGCGGGCTGGGGCCACCCGGACCAGATCTTCGAGCCCCTCCAGTGGGCGGGCATCGCCAAGGCCGACGGCTTCTCCGTCAACGTCTCCAACTTCTACTCGACCCAGGACTCCATCGCCTACGGCAAGCAGCTCTCGGCGAAGGTCGGCAACAAACCCTTCGTCATCGACACCAGCCGCAACGGCAACGGCCCCTACACGGGCGGCAAGGCCGACGAACGCTGGTGCAACCCGCCGGGCCGCGCCCTGGGCGAGACCCCGACGACGAAGACGGCGGACCCGCTGGTGGACGCGTATGTGTGGGTCAAGCGGCCCGGGGAGTCGGACGGCGAGTGCAAGGGCGGCCCGAAGGCGGGGCAGTGGTGGGCGGAGTACGCGCTCAACCTCGCCAAGGCCAGTAAATGACCTGAGCCAGTAAATGACCTGAGCCAGTAAGTGACTTGAGGGCGCCCTCCATGACGGAGGACGCCCTCAACTACAGGTCGTCTACGGGACCTTCACCCACTGCGCCTTACTGGGCGTCCCCTGGTCGTCGTCCACGAACAGCATGTACCACCCCGACTGCACCAGGTTCTTGTTCTTCGGCACCGTCACAGTGATCTTGTCCCCGGACACCTTGTACTCCAGCTCGATCGACCGCTGATCCACGTCCGTGACGTGCGTCGCCGCACTGGGCCGGATCAGCCGCACCTTCTTGATCGTCGACGCGTGCTGGGAGGTGAACGTCCCGGAATCGCCGCGCTCGATGGTCTGCGGACCACCGGACAGCGAAGGCCGCGAATCCCGGTACAGATACGGCGGCGTGTAGATCTCGATCCGCTGCTCGAACTTCCCCGGCTTGGTGTTGGCCTTGTCGCTGTAGAGCGAGTCCGAGCCGAAGAACATCACCCGGCCGTCGGGCAGCAGGATGGACCCGGAGTGGTAGTTCCGGCCCACCAGCGGATCCGCGACCTGCTCGAACGTGTTCGTGTCCGGCTGGTAGAGCCGCGCCTGGAGGATGTTGGAGTCACCGCGCCCGCGATAGTCCTCCGAACCCCCCGACACCAGCACGGAGTCGTCCGGCAGGATCGAGATGTTCGGGTAGCGCGTGCCCTTCTCCAGCGTCGGCCCGTCGACGAACTTCGGGTCGTCCGCCTTGAGATCGATGATCCGCGTCTTGTTGCTGGACTGCGCGGACTCGCCGACCCCGCCGCCGCCGACCACCATGTACTTCTCGTCCTGCGCCGGCGCGAGCAGCACCGTGCCGGAGGTCTCCAGGAGCTTCGGGTCGCTCATCCCGGACAGCTTGGTGAACTTGTTGGTGTCGACGTCCCAGACGCCCGGGTCACGCCCGACGTTGTCCGGCCCGTAGCCCGCGTTGGAGCCCGAGTAGAACACCTTGCCGTTCTGCATGAGGAACAGCGCGGGGTACGTCGGGAACTGCCGGGTCTTCGGCAGATACGTCCACGTCTTGGTCTTCGGGTCGAAGACCTCGTTCTTGCCCGGCACGAGCTGGCCGATGTCGTCGAGGCCGGAGACGCTGAGGATCTTGCCGTCGCTCAGGGTGGTGAGCGTCGGGTACCAGCGGGCCTCGTTCATCGGGTCGACCTTGATGTACTTCTCGGCGACCGGGTCGAACTCGTAGGCGTCCCGGATGCCTTGGAAGTCCTTCTTGTCGAGGGCGAGCTTCTGCGCGATGCCGTACGTGTTGCGCGCGTCGGTGCCGGACAGCCCCTGGATGCGGTAGTTGTCCTGGGTTCCGGTCTCGTACTTGCGGCCGGACTTCTGCGCCTCGACGTAGATGCGGCCCAACCCCGGGTCGTTGCGCAGGAACTTGCCGGTCTTCTCGTCGAAGACCTTGGTGGCGCGCTCCACGACGACCGGGTCCTTCGACACGAACGTCTGGCCGTTCTCCTTGCCGGTGAACTTCGTGCCGGCGGGCAGGGTGATCGGCTTGTCCGGGTTCTCGTTGTGGACGATCATCAGGCCGCCGGCCTTGGTGACGTCACCCTTCAGCTTCTCGTACCGCTTGGTGCCGCCCGCGATCAGCAGATTGCCGTTGGCCAGCTGGGTGTGGCCCGTGCAGAACAGGTCGCTGGGCGTGGGCACCTTCTTGATGGTGCCCTTGACCGGGTCCCAGATACGGGTGTCGAACTTCTTCGCGTCGAAGTTGTCCTGGTTGTTCCCCGACCCCGCGACGAGCAGCACCTTGCCGGTGCGCAGCAGCGCCGCGTGGATGGTGTTCTGCCGGAACTCCTCGGGGAATTCGACGATTTCCCACTTGCCGTTCTCGGCTTTGTATTCCGGTCTGTTGATCTGGTACTGGTGGTATTTCTCGGTGCCGAAGCGGTAGAGCCACGGCCCGTTCATCCCGGCCAGTGCGAGTACCACCACCGTGCCTATCGCCAGTCGACGGGCACGGCGGCGTCCAGCCTGGTCGTTCATTCCTTACGTCCCCCAAGTCCACCCAGCGCGATTTGCATGGTCTGGTCGTTGCCCTCGCCGCCGGACTGCGAGGCCGCCCAACTCGGCTTCTGGGCCGGGGCGTGCGGGGCGGTCGGCAGCGGCTGCGGCTGGTACTGCCCCTGCGCCGGGACCATCGGGTCCTGCTGCGCCTCGCCCGCGGGCTTCTTCTTGTCCTGGCGCAGCATGTGCCGCCACACGAAGATCGGCAAGGCGGTGATCAGCATGGCGAACGTGGCCCAGATGATCATCGCGGGGTGTGAGTGGCCGTACACGAAACCGGCGGTGATGGAGGTGCCGAAGATGGCGATGAAGTACCAGTGGTAGCGGAAGGTCGCGAACCAGCGGTCGGGGCTGGCCGAGTCGCCCTTGGGGGTGACCACGAACTTGCTCTTGCGGCGCAGCGCGGAGTCGATGAGCGCCTTGGCGTACAGCGGCGCGGAGAGCGCGGACATCACCATGCCGGCGACACCGCCGGAGCCCTCCGGCTCGTGCGGGGAGACGTTGTGGCGGCGGTTCCAGACGTACAGGCCGATCTGGAGGGCGGAGGCGTTGCCGTAGAGCATCAGCCACACGGTCGGGTCGATGTTCACACCCGAGGCGCCCAGGCCCAGGAACAGCGCGCAACTCAGCGCCGCGAGGATCCAGTTGAGGGCGGACATCGGGTAGAAGATGATCATCATCGTGTAGTTGAAGAGCTTGCCCGGAGGCAGGGAGTACCAGCCCTTCCAGTACTGCTTGAGGATCGTCTCGTACGTCCCTCGCGACCAGCGCATCTGCTGGGTGAAGAAGTCGGTCCAGGCGCTGGGCCCCTCACCGACGGCGAGCACGTCCGGCGTGTACACGGACCGCCACTTCTTCCCGGTCGCCGGGTTCTTGTGGCGGTGGATCTCGAAACCGGTGGCCATGTCCTCGGTGATCGAGTCGTACAGGCCGCCGATCTGCTTGAGCGCGCTGATCCGTACGGCGTTCGACGTGCCGACGAACATCGGGGAGCCGTAGTAGTTGCCGGCGCGCTGGATCAGGGCGTGGAAGAGGAACTGCTGCGACTCGGCGGCCTTGGTGACGAAGTTGTCGTAGTTGCCGTAGACCTGCGGGCCGATGACGAAGCCGACGTTCGGGTCGCGGAAGAAACCGAGCATCCGCTCCAGGTAGTTGGGCAGCGGCACGTGGTCGGTGTCGACGGAGGCGAAGTAGTCGTAGGCGTCGCCGTGCGCGTCCAGCCAGGCGTTGTAGTTGCCGTGCTTGGTCTTGGCGCGGTGCGGGCCCTTGGCCTGGTTCCACTTCGCGATGCCCTTGCGGGAGAAGTGGTGCACACCGAGCCGGGCGCAGACCTCCTTGACCTCGGGGTCGTCGCCCTCGTCGAGGAGCCATACATGCAGAAGGCCCCGGTGGCGCAGCTTGACGGCCGCCTCCAGGGTCTTCGTGACCATCTCCAGCGGCTCCTTGCCGGGCACGAAGGAGGTCAGGAACGCGACTCTCGTGCCGGTCTCGGGCACCACCGGGATGGGGTCGCGGGCGACCAGGGTGGCGTGCGCGTTCGACAGCACGTTCATGCAGCGGAAGAACTCGATCAGACCGATCGAGACGAGCATCACGATGTCGAGGGCGGGCAGCCACTCGAAGTCCACGTAGTCGCGCTCGGTCCAGTGCTCGGGCTGGAGCAGCCAGAACAGCAGGACCAGGGAGAGCACCGGGGCCGCGGCGAGCATCAGCGCGACGCGTATACGGTGCGTCTCCTGCGAGATCAGCGACCGGTACTCCACCTTGTACGGCTTCGTCGGGTCGGGTTGGGTGAGGGGGCCGGCCAGCCGGCTGTAGTGCTCGTAGTCGTACTTCGGCAGCGTCTTCTTGATCCGGCGGAACGTGCCGGTCCGGGTTTGTGAGGCCACCCTGAGCTGGGTGGTCTGAGACGGGTCGAAGTTCTGCCGGGCGCCCGTCGGCGTCGACGTCATGAGTCATCCCCCCACACGCGAGTCATCGCGTGCTTTGTCGGTTCCTTACGTCTGCTCTGGTCCCCCTCGACCTTCACAGGCGTATCAGTGGTGGGCCGCAGTAACCACATCCTCCACGTCATAGACATGGAACTGCGACCTTCCGGTTGCATGATGCCCCCCTCGGCATCACCCCAAGAACGGGGCCCCTCTCCCCGTCCGCACCGGCAACCGGCTCCGTGCCCCCCAACTGCCGCGTATCGGCGGCATCTTGAAAACCAGGTTTCTACGGTGTCCAGCATGATCGCAAGATGCGAAACGCGGTGTTTACCGGTCATACGCGTTCATTGTGGCCCCTGTGGGGGCCTTGTGGGGAGGTTGTGGACAGTCGGGCACGGATGTTGCCGAAGTGCTCCCTTATGGCCTCCTCTGCCCGTATCGCGTCGCCGGACCTTACCGCATCCAAGATCTCCCGGTGCTGCCGGCAGGTGATCCGCGGATCCTGCGGCACGCCCCCGAGATCCGTACGAACGCGGTGGAAGGCGTCCCAGAACGCCTCCAGCACCTCGCTCAGCAACGCGTTGTCCAGCCCCCGGTACAGGGTGGCGTGAAACGCGCGGTCGGTGTCCGCCAGGCCGTCACCTCCGTGCGCGGCCTGCTGTCCCATACGGCCCACGAGCCCGTCCAGTTCAACCAGATCACCCTCCGGCAGCCGCCCCGCGAGCCGCGACACGAGCCCGGTCTCGACGGCCTCCCTCAGCTCCAGCAGCTGAAGCAGCGAGTCCTCGCCGCGGTAGTGCCCGGCGACGGTACGGAAGGCGAGCCCCTCGATCATCGGCGCGAGCGACATCGGACCGACATACGTCCCGAACCCGTGCCGGATCTCCACGATCCCCATCGCCTGAAGCGCCTTGAGCGCCTCCCGCACCGAGTTCCGACTGGCCCCCAGGTACTCCATCAGCTCCGGCTCGGTCGGCAACGGCGCCCCCGACGCCAGCCGCCGCTCAAGAATGAGCCGCTTGATCCGCTCCTGGAGGTCACGCGCTGCCATGGCGAGAGGGTATCCGGCCAAACACGAGGAAAGCCCCCCGTTTGCACGAGGGGCTTCCTGCTTGTCTGTGCGCCGCCAGGGACTCGAACCCCGGACCCGCTGATTAAGAGTCAGCTGCTCTAACCAACTGAGCTAGCGGCGCGTGCTGACCCGGAGAACTCTACCCGACCTCCAGGGGTGCTCCGGACCACCTCACCAGGGGCGGAGGGGGGTGCCGTACATCATTCGGACCGTCAACATGCGCGTCGGGAAGACAGTTGAGAAACTGACGAACGTGCACAGTCGCGGACATTTCCATCTGGAGTGTGAGGGGAATCGCATGGAGGCTCCAGGATTCAACGCATCGGGATTCAACGCCTCGGGATTCAAGGAACCGGTATTCGAGGAATTCGATCCCGCGAGCGACTGCGACTGCCCCGGATGCGTTCACTGGCGCCGCGTCCTGCCGCATTCCCGCACCGGCCGCCACCCCGCCGCCCACCGGGCCGTCATCCTCGCCGCGGCCGCCTCCACCGCCCTCGTCGGCCACACCGCCCCCGCCCTCGCCGCCCCCCACACCCCCGACCACCCCGACCTCGGCATCCGCCCCGCCGTTCCCGCGGGTGACGAGCCCGACACCCCCCAGGGCGGCAAGACCCCGCTGCACGGCCCCGGCGGCAAGCCCGCCACCGTCAAGGCACCGGCCACCACCCGCGCGGAGATCATCAAGCGCGCCAAGAAATGGGTCGTCGCACAGGTGCCGTACAGCATGACGGAGTACTGGTCCGACGGTTACCGCCAGGACTGCTCGGGCTTTGTCTCGATGGCCTGGAACCTGCCCGGAAACGAATGGACGGGCAGCCTCGACCAGTACGGGGTGAAGATTCCCAAGGACGATCTCCAGCCCGGCGACATTCTCCTGTTCCACAATCCCGCGGACCCCGAGAAGGGCTCGCACGTGGTGATTTTCGGCGGCTGGACGGACTACACGCACACCTACTACCTCGCCTACGAGGAGACCCGGCCGCGCGCCCGCAAGCAGGCCACCCCGTACGCGTACTGGAGCAACTCGGCCCGCTACACCGCCTACCGCTACAAGGGGCTCATGGCGGGCACGGCCGGCGCCGGTGCCGACGCCGGCGGCGACAAGCCGAGCGCGCCGCTCGCCACCCCGTTCCCCGGCCTCGCGTACTTCGGTCCCGGCGCCAACAACAAGTACGTCACCCAGCTGGGCCGCATGCTCGTCGAACGCGGCGCCGCACGCTTCTACACCTCCGGCCCGGGACCCCGCTGGACCGACACCGACCGCCGCGCCACCCAGGCCTTCCAGCAGGCCCAGGGCTGGACGGGCCGGGACGCCGACGGGCTGCCGGGGCCGCAGACCTGGGCGCTGCTGGTGACGGGCGGCGGCAAGGACATCCGGACCGGGGCCGCCGGACCGCCCGCACCCGCCGCATCGGGGGCGCCCTCCTCGCACGGGGTGCCCGGCTATCCGGGACGGGCGATGTTCCGGCCCGGCGTCAGCAACAAGTACGTCACCCTGCTCGGCAAGCAGCTGGTGAAGAAGGGATTCGGCACGTACTACACGACCGGTCCCGGTCCCCGCTGGGGCGCGGCGGACCGACGTGCCGTCGAGGCCTTCCAGCGCGCCCAGGGCTGGCGGGGCGGCGCGGCGGACGGCTATCCGGGGCCGGAGACCTGGCGGCGCCTGTTCAAGTAACCCGCTTTCCCGTAACACCCACCCACTGTCATGAAGTTTCTGGCGCGGAGGCTGGAGGCACGCATGAGCACGACCACTTCCCACACCCCTTCCCCGACACCGGAGCCCGAGGGCCCGGCAGAAGGTCCGACCGAGACCACGGCGGTGACCCGTCCCGCCCGCCTCATCCAGAACGAGGCGACCACCGAGATCCCCGTCCACCTGCTCTTCCGCGACGACCCCGAGACGGGGTCCGTGCCGCTGAGCCCCGCCGTCGTCGGGCGCCGCCAGGGCACCGGCGAACAGCCCCGTTTCCGCCGCCCGGCACCGGCCAAGCCGCGTCCCGCGCCGCAGGTCGACCCGGCGCTGGTGGAACGGCCCGCGCGGGTGCTGCCCGGCTCGGCGGGGGTGCTCGCCGGGGCCTGCGGGACGGCGGGGTGCGTGGCGACCTCGTGGTGGGCGGGCGTGCTGTCGCCGCTCGCAGTGGAGGCGCTGCGGCTGCCGGAGTACGCGGGCGCGGGGCTCGGTCCCGCGCAGTGGGCGGCGTACGCCGGGGCCGGGGCGATGAGTCTGTTCGGCTTCGGCGGGCTGGCGCGCGGGCGGACGGGGCGGGCCTGGGTGCTGGGTCTGTTCGGCCGCTACCGGGGGACGGTCCGCCGCACCGGCCTGATGTGGGTCAACCCGCTCCTGCTGCGCCGCCGGGTCGATGTCCGGCTGCGGCACTGGAGGAGCGAGCCGATGCCGGCCGCCGACGGCAACGGGGTCGCGCTGCGGGTCGTCGTACTCGTGGTGTGGCGGGTGCGGGACACCGCGCGGGCCACGCTCGGGGTCGAGGACCACGAGACGTATCTGCGGGAGTGCGTGGAGGCGGCGCTGGTGCGGATGCCGGTGGAGCTGCCGGGCTCGGCGAAGGCGTCGGTGGACGCGGCGGCCGACGCGCTCACGCGGCTGGTGGCGGCGGACGCGGGGCCGGTCGGGCTCGAGGTGTTCTCGGTGCAGCCCGTGCGGGTGGAGTACGCCCCCGAGGTCGCCGCCGCGATGCACCGCCGCCGGATCGCCGCGCTGGACGCCCAGCACCGGGCGAGTGTGCTGACGTCGGTCGTGGACTCGGTGGAGGACACGGTGACCCGGCTGACCATGCGCGGGCTGGTGGAGCTGGACGACTACGAACGCAAGGCGTTGGTGAAGGACTTGACGGTGGCGTTCTGTGCGGGGCGTGGGGAGTCGGGGCAGTGAGAGGGGTCGGCGAGCGGGGTCGGTGAGCGGGGAGTCGGGTCAGTGATTGGTCTGGACATGCTCAAGCAGTCGCAATAATCTGGGACTTGGTCTAGACCTTCACGGCTCGCTGAGCCGGCTCACTGAACCGCCTCACTGAACTTCCCCCACGTTCTCCAGGGAGCGGCAGCATGCGCAAAAAGACCAAGTGGTACGCCGCCGTGCTGGGCCTCAGCACCGCCGGAGCCCTCGTGCTCTCCTCCGGCGGCGCCAGCGGACACGGCTACACCGACCTCCCCGTCAGTCGGCAGAAGCTCTGCCAGAACGGCACCGTGACCAACTGCGGCGACATCCAGTGGGAGCCGCAGAGCGTCGAGGGCCCGAAGGGCTTCCCCGCCTCCGGACCGGCCGACGGCACGATATGCAGCGGCGGACTGAGCCGGTTCAGCCAGCTCAGCTCGCCGGTCACGCCCTCGGGCGGCGCCTGGCCCACCACCAAGGTGACGGGCGGTCAGAGCTACACGTTCCGCTGGCAGTTCACCGCACGCCACGCCACCACGGACTTCAAGTACTACGTCACCAAGGCGGGCTGGAACCAGAACCACAACCTGGCCCGCTCCGACCTCAACCTCACCCCGTTCCTCACGGTCCCGTACAACAACGCCCAGCCCCCGGCCACCCTCTCCCACAGCGGCACCCTGCCGTCGGGACTCAGCGGCCACCACGTGATCCTCGCGGTCTGGACGATCGCGGACACCGGCAACGCGTTCTACGCCTGCTCGGACGTCACCTTCTGACCGCGCCCTCTGATCGAACCTTCTGATCGGTCCCTCGGTCAGGTCCGGTAGGGTCCGCGTTCCGTGAACTCCTACTTCGACATCCTCATACCCATCGTGCTCGCCGTTCTGGTCTGGGGCGGTTACGCGCTCGTCCGCCGGACCCAGGAGCGGCGAGCCGCCTGGGAGAGCGGGCTGACCGCCCCGGGCCACGTGGTGCGCGCCTGGGTCACGACCCAGATGGTCAACAACCAGGCACGGCGCGTGCAGTGGCACGAGTACGACTACACCACCGGCGACGGCCTCGCGGTCCGCTTCAAGGAGAGCGGCGGCCCCCGCGACCGCGAGGCCGGCGAGGAGGTCCTCGTCTACTACACCTCCGCCGACCCCGAGAAGGCGACCGCGTCCGAGCCCCAGCCCGGCAAGGACATGGCGGGCACGGTCGTCGGGCTGTTCTTCATCGGCCTGGCCGTCATCGTGATCCTCTACGGCTGGGCGACCGTGCCGGAACTCTGAGCATTGCTTGAGGCAGTGCGGTGCCCCGGGCGGGTACGTTCCCTCCACGATCAGTACTTGACCCAGTACTTGAAGCGGTACCTGACCTGGTACCCGACCTCGGGGGAAGCGCCATGGATTTCGTCTTCTACGCCGTACCCAGCCTCATCCTGGCCGTCGTCCTCTACATGGCCTACCGCGTGCTGCGCCGCTCGCTGCGGATCCGCAGCGCCTGGAACAGCGGGCTGACGGCTGAGGGCCGCTGTCTGCGGGTGTTCACGACGATGCACGGCGGCGGCAACGACACCTCCGTGAGCACCACCCTTCACCACGTCTACGAGTTCACCGCCCGCGGCGGCCGCACGGTCCGTTTCGAGGAGGAGGACGGCCCGGGGACGATCCTGGAGGGCGACTTCGTCACCATCTATTACGCCGAGGGCGCCTCCGTCGTCGCCACGGCGAAGTCGCCGAGCCCGGGCAGGCTGGCGGCGTCCACCGGCTTCGTCCTGGTGTTCCTCGGGGTGGCCGTGGTGTTCTGCGTCGGCTTCATGGTCACGTACCACCAGATGTCCGACGGGTTCGGCTTCGGGGACGACGTCGACGACACCACCAACACGATCGTCGTCGACGGCGTGACGATGACCCCGTGACCGCCGCACCCCTCACGCCCCTCCACATCTGACGGTCCATCAACTACCGTGCGCGGCCATGGAGTCCAACGGGCGTACGGTGGCCGAGCTCGTCGTCTCCCGGTGGGGCGACCACCGGCCGGGGCTGTGGTGCGGGGAGCGGACGCTCACGCACCACGAGGTGGCGGCGGGCGCCGCGGCGCGGGCCGCACTGCTGACCGACCTGCTGCCGCCGGGCGCGCACATCGGCGTACTGCTCGACAACACCCCTGAATATCCCCTGTGGTTGAGCGCGGCGGCCCTGGCGGGCGGCGCCGTCGCGGGCATCAACCCGACCCGGCGTGGCGCCGAACTGGCCCGGGACATCCTGCACACCGAGTGCGGAGTCGTGATCACCGAGCGGACTCACCTGCCGCTGTTGCAGGGCCTCGAACTCCCCGGCGTGCGGCTCCTGGTGACCGGCACGGAGGAGTACGACACTCTGCTGGCGCCCTACGCGGGAGCCCGCCCGGACGCCTCGCGGGCCACCCCGCGCGACCCGCTCCTCCTCTACTTCACCTCGGGTTCCACGGGCGCCCCCAAGGCCGCGATCTGCTCCCAGGGACGGCTGGCGGCGGCGGGGCGTTCGCTGGCCGGCCAGTTCGGGGTCCGCCCCGACGACGTCCACTACATCTGCATGCCGATGTTCCACGGCAACGCGGTGATCGCCGACTGGGCGCCCGCGCTCGCGGCAGGGGCGGGGGTCGCGCTGCGGCGGCGGTTCTCGGCCTCGGGGTTCCTGCCGGACGTACGGCGGTACGGGGCGACGTACTTCACGTATGTGGGGCGGGCCGTGCAGTACCTCCTCGCGACGCCGGAGCGCGACGACGACCGGGACAACCCGCTCCGCATGGGCTTCGGTACGGAGGCCGGGGCCGTGGACGCCGCCGCCTTCGAGCGACGGTTCGGGGTGCGGCTGGTGGAGGGGTACGGGTCGTCGGAGGGCGGGGCGGCCGTGCAGTGGTCGCCGGGGACGCCGGCCGGGGCGGTGGGGCGGGCGGGGCCCGGGCTCGTCGTCCTCGACCCGGAGACGCGTGCGGAGTGCCCGGCGGCGGTGTTCGACGAGGCCGGGCGGCTCCTGAACGGGGACGAGGCGATA
This sequence comes from Streptomyces sp. NPDC046909, assembly GCF_040644695.1. Classification (NCBI taxonomy): domain Bacteria; kingdom Bacillati; phylum Actinomycetota; class Actinomycetes; order Kitasatosporales; family Streptomycetaceae; genus Streptomyces; species Streptomyces sp. NPDC046909. The sequence continues at coordinate 357,319 of NZ_JBEYXC010000008.1, read as the reverse complement.
GGGGAGCTGGTCAACCAGGGGCCGAACCCCTTCGAGGGGTACTGGCGCAACCCCGAGGCGGAGGGGGAGCGGCGGCGGGACGGCTGGTACTGGACCGGCGACCTCTTCTGCCGCGACCGCGACGGCTACCTCTACTTCGCGGGCCGCACGGACGACCGCCTCCGCGTCGACAGCGAGAACCTCGCTGCCGCGATGATCGAGAACATCCTCGCGCGCTACGACGGGGCGGACGCCGTCGCCGTGTACGCGGTGCCGGACCCGGTGACCGGCGACCAGGTCATGGCGGCCCTCGCCGGAACCTTCGACCCGGCCGCCTTCACGGACTTCCTGACGGCCCAGCCCGACCTCGGCACGAAGATGGCGCCCCGTTTCGTCCGGGTCGTGGAGCGGATGCCGGTCACGGCGACGAACAAGATCCATCGGGCGCAGTTGCGGCGGGAGGGTTTCCGGTGCGCCGACCCGGTGTGGTGGCGGCCGGCGGGGGAGCGGGGTTACCGGCGGCTGACGGAGGAGGACGCGGCCGCCTACGAAAAAGCCCGGGACCGGAGACCCCCAGCCGAAAAACTCGAAGGGCCCCTCGCTCCCACGAGAGGCCCTTCCGAGGTGCGCCGCCAGGGACTCGAACCCCGGACCCGCTGATTAAGAGTCAGCTGCTCTAACCAACTGAGCTAGCGGCGCATAACCCTCGCCAGCTGCGTGTTCTTGCTTCGCGGCTGGCGACGAAGAAAATACTACCCGGTCCTGAGGGGTGCTTCCGACCATGCCGGGATGGCCCCCAGGTGGCCCTGGGACGGTCCTCAGATGGCGAGGCCGAGGAGGACCGGCGCGGCATTCCGGTTGAGGGCGTCGGCCGCCTGGCGGAGGCGGTGGGCGTGCTCGACGGGGAGGGAGAGGGCCAGGCAGCCCACCGAGGAACCGGCGGTGATGGGGACGGCCGCGCAGACCGTGCCCACCGCGTACTCCTGGAGGTCGAGGTGGGGGACGGTGGGCGGCTGGGACTCCAGGCGGGACAGCAGGAGCTTGTCGCTGGTGATGGTCCGGGAGGTGAGGCGCGCCATCTTGTGCCGGGAGAGATGCTCGCGCCGGCCGTTGTGGTCGAGCTGACCCAGGAGGCTCTTGCCGATCGCGGTGGCGTGGGCGGAGTAGCGGAAGTCGACCCACTCGTTGACCACCGGCATGGTGGGCCCGTCCGCGTACTGCGCGATCTTGATCTCGCCGTCGACGTACCGGCTGAGATACACCGCCGCGCCCACCGAGTCGCGCAGCCGGTCGAGGGTGCGCTGGAGCGTCTCGCGCAGCGCCTGCTCACGGTCGTGGGCGGAGCCGAGGCGGGCCAGCGCGTCCCCCGTGACGTACGCGCCCTCGGCGACCTGCTCGATGTATCCCTCGCGGCGCAGCATCCGCAGGAGCGTGGTCAGGCGCTCCGGGTCGATGCCGGTCTGCCGGGCGAGCTGGGCGTCGGTGACTCCGGTGGTGTGCCGCGCCACGGTCTCCAGGACGCGCAGGGCGTCCTGGGCCGAGTGGTACGGCGCGGTCGGCTCGTGCTTCAGCGCCACGGTGTTCCCCCTGCGCTCGCTAAGTCGCTCTACAACTGGGCCGTAATCCGGACAGCGAATCCTCTCTACGATAACGGGCAAGAGGCTTGAAGTGAGGGCCTGTTGACGAGATTCCGTCCCTCTCAGCTGGGGCGCTGACCTGCTGGCATATGCCAGAGTCAGGCCCCAACCGTCAGACCTCGCACATCGGCGGATTCACTTCTTGTAGGCGACCCCGCCGTCACAGCACCGCGCTGAGAAATTCCCGCGTCCGGTCCTTCTCCGGCTCGCTGAAGATCTTCTCCGGCGGCCCGGCCTCGATGATCCGCCCCGAGTCGAACATCAGGACCTGGTCCGAGATGTCCCGGGCGAAATTCATCTCGTGGGTCACACAGAGCATGGTGATGTCGGTGGTGCGGGCGATGTCCCGCAGCACGTCGAGGACGCCCGCGACCAGCTCGGGGTCGAGCGCGGAGGTCACCTCGTCCAGCAGCAGGACCTTCGGGCGCATCGCCAGGGCCCGCGCGATCGCGACCCGCTGCTGCTGGCCGCCGGAGAGCTGGGAGGGGCGGGCGTCGCACTTGTCGGCGAGGCCGACGAGGTCGAGGAGCTCGCGGGCGCGGGCCTCCGCCTCGTCCTTGGACAGGCCGAGCACGGTCACCGGGGCCTCGGTGATGTTCCGCAGCGCCGACATGTTCGGGAACAGGTTGAACTGCTGGAACACCATCCCGATCTGCTTGCGGACCTCGCGGACCTGCTTCTCGGGCGCCGGGAACAGCCGCTGCCCGTCGACGGTGATGATCCCCTCGTCGGGCTTGGTCAGCGTCATCAGCAGCCGCAGGATCGTGGTCTTCCCGGACCCGGACGGCCCGATGAGGGTGACGTGCTTCCCGGCCGACACGGAGAAGTCGAGGTGGTCGAGGACGGTGTTGTCCCCGAACCGCTTGGTGACCTGCTCCAGACGGATCAGCTCGCCGTTGCCCCGCTTGTCGGCGGGGTTCATGTCAGGGGTCTGCTGGATGTCAGTGGACAAGACGTCGCTCCAGGGCTCGCATGAGGAGGGAGGCCAGATAGGAGATGAGGATGAAGGCCACGCCGATCACGGTCAGGGGCTCGGTGAACTGGAAGTGCTCCTGGGAGAAGAGCCGCGCCTGCCCGAGCATGTCGAGGACGGTGATCGCCATCAGCAGCGGCGTGTCCTTGAGCATGGCGATGACGTAGTTGCCGAGCGCCGGCACGACCCGGCGGATCGCCTGCGGCAGGATCACCACCCGCCATGTCCGGGTCACCGGCAGATTCAGCGCCGTCGCGGCCTCCCACTGGCCGACGGGCACCGCCTCGATACCGGCCCGGTAGACCTGCATCGTGTACGTCGAGTAGTGCAGGCCGATCGCGAAGACCCCGGTGGTCAGCGCGGAGAAGGTCACACCCCACTCGGGCAGCACATAGAAGAGGAAGAACAGCTGCACCAGCAGCGGGGTGTTCCGTACGAACTCCGTGACCGCGCCCACCGGCCAGGTCACCCACCGGGTCGGCGCCCGCATCAGCAGCGCCCACACCAGGCCGAGCGCGAAGGAGATCACCGAGCCCAGCGCCAGCGCCTGCAACGTGACCAGCAGACCGTCCCAGAACTGCGGCATGAAGTCGCCGACCGCTCCCCAGTCCCACGTCATCCGAGAACACCACCCGAGGAGGAGGCGCCGACACCGGTCGTCTCGGCGCGCTTGAGTTCATGTGCGGAGACCCCGCCCGCCGGGGCCTTCCCGACCCCCGACTTCAGCTTCTTCTCCAGGCCGCGCATCACCCGGGTCAGCAGGAACGCGATCACGAAGTAGATGACCAGCAGATACGTGTAGATCTCCGCGCTCTCCTGGAGCGCCAGGCGCACCAGATTGCCGCTGAACGCCAGATCGCCCATGCCGATGATCGACACCAGCGCGGTGCCCTTCAGCAGCTCGATGAGCAGGTTGGAGAAGGAGGGGATCATCTCCGGCACGGCCTGCGGCAGCAGGATCAGCCTGAGCCGCTGCCAGGGCGTGAAGCTGAGCGCGATCCCGCCCTCCTTCTGCGCCGGGTCGACCGAGTTCAGCGCCCCGCGCACGATCTCCGAGCCGTACGCGCCGTATGTCAGGCCCAGCGCGAGTGTGCCCGCCCACAGCGGTACCAGCTGCCAGCCGAAGGAGAGCGGCAGCACGAAGTACACCCAGAAGATCATGATGAGCGCCGAGGTCCCGCGGAACACCTCGGTGTAGAAACCGGCGAGGAAGCGCACGATCCACAGCCGGTGGGTGCGTGCGATGCCTACGACGAACGACACCGCGCCTGCCAGCAGCGCGCTGCACACCAGCAGTTGGACCGTGGTCCATACGCCTTTGAGTACGAGTTCCCAGAGTCCCGAGGTCATCCGCCCGTCCCTCCGCCGCACAGCTCCTTCGCGGTGAGGTCGGTCATCTCCGCCTCCGTGAACCCGAAGGGCCGCAGGATCCGGAACAGCTCGCCGCTCTTCTTCAGCTTCCGCAGCTCCACGTTGAAGGCGTCCCGCAGCTTCGTCTCGGTCGGCCGGAACGCGAAAGCGCCGCCGTCCACATGCGGTTTCCCGTCCACGAGGGGCGTGAAGGCCTTGGTGGCCTCGGCCTTGGCGGACTTCTTGACGACCTCGCGGGTGGTCAGCGCCGTACCGGCGAACACATCGGCCCGCCCGGCCTCGACGGCGTTCAGCCCCGCCACCTGGTCGGGGACGATCAGGATGTCGCTCTCCTCGTACCCCGCGTCGACCGCGTACTGGATCTCCGCGTACCCGGTCCCGGTGGCGAACTTGGCCTTCTTCTCGACGACGTCCTTGTAGTCGTTGAGCCCCTTCGGATTGCCCTTGCGGACGATGAAGGAATCGAGCATCTGGTAGTCGGGGTCGGCGAAGATGACCTGCTCACAGCGCTCGGGGTTCACATACATCCCGGCGGCGACGACATCGAACTGCTGAGAGTTGAGCCCGGGTATCAGGGATCCGAACTCGGTCGGCACGGGCTGGACCCGGTCCACCCCCAGCCGCTTGAAGATGACCTTCGCCAGCTCCGGCGCCTCACCCGTCAGGTCACCGTTCTTGTCGATGTACCCGAACGGGATCTCGCCGGCGATCCCCAGCCGTACGACACCCGCCGCCCGCAGGCGTTCCAGCAGATCACCGCCGTCCGTGGTGGAAGCCGTGGCCACCCGCGAACAGCCGGCGGCCCCCAGCGCACCGAGCGCCGCCACCCCCGCGAGCAGCGATCGACGCGTGGTTCCGGTTCCCTGTGTGTTTCTGTCGTTCCCATTAGGTGGAGCCATGGCGGCGCGGCTACCCGAGAGCATGCGATGTATGCACCATGGAAGGCATGGCTGACCGCATGGACGACCGATACATAGAGGTCTCGCTGGTCAAGCGGGGTATCACCGGTACGGCGAAGCTGCTGGACGACCGCGCGCCCCTGACCTGCGCGGCCGTCTGGGAAGCGCTCCCGCTCGCCGGTGACGTCTACCACGCGAAGTACGCCCGCAACGAGATCTATGCCCTCTTCCCACCCTTCGCCCCCACGGAACCTCCCCTGGAGAACCCGACCGTCACCCCCATCCCCGGCGACCTCTGCTACTTCTCCTTCGCGGGGACAGAGCTCGGCACCAAGGCCTACGGCTATGACCGGGAGGTCCGCGCGGGGGCGACGGTGGTCGACCTGGCCCTGTTCTACGAACGGAACAATCTGCTCCTGAACGGTGATGTGGGCTGGGTCCCGGGCATCGTGTGGGGGCAGGTGGTGGAGGGGCTGGAGGAGCTGGCCGAGGGGTGCAACGACCTGTGGCGGTCCGGGGCCCTGGGGGAGAGCCTCAGTTTCCGGCGGTTGTGACCGTCGGTGTACGGCGGTTGTGACCGCCGGTTTCCGGAGGGTGTGACGCTCACGTTCCGGCGGCTGTGACCCCGGTCAGCGCGTGGGCCGCCCGCAGGACGAGGTCGTCCCGGTGCCGGGCCGCCACGATCTGGAGTCCCACCGGCAGCCCGTCGCCGTCCACGCCCACCGGGACGGACGCGGCGGGCTGCTGGGTCATGTTGAAGGGGTACGTGAACGGCGTCCACCCCGTCCATCGCCGGTACCCCGAGCCCTGCGGCACCTCGGCGCCCGCCTCGAACGCCGTGACCGGCAGCGTGGGCGTCACCAGCAGGTCGTACGACTCGTGGAAGCGGCCCATCCGGCGGCCGAGGTCCATGCGGACGTCGACGGCGGCGAGATAGTCCAGCGCGCTGTAGCGCGCTCCGAGCCCGCAGATCTCCCGTAGCCCGGGATCGAGCAACTCCCGCTGGTGCGGCCCGAACTGCTGGGTCACCCGGGCCGCCCCGCTGAACCACAGGGTGTGGAAGGCGTCCACCGGGTCGGTGAAGTCGGGGTCGGCCTCCTCGACGTAGGCACCGAGCCGCGCCAGCTGCTCGACACCCCGCCGGACCGCCGCCGCGACGCCCGGCTGCACCCTTACCTGTCCGCCGAAGGAGGGGGAGTAGGCGACCCGCAGACCCCGGACGCCCTCTCGCAGAACTTCCTGGTAGGACACGGCACTTGGCCCCTGCCCCGACCAGTCCCGTGCGTCCGGCGCCCCGATGACGTCCAGCATCAGCGCCGCGTCCGCCGCGTCGCGGGCCATCGGCCCCACATGCGCGAGCGTCCCGAACGCGCTCGCCGGATACAGCGGCACCCGCCCGTACGTCGGCTTCAGCGCGAAGATCCCGCAGAAGGCGGCCGGGATACGGACACTGCCGCCGCCGTCCGTGCCCAGGGCCAGCGGACCCGCGCCGAGGGCCACGGCGGCCGCCGCGCCCCCGCTCGAACCACCGGCGGTCCTCGACGGATCGTGCGGGTTGCGGGTGATGCCGGACAGCGGCGAGTCCGTGACGCCCTTCCAGCCGAACTCCGGGGTCGTCGTCTTGCCGATGAATACGGCACCCTGCTCGCGGAGCCGGGCGACGGACGGCGCGTCCTCGTCCCAACTCCCCTTCTCCGACAGGACCTTCGAGCCCTTCAGGGTCGGCGCCCCGCGCATCAGCAGGATGTCCTTCACCGTGACCGGCACCCCGTCCACCAGCCCGGCCGGCTCACCGCGCCGCCAGCGGTCCGCCGACTCCCGCGCCTGCGCGAGCGCCTCCTCGCCGGTCAGCCGCACGAACGCGTTGACCTCCGGCTGGATCGCCTCGGCCCGCTCCAGCGCCGCCCGGGTCACCTCCACGGGGCTGAACTCGCCCTTGCGGTACCCCTCGACGAGCTCCACGGCGCCGAGTGCGGTGAGGTCCCTCATGCACACCCCCAGGTCAGTGTCCGGGTACGTATCCACGCTTCTTGTCGACCACGTTCAGCAGCGGCTTGCCCGCCGCCCACCGGTCGTACAACTCCAGGAACTGCGAGCCGAGTTCGTCCCGCCAGCCGATAGTGTCGCCGCTCATGTGCGGGGACACGATCAGATCGGGCACCCGCCACAACGGGCTGTCGGGGCCCAGGGGTTCGTGCTCGAAGACGTCCAGGGCGGCCCCCGCGATCCATCTCTTCCGCAGCGCCTCCGCGAGCGCGTCCTCGACGACGAGCTGACCCCGCCCCACGTTCACGAACCGGGCGGAGGGCTGCATCACCCCGAACCGCCGGGCGTCGAACATGCCGTACGTCTGCTCGGTGAGCGGGGCCGCCGCGATGATCCAGTCGGCGCGGGCGATGAGCCGGTCGAGGTCGCCGGGGCCGTGGATACCGGTGCGGGGGGTGCGGCCGACGATCGCCGTGGTGATCTCAAGTGCCTTGAGAGTGCGGGCGATCGTCCGCCCGATCGGCCCCGACCCGACGATCACGGCCCGTGTCCCGGACACCCGCCGCGACTCCCGGTGCCGCCACACGCCCTCCCGCTGGAGGTCCAGCGTCCGCGGCAGATCCTTCGCCATCGCGAGGACGAGCGCGGCGACGTACTCGGCGATCGGCTGGTCGAAGATCCCGCGCGCGTTGGTCACCACCGTGTCGGAAGCCGCGAGTTCGGGGCACATCAGATGGTCGACGCCCGCGCTCGCGGTGTGCACCCAGCCCGGCCGCGGCCCCTCGCCCGGCCAGGCGGCGCGCACCGCGTGGGAGGTGAAGTCCCAGACGAGCAGGACATCGGCGTACGGCAGCCGCTCGGCCAGCGTCGACGCGTCCGTGTGCTCGATGCGGGCGCGCCCGGTGAGACTGCCGAGGCGGGGGCGGGGATCGGCGTCCAGGACGAGCAGGGTGGGGGAGGTCATGCGAAGGCGGTCCTCCACAGGCGTCTGACATGCGCGGATTGACCACGCTCGCACCCGAACCTACCTTCGTCAACACGGGCGTGCGTACGGTCCGTTGTCCCCCCGTCTCTCACCGTGAGGCCGGTGCCAGCCATGGACGTCTCCTTTCTGGGCGGACCACGCCCGCAACGCGGCATCGGTGTCGTGGCGCCCTTCGACTTCGCCCTGGACCGCGAGCTGTGGCGCTGGGTCCCGGACGACATCTCGCTCCACCTCACCAGGACCCCGTACGTCCCCGTCGAGGTCAGCCTCGACCTGGCCCGTCTCGTCAGCGAGCACGAGACCCTGCACGACGCCGTCCGCACCCTGCACGCCATCTCGCCCGAGGTCGTCGCCTACGCCTGCACGTCGGGCAGCTTCGTCGGCGGCATCGCGGGGGAGCGCGCGATGTGCGAGGCGATGACGAGGGCGGGCGAGGTCCCCTCCGTGACGACCTCCGGTGCCCTGCTGGAGGCCCTGATCGACCTCGACGTACGACGGGTGGCCCTCGTGACGCCGTACACGGTCTCGGTGACCCGTTCCCTGGAGGAGTACGTGGCGGAGGCGGGCGTCACGGTGTCCGGCTGCGCCTTCATGGGCCTGACCAGGCACATCTGGAAGGTGCCCTACCGGGAGGTCGTCGCCATGGCCCACAAGGCGGTCCGCGGACACGCCGACGCGCTCTTCATCAGCTGCACCAACCTCCCGACGTACGACGTCATCCCGCAACTGGAGGCGGAACTGCGCATACCGGTGATCTCGGCCAACCAGGTGACGATGTGGGCGGCGCTGCGTCGGCTGGGTACCCGGGCGGTAGGGCCGTATCAGACGCTGGTCGATCCGGCGGCACGGTCCGGCCCTGTGTTCCCGCAGGAAAAGCAGCCGGAAGAAGAGCAGCAGCAGGCAGAGCGCCAGGCAGAGCAGCAGGAAGGCTGGTCATGACCGCACTCGGATTTCTCTACCCGGGCCACTCCGCCGAGGACGACTATCCACGCATCGAGCAGCTCCTGGGCAGCGACATCCGCCTCGACGTCGTCCACACCGACATCGGCGAGGACGCCCACCGCGAGGACGCCCTCCTGAAGATGGGCTCACCCGAACGCCTCGCGGCCGGCGTCGAGGAACTGCGCATGGCGGGCGCCGAGTCCGTGGTGTGGGCCTGCACCAGCGGCAGTTTCGTCTACGGCTGGGAGGGCGCCCACGACCAGGTCCGCACCCTCGCCCGCACGGCGGGCATGCCGGCCTCCTCGACGTCCTTCGCCTTCGTGCACGCGGCACGGGAGCTCGGGGTGCGCCGGGTCGCGGTCGGGGCGACGTACCCGGACGACGTGGCGGGATTGTTCGCGGAGTTCCTGCGCGCGGGCGGCCTGGAGGTGACGGGGGTCCGCGGCGCCGGCATCATCACGGCCGCCGAGGTCGGCACGTGGGGTGAGACGGAGGTCTTCGCACTGGCACGGGAGGCGGACACCCCGGATGCCGACGCCCTCCTCCTCCCGGACACCGCCCTGCACACCGCCGCCCACCTCCCGACCCTGGAGAAGGAACTGGGCAAGCCGGTCCTCACCGCCAACCAGGTCACCGTGTGGGAGGGGCTCCGGCTCGCGGACCGGCGGGTGAACGCGCCGAGGCTGGGAGCGCTGTTCACGAAGGAACCGATCGTGCAGGTGTGACGGGCGGGAATTCAATTCACCAACGGATGTGTGAATTCCGTCGCCGGGGTGACCGTGACGGCGCGACAATTGCTGCCCGCGTCATCTTCGGGGGATTCATCGGGGGATTCACATGTCGTCATTCACGCCGCCGCCGTACCCGCCGCCCAGGCCTCCCGGGCCCTCACATAAATGGCAGACCCTCGCGGCGCTGATCAGCGCGGGCGTCGGCATCCTCACCTTCGCCGTCGGATTCATTGGGCTTCCGGCGGCGGGGGTCAGGTCGCCGGTGGCGGTGCGGGAGACGGCCACGGTGACGGCTACGGCTACGGCCACCGTCACGACCTCTGCCGAGCCTGTCGTGCAGAGCGAGAATCCTGACGGTGGCGATTCGACGCCGCCGGACGCGGAGGTGCCGGAGGTGCAGTGGACCGGACCGCTGCTTTCCCAGCAACAGGGATTCGATCTCGATCTCGTGCCGCCCGAACGAGGGGGAGGCGATATCGACACCTACGGTTTCGACGGCCCGAAAGCGAAGCTGTACGGGAACAGTTATGCGCTCGTGCCCGAAGGGGAAGATCCGGATTTCAGTGAGTGCAAGTTGCTCGCCACCACTAAAACCCAGTCGGCGCCTGCGGTCGCCGATGGCCGTAGTGTCTGTCTGTTCACGGACGGCGGCCGGGTCGCTCTGGCCACCGTCGATTCTGCGGACCCCGGGACCGGGATAGTCAACCTCACGGTCAAGGTCTGGGAGAAGGCCACCACCTAGCCGCCCCCCCCAGCCCGGGAATAAAACGGAGCCCCCCTCCTGTTAGCCCCTCCTGTCGGCCCTGCCAGGACCGCGCACGGCACACCACACAGGAGGCTCCACAGTGACGGCAGACGAGATTCGGGGTACAGCCCACGGCACCGCGCCCGTCCCCCTCTCCGTACTGGATCTGGTCACCGTCGGCGCCGGTCGCACCGCCACCGACGCGCTCCGTACCAGCGTGTCGCTGGCCAAGCTGGCGGAGTCGCGGGGCTTCCACCGTTACTGGGTGGCGGAGCATCACTCGATGCCGGGTGTCGCCTCCTCCTCGCCCGCCGTGATCCTGGCCCATCTCGCCGCCCACACCGACCGCGTCCGGCTCGGCTCGGGCGGCGTCATGCTGCCCAACCACGCCCCGCTGGTCATCGCGGAGCAGTTCGGCACCCTGGAGGCGATGGCGCCGGGCCGGGTCGACCTGGGCCTCGGCCGCGCCCCCGGCACCGACGGCGCCACGGCGGCCGCCCTGCGCCGGACCCAGACGCTTCACGAGGGCGCCGACGACTTCCCGGAGCAGTTGGCCGAGCTGACCCGCTTCCTGGACGACGACTTCCCCGACGGCCACCCCTACCGCCGTATCCACGCGGTCCCCGGCCCCGTCCAGTCGACGTCCCCCGGCGGCGTCCAGTCCCCGCACCGCCCGCCGATCTGGCTGCTCGGCTCCTCCGGCTTCAGCGCCCGTCTCGCCGCCACCCTCGGTCTGCCCTTCGCCTTCGCCCACCACTTCTCGGCGCAGAACACCGTCCCGGCCCTCGACCTCTACCGCGAGCACTTCCGCCCGAGTGAAGTCCTCCAGGAGCCCTACGCCCTGATCGGCGTCTCCGCACTCGCCACGGACGACGAGAAGGAGGCCCGCCGCCAGGTCCTCGCCGCGAGCCTCAACATGATCCGGCTGCGCACCGGCCGCCCCGGCCTCGTCCCCACCCCGGAGGAGGCGGAGGCCTACGAATTCAGCCCCATGGAACGCGAGTTCATCACGTCCTGGAACGCCAACGTCATCCACGGCACGGTCGACGAGGTCCGCTCCGGCCTGGACGACCTCCAGAAGCGCACCGGCGCCGACGAGTTGATGCTCACGTCCCACGCCCACAACGGCGAGCTCCGCGTGCGCAGTTACGAACTGATCGCGGACGCCTACGGGTTGCCCACCCTCTGACGGCTCATCAACTCGGAGATACGATCCGGCGTCACCGGCCGTGAGTACAGCCACCCCTGGCCGGTGTCGCAGCCGATCCGCCGCAGCCGGGACGCCTGGGCGGACGTCTCCACGCACTCCGCGGTGACGGTCAGCCCCAGCCGGTGGGCCAGCTGGATCATCGCCTCGACGACGACCTCGTCGGCGGGGTTGGGCGGCGCGCCCGTCCCCTCGTACTGGAAGCCGCGGACGAAGGAACCGTCCAACTTCAGTACGGCGACCGGCAGTCGGCTGAGATAGGCGAGGTTGGAGTAGCCCGTCCCGAAGTCGTCGATGGCGATGTGGACGCCCATGTCGCTCAGGGCCTGGAGCGCCTGGAGGGGGCGGCCCGCGGAGCCCATGACCGCCGACTCCGTCAGCTCCAGCTGGAGCAGGCCCGGGGCCAGGCCGGTCTCGGCGAGGATGTCGGCGACGTCCTCGACCAGGTCGGAGTCCCAGACCTGGCGGACCGCGACATTGACGCTGACGAAGATCGGCGGCTCGTCGGGGTGGTCCAGCTGCCACTGCCGGGCCTGGCGGCAGGCGGTGTCGAGGACCCAGCGGCCGAGCTGCACGATCGAACCGTCCTCCTCGGCCAGTCCGATGAACCGATTCGGCGTCAGCATGCCGAACTGCGGATGGTTCCAGCGCACCAGCGCCTCGACCCCGCGCAGCCGGCCGTCCTCCATGCCGACCAGCGGCTGGTACTCCAGGACGAACTCGCCGCGCTCGATGGCCGGCCGGAGCGTGGAGGCGAGGGCCTGGCGGGTCATGCGGTGGGCGTTGCGCTCGGGGTCGAAGAGCGTCCAGCGGGCCTTGCCGTCGGCCTTCGCCCAGTACAGCGTCGTATCGGCCGCCTGGACCAGGGCGGTGGGGGTGGTGCCCGCCGCGTGCCGCTCCACGACGCCGATCGACGCGGAGACCGAGAGCCGCCGGCCGGAGATGTCGAACGGCGCCTGGACCGCCTTCAGTACGGCCTCGGCGAGGTCGGCGAGCTGGTCCGTGCCGGTCGAGTCCTCGACGAGCAGGGCGAATTCGTCGCCGCCGAGTCTGGCGACCAGCGGGGCGCTGCCCCGGGTGAGGCCCGCCTCGTCGGCGCAGCGCGTCAGGCGTTCGGCGACGGCGGCCAGCAGCCGGTCGCCGACGCGGTGGCCGAGGGTGTCGTTGATCGCCTTGAAGCCGTCGAGGTCCAGATAGCAGAGCCCGATCCGGCCGGTGCCGCCCTGCGCGTACGACTCGACCTCCAGCGCGGCCGAGAGACGCTCGAAGAACAGAGTGCGGTTGGGCAGCCGGGTCACCGGGTCGTGCATCTGCAAGTGCCGCAGCCGGGCCTGGAGTTCTCGCTGGGAGCTGATGTCGGCGAGGGACAGCAGCACCCCCGGCTCACCCGTGCCCAGCGGCGCGACCGTGACCTGCACCCACAGGGACTGCCCGTCGGGGTGCTTGAGCCGCCGCGTGCAGCGCAGTCTCGCCTGCCGGCCGCGCAGCACCTCCTGGTACGCGCTCCACGTACGCGCGTCCGAGGCCAGGTCCACCAGGTCGGCGGCGACCTGCCCGGCCAGCGACTCGGGCGCGCTGCCGAGGAGTTCGCCGAGTGTGCCGTTGGCACCGACGACGAGTCCCTCGCGGTCCACGACGGCCATGGCGAGCGGCGCGGCCGCGAACGCCGACTGGTACGTGTGATACGTGGTACTGAAGTCACTCTCTGTGACGACGGCCCGGTTGAGATCTGCCGCGGGCGTCGGCCCTTCGGAGGTTCCGCTCACCGTTCGCTCCCGCAGTGCACTCGATCTCTGTCCGTGCAGGAAAGTGTGCCGATCATAGAGGCTGGCCCCCACCCCTTCCAGCCACCCTCCAGTGTCGCGGACCAACCGGCCCTTCTGACAGATCGTTTCTGCCCGCACCTGGACGGGTTGTCCGTGCTCCCGACCAGGTGTGACGTTCCGTGAGCGATTCGGGGTGTCGCTTCTGACGGTTCTTCTGCGTACTCACTCGTCTGGTGCAGACAAACAGGGCGTAGTACGACAATCTCACACAGGCTGGGTGCGGTGTCCCGCGAACCGCACCCGGAGGTCCCTGTGCCGCGCCCTCTTCCGCGCCCCAGACTGCGCAGTACCGCGGCCGTGTTCACCACCATGACGGCGTTGGCCGCCACCTCCCTCATCACCGGTCCGTCGGTCGCCGAACCCTTCTCGGCCGAACCCTGTGCCCTGACCCGCACTCAGGCGCACCACTCCGAGGGCCTCGACACCTGGAACGCCGCCTATCCGCGCCCCGCCCGCACCCTCGACGCGGTGATGGTGTTCCTGTCCTTCCCGGACGCGACCCCGCGCACCCGGCCCGCCGAACTGGCCGCCGACCACTTCCCGGCCACCAGCCGCTTCTTCGAGCAGGCCTCCTACGGCAAGTTCACCCTGCGCCCGCACCCGCTCCGGAACTGGATCCGGATGCCCCAGCCCTCCACGTCGTACGCCATACGGCGGGACTGGAACGCAGCCCACCGCTCCGCCTATCTGCGCGACGCGCTGTCCGCGGCGGACGGACAGGTGGACTTCTCCCGCTACGACGTCGTCTACTTCGTCGCCGACCCGGACGCGCCGGGCGTGGACTCGGACGCCACGAAGGTCGTCAACCTGGATGTCCCACTCCGGGCCGACGGCACGGACATCCGCCGCGTCGTCACGGTCTTCGAGCAGCACCCACCGGACCGGCTGGTTCTCGCCCATGAGACCGGCCACGTGTTCGACCTGCCTGACCTCTATCACCGGCCGGTGGACGGCAAGGGCGACTGGGACACGTACGTCGGCGACTGGGACCTGATGGGCAGCCAGTTCGGACTCGCCCCTGACCTGTTCGCCTGGCACAAGTGGAAGCTGGGCTGGCTGGAACCGCGCCAGGTGGCCTGCGTCCAGGGCTCGACCCGGCTGACCCTGGAGCCGCTGGGCGCGGGGGCGGGTTCGGGAGCCCCGGGCACGTTCGGCCTCGGCCGCGGCACCAAGCTCGCCGTCGTCCGCACCGGCGCCGACAGCGCCCTCGCCTTCGAGGCCCGCGGAGCCGTCGGCAACGACACCTCCACCTGCCGCGAGGGCGTCCTCGTCTACCGCGTCAACGCCGGCTCCCCCTCCGGCGGCGGCCCCCTCCAGGTCATCGACGCCCACCCCGACACGGAGGCCTGCTGGGAGGGCTCGGTCTACCCACCCCTCGCGGACGCCCCGGTCGGGTTGGGCGAGAGCTTCACGGTGCCGGGGGAGGGCGTACGGGTGGAGGTGGAGGGCCGGACGGCATCGGGCCAGTGGACGGTGCGGATCACGACGGGCTGATGTGCCGGTTCAGCGGGACGGGCGGATACACGAAAGGCCCCTCGCTCTCGCGAGAGGCCTTCGTTGTCTGTGCGCCGCCAGGGACTCGAACCCCGGACCCGCTGATGCTGCGTCCATCTGGGGGATAACCCCCAGACCCCCAGCCGCCTCCATGGCGCCGGAAGACTCAGAGATCCCGCCTGCATGACGAAAGCCCCCCGTTCTCACGGAGGGCCTTCGTTGTCGGTGCGCCGCCAGGGACTCGAACCCCGGACCCGCTGATTAAGAGTCAGCTGCTCTAACCAACTGAGCTAGCGGCGCCTGCTGACGTCGTAGACCTTAGCATCCTGATCGGCGGGAGGAAAAATCGATATGCGCACCGCCGCGCGGGCCGCCCGTACGGCCGCCCATACGAGGATCTCGGCACCCGGTAACCAGGGGTGACGTGTGTCGGGGGCCACCAGCCAGCGGCTGTCGAAGGGGGTCGGGGCGGTGGTCGTCGGCAGGGGTGCGGGGACGGTCACCGCGTCGCCGTTGCCATGGCACAGCAGCGGCGGAACCGCTCCGGTCCGGCCGAACTCCTCCCACCGCAGCAGCGACGGCAGCCGGTACGCCGTCCCCGGCGCCGAGAAGAGAAGCATCCGGCCCCGGAACGCCGCGACCGGCCCCGAGCCCGGCCCCTCGTCCCACAGCTGGTCGAGCATGCGGCGCCCGAAGACGGCGGGGGCGCTCACCACGTCGAAGGCGGTACCGCAGGGCAGTACGACCGGGGCGTCGGGCCGGTCCTCCCACAGGGCCAGCGTGCTCCGCGGATACGTTCCTGCCGAGGCGAGCCACGCGGCTCCGTCCGCGGTGACCCCGCTGACGTCGGAACGGTCGGAGTAGAGCTCCTTGGATGTGTTGCTCATGCATCCAGATGTACCGGCTGTGAGCGTTCCGTTTCCGAGGGTTGCCGGAAACCGGGACAGGGCGGGGTGGCGGGGAGTATCTTGCCCACCTGGCATATGCCAAAGCTTTACGCGGGGTCCACCGTCCCCCTGCCCTCGGCGCCCCGCATCAGGTCCCGGCCGAACTCGACCATCTTCTTGGCGTAGTCCTCGGTCCACTCCGCCCGCTCCGCGATGTCCGCCGGCGTCAGCCGGTCGAACCGCCGTGGATCCGCCAGCTGGGCCGCCGCCATCGCCTGGAACTCCACCGCGCGGTCCGCCGCCGCCCGGAAGGCGTGCGTCAGCTCCGTCGCCCGGGCCAGCAGCGCCCGGGGGTCGTCGATGGACTCCAGATCGAAGAAGTGCTCCGGGTCGGCGGCCGCCTCCGCGGGCTCGAAGATCAGGGGCGCGGGGCGTAGCCGCGGTTCATTCCGACGCGGCGTGGGCTCCGCCATGTCTTCTCCTCCTCGTACGTCGCCGATGACCCGCCTGTCGGTGAGTGGGCCGTCGTCCATTGTCTCGCGCGGGCGCAAGTAGGCGGGCAGGGCGGTTCAGGGGCTCCAGGCCACCCGGTGCTCCGCCAGATGCGCCAGCACCGCGTGATTCGCCTCCCAGCCGTCCGGGCTGTTTCCCTTGGCCGCCTCCGGCGGCGTGCCGGACTCCGTCCGGCGAGGGGGCGGCGTTGAGCTCGGCGTTCGTCGGTGCTGAGCCGGCGCGTCCGTCACGGTCGCCAGACCACCCGGTGCTCCGCGAGACGCGCCAGCACCGCGTGATTGGCCTCCCAGCCCTAGGAAGATAGGATCACCAAATCATTCCTGGGGCCCCTGCGATGGAAGGCGAGGACATGAGCAGTACACGACTCCTAACCGGTATGCGGGTCCTGAAGGTGCGGCGCATAAGCCGCGACACCGAGGACAGCTCCGCTCTTCTGCGCCAAGGGGAGGAGCTGGACAGGGCGGCGAACGAAGGCCGCCTCACCGTGGCCGGTGAGGTCGAGGACGTGTGTGTCTCCGGTGCGGTGAACCTCGATGACCGCCCGAAGCTGGGCCGCTGGATGAAAGACCCGCTCTGGCATGAGTGGGACGCGCTCATGGTCACGTCGCTGGACCGGATCACCCGGGATCAGCACCATTGGGACAGGTTCGCGGAGCGCTGCCACAAGGGCGGCAAGGAGATCGTCTGCCTGGATGACCCGGCCCTCGATATCCACACCCCCACCGGCCGGATGATCGCGTACATCAAGGCGACCCAGGCTCAGGAGTACCGCGAGGCGATCGTCAGGAAGCGTCGGAACCAGACGCAGTACTACCGGGACGAGAGCCTTTGGGGCGGTGGCACGTGGCCCTTCGGCTATCGGCCGGTCGTGATGGACCACAACGGCAAGCAGCGGTACAAGCTCGTCATCGACTCCGTGACAGGTCCCCTGATTCGGGAGGCGTACGAGCTGATCGTCGATCAGGGCTGGTCCATGGGTCAGGTCTGCACCGCGTGGAACTCCCGTCCCCGGCACGTCTCCGAATGCCCCGAGCAGGGCAGCGAGGAGCCGTCGTGCGGGTGCCCGCGTGGCGTCCTCACCTCCCAGGACTACCAGCGGAGCATCAACGCGGCAGAGAAGAAGGTGGGCGTCAAGACGCACATCAAGGGCACCAAGTGGAGCACGTCCACGCTCGGCAAGATGCTGAAGAAGCCCACGCTGAAGGGTGTCGCCATGCACCAGGGCGAAGCGCTGCTGAGAGACGGGCTTCCTGTTCGATGGGCCGACCCGATCCTGACGGAAGAGGAGTTCGACAAGCTCCAGATCGCCGTTGCCGACCTGGGCAAGTATCGGGCGGGGATCAAGTCCACCGCATCCCCGATGACGGGGGTTCTGTACTGCCCGTGCGGGATGAAGATGTATGAGAACAGCTCGATGGTGACGCTGCGGACTGGGGAGACCCGCAAGCACAAGTACTTCCGCTGTGGGTCCTGGTCCAATGGCGAAGCGTGCAAGTTCTCCACCTCTTGGCCTCAGCAGGAGATCTACGAGGCCGTGGAGGAGACGTTCCTTTCGAAGCTGGGGGATCAGCACATCACGGAACGCACGTATGTCCCTGGCAAGGACAACAGGGCGCAGATCAAGGAACTGGAAGCGGCCATGGAGAACCTCTCCCAGGCCATCGCCCAAGCTTCTTCCGCAGCCGCCGTGACCGCGCTCACGGCGACCATGGAACGCCACGCCTCGAACCTCGAAGCACTCAACGAGGAGCCGTTCATCCCGGGCCGTTGGGAGGAGAAGAGCACCGGCCAGACGTACCGGCAGAAGTGGCAGCAGATGGGGGAGTGGAAGGAACGCGGCCCCTTCCTACGCAAGGCCGGTTTCCGGCTGTTCCTCGTAGGCAGTCCCAAGGCCGGTCCGTCTATCGGCCTGGTGACCCCGACGGACCTGCAAGAGCGGGCGGGTGATGCCCTGCAAGGAATGTGGTCTTCTACTGACGGCGTGGAGTACGAACGCGGCGCATACGCGACGTTCTGCAACATGTTGGAAGAGATGACTCAACAGATTGCCGAACAAGAGGAATTGAAGCTGGATGAGCGCAGGGATGACTTTGACCCTGACTTCTAGTCCACCTGCTGGAAACTGAAACCCTCTGGACCCCGGGGCCTCCCGGGGTCCTCTTCATCTCACCCTGGAAGTGCGAATGCCTGATAGTGCAATGCCTCGTCGATTGGTTAGAGCGAACCATGACGTGAAGATCGAGTGGACCCGGGCCTTGTTCGATGCGTTCGGGTCGGGTGGCCTACTGGCCCGGGATGCCCCCGAGTTCGGCCGAGAACACTTGCTGTGGGCCTTGGCCCAGCTCCGGCACACGAACGGCCGGACCGGGCGGATGTTCACGGGGGACACGACCATCGCTGATGAGCTGGGATACAACACGAATGACCATCCGGGTAAGAAGTGCCGGGACACGCTGACGCGATTCGGGTTCTTCACCCAGAACGGCAAGCAGGGGCGTGCGGCCAATCTGCTCCTTTCCCTACCGGTCGAGTTGCTAGAGGACGATGAGACGTATCCGACGCTGGCACAGTCAGCCCGCGGCGAAGTACTCACGGTGGCCGACACCAAGCCGAGCAAGCCCAGGAGGAAACCAGAGACGAAAAACGCTGGGCCACGGCCGGCTGAACCCTCCGCGACCGAAACCGTTGAGGTGTGTCCGGCGCACCCTGAGGGGCACTGCCCGGACCCTACAGATCCGTTCAACGCCATACCGGCTTGGGGGCCGTTGGCATGTCGTGCTGCCTTGGCGGCCTAGTGCTTCCATTTTCCTGCTGTACCAGTGGCTTAGTTAATAGTTGATAGTTCGTAGCTCATAGAGCGTAGGTAGTAGTGAGTAGGTAGTAGTGAGTAGAGGGCCCATTGCCGGGGCCCTCTCTCGTTTCGTATCTGTCTTAGGACCTTGAAGGGTCCTGGATCAGCCCAGGCAAGTGGAGTTGTGCACCTTGTTGCCAGCAACACAGGGGAGAGCCAACTCAGCTTGAAGGATGGGACGTTAGATCGGCACAGGCTGAGGGAGCATCCCTAGGCTGTCCCCGGCAGGGAGTACCTGCCCTGGCTGCCAGTGGGCAACTGGCCGAGAGAAACAGGGGGCCGAGCGTGGCCGAGATCAAGATCGAAGGTCTGGAGAAGTACCACGGACTGCTGGAACTGGGTGGATACACCTACATCGTTGAGCGGACGATCGGGAGCACTCTCCGCGATCAGGTCCAAGCGCTGGAGGCGAAGGCCAAGGAGCCAGGGATGAGCGATGCCGGGGCCGAGGTGTACCGCACTCGCGCCCAAGAGCTGCGCACCGTGGCGGACAAGCTGGCTTCGTTGGTGGAGGAAATCAAGGGGGCCGGAGCCTGACGGGCTCATGCGGAGCGTGATGTGCGTCCCACTTGCCCAATCGGTTGTCGCAGACCGCATCTTGTGACACCGACATCATGAGTGAGAGCAGGTCTTCTGTGGTGTCCGTCTCACCTCCTACTTCATCGGGCGGTCTTGCTCGATAGGACACGTACATCATCAGTGAGAGGCAACCTCACGAAACTGGCTAGACCCCGGCTGGATAGGTCGGGGTCTTCTTTTGCCTTCTGTCGTGCATTTCTGCATGACTGGAACGGAGTCATCAATGTTCGATCGCCACTTCTTTGCCGACCGTCGTGTGGCACTAGGGTTGTCAGTAGAGACCCTGGCTCAAGAAATGCGTGTAGCCCCGTCAACTGTGCGTCGCTGGGAATCTGGAGAAACATGCCCCAGTCTTCGCACGCTCGTACTGGCTGCGCGGCATCTTCGTACGCCGTTGGCTTCCTTTATGGCCGACGTGGAGACCAGCGTGGCCGCCTGAATCCGAACCATTAGATAGGAGGTGTCGCATGAGCGACACAGAACTGAATCCCGAGGTCATGCCTGCCGACGCTTCCGATTCCATTCGGGCCGAGGTTGCGCAGGAGTATGCGGGGAAGCTGGCGAGGGCTGAACTCAAGACCCATGCCGCCCAGGCCGGGATCAGCCTTCCTGACGGATTCACGGATTACCTGGAAGCTGCGAAGCTGCTTGGTGAAGATGGCAAGCCTTCGGCCGAGGCCATTGAAGAGGTCCTGGCGCCCTTCAAGCCGAAGGAGCCGACGTTGCCACAACTTGCAGGGGCAGGACATAACCGGGGTGGCAATCCCATCCCGGAGTACCCTCGCGTATCTCTCGACGCACGACACCGAAAGTAAGAAGGAGACACATCTATGGTCTTTCAGTATCAGCATGCGGGAACCCACACCTTCGTTCCGGCGCAGTGGGCGTCTGACCTTCTCGAACAGTTCGATCCCTTGCTTGTGTGGGCTTCTCGTCTTGTGAGTAACCGGGACTATGAGGGAGAGATCCAGGTTCGGGGCGATGTCGTTCACGTGAACTCCCTGATCAGGCCCACGGTCGGTGAGTACACGATTGCCGACGGGATGACCGCACAGCGGCCAGAGACTGTCGATCAGGAAATCCCGATCACGGAGGCCGACTACATCCAGCTTTTGATAGAAAATGCTGAACGAGTGCAGGTGGCTTCCGGGAATCTCAGCTCTCCCATCAACCGGCAGATGGTTCGTGCTCTCGCCGCCAAGGCTGACACTTATATGGCTAACGTCATTTCGAGCAGCGCTACGGCACTTCCGAACATCACTCCTGTCGCAGGCGGCATTCCCTCCAGTTTCTACGGTGCGATTCTTGACATAATGCTGGAGCTGGATGAGAGCGACGTTCCCGAGGATAGGCGCTACGTCGTGGTGTCCCCTCGCGTGAAGCGGTATCTCATCGAGCATCCGCCCATCGCGAATGCTGCCGCATACGGCGAGGGCGGCGTGACATCCAATGGCGTCGTTGCCCGCCTTGCGGGGTTCACAGTTGCTTCCACAACCGCCATGCCGTCTGGCGTGGATATCGTCGCTGGCCATCCTGATTTCAGTACGTTCGCAAGCCAGTTCAACGATTTCCGCGAAGGTATGAGTGAGCGCTATCGAGCTGACTTCGTGGACTCCTTGCACGTCTATGGCGGAGCGGTCATTCGCTACCCCAATATGGACACCAAGAAGGCTGACAACACCTGGGACACGAGCAAACCGACTAAGGGAATTGTGAAGGCTGCGGTTACCTGGCCCACTTCCTGACCTTTAGATTGATTCGGGCCCCTGCCGATACGCAGGGGCCCATTTCGTTAACCGACCGTCGACAGCACGGCCTCGCCGGCCGTGACTGTCCGTTTTTCCGGAGAACCCTTGCCCAAGCCACGCAATCCCGCTTCGCCATTCAGCAGGTATCGCGAAGCACAGAAACTCACCGTTCTCCCGCTGGAACACAGTCTGCCAGTTCCTGACCTTCCTGCGGGCCGGGATTGGACCGACCATGAACGGGCCTACTGGAAGGAGCTTTGGGAGACTCCTCAGGCATCGCAGTGGGACGATTCCACGGCCGGTGTGGTGGCTGCCGTGGTCGTCTACTGGTCGGCCATTCTCGCTGGCGCGGCCACCAACACTCAGCACATGGAATACCGGCACCTCGTGAGGGCTCTGGGTCTCACGCCGGAGGGTATGCGGGCACTTGGGTGGGTGATGGGAGATGAGTAAAAAGCTCGCCCGGCGCAAGGCTGCTCAGGCCGCCAAGGCTCCCACCGGCCGCACTTTCCAAACCCATGTCGAAGGCATCGAATGCCCGGACTTCTCCGACTGGCAAGACGGGGAAACCGTCACCAATTGCCACACATGCTGGGACCTGTGGGTGCTCCACGTCGCCTGGCGGGCCAGTGGAATGGAAGAACCCTGGGGAGACGGTCAGATACACGACCAGCCTTCATGCTTCGAGTGCCTGAAAATTGACTAGCAATCAAACGATGAAGAAACGGCACCCCCGGTGGGTCCTATTCTTTTAGAACTACCCATTACCCCACCCTCGTAATTCAAATTTCGAGAATTTGAGTAATGGTCCAGTTATCTTGCATTTATCGTTCCGTGATGGGGGTGCGGAAGAATAGGAGTCAAGCGGGGAGGCCGTAAGAGCAACGCTCCGGCCTCCCGCTAAGACTTCCGCCCTAACGAAGGAATACGGCGCGATGATAAAGACGGTCCTTGTTCCGGTTGAGTACACGTATTGCGATGCCCACATTGCTCGCGACGGGTCAGAGGTAGAGGCCACGTCATCGCTCACGCTGGGAAAGGACACGTGGCACCTGTGCTTGGAGCACGACGTCTCGTTTGGCCGCTACCTCTGCGACGCGTTGGGCTCGCCGTCTGAGAACGAGGGCTCACCGACTGAGCCTGAGCCCGTTCCCGTTGAGCCGGAGCCGGAAGCGGTTCCCGTGGTGGAGCCCGACCCTGGGCCGGTTCGGTCCGTGATGATCGCGGGTGAAGTGCCCGGCTACGACTGGGAGGACGCTCGCGCGGCTGTTCGCAACCTTGGGTATCAGGTGGTCGGCCGTGCCGATGACAGCACAGTCCTGCTGATCCTGGGTGAGGGCGGCGACCGGAACGGCACCAAATTGCGGGACGCGTCCGAGAGAGACATCCCGTGCGTGGACGTACGCGCCCCGGGCCGCTTCAAGTCAGCAGTCTGCACCGGTGAGTTGGTTGGAGGGGACCCGATTCCTGAGCCTGTCAAGGCCGACCGTTCCGGGATGAGCGAGCGTGAACGCAACAGTGCCGTGAGGGCGTGGGCGCGAGAGAACGGCCACGCCGTCCCCACGAAGGGCCGCATTCCGATGAACGTGAGGCACGCCTACGAGTTGGCGCACCGGGATGCGTCGGAGGGAAAAGCGATCGCGGCGTGAGCGTCGCCCCCGTCGTGCCGGGCGCCGATTGGGCCCGGCCTCCCCGGACAGAGGCCACCCAAGCAACTCTCTTCGAGATTGAGGCAGCATGAGCACCCCCGTTCTGTACGGTCCCATCGGTCACGTGGTCCGCAGGATCGCCCCGTTCCTGGAAGCGGACCCCTTGGGGGTGTACGTGGCCGCCCTGTCGATGTGGTCGGCCGCGATCGGGGGCACGGTCAAGGTCTCCTCCCGTGGCAACACCCGTCCCGTACTCCTGTGGTCGGCCGTTGTCGCCGGAACCGGACGTGGAAAAGGGACTGCGCTGCGGGCCGCACATCACGTCCTGGACAAGGCTCTTGGCCGCTTTCTCGCTACGCACACCACGTCCGGGATCACGTCCGGGGCGAGCATGGTCAACCACCTGTGGGAGCAGCAGGAAGCCACCGCCGAGACCGAACACGGGCGGGACGTCAGGGCGTTCGTTTGTGAGGAGGAGTGGTCGGAAGTGCTCCGCCGGGTGAAGCGGGACGCATCGTTCACGACCAAGCTACGGACCGCATGGGACGGGGCAACGCTGCGGAACACGACCAAGGAAGAGGCGCAGGAAGTACGCGACCCGGCCATGGTCCTGCACTGCCACGTCACGCCCTCCGACTGGAGCAAGTACGTGGGCGAGTCGGAAGCGGCGGGCGGCTCGTACAACCGCATACTTCCCTTCCTGCTGAGGTCGGTGCCCCTCTTGGACGACGACCGGGTGAGCCTGCCCAAGGTGGACGGACGGGAGTTGTCCGATGCCTACGGATGGGCCACGGCTCGGCCGCGCGTGATCACGCTAGGGGAGGGTGCCCGGCCGTTGTGGCGGATCGTGCGACGGTACGCGCGCATCCTGGGCGAGACCCTGCCGGAGAGTCAGGCCGTCTTCATCGAACGGACCTCGGAACAGACCCTTCGGGTTGCCGCCTGCTTGGCAGCATCCGAGTGCTCGGAGACCATCACTCACGAGATGCTGTCGGCCGCCTTCACTCTGGTCCGCCGGTCGGTCCAGGACGCCGTACGCATCACCAAGGGGGCCACCTCCCCGAAGGTGAAGCGACAGCCGCTCAGCCTTGAGGACAAGGTCCGGGCCCGGATCGACCTGCACGGCGGACGGGCCACGTCCTCTCAGGTACTCCCGTACGTCGGAGCGTCGGCGGAAGCAGTGAAGGCGCTTCCGGGAATCGTCGTAACGGTGGAGCGGTCCGGAAAGAGCGGCCGTCCGGCAACGGTGTTCACGCTGCGCGGTGACGAGTCCGAAAACGCTCCGTCGACAAAAACAGCTGATGAGCCCAGGCCGGCCAGCGCGGAGCGTGAGCGGAACCGCACAACGGTCGTCCGCCTGGACGCCTACCGCCCCGAACCGGCACAGGCCCCCGAACCCGCGCCCGCGCCGAAGCGGCTGGAACCGCTGGACGCCAACCCCTTCCGCGCGCTGCTCTAACGCTGCGAAGCAATCAAAAGAACCCCTCAACCCGCCCTCGCCAGAGGCGGATTGGGGGGCTCTTCCACGTTCATCGGCTGTCTGGCTATGCCCTCTTGACGTGATCCGTCAGGCGGGTGATGGTCGTGCAATCGGGCGCAATCGCATCGACGGAGGGAGCAGTCATGCAGCTACGTTTCCTTGGGATCATCCCGAACACGCCGGACACGGACTCACCAACGATCTGGCTGGACGAAGAGACGGGAGACCTTCTGATCCAGTCGTACAAGGCGACGGAGGCGGAGGTGAAGGCATGTCAGGAGATCGGCTCGATCCCCGGGCACTCGACTGATGTGCCGGATCACGAGACGGTTATCAGGCTTCCGAAGGTCATGCTCCAGTACATCCCCGGCCCCGACAGCGAGTAGCAACCATGACGAACCCCGTGCTTGACGGTCTGGCGAAAGCCCGTCATTCCGCCGTGCACTTGGAAATGCGCGACGCGTACCAGCCCACCGACCCTGAGTTCATCGCGTGGCAGAGCGGGAAGCGCCTTGACCCTGGCGCAGGCCGGTCGACGTGGTGGCGTCCGTTCCTGGACGTGGTGGCCGAGGTGACGGCGCGCGGAGTCGTCATGCGGCGGGCCCGGATCATCTCGGAGCCGGTGACGGACTACATCAAGTACGAGTACGACGTGACGTTTCCGAACGTTGCGGCGGGTGAACTGGTCCGCTGGCTTCCCCGTCGCAAGGCGGCCGACATCCCCCTACCCGGTACAGATCTCTGGATGTTCGACAAGTCTTCAGTGCTGTTCACCTACTTCTCCGGCGTCGGGGAGGTAGTTGACCGTGAGTGGTGCACCGAACCAGCCGTCGTGGAGCTGGTGAGTACCGCGTTCGAAACGGTCTGGGAACGGGCCACGCCTCACGGGGAGTACAAGCCGGTCTGACCGGTTCGCGCCATGGCCGTATCAGGATCATCAAGTGTTCAGGCAGCCCGGAAAGTCCTTGCTGATCGCCTGCGTGAGATCTGCAAGGACGCCGGGTTGGACGGCAAGCGTCTTGCTGAGGCGTGCGGCTGGCACCCAGCGAAGGTCTCCCGGATCTCAACCGCGAAAACCTCTCCCTCTGCCGACGACATCCGGGCATGGTGCCGTGCCTGTGGCGCTGAGGATCAGGCAGAGGATCTGATTGCCTCTCTCCGGGCCGTTGAAGGCATGTGGGTGGAGTGGCGCCGGATGGAACGGGCTGGGCTGCGGCAGGCCCAGGAAGCGCGTTTGCCGCTGTACGAACGAACCCGCTGGTTCCGCTCCTACTCGCCGGGGCTCATTCCCGGACTGATCCAGACGTACGGCTATACCGAAGACGTGTTGCGGGCCGTGCAGCGTCGACGGGTCGAGATCGATGACGTGGCCGACGCCGTGGCAGCGCGGATGGAGCGTCAGCATGTTCTGTACGAGGGACAGCGTCGTTTCGCGTTCCTGGTGGAGGAGTCGGCTCTGAGGAACGCACTCGGTGAGCCCGACACTCAGGTTGAACAGCTTGAACATCTGCTTACGGTTGCTGCACTGCCCAACGTCAGCTTGGGAGTGGTGCGCACGACGATCGGCCGCTCCCGCATGCCTGTTGAGGGATTCTGGATCTTCGACACAGCACAGGTGAACGTCGAGTTGGTCTCCGGCTACCTCACGATCACACAGCCCCGAGAAGTGGCTACGTACGCCGACACGTTCGCCGCACTGGCAGACATCGCGGTGTACGGCGCGAAGGCTCAAGCACTGATCAGAGCCGCGATGAACTCTCTGGGGTGATTGGCGCGCAATCTCGTGCAATCGGCTGTGAGTTGAGGTTCCGCTGTTCCTAGCGTGGTTGTCATCGGACCACGTGAGGGGACAGCGACCATGGCAAGCCAGACCACGGCGGAAACCGACGCGCGACAGGGCGAGTACACGACCTACGCGCCCAACGGGGAATCGTGCCCCGACTGCAAGAAGCCGATCAAGAGCCTTGAGCCGTGCCGCCGCATCACGACTGACCGATCGTCGGCCGGTCCCCAGGTGCGCTACCGGCACGTGGAATGCCCCCGGGACAAGGCCACCTCGTGACAGTCCCCGCAAAGCGCGTCAGCGCCCGACCGAGTGCCTTACCCGACCCGGAGTTGGTCAGCCTCACCAGCGATCCCCTGGGACCGTACGCGGATTCTCCCCAGGGCTGGTGGACGGAGTACGGCGGAGCGCTCGACACGACTTCCGGGGTAGTCCACATCCCGAGAAGAACTCAGCTTCCCGCGTGCCCGTTCCCGTGCCAGCACTGCGGAGGCGCGTGATGCTCCTCGTGGACCTCACGACGCCTCGCCTCGGTCCGGTCGATCCGGACCGGTGCGCCACGTGCGGCATGCTGCGAGACACCCTCAGCGCGGCCGTAACTACCGGCAACTCACAGAACGCCCGAGCTGTCGTCTACGGCATGCACGCCCACATGATCCACGGCCACCCCGACGACCCCCGCAACGTCCGGCACACCCCATGATCCCGACCTGCTGAGGACGGCCCGAGAAAGGCTCAGCGGGTCGGTTGCTCCGTCTGTGCGCTGCTCCCCCGTGGCGCGCAGGCGGGGCTTTCTGCTGGTCAGGGGCGCCAAGACACACGGTGCTCCAGGAGGTGAAGGTATGTGGTAAACATGGCATCCCAGCCGTCCGGGAACTTCACCACCGTCCCCAGCTGCACCGGCTCCGTCGACGGATAGTCGTCCAGCAGTTCGCCCACCCCGGCCCGGCACACCACGATGCACGCGTGCCGGTGGCGGGAGGCGAGGACGCAGAGGCGGCCCGTCTCCAGGTGGAAGGCGGTGGCGTCGGGGCGGCCGGAGAGGGGGTGGAGGACGACCGTGACGTCGTACTCGCGGCCCTGGAGACGGTTCGCCGTGTCGACCGTCACCTCGGTGACGCCCAGTTCGGCCAGTGCCGCGCGGACCGCCGCCGCCTGGTCGCGGTGGGCGGTGCCGACGGCGAGGCGATCGGCGGTGAGCGGGGACGGGTCCGGGGAGCGTTCCGAGGTGGCCGCGCCGCCGCGGTCCAGCAGACGGCGGACGACCAGTGCCACCGCCCGTACCGCCTCCGGGTCCGTGCGCGGGGTGTGCCGGGCGGGCAGCTCCAGCAGTCCCCAGCCCGACTCCGCCGCCTCGTCGATGACCCGGTCGGGGCCGGAGCCGTCGGACGGGACGGCGAAGGCGAGGGCGCGGTCGCCGTGGCCGGTGCCGCTGCGGAACGGCGTGAAGGGGTAGAAGGCCCGGGAGACCAGCTCCGCCGCCGTCGCCGGGAGCCGCCAGGAGACGGGGAGGCGGTGCTGGGGGAGGTCAGGGTTGTGCGCCAGCAGCGTCGTCACCGCTGACGCCGACGGGTCGTACGACAGTCCCGCCCACTGCTCGCTGCCGACGATCGCGAACGGGTCCAGCTGCCCCGGGTCGCCCACGAACAGCGCCCGCTCGAACAGCCCGGCCACGGCGAGCAGCGAGTCCGAGCGCATCTGGTACGCCTCGTCGACGATCGCGTGCTGCCACGGCTCGTCCACCTTGACGTGCGCCCACTTCGCGGCGGTGGAGAGGGTGACCGGGAGGCCGGTCAGCTCCGCCGGTTTCGCGGACTTCCGTACGTTCGGCAGGTTGTCCAGCGCCTTGTCGTACGCGTCCGTGTCACTGCTGTGCAGTCGGCCCACCGGCAGGTCCGGGTTCTTCTCGGCGAGCCTCAGGACCAGGTCGTCGACCTGGGCGTTGGTCTGTGCGACGACCATCAGCGGGCGCCCCGCCTCGGCCAGTTCGAGCGCCGCGCGGACGACCAGCGTGGACTTGCCGGCGCCGGGCGGGGAGTCGACGACGACACCGCGCTGTTCGCTGTGCAGGGTGTGGTGGAGGATCGCGTCGGTGGCCTGCGCGGCCGCCGCGCCCGGGTCGAAGACCGTGGTCACAGGACGTCCTCCTCGGTCGTGCGGTCGGCGGGCTCCTGGGCGGCTTCACCGGGCGGGCCGCCGTGCGTCCAGGGCGTGTTCTCCGGGTCGGGGAGCTTCGCGCCGCCCCGCTGCTCGTGCTCGAAGAGGGTGAAGCAGAGCCGGTCGCCCTTCTCCGGCACGGAACCGGCCTCCGGCTCCTTGCCGCGGCCCATCTTGTCCAGGACCCGCAGCACCACGCAGTCGTCGCCCTGGTGGCCCACGAATTCCGCCGACTGCGGCTTGCCGCCCAGCGAGCGGTACACCTTCACGCCCTCCGCGAGGTACGGCCGGTCGTCCGTGCGCACCGTGACCAGCGGGCGCGGGCTGGGGCGTTTGCCCTCGCTGTACGTCATCACGACATCCGTGACCTCGCCCGCGAACGCCTCCCCGGCCAGCCGCCGTCCCGCCATCACCAGCGGGTCGTCCAGGGCCTCCTGCGCCTCCAGGCGGGCCTGCTCGCGCTCGCGCGTGGCGAGCTTGCTGGCGGCGGTGACCGCGTCGTCGCGGCGCGGCTGCGGGGGCTCGCCGGCGAGGACGCGGTCGCGGTGGCTGGTGAACGACCAGCGGTCCCGGGTCCAGCGCTCCTCCACGCGCGTGCCCTCCGGCAGCTCCCGCAGGAGGTCCAGGGCGCGCCACACCGCGTCCCAGGTGGGGCGGGTCCGGCTCTCCACCAGCTCCCGGATCTCCCGCTCGGCGGTGGTGAGTTCGCCGAGCCGGTCGTCGGCCTCCAGACCGTCCTGGGCGGCGGCGAGGGCGGTACGCGCGCGGTCGTAGCGCTCGATGGCGGGGGCCAGCAGCTTGTTGTCGAACGCCGGGTCGGTGGCCGGGCCGGCCGGCGGGTGCAGCAGCTGGCCCTTCGCGTCCCGGCCGAGCTCGGCCTCCAGCGCCGCCTCGGCGCCCGTCGTGCCCTCCGGGGGGTCGATCCAGGCGAGCAGCGCGCCCAGGTGCTGGTCCTCCAGGGTGGACTGGCCGGTCGCCCAGTGCCGGGACAGCACCTCCGTCGCGGCGAGCAGCAGGGCCGAGCCGGGGACCCGGGCCCGCTCCCCGAAGTGGGTCAGCCACCGGCCCAGCAGCGGCACGCGCGGCGGGGCGGGGTGCGGGGACTCCGGGTCCTGCTCGGCCGTACGCCGAAAGCGCATGGAGCGGCCCAGCAGCCGTACGTACTCCACGCCCGCGCGGCTCGGCACGATCAGCTGCGGGGCGTCCGCGCACAGCTCGACCTCGACCTTGACCCGCTTCCCGGTCTCCGGGTCGGTCTCATTGCGCTCGGCGGCCTCGACGGCCTCCGCGTAGGTGTCGATGTACGGCAGCACGACATCCGCCAGCTCCGCCAGGAACCCGAACCGGAGATCCCGGTCGCGCGGCTGCGGTACGACCAGGAGGCGCGGCGCGTCCCGGTCGGTGCCGACGAGCGCGCCGAGCGGCGCCCCGGCCTCACCGGCGGTGGTGAGCGGCACGAGGACCAGGGGGCGCTCGGAGAGATGCCGGTGCCGGACGGTGGCGGCGGGCTGGGCGCGGCCGGCGGTGACGGCTTCCAGGCGGGCGACGGTGGCGATCAGTGACATGCGGTCGCCTCCTCGCCGAGGGCTTCCGCCCTCAGGGCTGCCGCGCGCCTCAGCGCGGCCACCGCCGGATCGGTGGGATCCCCGGACTCCCCGCGGGCCGCCGCGAGGACGTCCTCCACGGTGGTCAGTCCGCCGAGTTCGGCGCGTACCGAGCGGCCCAGGGGTGTCACCGCGCCGGACGCGCGGGAGCGGTCGCGGCAGTGGAAGGCCAGTTCGCAGGCGGCCAGGCACTCGGGGGCGTAGGTGGCGGGGACCGACTCGACGGCCGTGGTGAGTTCGTCGGCGGGGCGGGACGGGTCGAAGCAGGTGCCCTCGGGGAGGGTGTCGGCGATGTCCTGGATACGGGTGAGGCGGGTCAGCTGGCGGGCGGTGACCGCGCGCTGCTTGCGGATGTCCACGGCGGACGCGGTGGGCAGGTTGGAGAAGTCCTTGGGGCAGACCAGGAGCACGCGCTCGCGCACCCGGGGAGCGGGCGCGCCGCCCTGGGTGAGACGCGCCGCGACCTGCTCCAGCGCCAGCACGTACACCGCCGCCTGCCGCGCCGCCGCGCCCACCTTCGCGGGGTCCGCCGAACCGTCCAGCATCGGGAAGGACTTGATCTCCACGACCGTCCAGCTGCCGTCCGGGTGCACCACCACCGCGTCCGGCTCCAGGAAAGCGGGGGAGCCGGCGACGTCGAGGGCGAGCATCGGGTGGTCGAGCAGGGTCCACTCGCCGGCCGCCTCGGAGGCCTCGCGCAACGCGAGCGCGGTGCGGGCCGTGCGCCCCTCGGGGCCGATCGCGGTCAGCTCGGGCACGCGCGCGTGGGCGGGCGGCTCGGCGGAGCGGTCCAGCCGCTCGTGGACCAGCCGCAGCAGCTCCGCACCGCCGTCGGCCTTGACCTTCGCCTCGAAGGCGTTGCCCCGGGTGAGCGCGAACTGCGACTGCCCGAACGCCGACGGGGAGCCCAGCGCGCTCGCCAGCGCCGTCTTGTTCACCCCGGCGCCGTCGAGGATCGCCCGCCGTCTGCAGCCCGGGTTCGCGGCGAGGGCGGCCAGGGCGCGCGCATCGAGCGCCTTGGCCGGGACGTCGGGGCCGCGCAGCTCAGCGAGCTGTTGCCGGAGCGCCGTCCCCCGCGTCCGAGGGAGAGGCACTCGGCTCGGTTCCTGGTCCGAACCGTGACTCGCGCTGCCGTGGAATTCGCTCACCCGCGGAAGTCTGGCATCCGGCACTGACAATTGAGGTCTGAGCGCTCGGAGTGCCCGCGGTGGCAGGCGTGAGGACGACCGCCGCGCGCGCCTTGATCCGGTCCGCGCCGCGCATCACGAGCGGCGCGATCAGCAGCCCGAGGCCCATCACGGCGGCGCCCGCGACGGCGTCGAGGAAGTAGTGGTTGGCGGTGCCCATGACCACGATCGTGGTGATCAGCGGGTAGGCGACACCGAGGGCCTTCGTCGTACGCGTACCGCCGTAGCGCCACAGCATGACCCCGCACCACAGCGCCCAGCCCACATGCAGGCTCGGCATGGCCGCGTACTGGTTCGTCATTCCGCCCATGCCCCGGGGCGCGCTCGCCTCGCCGCCCCACCAGCCGTACGAGCTGTACTGGGCCATCGTGTCGACGAAGCCGTGGCCCGCGGAGAGCAGTCGGGGCGGGCAGGTCGGCAGCAGCGTGAAGCCGATCAGGCCCATGAAGGTGGACGTCATCAGCCAGGTGCGGGCCGCCCGGTAGTGCACCGTGCGCGACCGGAACAGCCAGATCAGGATCACCGGCGTGACCAGGTAGTGCAGGGACGCGTACCAGAAGTCGGCCGGTACGCCGAGCCAGGCCTCACGGGTGAACAGGCGGTTGAGCGGGTGCTCGGCGTTGATGTGGAGGAACTTCTCCACCTTCAGGATCGCCAGGCCGTGGTCGACCGCGTGCGTGACGTCGCCGCGCGCGAGGAGCCGGCCCGCCGAGTAGCAGGCGTACACCAGGAGGATCAGCGGCAGCTCGGTCCACCAGCGCAGCCGGGTACGCGAGGTCGCCTCCATGCCCAGTGTCTCGGCGTGCGGCATCCGATCGCCTCCCCCTTCTCGTCGCGGCGTCCGGTTGCCCGGTCTTACCACTTTACGGTGTATGTGTTCGCCCCGCTCAGGGCCCCCGGCCCTCTAGGACGCAGAGATCGCCCGACGGGTTGCCCCCGGACAGGGTGCGGGATGATGGGGGGAGCCCGCCCGCATTTTCCCTCGAAAGGTCCCTCGGCTCATGGCACCGCGCATCCTGCTGGCCCGGCACGGACAGACCGAATGGTCCCTCGCCGGGAAACACACCGGCAGGACGGACGTGCCGCTCCTCGAAGAGGGCCGGCGCGGCGCCAAGCTGCTCGGCGAGCGACTCCACCGCGCCCCGCTCGACGGCCTGCCCGGAGTCGAGGTGCGCACCAGCCCGCTCTCACGCGCGCGTGAGACGTGTGAACTCGCCGGGTTCGAGGAGCGCGCGAGCGAGTGGGACGCGCTCCTCGAATGGGACTACGGCGCGTACGAGGGCCTGACCCCCGCCGAGATCCAGGCCATCCGCCCCGGCTGGCTCATCTGGCGCGACGGCGTCCCCGAGGGCGAGACCCTCGCCGAGGTGACGGCCCGCGCGGACGAGGTGGTCGCCTGGGCCCGCGCGGAGGACCGGGACGTCCTGGTCTTCGCGCACGGGCACATCCTGCGGTCCATAGGCGCCCGATGGCTGGGCCTGCCCCTGGACTTCGCCGCGCGGATCCGACTGAACCCGACGTCGCTGTCGGTGCTGGGGTGGGCGTACGGGGAACCGGCCATTGAGAGCTGGAACGACTTGGGGCATCTCGCGGCGTAGTGGTTGCCCTGGTGGCTGTCGCTCGCCGGCGCGGGCTAGGCCGATCTCGGCAGACCCGCGTGCCGTTCCAGGAACGTCGACACCCCCGACGCCCGCCGGTGCGGCAGCAGCACTCTCGCTGTCTCCGCGAGCATCGCCTGCACCCGGGACGACTGGACCTGCCCCAGCAGGTCCAGCACCCGCATCGCCGCCGAGGCGGCCTCGTCGGGCCGTCCGCCGCGGGCCAGGTCGTCGGCCAGTTCGGCGGTGTACAGCGCGATGTTGCGCGTGAAGTGCGGATCCTGGAGCTGCGCCGCACGCCGCGCGTGCCGAGCGGCACGGGGCCAGTCGCCCAGCGTGGACCAGCACTGCGCCTCCAGGCCCTCCAGCTCGGCCTCGCCGTAGAAGCTCATCCACTCGGGGTCGGCGTCCGAGGGGCCTCGCTCGAAGAGTGCCTGCGCGCGGGCCAGCGCCTGTTCGCAGCCGGTGCGGTCGGCGAGCCCCGCCCAGCCGCCCGCCTCGCGCAGCGCGAGCAGCGACATGAGGCGGGCGGATCCGAGGGACCGTCCGACGCGCTGGGCGGCCTGCGCGGCGCGCAACGCCTCCCGGGGGCGCCCCGCGTCGCGCGCGAGGAACGCCGTGTTGCAGAAGGCGTGTGACTCCAGGGCGGGGTCGCCGGTCATCCGCGCGGTGGCGAGTGCTTCGGCGTAGTGCGAGCGCGCGTCGTCGTACCGTCCCGAGTCGTGGGCCAGCCAGCCCACCGAGATGGCGAGTTCACCCGCGCCCGAGTGCAGCCGGTCGGCGGTCGTCTGCCGGGTCGCGCCGGCGTCAAGGAGCGCGTACGCGGCGCGCAGCGGGGCCGCCGCGCGCCGGTACAGTCCGTCCGCGCCGTGCCGGTCGTCCAGCAGCCGGATCCGGCGGACCGCTTGTTCCAGGGCGTCCGCGTCGCCCGCCCCGACCCGGCGCACGGGTCGTCCCGCCGCCGCGGCGTCGAAGGCGAGCCCGATGGGGCCCAGTGAGGCGGCGGCCACCGTGGCGCCCCCGCCGGTCATGAATGCGCGACGCAGCACGTCGCTCTCCTCGTTGTCGTACGTCTCGTAGGGGTCCTGCGTGTCATACGGCTCGTACGCCCCCCACGTCTCACCCGCGGCATATGCCGGGCTCGTGACGCATGCCGGGGGCGCGACCTCGGCGGCGCGCGCCCCGCGTCCTCGTACGGACGCGCGGGGTGCGAACCCCAGGTCGGTGAGCGTGCGGCCGGGGAACATGTGCAGGAACACCCGCTCGTACGCGTAGTTGGGGCAGCGGATCTCGCCCGCCTCGACCCGGCCCACATAGCGCGCGTCACAGCTGACCCGCTCACCGATCTCGCGGGCGGCCCTTCGTACCGCCGCGGCGAACTCGGCCGGGGAGCGCTGTCCGCGCAGCTCCCGGAACGCGAGGTTCGGTCGCGGTGGTCTGGGGGACTGATCCGCGTGCGAAGGGGCCACCTTTGACGACGCCATGGCCGGGTCCTCTCGTGAACCGTCGAACCATGCCGGATTCGGGGTGGGTTGTCCGTGTGACACCCTGTTTCCGGCGGGCAAGAACGTACCCGCTGTGTCGGACCCGCCACGCAGGGTTTGGCTACAAACCGGATATCTCATCCAGGATCTGCCATGAACTGCCATCCTTTGCGGCTGACTTGTGCCGTAGCCGTTGACGCCGTCGCGCGTTGAACCCCACAGGACCGGGAGCCGCCCGACTCCCGACCCGCTCGTCCGAAGATCCGAGGAGGGGTTCCGTGGTGGAGGCCGGGATGGAGACCAGTCAGAGCATCGAAGCGTGTACGCCGCTGACGGAGCGCAGCGAGCCACCGGTCCCGGAGGCCGGCTGCGACCTCGTCACGGTGCCGACCCGGCAGGGTCTGGAGGCGGTCGACATCCTGCGGCGCGGCGGGGCGGGCGACGCGGTGGGACCCGTACTGCACGACGACGGCGACGACACCCTCGGCTTCGTGGTCCCGCCGGGCACGGCCGCCGCCTGGGACGTGCCGGGCAGCACCTGTACGGAGACCAACGGGCGGGGCCTGCGGCTGAACCCCGAACCGCCCGTGGAGGGCTCCGACTGGCTGCTGCCGCCCGGCGACGGCGACCTGGCGACCGACCCGGCCGTCCTGCGGGCGGCGCTCGGGGAGGCGGCCCGCCTGATCGAGGCCGCCGACAACTGCCGCTGAGCGGCACGACGGCACGTGCCGAGCGGCAGGACCGTATGCGCTGAGCGGCACGAGCGCCCGCCGCTTGCGACAATGCCCCCATGGGAAAGTCCAGGAGCGGCCGACGCGGCCAAGCCGTCGCCGAAGCCGTCGTAGAGGCCGTCGACGGCGGGCTCGCCGAACTCATACCCGACCGGGACCGCGCGCGTGCCTGGACGCTGCTGATCGACGGGGCGCCACAGTCGCACGTCGACCTGGACGACCCCGCGTATCTCTCCTTCGAGTACCAGCGCCGCCTCGGGCATGTCATCGACCTCGTCGCCCCGGCCGGGAAGCCCGTCCACGCCGTGCACCTCGGCGGCGGAGCCCTCGGTCTCGCCCGGTACGTCGCCGCCACCCGGCCCCGTTCCACCCAGCAGGTCGTCGAGCGCGACGCGGCCCTCGTCCAACTGGTGCGGCGGGAGCTGCCGTTGGACCCGAACGCCCGCATCCGGGTGCGCTCCACGGACGCGCGCGAAGGGCTCGCCAAGGTGCCAGACGGCTGGGCCGATCTCGTCATCGCGGATGTGTTCAGCGGGGCGCGCACCCCGGCGCATCTGACCTCGACGGAGTTCCTCGACGAGGTCCGCCGGACCCTGAAGCCCACCGCGGTCTACGCCGCCAACCTCGCCGACGGCCCCCCGCTCGCCCATCTGCGCGGCCAGATCGCGACCGCCGCCGCCCGCTTCGAGCACCTCGCCCTCATCGCCGACCCGACGGTCCTGCGCGGCAAACGCTTCGGCAACGCCGTCCTGGTCGCCTCCGACACCCCGCTCCCCCTGGCCGAACTGACCCGCCGCGCCGCCTCCGACCCGCACCCGGGCCGCGTCGAACACGGCAAGCCCCTCACCGACTTCACGGGCGGCGCCGTACCGGTGACGGACGCGGCGGCGGTCGCGTCGCCGGCGCCGCCGCCGTCGGTGTTCCGCTGAGCGCCGCGGTCCGCCGCCGTTCGGAAGGCCGATCCCGCAGAAGGCCAATCCTTCAGAAGGTCAATCCCCGCGACAGCAGCGGCAGATGGCGCTCGTACAGTTCCGCCAGGTCGTCCTTGCCGTCGCCCTCCACCCAGTGCCGTACGAGGGCCGTGAACACGGCGATGACGGCCGCCGCCGCGCACCTGACCTCCAGGTCGCCCGCGTCCCGGCCGGCGCGTTCCGCGATGACCTCGGCCATGGCGCGCTCGCTGCGCTCCTGCTCGGCGACGTTGCTGGCGCGGATCGCGGGGTCGGTGAAGGTGAGGCGGGCGCGCAGGAGGAGGGCCTCGCGGTCCTGCTCGAAGACGGCGCCGAGGGGGCCCTTCAGGGAGGCGATGATCGCGTCCACGATCGGCTCGTCGGCCGGGCGGGAGCGGATCGCGTCGGCGAGCGCGGGGTCGTACTCGTCCTGGATGACCACGTCCTCCTTGGTGGGGAAGTACCGGAAGAACGTGCTCGACGAGACCTCCGCCGCCTCCGCGATCTGGTCGACCGTGGTCGCCTCGTAGCCGTGCTCGGCGAAGAGACGGTAGGCCTCGCGCCGGATGCGCTCGCGGGTCTGCTGCTTCTTGCGCTCCCGCAGGCCGAGGGGCGCGGCGGAGGTCTCGTGCGTCGTCATACGACTGATTCTGCGTGCTGGGCGGCGGACCGGGCCACCGTCCGGGAGCAGGGGGCGGGGTCGGGCAGGAACAGCGCGGCCAGTACGGCGGCGAGCAGGGCGATCGCTCCGCAGCCGGCCAGGACCAGGTTCATGCCGTGGAGGAAGGCCTCGTGGGCGGAGGCAACCAGGCCCGTGTCGTGCAGCCGCGCCGCCACCGCGTCCGCGCCCGCCACCGAGTCACGGGCCGCGTCGGCCGCCGGAGCGGGCAGTCCGCCGGTGTCGAGGCGGGCCAGATAGCCGTACCCGAGAAGGCTGCCGAGTCCGGCCACGCCGAGGACCGCGCCGAGTTGCTGCACGGTCTCCAGGAGGCTGGTGCCGGAGCCCGCGTGGTCGGCGGGGAGCGTGCTCATCACCAGGCTGGTCGCGGGTACGACCGCGAGCCCGAAGCCGAGGCCGGTGAGGGCGAGCCACAGGGCGGTGAAGCCGTAGCCGTCCGAGATGTCCGTGGTCGTGCCGAGCAGGACGCCGGCCGCCATCACGGCCATGCCGGACGGTACGACCGTACGGGCGCCGAGCCGCGGGACGAGGGCCTCGCTCGCGGTGGCCGCCGCCATCAGGCCGCCGATCAGGGGCAGTACGCGGATTCCGGTGCCGAGGGCGTCGTTGCCGAGCACGGACTGGAGGTACTGCGGGACCACGAACAGGATGCCCATCACCGCGAAGTTGACGAAGACGGCGATCAACGTGCCCCACAGGAAACGGGGTTCGGCGAACAGCTTCAGGTCGACGACGGGGTGCTCGGTGCGGCGTTCGCGGACCACGAACGCCGTCAGCAGGGCGGCCGCGGCGGCGAGGGAGGCGAGGACGGATGGGGAGGTCCAGCCGTCGCGGGGGATCAGGATCGTGCCGTAGACCAGGGCGACGATGCCGAGGCCGCCGAGCGCGGTGCCGAGCGCGTCGAAGGGCGCGGTGGTGGTGCGGCGGGAGTCGCGGGGCAGCAGCCACCAGCCCGCGAGCAGCGCCAGCGCGGCGACCGGCAGGTTGAACAGGAACACCGAGCCCCACCAGAAGTGGTCGAGGAGCCAGCCGCCGACCACCGGGCCGACCGGCATGCCGAGCGCCGTCGCGGCCGTCCACACGGCGACGGCCTTGGGCAGCTCCGCCTTGGAGAACACGCGCGGCAGGATCGCCATGGACAGCGGCATGATCGCGGCGGCGCCGAGACCGAGGACCGCGCGGGCGGCGATGACCGTCGCGGGCGAGCCGGCGAAGGCCCCGGCGAGCGAGGCGAGGCCGAACAGGCCGATGCCGGAGAGCAGGAGCCGTTTGTGGCCGTACCGGTCGCCGAGCAGACCGACCGGGAGCATCGCCACCGACAGGGCGAGCAGATAGCCGCCGCCGATCCACTGCAACTGGGCGCTGTCGGCGGGCAGTTCGGCCGCCATGGTCGGCAGGGCGACGTTGATGACGGTGCCGTCGAGGCCGACGATCAGCACGCTCAGGGTGAGCGCGGCGAGCGCGAGCCAGCGGCGGGATGACGGGGACAGGGCGTGCGCGGACATGTGGACCTCCCGAGTGGAAGCAACCTGATGAAAGGCTACTCCCAAATGGGAGTCGACTGTCAATATTTAGTTGGCTGTCAGATTTCGGCGCCCGGTGCGGCCACCACGCCTCGCCGCGGCCCCTAGTACGTCCCCACCTCCACCCGAGGCGCGCTGTCGTGCCAGGTGCAGAACACCGACACCCGGTCCGCGCCGGAGGCGAACTCCACCCGGATCCATGTCTCCGTCTTCCACACCTGCATCGACCAGCCCGCGGCCGGTGTCGCCGAGACGAGGGTCGCGGAGGTCTCACCGAGGTCGAAGACCGCGCGGCCGCCCTCGGTGTCGTAGCTCTTGACCTCGCCGGAAGTGGAGGGGGAGGGGGTCGGGGTCTTCGACGGTGTCTTCGAGGGGGTCGGGGTCGGGGACGCTTTCCTGGACGGACTCTTCGACGGAGAGGCGGACGGGGACGGGCGTGCCGTCGACGACGCCAGCGGCTTCGACTCCTGTGTCGTCGCGTCGGCGGCCGTGATCGGGAGGGCGCGCGGCGGGTCGTACGCCGTGCCCGCCATCACCGTGTGGACACCCCACCACGACAGCGTGACCGCCGCGCCCGTGGCGAGCGACCAAGCCAGTACGTGTATGAGTCCTCTGCGCATCGCGGGCCATACTGCCTCACCCGTCCCAGGCGTGTCCCACCCCGTTGCCCACCGGACTGAGTTGTCCACAGGCGCCGGATGGGGCTCCCCCGCATGGCGTACGGTGCGGCGCATGGCAAGTGTGCTCGTGGTCGAGGACGACCAGTTCGTACGCTCGGCGCTCATCCGGCATCTCACCGACGCCGCGCACCTCGTGCGCAGTGTGGGGACGGCACTGGAGGCGCTGCGCGAGGTCGCCCATTTCCGTTTCGACGTCGTCATCCTCGACCTCGGTCTGCCCGACCTCGACGGATCGGAGGCGCTGAAGATGCTGCGCGGCATCACCGACGTCCCTGTGATCATCGCCACGGCCAGGGACGACGAGGCGGAGATCGTCCGGCTGCTGAACGCGGGCGCGGACGACTACCTGACCAAGCCGTTCTCCGTCGAGCACCTGTCCGCGCGGATGGCCGCCGTCCTACGGCGGTCCCGGGCCGTCGTCGGGGACGCGCCCCCCGAGTCCGTGATCCGCGTCGGCGGACTCACCGTCGACCCGCTGCGCCGCCAGGCCGAACTGGACGGCGTCCGCCTCGACCTCACCCGCCGCGAGTTCGACCTGCTCGCCTTCCTCGCCGGCCGCCCCGGAGTCGTCGTCCCCCGCAAGGAACTCCTCGCCGAGGTGTGGCAGCAGTCCTACGGCGACGACCAGACCATCGACGTCCATCTGTCCTGGCTGCGCAGGAAGCTGGGGGAGACCGCGGCGCGACCCCGCTATCTGCACACCCTGCGGGGCGTCGGCGTGAAGCTGGAGCCTCCGGTGGAATCCCCCTACGGGCCGCCCGGTTCGGAGTCGCCGCGATGAGATGGGCACTCGTCAAGGTCTGCCTCGCCGTCACCACCATGGTCGTGGTCGCCTTCGCCGTCCCCCTCGGCCTCGTCATCAAGGAGATGGCCCGGGACCGCGCCTTCTCCAACGCCGAGCGGGAGGCCGCCGCCGTCGCC
Organism: Streptomyces sp. NPDC046909; assembly: GCF_040644695.1. Classification (NCBI taxonomy): domain Bacteria; kingdom Bacillati; phylum Actinomycetota; class Actinomycetes; order Kitasatosporales; family Streptomycetaceae; genus Streptomyces; species Streptomyces sp. NPDC046909. The sequence continues at coordinate 317,540 of NZ_JBEYXC010000008.1, read as the reverse complement.
CCCGCCCTGTCCATCACCACCGACCGGGACCAGCTGGAGCGGGTCGTCGCCTCCGCCGGCTCGGAGGCCGAGATGGCCGTGCACATACCGGCCGGCGCCGACACCCAGGCCGTCGACATCGGACGGCAGCGGGCCGCCGACGGCGACATCGCGACCGTACGGAAACTGGGCCGCGCCTCCACCAGCGAGGTGCACGGCGGATCCACCCTGCTCCAGCCCGTCGCGCTGAGCTCCGGCGAGATCGCGGTCGTCGAGGTGTACGTCCCCGAGTCCGAGGTCAGCAACGGTGTCGCGACGGCCTGGGCGGTGCTCGCCGGGGTCGGTGTCGCGCTGATCGTCGGCTCGGTCGCCGTCGCCGACCGGCTGGGCGTACGGATGGTGCAGCCCGCGCAGAAGCTGGTCGAGGGCGCGCATGAACTGGGGGAGGGGAAGCTGGGGTCCCGGGTGCCCGAGGAGGGGCCGATCGAGCTGCGGCTCGCGGCGGTCGCGTTCAACTCCATGGCCGACCAGGTCGTACAACTGCTCGCGAACGAGCGGGAGTTGGCGGCCGATCTGTCGCACCGGCTGCGCACGCCCCTGACCGTGCTGCGGCTCAACGCGGCCTCGCTCGGGGACGGTCCGGCCGCCGAGCAGACGCGGGCCGCGGTCGCGCAGCTGGAGCGCGAGGTCGACACCATCATCCGGACCGCGCGGGAGGCCAAGCCGCAGACCGCGGCCGCCGGGCCCGGCGCCGGATGCGACGCCGCCGAGGTGGTGCGGGAGCGGATGGCGTTCTGGTCGGCGCTCGCCGAGGACGAGGGGCGCAAGGTGCGGGTGGCCGGAGTGGAACGGCCGGTGCGGATACCCGTGGCCCGCGCCGATCTCGCCGCCGCCCTCGACGCGCTGCTGGGCAACGTCTTCCGGCACACCCCGGAGGGCACCGCCTTCGCGGTCGACGTGCACAACGGCGAGGACGCGGTGATCGTGCTGGTCTCCGACGCGGGGCCCGGCATCCGCGACCCCGAGGCGGCGATGGCCCGAGGGCGCGGATCGGGAAGCACCGGGTCGACCGGGCTCGGGCTCGACATCGTGCGCCGGCTCGCGGAGGAGACCGGCGGGGACGTACGGATCGGCTCGTCGGTGCTCGGCGGCACCGAGGTGCGGATCTGGATCCAGCTGGACGGGCGGGTGCCCGAGCGCCGGGGGCACCGGGTGCGCAGACGCCGTACCGGCCGATTGGTCTCTACCTTTAACCGGCCCCGATCCCTTCCTTAAGCGCACCCTAAGATCACCAACCGCCGTCCGGATCAGGCGCTTTGCCCGATTCCGGATCGCTAGCGTGCTGCCGCACCCCACCCCCGAACTGTGAAGGCAGGCACGTCATGAGCACGCACCGGCGCAAGGTGAGCGGCAGAAACAAGGTGATCGCCGGGGCCGTCGCCGCGGCCGTGATCGGGGGCGGCGCGATCCTGCTCACCGGTACCGCGCAGGCGGCCGGGGTCGGTGCCGCGTACACGAGGACGAGTGACTGGTCGACGGGCTACACCGCGCAGTACGTCGTCACCAACAACAGCGGCGGGGCGGAGACCGGCTGGAAGCTGGAGTTCGACCTGCCGTCGGGCGCGAAGCTGAGCTCGCTGTGGAACGCCGAGTCGAGCGTCAGCGGCTCGCATGTCACCGTGACCTCCGCCAAGTGGGACACCGACGGGCTGGCCGCCGGCGAGTCCGTCACCGTCGGCTTCGTCGTCAACGGCACCGGCGACCCGACGGGCTGTCTCATCGACGGCGCCGCCTGTTCCGCGGACGGCACCGCCACACCGGAGCCCACCGGCCGCCCGAGCCAGACGGCCACCGCGACACCGACCGCCACCGCCACCCCGACCCCCACGAAGACGGCGACCAGCACCCCCACCGCCACGGCCACCGCCTCCCCGACCGCGACCAGCAGCACCGGCACCGGAACCACCACCAGCGCCGGCTTCGCCCCCTACGTCGACACCTCCCTCTACCCCGCCTTCGACCTGGTCGCCAGCGCCACGGCCACCGGCGTCAAGGACTACAACCTCGCCTTCATCACCGACGGTGGGAGCTGCACCCCGAAGTGGGGCGGCGTGACCGACCTCGCGAGCGACGCGGTGGCCGCACAGATCGGCGCCCTGCGCGCCAAGGGCGGCGACGTCCGGGTCTCCTTCGGCGGCGCGGCGGGCAGCGAGCTGGCGACGACCTGCTCCTCGGCGGACGCGCTCGCGGCGGCGTACGAGAAGGTCGTGGCCGCCTACGACCTGACCAAGGTCGACTTCGACGTCGAGGGTGGCGCACTGCCCAACACCACGGCGAACACCAACCGCGCCAAGGCCATAGCCAAGCTCCAGCAGAACCACCCCGGCCTGGACGTCTCCTTCACCCTCCCCGTCATGCCCGAGGGTCTGACCCAGGACGGCGTGAACCTCCTGTCCGACGCCAAGGCGAACGGCGTCGCGATCGACACCGTCAACATCATGGCGATGGACTACGGCCCGGCGTACAGCGGCGACATGGGCACCTACGCCGAGCAGGCCGCCACCGCCACCCAGGCCCAGGTCAAGAGCGTCCTCGGGCTTTCCGACGCCGCCGCATGGAAGGCCGTCGCGGTGACGCCCATGATCGGCGTCAACGACGTCACCAGCGAGATCTTCAAGGTCGACGACGCCGCCCAGCTGGTCGACTTCGCCAAGTCCAAGGGCCTCGGCTGGCTGTCGATGTGGTCGGCCACGCGCGACAAGCAGTGCTCCGGCGGCGCCAAGACCTACGCCGACGCCACGTGCAGCTCGATCGTCCAGGACGAGCACGCGTTCTCGAAGGCGTTCGAGGCCTACAACTGACGCCCACCCCAGCGCAATTGACGCCCCCCCACGGGCCGGGGCGCGGCATCCCCCTCGGATGCCGCGCCCCTTCCCCTTCCCCCGTCCCCCGCTCTCCGCGGTGGCTCTAGACCTCCGGCACCTCCGGCAGCGTCCCCGTCCGTGCCGCCTGCCCGTACCACAGGGCGCTCGACTTCGGCGTACGGGCGAGAGTCTGGTAGTCGACGTAGACCGCGCCGAAGCGCTTCTCGTAGCCGTACGCCCACTCGAAGTTGTCCAGCAGGGACCACAGGTAGTAGCCGCGGACGTCCGCGCCGTCGGTGATCGCCTGGCGGACCGCGGCGAGGTGGCCGTGGAGGTAGGAGATGCGCTCCGGGTCGTGGACGCGGCCGTCGGGGTCGGGCTTGTCGTCGTAGGCGGCGCCGTTCTCGGTGATGTAGAGCGGCAGGCCCGGGGCCTCGCGGGTGTAGCGCATGATCAGCTCGTGCAGACCGGTCGGGTCGATCGACCAGCCCATCTCCGTACGCTCGCCGGGGGTTTGGTGGAAGGCCACGTCGTCGGCGCCGGGCCAGGGGGAGTGGTCGCTCGCCCCGTGGCCGTCGGCGCGCGGGCCGGTCAGGTCGGTGTCCGCCGCCGAAACCAGCGCAGGCGTGTAGTAGTTGAGGCCCAGCGCGTCCAGCGGCTGGTTGATGGCGGCGAGGTCGCCGTCCTGGACGTACGACCAGTCGGTGATCAACTCCGTTGCCGCGAACAGCGAGTCCGGGTACGCCCCGTGCAGGATCGGGCCGTGGAAGACCCCGTTGGCCAGGTCGTCGATCTTCCTGGCCGCCGCCAGGTCCGCCGCGTCCTGCGAAACCGGGCGCACCACCGAGGAGTTGAGGCTCAGCGCGACCGAGTTGCGGGCCGGCATCGCCGAGCGCAGGGCCGAAGTGCCGAGGCCGTGCGCGAGGTTGAGGTGATGGGCCGCCTTCAGCGAGGCCGCCGGGTCGGTGCGGCCGGGCGCGTGCACGCCGGAGCCGTAGCCCAAGAAGGCGCTGCACCACGGCTCGTTGAGGGTGATCCACTGCTCCACCCGGTCGCCGAGCGCCTCGCCGACGATCTGCGCGTACTCCGCGAACCGGTACGCCGTGTCGCGCTCCGGCCAGCCGCCCGCGTCCTCCAGCTCCTGCGGCAGATCCCAGTGGTAGAGGGTGACGGCCGGCTTGATGCCGTGCGCGAGCAGCTCGTCCACGAGGTTGCGGTAGAAGTCCAGGCCGCGCTGGACCGCGGGGCCGCGGCCGGTGGGCTGGACGCGGGACCAGGAGATCGAGAAGCGGTACGCCGTGAGGCCGAGGTCGGCCATCAGCGCCACGTCGTCCCGGAAGCGGTGGTAATGGTCGACAGCGATGTCACCGGTCTCGCCACCGGCCGTCTTGCCCGGGGTGTGGCTGAAGGTGTCCCAGATCGAGGGGGTGCGGCCGTCCTCCCGCACCGCCCCCTCGATCTGGTACGCCGAGGTCGCGGCACCCCAGAGGAAGGCGGGGGGAAAGGTCACCGGGGTCGCCGGCGTCGCGGGTTCAGGCATGGAAGCGCTCCCATTGGAGGTCGTGGAGACCGACGGGTAGACGGGTAGATGGGGGAAGGAAGGGGCCGAGGCGGCGATGACCCGGCCCCCGGGAAGCAGGAGGTCAGCCCTTGACGGCGCCCTGCATGATGCCGCCGACGATCTGCTTGCCGAAGATCGCGAAGACCACCAGCAGCGGCAGCGTGCCGAGCAGCGCGCCGGCCATGATCAGGGACTGGTCCGGGGTATAGCCGCGGCCCAGGCCCGCGACCGCGACCTGCACGGTCGGGTTGCCGTTCTGCGTCAGCACCAGGAACGGCCACAGGAAGTCGTTCCAGGTCTGCACGAACATCAGCATGCCCAGCACGGCCATCGCGGGCCGCGCCGCCGGGAACACCACGTGCCAGATCACCCGCCAGCTGCTCGCGCCGTCGACGCGGGCCGCCTCGATGATCTCGTCCGGGAGCGCCTGCAACAGGTACTGCCGCATGAAGAACACGCCGAACGCGCTGACCAGCGAGGGCAGGATCACCGCCTGGAGCTGGTCGGACCAGTCGAGCTTGGCGACCATCATGTACAGCGGGATCACGCTCAGCTGCGGCGGCACCATCATCGTGCCGATCACGATCAGCATCAGGGCGTTACGGCCCTTGAACCGCAGCTTGGCGAAGGCGAACCCGGCGATCGTCGACAGCACGACGATCGTGAGCGCCGAAACCCCGGCCACGATCGTGGTGTTGAAGAACGCCTCGCCCAGGTTGGCGTCGGTCCAGGCGATCTCCAGCTTGTCGAACAGACCCGAGCCGAACCAGAACGGCGGCGGGCTCTGCGCGAGCCGCTGATTGTCACGGGACGCGGCGATCGCCGTCCACACCAGCGGGAACAGCGAGCCGATGGTGAACAGGGCGAGGATGAGGTACGCGATCGGCCCGGCGTGCAGGGTGCCGCCCGCGCGCGCCGACCTGGGGCGCTTGGGGCGCCTGGGAGGCTGGGCCTCGTCGGCCGGCGGTTTGGTGAGTGTCGTCGTCACGGCCGGTTCTCCTAACTACTGGCGCGCAGCCGGCGCGAGATGACGTAGTTGACGATCCCGATGACGATGAGGATCAGGAACATCGTCCAGGCGATCGCGGAGGCGCGGCCCAGGTGCTGGTTGACCCAGCCCTGCTCGTACAGATACAGGCCGAGCGTCTGGAACTGGTGCTGACTGCCGCCCGAGGCGCCCTTGTTGGCGTCGAACAGCAGCGGCTCGCCGAAGAGCTGGGACGCGCCGATGGTCGAGACGACCACCGTGAACAGGATCGTCGGCCGCAGCGAGGGCAGCGTCACATGGAAGAACTGCTGCCAGCGGTTGGCCCCGTCGAGGGCCGCGGACTCGTACAGGTCCTGCGGGATCGCCTGCATCGCCGCCAGATAGATCAGCGCGTTGTAGCCGGTCCAGCGCCAGACGACGATCGAGGAGATCGCGATCTGCGAGGCCCACTTGTCGTTCTGCCAGTCGATGTTGTCGATGCCGACCTGGTTCAGCGCCCAGTTGATCATGCCGTAGTCGCGGCCGAAGAGCAGGACGAAGACGAGCGAGGCGGCGGCGATCGACGTCGCGTACGGGGCGAGCATCGCGACCCGGTAGAAGGTCGAGGCGCGCAGCTTGTAGTTGAGGATGTGCGCGAGGCCCATCGCCATCAGCAGCTGCGGGACCGTCGAGATGATCCCGATGGTCAGCGTGTTCCGCGCCGCGTTCCAGAAGAAGTCGTCGTCGAAGATCCGCGTGTAGTTCCGGAAGCCCACCCAGCTCATGTCGGTGGGCGCGGTCAGCTCCACCTGGTGCAGCGAGGCCCAGCCGGTGTAGATCAGCGGGAACAGGCCGAACGCCAGGAACAGCAGGAAGAACGGCGAGACGAAGGCGTACGGGCTCCAGCGCACGTCCCGCTGCCAGCGGCGGGACAGCCGCGCACGGCGGCGCTCGTCGTCCGGGGGCCCCGCGGACGGGCGGGCCGGGGCCGCGCCCCCCTTCGCGGGGGACGCGGCGGCGGTGTCGTGCCCAGTGGTCATACGGGTCACTGGTCCAGGTTGTTGTCGATGGTCTTCACGGCGTTGTCCCAGGCTTCCTTGGCGGACTTGCCCTGGGTCACCAGGACCACACCGTTGTCGGTCAGGCCCTGCTGGATGATCTGGTCCTTCGGGCCGATCGTCTGGACCGGGATGTTCTTGGCGGCCTCGGCGAAGATCGTGCCGATCGGCGCGTCACCGGTCATGTCGTTCTTCGCGTTCTTCACCGCGGCCGAGTCGTACGCGGCCGGGGTGCTCGGGAAGCTGCCCTGCACGGCGAAGAGCTTGGCCTGCTGCTCGGGAGCGGTCAACCAGGCGGCCAGCTTGGCGGCTTCCTCGGTGTTCTTGCCGGACTTGGGCACGGTCAGGAAGGAGCCGCCCCAGTTGCCGGACTTCGGCGCCTGGGCGATGTCCCACTTGCCGGCCGCGTCGGCCTTCGACTTGCCCTTGATGTAGCCGAGCATCCACGGCGGGCAGGACATCGCGGCGAACTTGCTATTGGCGATGGTCGTGTCCCACGCGGGCTGGAACTGCGTCTGGTTGCCGATCAGTCCGGCCTCGGCGGCGTCGGCGGTGAGGTCGAAGGCGGACTTCACGGCCGGGTTCGTCTTGTAGATGACCTTGCCGGAGGAGTCGTAGAACCGCTCGGTCTCACTGCTGAGGATGGCCTGGAGGAGACCGCCGGGGGAGTCCAGGAACGTCGTGCCCTTGGCCTTCTTCTGGTACGTCTTGCCGACGTCGACGAACTTGTCCCAGCTGCCGGCCCACAGCTTGCCGACTTCCTCGCGGTCGGTGGGCAGACCGGCCGCCTTGAACAGGTCCGTGCGGTAGCAGATGGCCATGGGACCGACGTCGGTGCCGACGCCGATGGTCTGGCCGCCGGAGGTGGTGGCCTGCTTCCACTTCCAGTCCAGGTAGTCGCTCTCCTTGCCGTACTTCGACAGGTCGAGCAGCTTGTCGGACTGGGTCTGGACGATCTCGGCGATGTTGCCGACCTCGACCATCTGGATGTCCTGGAGACCGCTGTTGGTGGTGAGGTGGTTCAGCAGCGCCGGGTAGTAGTTCTCGTTGCGCTCGACGACGGTCTGCTGGATGTCGATGTCCGGGTGGAGCTTCTCGTACTCCTTGTACAGACCGGACTCCTCGAACCCGGCGGTGCCGAACAGCCCCAGCGTGATCTTGGTCTTGCCACCGCCGCCTCCCGACGACGACCCTCCGTTGTCGTCCTTACCGTCGTCGGCACAGCCGGCCAGCAGCCCGGCGCCCAGCGACGCGACGGCCGCGAGGACCACCACCCTGCGACGGGCGGTTCGGGTACGTGCTCGCATTGCGTCCTCCTGTTGCCCTGACGTGCCGACCCCCCGGCCAACTGCATTGTTGGGCCCGTTAGTTCTCGCGGCGGCTCGGGCGGGGAACGTGCGGGATGTGTATGTGTCAGGTACTGTGGGAGCGCTCCCACCAGTGATGAGTTGAAGACTCGCGGGTCCGGGCGGGGGTGTCAAGGGAGTCGGCAAGGAGATATGTCTTCAGTTATCGGCCTGTTAACTAACTCAGGAGTCGATCATCGGCCGATGGTTTTCGGCCCGCCCGGTGATTGAGGACGAGGATGTGCGGGCCGGAGCAGGGGTCCGGGGGCGGCAGGCCCCAGGGGCGCTCACCCCGATGGGCGGGACTGTTACATTCCAGGCCAGCGTGAAGATGACGGCGGGAAGGCGGAGCCCATGGCAAGCCACGGAGCGCGGGGCCGGAGCGGTGGCCGGCCGACCCTCGAAGAGGTGGCCGCGCGTGCCGGTGTCGGCCGTGGCACGGTCTCCCGGGTGATCAACGGCTCGCCCCGGGTCAGTGACGCGACCCGCGCGGCGGTGGAGGCGGCGGTCGCGGAGCTCGGCTACGTCCCGAACACGGCGGCGCGGGCGCTGGCCGCGAACCGCACGGACGCGATCGCGCTGGTGGTCCCCGAGCCGGAGACCCGCTTCTTCGCGGAGCCGTACTTCTCGGACATGCTGAACGGCGTGGCGGCCGAACTCTCCGACACGGAGATGCAGTTGCTGCTGATTTTCGCGGGCAACGACCGGGAACGGCGGCGGCTGGCCCAGTACTTGGCCGCGCACCGGGTGGACGGCGTCCTGCTGGTCTCGGTGCACGCGGACGACCCGCTGCCGGATCTGCTGTCCCAGCTGGAGATCCCGGCGGTGATCAGCGGCCCGCGATCGGCCGGGGAAACCCTCCCGTCGGTCGACTCCGACAACTACGGCGGCGCCCGCCAGGCGGTCGAACACCTGCTCTCCCGCGGTCGCACCCGCATAGCGCACATCACCGGCCGCCTCGATGTGTACGGTGCCCAGCGCCGCATCGACGGCTACCGGGACGCCCTGCGCGATGCGGGCGTGACGGTGGACGAGGCCCTGATCGAACCCGGCGACTTCACCGAGGAGGGCGGCACCCGCGCCATGGCCGCGCTCCTCTCCCGCGCCCCCGACATCGACGCCGTCTTCGCCGCCTCCGACGTCACCGCGGCCGGCGCCCGCCAGGCCCTCCGCGAGGCGGGCCGCCGCATCCCCGACGACGTCGCCCTCGTCGGCTACGACGACTCCGCCATCGCCCGCCACATGGACCCACCCCTCACCAGCGTCCGCCAGCCCATAGCCGAAATGGGCCGCCACATGATCGACCTCCTCCTCACCGAAATCGCGGACCGCCGCCCGGCGGCATCCCGGGGCCTGGAACGCCGACAGGTGGTACTGGCCACGGAGCTGGTGGGACGGGCTTCGTCGTAGGACGGGTCAACGGCACCGCGGAGGCGGGCAGTTCGGCGTCACGCGCTCAGCGACAGCCGCCACACCGTCTCTCCGTCGTGCTCCTCCTCGGTCGGGGCAAGGCCCGCCGCCAGGGCGACCGCGGCCGATGCCGTGTGGGAGGGGTGGATGTGGGCGGTGATGGTGCGGATGTAGTGGCGGACCAGCCAGGTGACGAGGCCGCGGGCGGCTTCTGAGGCGAGGCCCTGGCCCTGCCAGGGGGTGCCGACGATCCAGGCGATCTCGGCTTTGTGCTTGCCGGTGATCGTGGCCTGGACGGTGCCGATGAGGGTGGCGTCGGTGTGGAGGCGGAGGACCCAGTTGAGCCAGGTGGTGGCGGGGTCGGGGGAGCCGGCCACCAGGCGTTCGTAGCGGGAGCGCAGTTCCTCGGCCGTCAGGGGCTTCCCGCCGATGAACGTGTGCAGGGCGGGGTCGGAGAGGACGGCCGACATCTCCTCGGCGTGGTCCACGCGCAGGGGGACCAGGTCGAGGCGGGCCGTGCGGATGGGGTCGGCGTGCACGCGGGCTCCCGGGAGGGGAAACGAATCAGCCGGTGACCTCTGCACCGAGGTCACCGGCTGATTACTCAGGGTGAGTGACGGGACTCGAACCTGATTTTGTTACATGACTGACCTGCGGAGATGCAAGAACTCGGGGTGAATCGGACGCTTTCGATGACGCTGGATGCCGCCGAATGCCGTCCGGTGCCTGGCTTCGTTCCCGTGGGAACGGGTGGGTCTGAAGGCTGCCCAGGGCGGGGCTCGGATGAGTGCAGAACGGGCTTACCGAAACTCATGAGAACGGGCTGCCGCCTGGCGGGCGGTGATCTGCGGCATGGTGTGCCCCCTAGGTTTGCCGTCACCACAAAGCTTCCGCACGGGGAGTGCGTAAGTCCAGGCTCGTGCTGCAGTGCCGGACGTGACAGCGCCCCCGCTCGAGCGGGGGCGCCGCGGTCCCTCCCGCCCGCCTGGGGGGCCGGTGCGAGAGGGCCGTCAGAGAGGGGGGTGTTGCTGGTGCTTCCCCTTCCCCTTCAAGATCACACAATTTAGGGTGGACCCTAATCCTTTTTGATCATGCCATCGCCAGCGTGGACGTGTGCCACGCCCCACCCCGCCCGACGATCGGGTCCTCGCTCGCCGCCGCCAGGTGGGAGAACAGATCCGCCGCGTACGCGAGCAGCACAACCTCACTCAGGGGGACGTGTGCGGCCGGTCTGGCATCGACATCGCCACGTACAGCCGGATCGAGCAGGGCCACTCCAGCCCGCTGCTCGACACACTCATCCGCATCGCCGACGCCATGGGTGTCGAGCTCTTCGAGCTGACCCGCTGAGCGGCCGCCCCCGACGGGGGACGCAGGGGCGGCCGCACATCCCGTTGCCGGTGCGGTCGACGTACGAACCGGCAACGAGTTCTTAGGTGGTTGCCGCCCGATAGACGGACCAAAGTTTCTCCGCAGTGGTGCACTGCTCGCTGTCCACCACGCAGACGGTGCAGCTGCTGCCGTGCTCGATGTAAGCGCGATAGGCCCTCTGGGTCCTGGTGTAGGTGGCGTTCGCCGCGACGCGCTGCATGTGGCCAGGCCCGCCGCTGCCGCCGTCCCTCCACTGAAATGAGGTCCCGCTCACTGCCGCCTCCGACGGTGGTGCGGCTGCTTGTGGGCGCGGAGCTCGATGTTGCAGTCCGTCACCTTGGAGTAGTCCTGCTGCGCTGCTGCCTTGGACCGCTCGGAGGCGAGCGCGTCGCACACCTCACAGCCTGGTCTCGGGTCGGGCCACTCTTCGGGCAGCGGCAGGTGGACGGGGTCGGACATGGTCGTCGTCTTCATCGTGGTCCTTCCGAGGGCAGTCGGGAACCAGCGCCCGATCCGAAGGCCGGGGCGAGGAGTGCGGGGTTGGTCAGACGTCCCGATCCGTCCGGCCGCTCGATCCACCACCGCCCCCGCAAGGAACGCAGGACAGGTGGGCAGCGCAGCAGCCAGCCGGCCGGATGCACCTTCAGCAGGCGCACGTCGCCGAGGTCGTCTTCTAGGTCCGGCGGCAGAAGCCACCAGGCGGTGTCGCTGTAGACGTCGCCGAGGATGGGGCCGATTCGGTCAGGCCCGACCCGGTGGATGGCGGACATGGTTGCAGGGAGGGGCGCCTCGGCGACGCGCCAGTGCGGTCCGCTGGGTATCTCGGCGAACTCGTCCAGCTCCCACTCGCGCTCTACATCCTCGGGGTCAGAGGCGCAGGACAGTAGCCAGTCCTGGCCCGCTTGATGCATGACTCGTGCGCTCGGCACGTGCATCGCTACGCCGCCGCAGCCTGGCGATTGAGTGCCGTCGCGAGTCGCATGGCGACGTCCGGTCGGACCCGGCCGAGTTCGATCAGCCGCACAGTGGACAGCTGAGGGTCGACGGCGAGGGACGGCAGAATGATCCCGGCCCTGTCGAGCGCAGCTCGCAACGACTCGATGGCCGTGAAGGGGTCGACGTCGGGTGACTCGCGGATGTTCTCCATGGGTAGGACGGTAAGAGCCTTGAGTTGCTCGACGCACCCCGAGTTTCTCGAAGTTTCTTGACTGCACTGTGAAGTTGCGCGAAGTTTCCCGCGCGGGGCAACTCAACTGCGTGTCCGTCACGTTGGCCTCGGGGAGGCTGGCCCCACACACCAGCTCCTACGGAGGGGGAACCGTCATGCGCAGGCTCCAGTTCAACGGCACGGGTTCGGGCGGCGGGGGTTGCCCCGGCGTGCACGAGGACCTCGACACAGGTGAAGTCATCGTGCACGGTCCGCAGCTCACGGACCCCGCCGACCTCGCCAGGCTCCAGCACTTCGACGCCGGGGAAGTAGCGGTGGTCGTTCCACGCAACACCCTCGTGGACTTCGGCCCGCGCGACGAGACGCCTCGGCTCATCAACGCCGAGGACGAGTTCGAGAAACTCTTCACCACCTTCAAACACACCGCCTGGCGGCTGGAGACCAGGCGCCGCTACGCCAGCGACGAACAGACGCAACAGTGGGCGCAGTTCAGGGCGGGCGAACCCATCGAGTGGGACTACGACGACGACTGGTCCCGCAACGTCCGGACACAGACGGCCGAGGGGAAACGCTTCGAGCGTGTACGCCTGATCGACAGCCCGGCCACCCCCGGCCAGCTCTACCTGCGCAGCAACGCAGTGAGGAACTGCGCGGTGGGCGAGGACATCCGCAACATGGACCGGGCCGAGGCCAACCGGCTCGTGCTCCCCGACGAGGACTTCTGGCTCTTCGACTCCCGGCTTGTGGCCCGGCTCCTCTTCGACGAGACCGACACCCTGACCGGCGCGGAACTCATCACCGACCCCGCCGTGGTGAACCGGTACTGCCAGGCCCGCGACGCTGCCTGGCACTATGCAACTCCGTACGAAGACTTCAAGATCGACGAAACCTGACGAGGCCCGGTGAGCACTGACTACCAGCAGGCACGCGAGGTCCTCGGGGCACGCCTCCGTGAACTACGCATCACCTGCTCTGATGGTCGGCTCACCGGGGCCCAGCTCGCCGAGCGACTCGGCGGCGGCTGGACCAAGTCGAAGGTCAGCAAGCTGGAGAACGGTCGACAGACCGCCGACGCGGACGACCTCCGGGCCTGGGCCGAGGCGACCGGGCACCCGGACGCGTACGGCGGTCTGCTCGCCCAACTGCGCGGCTTCGAATCCCACATCAGATCGTGGCGGCGGCAACTGGCCTCCGGCCACCAGCCAGTCCAGGACGCCATCACCGCAGAGCACGACCGTACCCGGGTACTCACCATCTGGGAGAACATCCTCGTCCCCGGCATGCTCCAGACCGCGGACTATGCCCGCCACGTCCTCGTCCGCCATGCTGCCCTCATGCAGTCCCCTCGCGACACCGAGGAGGCGGTACGCGCCAGGATCCGCCGGCAGGCAGGACTCTACGAGCCGGGCCGGAAGTACCGGATCATGATGTGGGAGGGAGCGCTGCACGCCCTGGTCTGCCCGCCCTCAGTCCTGGCCGCCCAACTGGACCGCCTCGTCAGCGCCATCGGGTTGGACACGCTCGAACTGGGCGTCATTCCGTTTACCGCTTCGCTCAAGATCTTCCCGGGCAACGGCTTCTGGATCTACGACGAACGTCGCGTTGTCGTCGAGGACTGGCACGCGGAGCTGTGGCTGGACGACTCCGACTCGGTGGCGACGTACTTGCGTGTGTGGAACACGCTCGCCGAGTCGGCGGTGTACGGAGCCGATGCCCAGAACGTAATCACTCGTGCCCGGCGGGAGCTCAACCCACGCTGACTCGGGCATGACGAAGGGCCCCCTCTCGCCTAGTGGCGAGAGGGGGCAAACCGTTTCAGCGTGCGAGGAGTGAGATGACGCCGGTCGCGGCGCCCGCCACGCCGGTCAGCGCGCCGACTGCGGCCAGGGGCCAGCGGTTCCGCTTCAACGCCTCGACTTCCGTGCGGAGCTCCGTGAGTTCCTTGTCGGTGTCTTCGCGGAGCTGCGCCACGTCTCGCTCGGTGCGTGTCGATCGCTCGACGAGGACCGCCAGCGAGCCCTTGACCTCGGCGAAACCGGTCGCGACCGTACCGCGGAGGCGCTCCAACTCCACGGCAACGGACGCTTCCGGTACTGTCACGCGATCGCCCCGGAGGCGGGATCCTTGCGCGCGGGCAGCGTGGACGCCGTGCCCTTCCGACCGAGACGTCTGGCTACCCACGCCTTCGCCGATGCCGCCACCAGCGCGACCGGCGCGGCCCACCACACCGGCAGCTCGCCGAGCTCGACGACGGCCAGGCCGAGCGCGGCCTCAGCACCGGTCCAGCCTGCGCGCTCACCGAGGTCCAGCAGGAACTTGCTGTCCATGAGTTACTCCTTCACGTCGAAGCCGTACCGCCGGCCGAGGTTGACCAGCGATGTCTTGCCGGGGATGCCGTCGGCGGCGTCGCCGGTGAAGCTGCCGCCGGCCTTCGAGCGCTGCCACTTGGCGTAGGCCGTGACGGTGTCCTCTCCGAAGTGGCCGTCGAGTCGGACCTTGGCGAGCAGTCCAGCGTCAACGAGCGCGGCCTCGACGATCCGCGTCCCGGCGTACGTGACCGGGCGGCCCTTGGCCTTCGGGTTCGATCGCGCCGCGGCGGCCAGCTGGGACAGGTCGACGACCGGCTTGGACGGTGTCGGCAGCGGTGTGGTCTGCGGCTTGATCCCGAGGCGCTTCGCGATGCGCTCCCGCATCGACGCCATGGTGAAGCCGCGCGGGTCTACCTTCCCCGGCTGCCACTCCAGGTGACCGATGACGCTCCGCTCGCTCCAGCCGTGGCGTCGGCAGATCGCGGCCGCCACCCTCTCGATGGCGAGCAACTGGGCTGCGGGCCAGGGGTCTTGGCCGTCGCCGAGGTTCTCGCACTCGAAGCCGTAGAAGTAGCGGTTGCCGTCGGTGCTGGCCTCGTTGTCAACCGGCAGGCCGCGCTCGGCGATGACCGCCTGGAGGACGTCGCCGTCGCCCAGGCCCGCGTGGTTGGCGCGGCCGTAGCCGACCAGGTGGACACGGCCGTCCTTAGTGATGACGCCGTGGCACAGCGGCCCGGGCAGGCCGGTCCGTCCGTCGCGGCACAGGGCCACGGTGGCGGCGCTGCCCCGGGTGACGGTGTGATGGATCATCACGCCGTGCACCGGACCCCACGGCCCCTTGTGGTTGCGGTTGTGGTCGGCCCAGTCGCCGACCTCGACAACGTCCAGGCCCTCGGCCCGCAGCGCGTCGATGAAGGTGGCAGCACTCAGGGGCGGTGCCATCACGCACGCTCCGGCCACGACCAGGTGCCCGGGCCGTCGCCCTGGGGGATCGCGTGCTCGGTGTACGAGCCCTTCGCCCCCGGGGTCAAGACGTGCAGGTGCACGGTGGTGTCGTCGTCGAGCGGTGGCACGTCGCCGAGCTCGAGGCCGATCGGGTCCAAGGTGTCGCGCGTCGCGGTCACGACGGCGGGCAGCGGGTAGCCCCGCGTCCTGGCGCGGTAGATGACGATCCGGCCGATGGTTGGCTTGGGAGACATCGATCCTCCGGGGCAAAAGAGATGCCCCGGCCGACGGCTCGGGGCGCGGTGAGATGGCGAGGTCAGGTGAGTGCGGCCCAGCGGCTCGCGGAGTTGAGGCCCTGGCTGGCCAGGGTGATCGAGGCCGGCAGCGCGGTATTGCCCGCACCGGTGTTGAGGAAACGGCCGGTTGCCGCAGTGAGTCCGAAGTTGTTGAGGGCGGAGTTGCCGCCGCCGCCAGCAACAGAGGGCGCAGTGGTGGTGTGGTTGGCGAGCCACGCGACGTAGTAGCTGCCGACGGCGAGGGTCTGCGCGGTGATTGCCGCGGTCTTCTCGCCTGTGGTGGAGAAGTTGGTGGTCTGGTCCGCGCTGGAGGCCAGGAGAGTGCCGGAGCTGCTGTAGAGGCCGACGAAGTTCTGCCCGCTGGTACCGCCGGCCTGGGCTGCGGTGACGAGGTATTTGATGTTGCTGACGACAGTCGACCGGTTGACGATCTTCAGCTTCGACAGGTAGACCTGCCCGGCTACGAGGCTGAAGCCGCTGCCGGAGAGCGCGGTCGGTGGGTCGGTCCAGGTGATCAGGCCGTAGTCGTCGGCCCGGAACGCAGGGTTGTTGACCGTGGTGAGCGGGTACTGCAGCAGCCCGGCCGGTAGCGGGTTCCCGGTGTTGAAGGTCGTGATGTCCCGCAGCACCGTGTTGTTCTGCTTGGTGTACGTGACGGTGCCGCCGGTGTTGTTCTCGATCCGGATGCGCTCGAAAATGTTCGGCGTGTTCGAGGTGGTGTTGTTGTCCTCGATGATCGCCAGCGTGCCGCTGGAAGCGACGTTCACCCACTTCGCCTGGAACAGGTTGTTGTAGCTGTTGCTGCCGCAGACGAACATCCGGTTCGCCGCGTCGCCCGTGTCCCCTGTGACGTAGTTGCAGTAGAACTCGTTGGACTCGCCGTTGGCGACGTTGATGCCGGTCTGGAACTGCTCCAGGTTCAGACCGTAGAAGCGCTGGCTGGCGGTGCCGACCGCGCCGCCGAGGTAGATGCCGGTGCAGCCGGTGGAGTTGGCGCCCGCCTCGAACATGATCCAGTTGTTCTGGTTCATGTTGCCGTCGATGGAGTCGATGTACAGGGCGTAGCCGCCGGTGCCGACGATCTCGACGAAGAACCGGTTGAAGGTGCAGTCGCCGGCGTTCTGGTTCGTCGAGTTGTTGGTGATGCGGATGCCGTTGCGAGTGCCCTGGATCTCGATGTTGTCGAAGGTGCTGCGCCAGGGCATGGCCATGTCCATGGCCCAGCCGGTGTTGGTGGGCGTGTACGAGCCGCTGATGCGGATGTTCCGCATCGACGAGTCCCAGAACGACAGCGTGGTGGTCGTGGTGACCGCCGTCGACACGATGCCGTTGCTGCTGCCCTGGATGACGATGCCCAGGTCCTCGAGGTGGAACTGCGCCCAGTTGGAGATCAGGATGCCGTTCTGCCCCGAGGCGGGGACGAGGGTGGTGGCGTTCTTCCCGCAGCCCCGCAGGATTACTGTCAGTGGATCGTCCACGTTGGCGGTGCCGTTGATCTGCACCGGTGCGGTGAGGTTGAAGTTGCCGACGGAGAGCTGGACGATGCCGCCGCCCTCGTCCTGGGCGTCGTCGATGGCTTGCTGGATCTGCACTTGGTCGGCGGTGCCGTCGCACAGGTATGTGGCTGCGGCGCGCACGTCTGCTGGGGCGGTCGCCGACGCCACGACGTGGATCAACTTGGTGTAGGCCTGGCTGCCTCCGCCGCCCGAGCCTGTGCCGCGGGCTTCGATCCAGGCGCGCGAGGTGCCGCCGCTGTCCGCCCACATTCCGGTGACGGAGTCCGGTCCCTGGAACCTTCCGATGAACCCGTACTCGTCGGTGACCACGCTCGTGATCGGGGATCCGCCCAGGGTGAGCAGGTCGGTGTACTGCGTGCCCTCGGTGGCGGCGTCCCAGAAGGTGACCGTGGTCGCGGCGGCGACACCCCACAGACCGTCGGTGGGGCGGACGATGTAGTCGGCGAGGGTGGCTCCGAATTGTTCGCGCGCCATGTCAGTCCACCACCCAGCTGACTCCGGATGCGGGCAGGACGTTGTGGCCGGTGCTGATCGTCGGCTTGTTCGTCAGCCACACCTGCCCGGCCCGGGTGTCGTTGGCGTTCGAGTAGATGATGATCCGTCCGATGTTCGCGCCGGTGAGGTAGGCCAGGCAGTACTGGTCACGGGCGGGGTGCCGGTATGCGGCAGGGATGATCACCGGCAGGCGGGACTCGATGGTGTCGGCGAGCGTGCCGCCCGCCCGCTGGAACGCGCCAAGCCGTAGGTGCACGGTGCCGCTGCGTTCCTGCAGGACGGACTCAACCTCGTTGGTCCAGGCGGAGTAGGGGGCGTTGAGACCGACGACACCGGAGTCGCTGTAGACGATGATCCATGCCGTGCCGTTCCATACCCGCACCCTGCCGGTGTCCATCTCGAGGCAGAGCTCGCCCAGCATCGGGCTCGGGTTGCGGGTGGAGGAGGTGGCCGGCCGCAGGCGGGCGCCGGCGTACAGCTCGGCGCGCGTGACGCTGACGGCGGAGGCCCCGTTGAGGACGGTGACCAGGGCGAGGCTGATCTCGTAGACGCCGGTGTCGCCGGTCTGCTGGGTCAACGCCGGGGCACCGGCGCCGGGAGTGCCGGCCTTCACCACGGCGCGCACCGTCCAGGCGGAGCGGTCCAGGCGCGCGACGACCCGGTCGACGCGGGTCGATCCGCTCGCGTTGGCTCCGACTGCCAGGGTCACCGTCGAGGTGCCGGAGTACCAGGCGTGTCCGCGGACCGAGGCGTACACGTCGGAGCGGATGTTCACGTTGAGGCCGCTGCCTGCGGAGACGACCTGCGTGTCGGCGGGCACGCCGTACACGCCGTCGTCGCTGAACCTGGCGGCGATCTTCTCGAATTCCAAGTCCGTGACGGCCCTGGTGTTATGGCTCGGGGAAGGCCATGAGTCCTGCGCCACCGGCGTTCACCTCGTTTCGAGTCGGCCGAGCCGTCGGCTCAGCGTGCGGATCAGCCGCACCGTCTGCGGGTCTGTGGTGGCGTCCTGCGATCCGACGACGGAGGCGACCTGCTCGCCGTCGTCCGGGGTGGCCTGCAGGTGAATGGCCCGGACGACGTCGGTGACTTGAAGGCCGTGCGGCAGAGCGATCGTTACGCGGTCGCCGAGCTGGTAGTCGCGGCCGGCTTGCAGGTCCTCGGTGTCGACCGTGACGGTGGCGAGGGTGACGGGTGCGGCGCCCTCGGCGATCTCGCTGGTGCCGGCCGCGGTGAGCTCACCGGTGGTGTCGTCCTCGGCGCCGCCGTCGAGGTACTTCTCCACCCGCCACCAGGTGGCGGCCGCCGCCGTGTTGGCGACTTCGACGTATGTGCGGACGCTGCTGCCTGCTGTCTCGGTCCCGGCGACCAGGGCGTGCGTCGAGGTCGGCGCGGACTGCGAGTACTGCACGCCGCGCAGGTTCCCCAGGCCGACACTGAAGCGGGCGGTGGCTGTCTTGTCGGCTGGGGTGTAGCAGCCGAACTTGATCTGGCTGCCGTCCTGCCGGGCACGAAACCCGATCGAACCTCCGGCGGACGCCGCGCGGCGGCACGCCTCAAGCACCGGCTCGAACCGGGTGGACAGCGCGGTGTTGGTGCCGGCGCCCACCGCGGTGTCGAGGACCAGGTTCGGGATGCGGCGGGCGGTGATCGCGCCGGGCCCGCAGTTCTCGTTGACCAACGCGCGGATCAGGGTCTCGGAGTTGGTGGCGGTGAACGTGCGCCAGGTGTCGCCGTGCTGGCCTGCCCAGGTCAGGGCGGGCTCGGGCCAGGTGATGTGTCCGGCGATGGTGGCGAGGTCGTCGCTGAAGTTGACGGTGACTTCGCCGACGCCACGCGCGCTGTCGACGGACCAGCTGTAGTCGGTCGGCTGCTCCATCGGCCCCGCGCACCAGATGGACTGGTCACGGATGACGACCAGGCGGTTGCCCGGCTGCAGTTGCTCCATGACCTCGGGGTAGGCGGGCAGCGACACGGAGCCGCTGGCGGGCTCGTTGAACTTGATCGTCACGTCGAGGTTGGACCAGCCGCTGAGTGGGTCGCCCTGGACGGTCAGGTTCTCGTCGGTGATCAGCAGGGTGATGGCCATCGCATCAGGCCGTCTCGTAGCGGGGGTTGAACACGAGGTCCACGGCGCTGCCGGGTCCGGATCCGGACAGCGCGAAGGTCACCGGGTTGGCTCCGGGGGCAAGCCCCCACAGGGAGGTGGCCGGCCAGTTCAGACCGCCGACCCAGTTGTCGCCGTTCTGGTAGCGGACCTGCGGCGGGTCGGTGCGGATGGTGACCTGCTCGCCCGCAAGCAAGTTGCCGTGCCCGACCGCGGCCGCGCTCGGATTCAGGGAGAAGGACTCGCCCGTCCCGGCGTGCGTGAACGTGATCAGCGAGGCCGGGCCTGTGACCACCCACGTCGGCCACACCACCGTGTCACCGGGGTTGGTGACCGTGGTCGCCCCCAGGACCTGGCTGCTCGACACCGTTGGGAACGGGGTGAAGAACGACGTCGTCGTGTCGGCCTGGCGGTGCACCGTCAGCGAGACGGGGTCCGTCCAGTACGGGTCCTCGCACCACAGAGACAGCACGGCACTGTCCGCGTCCCTGCCCCAACCCTGCTTGTCCTGGCCCTCGAACCCGTCCTGGTAGAACACGTTGATCCGGCGGCGGGTGCCGTCCGGCCGGGCGATCTCCAGCACGCCAGGCCCCTCGCCCTCCCGGAGGGTGCGCGTGAAGGCGCTCGCCAGGGCCCGCCACCGCTCGGTGAGCTCCATGTGCGTGGCGCCCTGTATGAACAGGGGCCACACGATCGTCCGCGGCTGCGCTTGGGCGTGCCGCAGCCGGGCCCCGCCGCGAGGTTGAGCATCCGAGGTGAGGTCGTACTTCACGGCGCCGAGCCCGGAGACGCCTTCGGCGAGCGTGAACCAGCCGGCGTCCCAGTCGGTCAGCGGCCACACCCTCCCTGAGGGGTCGGTGTACGAGGCGGTGGCGTATCCGATCTGCGGCAGCGGGACCGGTGTCCCGCCGGGCGGTTCGGTGTCGGGCGGGGTGACGAAGGGTGCGGTAAACAGCGGCATCTATCGCGGCCTCCCCACCCTGGCTCGGGCCTCCTGGACGCGCTGGACGCGCTCGAGGTCGGCCACCGTGAAGTCCGCCGTGCGGGCGTTGATCTCGTACGTGACCGAGCCGCCCTGCCCGGCCGCGACACCGACCGCGGCCGCGCCCTCGAGGGTGCGCAGCTGCTGGCGGGTGAGGACGGGCTCGGGGTCGCGGAACCCGTTGAAGTTCCAGCCCGGTTGTAGCCAGCCGCCCGAGTCGTACTTGCCGGGCTGGAACCCGTACCAGTCGGTGAAGAGCTTGTCGCGGTAGCCGCGGGCTCCCTTGCCGATGACCACGCCGTCGCCGCCGCGCGACTCGACGTTGACGCCGCCGATCGTCCCCGCGGTGTGGCCAACCCCGCTGTTGGTGATCCCGATCCGGTACGCGGAGTCGCCATGCAGGACCCAGCCAGGCGGCGCCGTCTTCCCGTGGAACGCCCCGGTCGCCCACCGGCGGTGCGGCTTCTCCCCGCGGACCACAGACTCGATCGCGGACACCAGACCCGAACAGTCCCAGCTGGGGTTGCCGTTGCCGCCCCACTGGTACGGGAGCCCGTCCTGGGTGCGCGCCCACTTGAGGCCGGCCTGGATCCGCGGACCGCCGACCCCGCCCGCACCCTTCTTGTCCGCGTTCTCGGAGTAGCCGAACAGCGCGTCGAGGATCCGGTCGGGGATGCGGCGGATCATCTTCCCGATCGAGGTGTCCATCCCGGGGAAGGACTTGAGGATCGGGTCGACGACCGCGTTGACCCCGGCCCGGGCCGACGCCTCGAGGGTGTCGGCCAGCCAGCTGGCGCCCTCCTTCACCTTGTTCCAGACCGCGGATCCGGCGCCGGCCACGGTGGATGCGGCGTCCCCGATCCAGCCGAAGATCCCGCCGTCCTTGTACGCCTGGTACGGGTAGATCCCGCCGTGGGCGTAGCGCAGTGAACGGTCGGTCGGTGTACGGGGGTTGCCGCCCAGCACCGGCGCGAGAGCACGCCGGACACCGGCTGCGCCGGAGGAGCGGGCGACGCGGTTGAAGTAGTCGACGAACTGGCGGCCCACGCCGCGGGTGAACTCCGGCCGCATGATCGACTCGCCGCCGGACAGGTCGAGCATGCCGCCGGTCGGCGAGACGAACCGGTGGACGTCCTTGCCCGGCGTGTAGCCGGGCAGGATGCCGCCGGTCGCGAATCCCTTGGGGTGGAACTCCTTCAGCTTGGGCGCACCGAACGCGGAGGCGATCTTGTTCCAGACCGCGACGATTCCCGAGTTGTACACGGTGTTGATCACGAAGGAGACGGGCTTCTTCGCGATGCCCTCGAGCTTGTCCCACGCCGTCTTGATCGCTTTGCGTGCGTCGTCGAAGGCCGTCGACACCTTGCCCACCGCGGACTTCAGCGTGTCGAACACGGGCCGGATGCCCTTGTCCCAGGCGCCGGAGATGACGCCGGTGATCGCGCTCCAGACCGGCTTGATCACCTTGTCCCGGGCGTTGCGCATCGCCGTGCCGACGCCGGTCACGCCGTCCCGGATGAACCGGAACACGGGCTGGATGCCCTGCTGCCAGGCGATCCGGATGGCTTCCTGGATCGACTTCCAAACCGGCTGGATCACCTTGTCGTTGAGCCACTGGAACGCTGGCCCCAGATGGGTCGTGACCCAGGTGACCAGGCCTGCGATCGCGGTGACGATCGCGGACACCCAGCCGACCGCCGTGGACACCGCGGTCGCGAACGCGCCGACCAGGAACCCGGCGAGCTGCAGCAGCGGCGGCAGCAGCAAGGACAGGACGTTGACGGCGAGGGTGACGACCAGGCCGACGAGCTCCGCCAGCGGCGGCACGATCGGCAGCAGGGCCAGCGCGAGTTGGACCCCGGCCTGCACCAGCTGCAGGATCGACGGCATCAGCTGGACGAGGATGCCGCCCGCCATCTCCAGGACCATGCCGAGCAGCTCGCCGACCACAGGCAGCAGCGGCCCGAACGCCGAAGCCAGGGTGAGGAACGCACCGGTGAGCGGCGGCAGGATCTGAGCCAGCGTTCCGGCCAGCAGTCCGACGAAGTCCCCCAGGATCGGGGCGAGGTCGCCGATGATCGGCGCGAGCTGCTCGGCGAGAGAGGCTGCCACTTCGGCGAGCGGCTGCACGATCGCCAGCAGCGCGGCCGAGATCGCCACGAACGCATCCGCCACCGTCGGCAGAACCGGCACCAGGGCGTCGAGCACAGCAGTGACCAGCTCCACGCCGACCGGGATGAGCGGCGCCAGGCCCTCGACGAGAGTGACTGCCGCGTCGGCGACCCCGGTGAACGCCGGCAGCATCGTCAGCAGCGCGCCGCCCACCGCCTCGAGCGCCTCACCGATCACCGGCAGCAGCGGCTCCAGCGCGGCGAACACGGTCTCGACGAGCTGGACCCCGACCTCGATCAGCGGGGTCAGGATCGTCATGAGCTGGCCGAGCGCCACCGCGAACACGTCCGCGATCAGCTGCGCGGCCTCGCCGATCAGCGAGATCAGCGGGGCGAGCATCGGCTCCAGGGCCTGGAAGACCTGAGTGACGACGTCGCCGAGGATCTGCAGGACCGGGGTGAGGACTTGCACGATCTGTGTCAGCGGCCCGATCAGAACGGCGACCAGGCCGGTGACGACGTTGACGATCGGCGTCAGCGCCGGAGCGAGCGCAGTGATGACGGCGGTGATCAGGTCGGCGATGGGCTGCAGCAGCGGCATCACCGCCTGGACCAGCTGCACGATCGCCGTGCCGATGGTGACCAGGACCGGACCGAGGGCCTGCACGATCGGCAGCAGCGCAGCCCCGAGGACGGAGGCCAGCTGCTGCAGCACCGGACCCAGCACCGTGGCGATCGCTGCGATCGGCTCGGCAATCGCCGCGAGCAGCGGCACTACGGCCTGCACGACCGCCCCGATGACCGGGACGATCGCCGTGACGATCTGCGCGATCGACGCGAACAGCGAGCGCATCTGCGCCTGCATCTCGTCGGTGGCGAGGATCTTCCGCAGCTCCCCGAAGACCGCGCCGAGCGTCCCGACGATCTCGCCGCCCGCACCGCTGGCGGCCTTGAAGATCTGGTTGACGGTGCCGAGGACGTTCGCGAGGAGCGTCCCGAACGAGGAGAGGATTCCGAACGCGGTGTTGATGGACTGCTCGAGAGTCCCGGACTCGAAGCCCGCGGCGATGCCGTCGGTGAAGTGGGTGACGGCGCCGGCGAACTGCTGCAGCAGCCCGTTGAACGCAGGCTGCGCGGCCACGGACAACTGGCCGAGCATGGTCAGGAACTGACCCGGCACCTCCCTGATCGCGGCCAGGTTGTCGGTGGCCCCGGCGAGGACCTTGTCCAACAGCCCCGACTTCGCCATCTCGGTGATGGCGCTGGCCGAGGACTTCGCGATCTCGTTCCACACCCCGGCGGTCGCGGTGAGCTGCCGCTGCAGGACAGGGATCGTGGCCCGGCCCAGCTCGGTGACGGTGGTGTCCAGGCCCTCGAACAGCCGCTGTTGGACGTCGAGTTTCATCGCACGCCAGGCGGGCGCCAGGCCCTGCACCGCGCCCACGAACGACCTTGCGTTCGGGGCGAGCTTCGCCATGGCCTTGTCGAACGCGGAGGCCTGCCCGGCAGCTGCGGCCTGCGCGTCGGCCACCGCCCGCGCGGCGTCCGCTACGGCCCGCTGCGCGTCTTCGATCTGCCGCTGGCCCTCGGCACGCGCCTCGTCGACCCCGGCCTGCGCCTCGGCGAGCGCGTGTTCCTTGTCGGCGACGTCCCGGTTGGCATCCGAGATCCGCCGCTTCGCAGCGACGACCTGATCCGAGCCTTCGACGCCGGCCTTGTTCGCCTTCGCCGTGTCTTGTTCGAGACGCTTGGTCTCGCGCTGCTGCTCCTGCAGGTTGAGCTTCGCCCGGTCACGGGCGATCTCGAGTTCCTCGAGGTCCTCGGGCCGGGTGCCCGGCTTGGACTGGGCGGCCTTGAGCTTCTCCTCGGCCTCGGCCAGCTCCCGGACCGCGTCCTTCTCGTCGAGGCGGGACTCGGCGAGCCGCTGGTTCATGTCCTCGAGCGCTCGCGTCGCCTCCTGGCGCGCGTCGTTCAGCTCGGCCTGGACCTCGCGGGCCTCACGCTGGGCGTCGGCCAGGTCGCGTTCGGCGTCGGCGACCTGCTCCTGTGCGTCCTTGACCCGCTGCGCGGCCTGGACTTGGGCGTCGGCCAGGGCCCGCTGTGCGTTGGCGAGGCCGCGCTGCGCTGCCTCCACGGCCTTGGTCGCGGAAGCAGCGGCCGAGGCCTGCGCGGAGCTGTCGGCGAACGCTGCCTTGAACGCATCCCCCACCCCGGACAGCCCGAGCTTGAGAGCACCGGCCGCCGCCCCCGCCGTGGTCAGGGCCGGGGCGAGTACCGCCGCGCCGGCCGCGACACTCGACAGGTTGGCGCCGATGGCGACACCGGCCAGGGCGCCGATCCCCTTGAGGCCGGCGCCGAACGCCTTGCCGAAGGCACTGGCACCGGAGCGGCCCGCGTTCGATGCACGGGAGTTGACCGACCGGGACCAGTCGCCCTCGAACTCGGGCCGGATGCTGACGTATCCGCGACCGACCAGCACACCTCCGGCAGCCACCGCCCACCCCCTGTCAGTGGTTGGCGGCGCGGCCTCCGAAGACCCGAGCCAGCTCGGCGGCGCCACTGCCGTGACGGCCGCCGAAGCGGATCACCTTGGAGTTGCGGCGCTGCTCGATGCCCGGCCGCTTGATCGGCTCAGGGGGTTTCATGCGCCGGGTCTTCTTCGGGTCGCCGTGCAGCTTGATCTGCACGTAGGTGTTCTCCCGGAGGGCGTCGACGATCGAGGCCGACAGCTGCCGGTCCGGCGTCCAGTAGTCCTCTTCAGGCGAGGAGCCGCGCACGGACCGGGCGGTCGCCGAATCCCACGGCACGTGCCGGATGAACACCTTCAGCTCGTGCCAGGACATCTCGCCCCGGAAGAGCTCGCCCAGGGAGCGGCCCGGCCAGTAGTGCGGGATGTCCCAGGCGACGGCCTCCCCGTGCTCCGTCAGGAATCGGAGGAGGCCCTGGATTCCCCCGGCTGCAGCCCGGACCGCTTCTGCCAGTCGAGGGCGATGACCTCAAGGTCACTGAGCTGATAGCCCGCCTTGTGCATCTCCTTGACCTTGGCTTCGCCCAGGGTCTCGGCGAGGACGCCGATGGTGTCGTTGAGGTCGCCGACCTTCTCCTGGAGTTCCCACGGCAGCGCCCCCATCGGGGGCAGGGTGAACTCCACACCGAAGAGTTCGTAGTCGGTGGGTTCGGGCAGGGCGTCGCGCTTCTGCTGTGCGAGCGCGTCGAGGGAGACGCGTTCCGTGCCCAGGGTCTTCTTCTTGGTGGCGGTGGTGCTCATGATCGGTACTCCTCAACAAGGGGGCGGGTGCAGCGGGTTGGAGCCCCCGGCAGGCGCGACCCGCATCGCACGCCTGCCGGGGAGTCAGCGGGCCTAGGCGGCGAGGGCCCAGGCCGGGTCGTTGGACAGCCACGTCGCGAGCTCCGGCGCGGAGGAGGCGTAGGCGGAGACGGTCATCTCCAGGCCGACGGGGTTGGAGCGGCCGAGGCTGATCGCGCCGCGGTCGGTGATCTCACCGCGCGGGATGACGAGACGGTTCTTGATGTCGCCGTCGATCCACTCCAGGCCGATGGCCCGCTCGTCGGGGCCGGGCGCGGCCGGGATGTCCAGGCGGTACACGGTTCCCGGGGTGACCTCGGTGATCGTCGAGCCGGGGAAGTACGCGGTGACCGTGGCGGACTTGAGCTCGAGGGCGGTGAACCCGAGCGTCATGTCCACCGATGTGAGCACGCGCCGCACCGGGCTGAGGGACTGCCAGGCGTTGATGTCCTCGACGTCCGTCGAGTACTCCATGCTGACGCCGTCGTCGGACAGGAAGCCGAGGTCGACCCACGCCGCACCCCAGGCGGCGGTCAGGTCGGCCGGGCCGGTGGTGCCCACTGGGGCCAGGTAGATCGAGCCGTTGAGCGCGACCCTCACGTTGTCTGCATCGTTGGACACGGGATGCCTCCAGGCATGCGAAGGACCCGCGCGACCAGCGGCCGACGGGTACGGGAACGGGAAGGACAGAGGGTCAGGAAAGCTGCGCGCGCAGACGCATCTGCATCACCAGCACGTACCGGGGGATCGGGGTGGTCTCCGCATCGGGCTGATGGGGCAGCCAGATCAAGGAGGTGTCGGCGACCGAGTAGATCTGCGCGCCGCCGGCCGAGGTGCCCTCCGCCGCTCGGAGATGAGCGCGCACGAGCTGCGCGAGATCGTGGGCCTGGGCCTTGGTAGCGGCCAGGACGTCGATGTCGAGGGTGACGTCCTCGAGGACGCCCCGCTGCACGACGGCGCCGCCGCCGCGGGTCACGGACACGACGCCGGTCTTCACCTCGGTCAGCAGATCCGGCGGCCATTCGGTACCGACGGTGGTGCCCGCCGCGAGGCCGGCACGGAGCACGGTGACGGCGACGGCCTCGGCATCAGGGAAGACGAACAGCGGGGTGGTCATCGCCGTCTGCTGGACTTCGGCGGGGCCTTGGCAGGCTCAGCCTCTGCGGCGCCGGCGGCCGGTGGTTCCGCTCCGGCGTGGTCGGCGCCGGGAACGTCTGTGGCTGCGGTCTCTTGGCTTTCGACGGTGACCACGGCAGTGACGGTGGAGACACGTCCGTCGCGCGTCAGCTGCCGGAGCTCGTCGTCGTCGACGTCGATCTCCGTGCCGGGCGCGCGGCCGCCATGCCAGTGGGCGAGGGTGACGCGGTGCATCAGCTGGTGCTCCTTAGCGAATCGAGGGCGCGGCCCAACGGCCGGTACTTGGGCGAGTAGCCGCCCTGCGGACGGGCCCGCGCGGACCGGTAGCGACCCCGGCTGTCACGGGCCCGGTCGTCGTGGCGGCCCGTGCCGAACTCCACCTGCAGCGACCACGGCGCAGCGGCCCCGAACTCGGCACGCCACCCATTGCTGTTGAGGTGCGCGGCCGAGTAGATCTGTGCCTTGTACTCCCCGTGCCGGTCGACGCCCGGCTTGTACGTCGGACCCGAGTACTCGGGCGCGAAGGCCCGCGTGAAGTTCGCGCCCTGCTGGGCCTTGGCCAGGAGGAGCGTGCGCATCTCACCGCTGCGGGCGATCTCGTCGAAGAACCGGGGGTTGGGCACGTACCGGAACCTGGTGCTGGCCATCAGGTCACTTCCTTGAGCTGGGCCTCGATGTGCCGGATGCCGTGAGGGACCGGCCAGGGGCCGGCCTTCCCCGTGACCTCGAGGACCAGGCCGTCGACCTCGATCCGGTCCGTCTCGCGAACGTCCGGCATGGTGCCGGGCGCGGAGATGAGAAGCCAGCCGGTGACCGTGAGCTGCTTGTCGTTGGTGTCCTCGCTGCTGCCGCCGCTGGGCTGCACGTTGATCTGGTCGACGGGGATCCGTTCGGCCGCGTCGCCGTAGTCCTTCTGCTTGTTGCCGTACCGGTCCTCGGAGACGGCTGGCCGGATGATGACACCGGACTGCTCATACAGGACGCTCATGAGTGCCTCACCGACAGGGCGTTGCGCTTGAAGTCCCGCAGGATTGCCCGGTGATCGGAGGTGAGGGAACCGGTGCCGAAGGTCTCCACGGTGTAGGTCACGCTGACTGCGCCGGCGGACTCCGACCGGATCCGGCGCGGGTTGGACATCGACGCGGCGGCAAGGTCCAGTGCGATTCCCACGAGCTCGTCAGGGATCTCCTGGTAGCCGTGCGAGTAGAGGCCGCGTACTCGGTCGGCCCAGATACCGGTGGGCCGGCGGCGAGGCCAGCCCATCAGCCGGGACGCGGGAAAGGCCTCGCCCCGGTGGAGCTCGGCGCCGTACCGCAGGAAGTCCCGCCCCTCCAGTGCGGGGATCTCCAGGCCGGTGCCGTCGACGAGCTCCACCACCGTGAGCGGGTTGTCGCCGTCGACGACCACGGGTCGCTGCGGCAGCGTCAGGACCCGCTCGCCGCCCATGATCGTGAACGGGTCTGCGGCGACGAAGCTGATGGTCTGCCGGGTGTGCCGGCGGATGGCAGCGGACGCCAGCCGCAGCGCGAGGTTGGCCGGGCCGGGGGCCAGCGGCACGGACAACTGCAGGTAGTCCTGCAGCGCTTCCGGTGTGGCGAGAGGCGGGAGAGCCACGGTGCCCTCCTCTCAGCTATGCGTCCGCGATCTTCTGGAGCTGCTTGACCAGCGTGCTGCGCGGCTGGTCCTTCGCTTCCTCGATGCCGAGGAGTTCACGGGCGCGGGCCGGGTCTTCACCCACCCACTCGAGGAGTTCCTTCACCGGAGCGTCATGAGACGGGGCAGGCGGCAGTGATGGCTCGGGATGCCCCGGCCCGTTGTCGTCGACCGTCGGGGTCCGGTGTGGCGGCTCGGTCTCCCGCTTCCCGTCTCCCTCCTGCTCCTGGCCGTCGTCGGCTTCGCCGCCGAAGGCCGTGACGAGCTGGCGGGCATCGTCGTCGTCCGGGTCGACGGCGGCGCCGGACCGCAGCAGCTGCACTGCGGTGTCGCCCTTGATCTTCTGCCCGGGGGTGAAGTCCTCGGGCTGCATGTTGATGTAGGCCCTGAAGGCCTCCCGTACGACCACACGCATCGTCCGGCTTCCTTTCTGTGGTTGGCCGCAGGCCCACCCAGGCAGGGTGGACCCAGCGTGCATCAGGCGTGCTCGAGGACGACGGCCCGCTTGAACAGAGCGGAGTCGCCGGTGGTCGCGTCGGACGGGACACCGAAGTCGCCGACCCAGGACCAGGTGTGGGCGAGGATCTGCTGCAGGCGGTCCTGCGGCGGCCGCACGATGTAGGCGACCTGGACGCCGTTGGCTGGACCGATCATCTGGATCGAGGGGACGTCGGACACGTCGGCCTCTGCGAGGAGGTCGCCCATGCCCTCGAACGGCGCGGAGATCAGCGCCTCGCCGCCGAACACGATGGGCCGGTGCACGGTGACGTTGTTGGACGATCCGCCGGCCACGGTGGGCAGTTCGTTGTTGAGGACCCAGTCGATGCCGCCGAACCGCCCGATGGACAGGTCTTGGTACATCGGGGAGTCGACTCGTCCCTGCAGGGCCTGCTTGAAGTCGGCGTCGTCGTACAGCTGGGTCTCGGTGTCCGGGTCGATGTGCGCGGTGTAGTAGCCGTTCATCGTCGGCACGTTCATCTTCCGCAGCCGGGCGACGGCGGCCCGGAACATCTTGAACGTCGCCACGTTCGACGTGCCGATGTCGTACGCCGTGTCGAGGGTGTTCGACGGGCGCACGGAGAACGGCGCGTTGGCCGCGACGATGGCCTCACCGGCAACGTCCACGTGGGCCGTGCCCAGCGTGAGGGTGTTGGTCCCGGCGTTGACGCCGGTGACCGTGTTCGCGACGCCGTCGATGGTGACGGCGAGCGGGTTCGCGCCGGAGACCGGGGTGGGCTTGCCGTTGACCAGGGCGTACTCGAAGCCCTTCACCGACGCCACGATGACGCTGGTGTCGGACGCGCCGGCCGTGGTCACCCAGGTGCGGCCGCCGGCGTACGCGTTGTACAGCTTGTCCCGGGCGAGCCGGTTCAGGGACTGACCGGCCGAGATCGCCAGCTTCTGCGCGTCCTCGATGAACTTCGACGCCAGCGACATGCGGGACTGCAGCATGTTGGTGTCCATCGTGATGCCGTACTGGTCCATCGTGACCGAGTACTGCTCGATGCTGTACGTCTGCGGCGCCGGGTCCGCCCCGGCCAGCGGCGTCGTGGTCGGGGTGAGCAGACCGGTCCGCGTGAACGTGCCGGTGTCGCCGACGTTCTGCGACCACGGCCGCGGGCTGGCGATCGCCGGGAACAGGAACTCCGGCAGCAGGGCCTCCTCGAAAGCCCGGTACAGCAGACCGTTCTGCATGATCTCCCGAATCGCTGCCGGGAGAGTCGAGCGGATGTCGTGCCGGGCCAGGTTGAACCAGGCCCCGCGCGTGGGGAGTGTCGCGAGCGACATAGCTACTCCTCTTGGATGTCGATGGACACGAGGTCCGGATGCATACGCGCGACCTGCTCGAGGCCGAGCAGCGCGGTTTGGGTGATGGCACTGACCGCCGCGCAGACCCGCCCGCCCTCGAGGTGACCCTCGTGGCCCTCGACTTCCAGGCGCGTGACGCCGTCGGAGAGCCGTGCTGTGATGCGGATCAACGTCGGGTGGTGACGCCGAGCTTGGCCATGGCCGTCTCGTATTCGTCCTTGGACGCCGTACGGAAGTCGGCCGGCGGCGCGGATGGCCGGGCCCCCTGACCGGGGTCCGGGCGGGGCCCCTTGGGCTTCGGCGGTTCCGCGGCCGGGCGGCGAAGATGCGGCTTGCGCTCGAGCAGCGAGGCGAGGTCTGTGCGGATCTGCTCAGTGTCGATCTCGCCGGCGTCGTTGGCGTACGACGCCACGTCCAGGAACGCGATCGCGTCGTCGGCGTCGGCGAAGTCGACGGCGGCCGCGCGGACTTCCGCGTTGACAGCCTGCTTGGTGGCGGCCTCCGCACGAGCCGTTGCGCGCTGTGCGGCGTCCTGCGCCTTCTCCAGTTCGGACTTGTCGCGGTCCTGGTAGTCCTGGACCTGGCGCTCGAGCTCGTCGGCGCGCTTCTTCGCGGCCGCCGCGTCCCTCCTGGCCGCGGCCCGATCTGCCTTCATGGCGTCGAGCGCCTTCTTCCCGGCATCACCGAGCTGGTCGGCGCCCTCCGGGTCGGCAGGGTCAGGGTCCGCCGGCGGATCGGCAGGCGGGGTGGCCGGGTCAGCCGGTGGATCCGCCGGCGGATCGGCCGGAGGAGTGGCCGGGTCGGGGTCGTCGTGACGGTTCAGCTGGAACCAGTTGCCTGTGCCGTGCGCAGCGGGCAGCCAGCTCCTACGGGTGTTCTGCATGGTGGGGTGTCTCCCATTGCGGGGATCGGAGGACCGGCGTTGCGCCGGTCCTGGCGGGTTGGGCGGCTACACGATGTAGCCGTAGCGGCGTAGCAGCCGCAGCTCGTCGTCGCGGTCGTCCGCGATACGGAAGATCTCCTCGGGCATGAGCCGGGGAGAGCGGGTCGAGCGGTAGTACCGCATCGACGTGGCCTGGCCGTAGCGCTGTCCGGCGAACCGCTGCATGCGGTCACCGGCCTGGGCCCGGCTTCGGCCGTAGACAGCGCGGCGCGTGGCGCCTTCGTGGGTGACCTGCAGGGTGCGCCCGTAGATGTCGACGGTGTCCATGCCGCGGCGGGCATTGACGACCTGCCCGAGGTCCGCGCCCGCGCGGATGGCGCGGGCACCGTCGACACCGAACACACGCTGCTGCTGCTCCTTGTCGAGCTGAGCGAACAGCTGCTCCGGGGTGGAGACGCCGGGCCACTCGTGCTCGCGCAGCGGCAGGGTCTGGCAGTCGCAGTTCGGGTGCCTGAGGAAGCCCTCGCTGCGGGTGTACATCTGGCCGGACAGGATGATGCACCGGGCGCAGGCCGGCAGCCGTACGACCCGCACATACGCCACGCACTGCGGGTGCACGGCCATGGCCGCCTGGTCGGCGGTGCGGGCAGCGTCCGCGATGGCGGTGGACGTGTACATCGTCATGTCCACGAGACCGCCGATCATCGCCTCCTCCGGCGGATACCCGGCAGCCAGCCGACGGCGTACCCCGATGGCGGGCACGTACAGGAGCGACTCCAGCGGACCGCCGCCGGGAGCGAACCCGGTGAATGCCGACGGAATCAGCTGCGGCAGCAGCGTGGCCCGGGCCAGCGACAGCCCGCCCTGCGCGGCCATCTGCGCGGCGATGTACGCCTGGGCGGCCTGGGCGACGCTGAGCTGCCCGGCCACCGCCGCGGCGGCGATCTGCGCGCCGGCCTCGCCGAGGAGAGCGGCCTCAACCGACTGCGCGGTGAGCTGGTTCCACACCGCCTGTATCTGCTCGACGATCGAGCGGATCGTTGCCGCGACGTAGTCGTAGTGGGCGGCGGCCAGCTCTCGTGGGGTCGACGGCTGCCCGGCTCGCCGACCCCGCCTATCCGGCGCTGGTTCAGGCGGCGTTGCCACTGCCGGCCTCCGGCGATACCTCGTCTTCCGGCGGCTCTGTACCCGGCTTGGTCCCGAACAGCGGCGTCACGTCCCCGGCCGCCAGGCGGCGCAACGCGTTCTGCGCGTCCTGCTCGTCCTCTTCCTCCATACGAGCGATCTGCGCCTGGCTGTAGCCGAGGTCTTCACGTGTCTGACGCAGCGGCACGATCTTCGCCTGGTGCTTCTTCACTGCGGCGTCGGCGGCCTGCGCCACCGTCGGCGTGGATGCGTCCCGCCAGATCGTCTCGAGCGCCCGGGCATCATCGGACCACTCGCCCTCCTTCACGCGCAGCACGAGCCGCATGACCCGCTCCCACGTCCCGCCCCACGCCCGCTGCTTGCGCTCGGCACGCTTCACGAGCCGCGCCTCGCTCGAGCGGATGGCGTCCGCGCTGGCAGGGTTGGCCGTGCTCTGTCCGAGGAAGTGCGGCGGCATGCCGGTCAGGGACGCGACCAGCTGGGCGAGCTGGCCGATCGTCGCGTGGAAATTCTTCAGGTCCGCCTCGGGGAACTGCACGACATCAGCGCCATCCTGCTTGCTCCGCGACGTGGCCCACATCCGGCCGATGATCCGGCTGAACGCGGACAGCTTGTTCCCCTGCTCGTCGACGAAGTCCTCCTCGCCGAACCCGAACGCCACCCTCCTTGGGGTGGCGTGATACTCCGCGCTGACCATCATGTCGGTGGCGATCTTGCAGGCGGCGTCCGACAGCGGGATGACGTCCGCGAGTTCGCTGATGCCGTTGCGGTATTTCAGCCGCGGCCGGTTCGCGAGGACCTCAACCGGCACCTCGCCCATGTCGTGCTCGTCGCGCGGGAAGTCTGGGTCCTCCACCCACGCGCCGTCCCTCTTCACCCACCAGATCGTCACGTCCGGCAGGTACAGGGTGGCGTGTTCGACCTCGTCCTTCCCCTCGCCCTCGCACCACCGCTTCACTGCGGCCGCGATCTTCCGGGTCCGCGGGTCGTGCTCGGCGTACATGTCGAGGGCCGACTCCACCGACACCAGCGGCGTCGTCTCGTCGTCCTCGTTCGACCCGACCACCACATACGCGCGCTTCATCGTGAGCGCGTCCAAGTGGCCCTGCTGAGACTGCTCGTCGAGGTCGTTGGCCTGCCAGATCCGCCACAGCTCCTCGTCGGCCTCGGCGTGCCCCGGGAAGCGGAAGCCCTCGACGTCCAGGCGCTCCTCGATGGCGTCGACCACTAGGCGCGGCCAGTTGATGACGACCTGGCGTACGGTCTCCTCGAGCTCGCGCTGCAATTCCGGCGCCATGTACGACAGCGGCTGCGTGCCCTCGTAGTAGGAGTCCAGCCGCTTGAGATCGGCCTTCTCCTTGTCGTGGCACGCGATCAGATGCTCCAGCCACTGCAGCTCGGTGCGCTCCACAGCTCACCTCGCCTTCTATCGCCGCATGACGACCATCCGGGAACTCTTCTTCGGCTTGTTCATGCCGGCGGCGATCGCGTCGCGGTGGGCCTCCCACGACAGGGAGCCGGCCATCGCGCCGTCCATCGACAGCGGCGACTGGTGCCGTTCCTTCTCGATCACCCACAGCGGCTTGCCCTGCTCGTCGAGCATCTTCAGCTGCTTCTTACGGGCGTTGGCGACGTGGCGGGCGTACACCTCGTGACCGGAATGCGTCAGCGTCCCGGCCTTCATCGCTCCCTCATAGGCTCGCAGTGAGTACGCCGTGGCCTTGAGTCGGTTGGTCCACCACTTCGTGACGCGCTTTTCGCCCCACCGGCCCTGCCACGTGGTGACCATGCCCTCCCAGTACGGAGGGTCGACGTAGGCGCGGACCACGTCCCAGGTGTCGAAGGCCTCCACCATCGCGGCGTCGACCTCGTCGGCCGGGCATTCCCACTGCTGGTCCGGGTCGTCGCCCTCGTTGGCGCCGGGCGGCGCCTCCCAGATCCCCAGCGGCCACTGGAAGCCACTCGCCAGGTGCGTGGCGATCAGCGCGGTGGCGTCCCGGAACTGCGCGCCGTCGAACCCGATCGTGATTCGCTCGCCCTTCTCCGGCAGAGCCTGATCCGGCCGGGCGAGCTCCGCCCACCGCCTGGCCGAGAACGCCTGCCGCCCGGCCTGCACCCGGCGGTTGAGCCAGACCCGCTCCCAGTAGGCGCGGTCGGTGTCCGGCGCGTTGTACAGCGCGACGATCGCGTCGACCTGGCCCTCAAAGTCCGGCCACGACGCGATGCTTGGGCCGCTCGCCTCGCGGACCGCGGCCCGGATCGTGTCCTCGTCCAACAGGTCCTCGTCCGGCCGGGGGTCCGCCTGCCGGTGGAAGAAGAACAGCGTCCGATCACGGCTCTTGCCGGAGTCGACGAGCTCGGCGAACTCGTGCGTTCCCTGCGCCACGCTGCCCTCGCCGGGGGTGTACGTGGTGGTCGTCTCCAGCGACCACGGATCGAACAGCATGATCTTCGGGATGTTCGCCAACATCGTCTGATGCGCTTCACGGTGCCGGGGCAGCGTGAACCGGTGCGTCTCGTCGAAGTGCTGGAACGTCGTACGGGCACCGTCACGGGCGTCCGGCGACGAGGCGAGCGGCACAGCCCGGCCCAGCCCGTCCCACCGCATGATGCGGTCCAGACCCGGGTCAAACAGGTCGACGTCCGGCCCCTCCGTGACGATCACGTACAGCGCCGCGTACGCGAGCTCCTCGGTCTGCTCCTCGGTGTACGCGACCATCGGGATGTACGGGTCCGACACCGGCACCCCGACCGGCTCGCCGTCCGCGTCGAACCCGTCGCACCGGACCGGCCCCTCGGGGTGCAGCTCCGCGAAGGCGACCGCCGCGGCGAGCTCCGTCT
This sequence comes from Streptomyces sp. NPDC046909, assembly GCF_040644695.1. Classification (NCBI taxonomy): domain Bacteria; kingdom Bacillati; phylum Actinomycetota; class Actinomycetes; order Kitasatosporales; family Streptomycetaceae; genus Streptomyces; species Streptomyces sp. NPDC046909. The sequence goes on along the minus strand of NZ_JBEYXC010000008.1, from coordinate 282,278 downwards.
TGGCCGTGCCCTTGCGGACGCTGAGCCCGACACGCTTGAAGCGCCGCTTGCCCGCCCGCGGGTGGCCCTGCGGATAGACCTCGTACCAGCGGTAGATCAGCGCACGCTTCTCCGCGTCCAGCACGTACGGCTGACCGCGCAGCGCACCCGGACCGTGAACGGCCCGCTCCTCGAGGAGGTCGCATACCTGAGGGCCCAGAGTCGGCCAGAACTCGTCGTCCGGCCGGGGCACCATCAGGACGCCCACGGCCTACTCCACCACGTGCAGCGCGGCCCGCGGATCGTCCGGCCTTGGCCGCCTCCGAGCAGCAGCCGCCCTCTTCCGAGCCTGCGGCATCGCCGGCGTCTCGTCCGGATCGGCGACCTTCCACCGCAGCCGCAGCATCGCCAGCGGCGTCAGCCCCAACCTGTCCGCCAGCTGCCGCGCCTCCTTGGCCGCGTCCAGGTCGCCAGCCTCCGCGCGCGACTTCCAGCGCACGTACTGCGCGACCTCACGCGTCCAGGACAGCTGCTGCCACATCACGGCCTGCGGTGTTGCCCACAGCTGCTTCCACAGCTCGCCCTCGATCTGCTGCTGCGCTTCGAGCTGCTTGGTCAGGATGAGCGCGGCCTCGCGTGCCGAGTCCGCCTTCTTCTCCGCGGCCACCTTCGCGCGGCCCTTGAGGGTCGGCTCCAGGAGCGCGAGCTCCAGTTCGTCGGCCTTACGCAGTGCCAGGTCGCGTCGGGCGGTGAGGACGACGTCGTCCAGCAGCGGCCACTTCGGGGGCCGGCCCTTTCGCCCACTTGGGGGCAGTGGCGTCATCGCGACGGTGGCGTTGCGCCGGCGTCGCGCTCCTTCCGGCTTGGGGGCTGGTCCCGTACCTGCCATGGGGCATCTCTCCTGGTGAGCGCCGTTGCGGCGCGTCGGTGCCCGGCCGTTGCGGCTGGGCGGTGGTGCGGGTGATGCCGGCGGTTCGACGCGTCAGGCGGGGATCTCCAGACCCGTACAGGCTGGAATTGCCCTCCCCCGCGGTCTCCTGCGCGCACGCCCGCGCGGGTGCGCCCCCACCCGCGCGGGCGTCCGATCGGCCGGAATGATCACGACATTGCGCCGTGATCATCAGGGCGTGCAGATGTTGCCCACGTGCGCTGCAGCACTCATGAGTTGACGCTGAGCGGTGAGCGCGAGCAGCGCGAAGTGATCAAGGTTCGTGATCGTCATCGGCGGCTCGCGGCGCTGTGCCTGCGTGGCTGCCTCTCGGTGTCGGCTGCCCGGGCGTGGGCGTGGTGGTCAGCCCTGCTCGGCTGCCCAGCCTCCGGGCTGGTGGCGTGCGGTCTCGCTGCTGTGGCATGGGCCGCAGAGGCCGCGGCCGTGGCGTGGGTCGTCGGGGTCTTCGCCGGCGGCGACGAGTTCCTTGCGGTCTCGCGGGTGGTGGTCGGCGTGCTTGCTGGGCTTGCCGCAGGGCGCGCCGTGGTCATGGGCCTCGATGGTGCACACGCAGTGTGGATCGCGGGCGAGGACGTCGGCGCGGAAGGTGTTGCGGTGGCGTGCGCCGTAGCCGCGCTGGGTGCTGGTGCCGCGGCGCTGCTCGGCGGCGGCGCGGCAGTCGGTGCAGCGTCCGCCCTGGGTGTACTCGGGGCAGCCCGGGGTGGAGCAGACGGTCATGGCGCGTCTGCCCATGACGATCACCCCCTTTGGGGTACGGTGCCCGTTCTGGGGCCAGGGGGGTTCCAGATGTTGAGGGGGGTCTCTCATGGCTGGTGGGTGTCGTGACTGCCGTACGTGCACGATGAGTTGGGTCGCGAGGCAGGGCCGTCACACGCTGTACCTGATCACGCTGGCGTGGTTGATCAAGCCGGTGTTCCTGAAGAACTGTCCGCAGTGCAAGCACATGATGGGGCGGCACCAGCGGCGGCGGGACGGTTCGTTCCAGGACTGATCGGCAGGACATCTGCTACCCGAGCGAGGGGATGCCAGCTCTCAGTCGTCTCGCGCGACCTCAGCGCGCATGCGGGTGAGGGCGTAGTCGAGGAGGCCCATGGTCCGGTGGTACGGGACTTGCCCTCCGCCGTCGGGTAGCAGGGTGCCGACCTGGGTGATGCCGTCGCCTTCGTCGTCGTAACGCTGTGAGGCGCAGACGAGGATCCACTCGGTGCGTACGCCTTCGAACCCTTCCAGGCGTGCGACGTTGTCGATGGCTTCCTCGAGGCGCTGGTAGGCAGCTTTGAGTTTCCGGCTGTCGTCCGTCACGAGTTGCTCTCAGGTGTCGTCGGGGGCCGCTTCGTAGTAGCCGCCGTTCTCGATCTGTTGGGCGGCGGTGACCATGCCGAGCCTGGTGATCCAGTCGAGTCCCTCCGAGCGGGCGCTGGAGAGGCTTACTGTGCCGTCGGCTTTGACGACCTTGAGGATCACGAAGGCGTCGGTGGGGAGGTCGCCCTCGTCGATATGCGCCTCTACGCCGAGCGTGTCGAGGAGTTGCCCGATCTTCTGGCTGGCCATCAGGAGTCCGCCGTTTCGGGGTGCGCCTGTGCGAGGTGCTCTTCCACGGCGCTGCGGTCGACGGCCAGGACCAGCTTGCCCGGGCCTGCGTCTTCGGTCTTCTCGAGGCGCAGGGACAGAGCGATCTGTTCGTGGCAGCCGGGGCAGACGACGGTGGTTCTGCCGACTACGGCCGGCATCAGATGCCGTACGCGGTGAGCTTGAGTTCGGCGTTGTCGACGTCGACCTGGAGCTGGGAGCCGTAGTCGCCGGTGGGGAATGGGCCGAAGCGGCGGGTGCTGGAGATGGGGATGCTGACGGCGCGGGGTGTGACGGCCTGGCCGTCGACGACTGTGGGGAAGCGGAAGGTGACTGTGCGGGCCACGGTGGAGCCGCTGTTGCGGACCTCGAGGAGCATCTTCCCGTTGTTGGGGACGGTGTGGTTGTTGACCGGGTCGCCGTTGGTTTCGGTGCCGGGGGCGACGCCGGCGCGGGTGATCTGGGTGACGGGAACGGCTACGCGGGGCACGGCGGCCTCCTTGGTGAAGTACGTGTGGGTGCCGCCGTTGGCGACCGGGGGTGAGGGTTCAGGCCACGCGGCGCACGGCTGCGGCGTTGCGCCGTGTCGTGCTGTGGGCCGCGGCAAGCTGGTGCTGGCTGTAGATGCGCCGGTTGGCCTCGTCGTGTGACGGGTTCGTGAGGTGGCCGCGGTTCTCCCAGGAGTAGATCGTCTGCGGGCTGCAGCCGAGGAATGCGGCAGCTTCCTTCACGGTGAACCAGATACCGCCGTCGGCGTCTTCGCGGCCGTGAGCTGGCTCGCGGTCGGCGGAGTGGGGCATGTGGTCACCCCCTGGAAACGCGAAACCCCCGCACAGTGGCGGGGGCTGATGCGGCGTATGGGCACAGGTGTGCTGCTGGCATCGGATTATGCAGTGCTGATCGTCAGCGTGTCCAGCGCTGTGACCTGCGTGTCGTCGGTACAGCCCGTAAGAAGGACTGGCTGCGGTACGGCTGGTAGCCGTCGCCTGAGTTACACAACGTCCGCATTGGCGACCAAGGGCAGGAAGGCGCGCAGGCGCGCGATGTTGGGCCGTACGTCGGTGATGGCTCCCCGGGTGTTCCTCTTTACGCGGATGAGGCCCATCTCGCGCAGGGCGTTGAGATCGCGGGTCACTGTCTTTTCTTCCTTGTCCGCGTACGCGAGGGCTAGGGCAGGCGTCAGTGTTCGAATCGTCGTCCGAGGCGTGGTGCCTGGGGTCAGTGCCAGCGCGAGCTTACGCTGGCGGGCGCACGCGGGTGTGTCCTTGTCGTGGAACTGTTCATGGATGAAGTTCACCCAGGTGACGCGGAACTGGTCGTTGCGGATCTGCTCGATCTGCTCAGAAAGACCGTCCACTAGACCCTGTAGCGCGTACTTGATCAGACCTTTCACCGAGTACGGCTCGCGCGCGCTCGTCAGCTGGAGCTGGCGCGCGTACTCGGTCCGCGTCCTGTTGTAGTGATCGGCGAGGACGTGAGCGGCGACAGTCGGTGCACCGGCTTGGATCAGCATCTGGTACTCGATGAGTCGGGCGGTGCGCCCGTTGCCGTTGCCGAAGGGGTGGATCCAAGCGGTGTACAGGTGCGCCATGATCGCTGCGATGACCGCCATGGGCCGGTGGAGCGCGCCATCGGTAGCGCGGATCCCGTCGAGCCACTCGCACAAGGTGCTGAGGAGGTACTCGCAGTCCTCGGAGGGGGCGCCTCGGTATACATGGCCTACTGTGACGCTCCCCGTACGGACCTCGCCGGGCACGACGCCCTCCTCGGGCGGCAGGTCGCGGAGAACGATGGCGTTGAACTCCTTGATTCGCTCTGGAGTCAGGGCGATGGGCTTGCCTTCGACTAGGTGCTCAATGATCAGGTTGTAGCCCTCGATTACGTTGTCGATCTCCTGGCCGAGGTACTCCCGTGAAGGGGGGAGCTTGAGGTCGTGGTCGACGCGCCGACGAACCTCTTCCTCGGAGAGGGTGTTTCCTTCGATCTGGGTTGTCGCGTGTGCGCCCTTGGACAGATAGACCTGATTGAGTTCGGTAGCGACGTCGGGCTGCAGAGGGACGCCTGCGATGTGGTCCATCTTGGAGACAGCCTCGCCGAGCAGCATCCAGGACTCGTGGTCCATCTCCTTGACCAGGTCAAGACGGAATGTGATCCATGGGTGTGTCTCTTCGAATCGCCGCATCTAGCACTCCTGGGGCATCAGGTATTCGCAGGTGAGACGCATCGTAGCTCCTATCTACCCGCTCACGCGTCCCCGGAAATCGCCAATCTATTGTCCACTCGATTGTCCGCTTGCCTGTCCAGGTTGCGCCAACGCGCGGGGGTGGAGGCTGGAGCTTGGCCTTGGCTGCGGCATGCGCGGGATCGGCTGAGCTGCGGTCAGTCCCGGATGGTGCGGCGGTATCCGCGGCGCCCCTCGAGCGCGCGGGTGGCGGTGGCGCCGTACCAGCGGTTGACGCCACCCTCGGCGTCGTCGGGCTCGGGCCATCGGCTGCGCGTCAGGTCCGCGCGGATGGTCCCGGCCTTGATCCCGATTCCCGCCTCCTCTAGCTGCTGCGCGGTGTAGAGCCGACGTGCTTCGAGAGCGACGGCCTGGCGCTCGATGTGCTCATGCACAAAGTCGGCGATGTCCTCGGCGGCGTACTCCTTGTATCGGCCGCGCTTCCCGACCGAGTCGGGCCAGGCCGGGTGCTGCGCCCACGTCTTCGTCACGGTGTGGATGCTCACGCCGTACGTCTCGGCGATCTCGGGGGCGATGAGGCCGGGGCGTTTTACCATGGTGGCGGATTCTCCTTTGCGGAGTTTTCAACTGGTCGGGGCCGGCGCTCTGTCACCCCCAGGTTTGCCCTGGGGTCTGCGCCGGCCCCGTTGTGCTGTCGTGACAGTGGGTGTGCCGGGGTTGAGGGTTCCGGGAGGAGTGCCCGCCCCGGGCTGGCTGCCCGGGGCGGTGTGAGCCGCTACGACTGGCTGTCGTCCGGCTCGTCGTCTTCGATCACTTCGACCCACGTCATGAACCGCTGGAGTGCGAATTCAACGACGTCCAGTCGCCAGGGTGCGGGTCCGGCGAGCTTCACGAGGGCGAGCGTCTCGTACGCCGCGAACCAGTCGAGCACCATGTGCTCGTAGGCCCGCTTGTGGCGGTCGGAGATCGGTTCGTCTTCGAGCAGCGTCCGCGCCCGGTTGAGGCCGACCAGGACCTCCGTCGGTTCGTTGTCGACGGCCAGGACCAGGTCCGGGACGACGACGGGGACCGGGAGTTCCTCCAGGAGTGCCGCCATGTAGGCGAACGCTCCGACGGTGGCCTCGGCGAGTGCGAGGAACCTCTCCCTGCTGTCGTGATCTGCCACGACTTCTCCTCTCTGGAATTTTCAACTGGCTGCCAGTGGCGGGGCTGTCACCCCCCGCCCTGACATTTCTAACTTTACAGCACTTGCTTCTATAATTGCAACACCTTTGGGGAGGGGAATGCCCCGGCCCGCACCGGACCGGGGCAGGGCACGAGAGGTCAGGCCAGCCGCCAGCCAGACAGGGAAGCGTCGGCGCCCACGACAGCAGTGAGCCGCTTGCCGACAAGATCCTTCACGGGCATACCGACCGCCTCGGCGATCTCCTCGGCCGGGTAGCGTTCCGGCTCGGCGCGCTCCTCCGGCGGGATGTCGGCGACGATCTCGGCCTGGTCGCCGAACAGCAGCAGTACCTTGACGCTGACGCGCTCGCTCATCGGGTCTCCTCCTTCGGCGCGCCCGGACCGGACTTCAATCGGCGTCCTCGCCGAGCGCGATCTCAACTTGTTTGATCTTTCCGGACGTCGACAGCTCAGCGCGGACGGGGTTGTCGCTCGGGGCGCCGGCCTTACGTGCCGCCTCGACGAAGGCGGCGAGCTCGTCGAGGGTCAGGTCCTTGTCTTCACCGGTGAACTTCAGCGCGGCAGGCATGGACACAGGATGGAGCACCGGGCTCCGCAGCGCGACGGGCTTGTGCGGCGGGACCCGGTGTCAGTGACCACAGCCGGGCTTGGTCCACCAGCCGCATATCCCGCAGTACTCGTAGACGAGGGCGGTGAGGAGGCGTCGGAACATCGCGTTCACCTCCCCTCGGCTTCCTTGTCGACGGCGTGGTGGTGGCCGTCGGTGAGGTCGTAGATGACGAACCCGCCGTCGGTCCTCTCGATGCGTACGCCCTGTTGGTTGGTTGGTTGTTCCTGGTCAACGCCGTCAACAGGGTCTTCCGAGAGGGGCTGGGGGAGGGGCGGGATGTCGTCCGCGTGTACGCCCACCCCCGTGGTGCCGCCAACGCGTACGGCGCGGCGGACCTGAATGCCCATGGCCTCCAGCACGGCGCGCATCGCGGCCATGGTGACGTCGAGATGTGCGGCGAGCGAGGAGAGGAAGACGTTCGGCGCGGCCAGGAAGTGGAGCGCCTGGACGACGTCGTCGTCGCTCAACTCTGTCGTCGTCGGCTCGGGTGCCCCCTCGTCGGCGGGCCCGCCGCTCTTCTGCCGTTGGGCCAGCCAGGCCTGAAGCGTCTGCACGGCGAGCGTGCCGAGGATCCCGACGATGATGTACGCGATCCACGGGAAGGCGGCCACCAGCCCCCACACGGCGCCGACTCCGACGAGGGCGAGGATCACGCGAGCCGTCCGCTCGCTCATCGCGTCCGACTCCCCCGGCGCCTCCTGGGCCTCGGAGTTCTCCGGCTCACCGGTGTCGGGCTCTGGCTCCTGCTGCGCGCTCACGTGAACGTCCCGGTGAATCCGACGCCCAGCATGTTCACGGCGCTGCCCAACGGCACCGCGGCTACCCCGGCCACGCTCCCCGACAGGGCGAGACACACCCCGGAGAACACGCCCATGGCGAGCTTCCAGTTCGGCACCCGCGGCGCCCACTTCCACAACGCGGCGACCACCAACGTCAGCAGGAACACGATCACGAACCCGCCGTCGGTGAGCACGACCGGAGTGCCGTGCGCGACGACCGGGGCGTTCCCGCCGACCCCCCAGACGAGGCCGACGTATCCGCCGACGTTCGCGGCCCAGATGGCGACCCAGGTGACGAGGCCCAGGAGAGACCAGGCGGTGAAGGTGGCGAGCGCGGCGATCAGGCCATAGAGGTGCGCGAGGACGAACGGGACGAGGGCCGTCCACTGATGCTTCTCCTTGAACCACCAGCGGATCAGGAACATCAGGATGAGGCCGACGCCCAGGGCGACACCACCCAGGTTGATCACGGTGTACGGCACGACGCGGGTTCCTATCGGATGACGGCCGCGGCGAGCGCGGCGAGGAGGCAGATGAAGGCGGCGGTGCAGGACACCGGCCACAGGTAGAGCCCGGGCGTCTGGCGGGGCGCGATGACGCAGAGCCCTGCTGCGGCTATGAGCGTGGCGAGAGGCCAGAACAGCGCGATCACAGCGGGCTCCCGTGGTGGATGAGGGCGGAGGCGAGCCAGGCCGCGCAGGAGGTGGCGGACAGTGTGGCGGCTGGCCTGCGGTGCCCGGCGAGAAGCGCGAGCGTGGCGAGGAGCGCGCCGCTGCCGTCGGCGAGGTGCGCGGCAGCCGGGCTGGTGAGGCCGAACGCGGCGCACAGATGCCAGGCCTCGGCCAAGTCCCGCAGCGTGATCGTGGGTGCCTCAGCCATGCGCAGCCCCCGACTGGGATGCCAACCCTTCGAGGGCCTGGCGGACTAACTCGGCCTTGGGCTGGCCGATGCCGAGCTCGGCCTTGAGGACGCGGATAGGCGCGTGGCGGCCGTGGGCACGGCGGTGGTCGCCATCGACTCGCCGGGCCTGCTCGAGGAGCTCTTCGGACACCCCCGTACCCGCCGTACCTGCGGCAGCGGGTACGGGGCGTACCTGCTCCCCAGCGCGCACCTCGAGTACGAGTACGTCCGTACCCGAAGGAGAGGCAGGCGGCTGTCCACCACCATCGGAGGCAGCCCCGTGCCCACGGCTGCGGCGGAGCTCCCGGGCACCGTCCCTGACCGCGACCGGATCGGTGACGGGGTCGGGTACGCGACTGTGTACCTCGGCTCGGGTACGCCCTGGGCGGATCATCTCGGCGGGTACGGCGCAGGCGTACTCGCTGCGCACCTTGGCCTCGGTGGTGACGTCGAGGTGCAGGCCGGAGCCCCGGTACACGTACTCGACGGTGTCAGGTACGGCCTGGTGGATGGCGAGTTCCGTGGCGACGTCCGTGAGCGGGGCAGGGAACAGGGCAGGGAGCTGGACGGCGCGGTCGGGTACGGCGGGCTGTACCTGGTCGGGTACGGCGTGCAGGGCGACACGTACCTGCGTCTCGGATACGGGTACGCCGTACTCGGTGCACAGCGAAGCGAGCTCACCGGGTGTGGCGTCCGGGTGCGCGGCGTGTACCTGCAGGACCGCGTCGAGCGGGTCCATGCGCCGGAGCTCGGCACCCGTGACTCCCAGCGGTGTACCTGGGTACGGCTCGGGTACGGGCTCTGCCACCCACGGTGTCGGTAGCTCGACGTCGCGCAGCATGGCGGCACTGCGGCGCGCGGCGAGCAGCTGCATGAGCTGGTGACGCTGGGTGCCGTCGACGGCGGCGCCGGACCGGGCGACCGAGGCCTTGAGAGCGGCGCGGCCCCACCAGCCGAGGTGTCTGCGGGAGGCGAGGCGTACGGCGCGGGCGGTGGCACGGTCGCGGGAGACCTGGGCGGCGGTGCGGCCGCGTACGGCGAGGCCGAGACGGGACAGCAGGCGCTCGCGGAGCTCGTGGCCGATCTGTGCGGGCAGTCCGGTCGACAGGGCTTCGGGCCGGGCGATGCGGATCTCGAGGCCCATGGCCAGGTGCCAGAGCAGCGCGGCCAGGACCGGGCCGAACACGGAGCGGATCAGGCCGCCCCAGAATCCGGACTCGGAGAACGCGGGCACCAGCTGCATACCGGTGATGCACCAGACCAGGACGCCGGGCACGCCCGGGGTGCCGGCGTGGTCGGCGGTCGCGGTGGCCTTCTTGTTGGCCCGGGCCATGACGGCGCAGGCGAGGAGGCCGATCTCTCCTGCGGCGAACAGGGCCAGGCGCTCGCTGTCCTGCATGCCGAGCCGGTCGCCGGCGAACCGCCAGGAGGTGTCGGCGGAGAAGCCGGTGCACACGAGGGCGCCGATGCCGGCGGCCAGGACGGCGCCGCTGCTGCGGTGGGCGATGTAGGCGGCGATGGCGGTGGTGAGGAGGACGAGGAAGCCCGCGGTCAGGACGGCTGGCCAGTGGCTGTCCGTCCAGGCGATGGGCTGGTCCAGGAACACGTGGACTCCAGAGAAGGAAGAGCCGGGCCCCGCCAGGGGGAGGTGCGGGGCCCGGCAGCTCAGAGGTCGTTCTCGGTGCGGGCCCGGGCGGACTCGGAGACCCCGGCGATCAGATGCGCGTCGTCGCGGTGCCCGCTGACGTCCTGCTGCCGACGGCCTTCGGCGTAGTCCCGACGGCACTCCTCATGCAGAGCGGCGACCCTCCGGGCCTTCGAGGACGGCTGGCCGGCCGCAGCCTCGCGCAGCCGCGCCGCGTACTCGCCGCGCGTGACCGGCTGGGTGACCTCCGGGGCCCTCAGGCGCAAGGCGCGGGCGAGGGACGGGTCCATGGTCGTGGCCTGGATCACCGCGATGCGGGCAGCCGGGGTGAACGGCTCCTCGGGCCGGTGAGTCTCGAGACGCTCAGCCATCTCCCCGAGCATCTGCATCACCAAGGGCGCGGCCTGTGCGGTGCCGTTGCCGTCGCGGCTGGTCATCCCAGCTCCTTGGCCGCAGCGCGCAGGTGCAGCGCGTACTCGCCGCGCGTGGTGCGCCCGATGGCGGGGAGCATGCGGTAGGCGCGGGCGAGACTGTCCTCACTGACGGCGTCGGGGAGCCGGCCGAGGATCGCGTCGGCCGCGATGTCGAGCGCACGCTCGCGGGCGAGGACGGTCATGGGCTCGGCGGAGTCCATCTCGAGCATGCGGGCCGTGACGACGAGGACCTGGGCCCCGTAGCTGGGCTGCTCGATCAGCTGCTTCAGGGCTTCGTCCGTGGGGTCGTGGTGGGTACGCTCCATGGCGGACCTTCCTTTTGATCGCTGAGGACGGGTCCACCCCTCGGCCCGGAGGTGCAACTCCGCGTGGGCCGAGGGGTTTTCCGTTGTGCCGAGAACGACAGTAGCGAACTTCCTTGTTTTAAAACAAGGAAGTTGGAAGGATGGAGTCATGCCCGACTCCCCGCCGGAGGAAGTCGATGAGACGGGAGGCCCGGACTTGATCTCCTTCGCGGACATGCCCGCGCGTCTCGAAGCGGCAGGGCTGAAGAGGCTCAGCGCGCAGCGATGCCGGCAGCTCGCCGAGGAAGATCCGGACTGGCCCGTACCTATCGATCAGGCCAAGAAGATCGGCCGCATCCGCCTGTTCGACTGGCGTGTCATCGAGCCGTACTTCCGTCAGCGGAAGTCGCGGCAGGGGCAGAGGACCGACATCCACCGATCGAAGGGCCAGCCAACTGATGGAGCGCAAGATCCAGGGGCGGATGCCGCACCCCCGAGTGGGAGATAAGAACGCCGGCGAGACGGCCGTCTATCGACTCAGTGATGCGAGCGGGCGCCTGATGTATGTCGGCATCGGCCGCAACCCCATGGGGCGCTGGGCCTCGCATGCGGATCAGCATGAGTGGTGGCCGGATGTCGCTACCTTCGAGGTCGCTTGGTACCGATCACGCGAGGAGGCGGCGGCCGAGGAACGCCGGGCGCTGCGTGAGGACGCCCCGCTGCACAACCTCCACGGAACACCCGGCTGGGGTGAGTTCGTAGCGAGCGCTAGTGCTGACGCTCGCGTGTACGGCAACAAGGCGTATCGCGACTGGATCAGGGATCACCCGGAGTGGCGCAGCCCCACTGCTCCGGCCGCCGACGCCTGACCTACGTAGCGTCGGGCCAGCTTGCCACCACCGTTTCCGTCTCCTCGTCGACGAGGGTGACGCTGGAGCCCGGCTTCCCGCTGCACTCGCTCACCCACAGCGTGAACTTTCCGCGCGCAACCGTCTCGTCGCCCCACCAGCCGTGCCGCGCCGGCTTCCCGTCGAGGATCAGAGTCAGGTGGTAGCGCTCCTGGGTCATGCGAGTCGGATCCCGCGGGCTCTGCCGGCCTCCCGGACGATGGCGCCCTTCGTCTCCAGCTCGACGAGTTGGTAGTGGACTGAGGAGGGGCTGCGCAGGCCAACGGCGGCGCCGATCTCCTGCACGGTGGGGGCCTCGCCGTGGTCTGCGATGGCCTCGCGGATGACGCGGAGCATGCGCTCCTGGATGTCGGTGAGGTGGTCGACCTTGTACCTGCCCATGAGGCCAGTAGAAACCTTGTTCGAATTTTGGCGCAAGCTGAAGGCGTGACCGATCTGCCGCCCGACCTGCCCAGACTCCGGATCCTGGAGACGTGGCTCGCCCTCACCCTGGAGCGAGTACGGACCCAGATCGCAGCGGCTGAGCGGCGAGAGGCCGAGCAGCAGCGGGGCATCGCGGCCCGGCCGCCGACGCCGGACTGGCTGATCGAGCAGAGCCTCAACCGTGAGACGCCGCCGGTCTACGTGCACGTCGGCGGTTGCCACATGGCGGGCAAGCGGTCGAAGGCAGCGACGCGAGAGCAAGCCCGTCAGGCGCTCGCGGATCGAGTGGATCCGTGTCCGCACTGCCGCCCGGACACCGAGCTGGGAATGCTGGACTGACCCGATCGGATGCTGCCCCGGACGGAACGGAGTCGCCCGCCCGGGCGATCGCTTCGTGGCTGCAATCAGGCCGCGCCAGCGTCGAGAGCGGCGGCCGTGATGCGGGCAGCGAGGGCGAGTTCCTCGCGGGTGAACAAGCCCTGGCAGGCGTTGCATTCGACGTACAACTGATGATCGGTCGCGACAAGCTCAAGGTCCTCGCAGCGTGGACACGGCTGAGGCACTGGCCGACGTCGGGGGCGCAGGCTCGTCGTGCTGCGGACGGTGCGCATCAGCGCGTGGAGCTCGTCGCGCATGTCGCCGGACCAGGGGCGGCGGGAGGCCCAGGCGAGGGGCTTGGGCTGGGCGAGCCACAGTGCCAGGTCCTCGGGGGCGAGGGAGACGGGCGGGTTCCAGCGGCGTTCCTCGGTGATGATGCGGATCCAGGGGATGAGGACGCCGGCGATGGGGAGCTGGCCGTGCTGGTCGGCGCGGGCGTCGCCGTGGGGGTCGGTGATGTGGTCGGTCCAGGCGGCGGGGCCGAGGAGGTTGAGGACGTCGGCGCGGCCGGGCAGGGGTGCGGTGCGGTGGACCGTGCGGCCTCCGGTCCGGGCGCCGGTGGTCTCGCGTTGGCGGGAGCCCTTGAGGACGGTGACTTGCAGGGGGAGTTCGCGTAGCCAGACGCCCATGACGTCGACGCACGGGGAGCACAGGGTCTGTCCGGTGGTGAGTTCGGTGTCGAGCAGGGTGCGGGTGCAGGTGGTCGCGGCGCAGGGCGTGGTTGGGGTGGTCACCGGGTGTCTCCTCGGGTGGTGCGGGTGGGGCAGTGCCGGGCCGGTGCGGGGTTCCGGGCCCGGCGGGTGTCACCAGGTGGGGGTGTCACAGCAGTCGGCGATCCAGCCGGCCGGGATCTGCATGCGGATCGGGGTGTCGGGGGTGAAGGGGCCGCGGCAGTCGGCGCAGGTGCCGGGGTAGACGGCGTGGAACCAGCGCCCTGCCGAGACCGGCTTGGGTGGCTCGGGCTCGGGCTCGGCGGGCGGTCGGCAGTGCGCGCACATCGACTGATCGAGGTCGGTGAACTCGCAGCGGTCCATGGTTAGTTGGTGCGGGGTCGGGGGATCGCGCTGCACAGAGTGAGCGGGAACCCGGTGGTGGACGGGGTGGCGGCCCGTTCGTACGGGTCGGGATACCTGCGGACGAGCTCGGGCACGACCGGCGGGGGGACGGGCGGGCGTACGGGCTGGGTGAGGGAGAGCCGTCCGTAGCCGTCGCCGACGCCGGCGGCCTCGAGGACGCGCTCCACCGCGTCGAACTGGGAGCGTGCGGTCTCGGGCCAGAGCCCGAGGTCGTCAGCGAGGCGTCGTACCCGCCGGTCGCGTTGAGCCTGATGGTTGGCGAACAGGGAGTCGACGAGGGTGTGGATGCCGGTGAGCGAGGCCTCGATGGTGGCGGTGAGGACACCGGCGCTCTTGCCGTACTGGCGGGCCCAGGTGACGACCTCCCGCTGCCAGTCGGGAGGAGCGCACACGTACGGGGGCTGGCCGGTGCTGACGATGTGGCCGAGCGGCTGCCAGCCGAGGCCCTCCCTATAGACCATGACGGGGACGGGCTCCACGATCAGTGCCCCCTCGGAGCCAGATCGGTGAGCGCCTGGTCCCAGTTGGTGAAGTGCACGGCCCTGTCGTCGAGGTACGCCACGGCCGCGAGCTTGCGGTTCGTCGCCAGCAGCTGGCCGCGCGGGTTCCAGAAGGTGATCAGGCCGCTCCCCTTGCAGCCGCGGCAGTCCGGCGCCGGGGTCTGCTCGCTGCCCCGTGAGCAGATGCTGCACCGCTCGTCGGTGGTGACATCGAAGTCGTAGTGCTGGAGCCAGGTCATGACCTGCTCGGGCTCGCGCGTGGTGAAGATGAACACGGCGTCCTGCTCCATCAGCTGGCGCAGGCCGGTGATGGCGCCGGGCATGGGCGGGTCGTAGATCGTCCCGTCTGCCCAGCCACGGCTGTAGGCGTGGATCACGCCGTCGAAGTCCACAGCGATGGTCAAGGCTCTAGCCCTCCTTCGCGGCGAGTGCGTCGAGGGCCTGGGCGCGGACGAGGTTGTGACGGGCGTCGGCGAGAGCGTTATGTACGCCGTCGGGCTGCTCCGGCAAGGGCGGGTTGCCGAGCCGTGCGCACTCCTGGCGCAGGTCGTTGGTCCACATCGGCATGCCTTCGGGCAGGTTGATCATGCGGCCGAAGAGCTGCGCGAGGGCGACGTGGTCGTACGCCCCGTACCAGGCCCACAGCTCGACGTGCGGAAGCTGATCGGGGTCAGTGCCGAGGACGAAGTCACGCACCGCGTTGCGGATCATCCTGAGCGGCATGACGGCGTTGCTCGTCATGTCGAGGTTGAAGAAGCCTCGGTAGGCCATGGACATCGACATGCGGCCGTGGCTCTTCGTGCTGCCGGTGGCCAGCGGGAGGTGGGGGACGACGTTCTCCATCAGCCACTGGTGCTTGCAGATGCGTTCGTGGAGCGGGTCTTTGCTGATGTCCTCGTTGACGGCGTACAGCTCGCGGCCGTCCTCGGCGACCATGCCGATGCTGATCAGCTCGATGGTCTTGCCGTCCTCGAGGAACTCGGTGTCGTAGTAGATGCGCATGGGTCAGTCGCCCTTCCTCGGCCAGCTGCTGATGCCCTGCACGTGCCGTCCCTCGTGGCCCGCGACCAGCTCGCAGTGCTGGGTGTCGATGCTGTTGGGTGCGTTACAGACGGGCGGCGGTTGCCGGTCGGCGATGTCCTCGCGGATCGCTGCGGTCAGACCACTGATGGCTGCCGCGAGTTCGCGGATCTCTTCAGCCCGGGTGGGCTGCCCATCGGTGTCTGTGGCTGGCGGCGTGGTGGGCAGAGTGCCGGCGATGTAGGCCTCGCCGATGGCCGCGGCCAGCCGCGTGTGCACGGTCTCCAGGGACTGCTCCGCGGTACCGCCGCCGAGGATCTCCACGCCCGCGGCCAGGCCGGTGATCATGCCCGACATGAACAGGCCTGCGGGTTGCGCGAGTTGTCCGGGCTGCTGGTCCTTGATCTCCGTCATGACGGCCTTGATATGGGTGCGGGCCCGCTCGAGCAGGGCGTCGCGTTCTTGGCTCACGAGGTCTTCTCCTTGGTCGCCCGCCAGGCGGCGGGGTCGGTCTTGCTGTTGCGGGTGGGCAGGACGATCGGGTTGCCGTAGACGTTGTGGCCGATGACCCGGCCGGGCCCGACGTACGGGTTGCCGGCGGACAGGCCGCCGCAGGATCCGCACGGGTCGCCTTCGTGGCGGCCGTGCTGGCAGCGGTCCAAGTCGGCGAGGACACCGACCAGTTGGAGCACCCACTGCTCCATGGACACGTGCGGTGGATCGCCGGGCTGGGACCTGGCGCCGTCCGGGCGTCGGAGGGTGTTCTGGAGTTCGATGAGCCGGGCGTCCCACCAGCGGGCTATGGAGGTGCCGAGCGGTGGTGGGCCTGCTCTGAGCCAGGCGCCGCGTAGGTCGTTGACCTGCTGGACGATCGTGGCCTGGTCTTCGGCGAAGCGGCGGGTGGCGACCCGGACGAGGTCGGTGAGTGCGGCGTGGGTCTCCTCGTCCATGTCACCGTGCCCGCGCACGCGGATGGTCTGGCCGTCGACGTCCATGGAATGGCAGGTGTCGGCCGGTCCGGCGCAGGAGCCGTCGGGCCGGTGCTCGCAGGGGCTGCCGTGTCCCTCGTGATCCTCGGCTCGCCATGTGGTCTCGGTCATGAGGCGCAGTCCTGCGCTGCGGGAGCCGAAGTGTGGGGCTCAGCGTGGTGCGCCCACTGGGAGACGTCGGTGCACTTGTGGTCGTGTGCCTCACCCTTCGACGCTCGGGCGAGGAGGCAGCACGGGGTGAGCGGGGGCGGGGTCTCGCCCTGCGAGCGGCGTCTGGCCCAGTCGTGCTCGAGCACCAGGCGCTGATGGCGGCGGTGCTCGCGGAAGGCAGCCTCGGTGAGGACCAGGACGCCGAACCCGAAGACCACAGCGGGCACGTACATCCCGTACAGGCCGGCACCGGTAGCGGTGGCAGCGAGGAGGACGGCGCCGACGGTGGCGCCGTGTTGGTAACGGCGGTGCGGGGTCACGGATTCCTCCGGCGGTTGCGGTGGATGAGGATGAGCAGACCGAGGACGGCGAGCAGGTAGAGGAGCGGGCAGGCAGCCCCGGCGATAGCGGCGATCACGCTGCCTCCCGGTAGTCCTGCGGCCGCGTCCGCCGGCGGGCGAGGCGCCGCGCACGGACCGCGCCACGCGCCCAGGACGGGGCGTGGCGTACGGTGCGGGCGGCGGGTGCGACGAGCGGGCCGATCGCGTAGGCGACGACGCAGAGCACGAACGCGGCGGCGGCGCCGAGGATGCGGGCCCAGAGGAGCACGGCGTCGTACAGGGCGACGAAGGCGTCGGCCGATTCAATGATGATCACGACGGCTGCCCCTGCCGGGAGCGCCGGTCGATGGCCTGGATCCAGGCGACGCCGACGGAGACGGCTTGCACGAGCTCGGCGCGCAGCCGGGCCGGGTCGGACTCGGCGAGTGCCTCGCACACTTCCTCGCCGAAGATGTCCCGCCACGTGACGATGCCCATCTGGGCGTAGCGCTGGCAGATGTTCTGGGCGGCGCTGGCGAGGTCTCGGGCCGGCCAGCCGGGGAGGAGCTCCACGTCGGGACCTGTGCCGTCGAGGTGGTTCTGCTCACCCCAGCGCTGGTCCTGGCGGCCGCGCTCGGCGCGGACCTCGTGCAGCAGCAGCGTGAGGGCGTCGGCCGAGGCCTCAGCGGGCTCGTACGTCTCGGCGAGCGCGTCCTCCGCGATCGGGTAGTACTCGCCCTTCACGCCGCGCACGATGTGCTGGCCGGTGTACACGAGGATCCACGTCGAGTGCAGAGTGTCGAAGACGGCGGCCGTTGCTTCGGGGTCGTCGCATCCGACACGGTCCTCTTCGGCGAGGGCGTAGAAGCGGCTGGGCCCGCAGGCGAAGGCCTGGACGTCGGCCTCGTTGGTGCCGGTCCACTGGATGGTGTCGACCTCGACGGGCTTCTTGCGGTACCGGGTGGCGGTCACTTGCTGATCTCCTGTTCATCCAGGGGGAGTTGGTCATCGGCCACGGGGATGGGGCGGGCGAGGATCGCGCGGAAGCGGGCCGGGTCCTGGCGGATCGCGGCGCGCTGGGCGGGGGCGAGCTTGCGCCAGCAGCGGCCGCCGATCCCGCCGCGCTTCTTTGCGGCGGCGGACCGGGTCGGCTGGTGGCACATTGGGCACTGGACGGGCGCGCTCACGACGAGGCGCCGCCCGTCTGGCCGGTCGCCTTCTGCCACGCGTCGAGGACGGGCCCCGGGATCCTGCCGAAGCGCGGGCAGTCGACACCATTGGCGGCAGCCCACACTCGGACTGAGGCGGTGTCGTGTCCGCGAGCGCTCGGCCTGGCCTTCTGCTTCGTCTTCGACCTAGTCGCGGGCTTCTTCCTCGCAGGCGTCAGTACGGCTTCGCGGGCCCGGAGTTCGGCGAGCTGCTTCTCCAACTGCTCGATCTCAGACGCGATCTCGGTCAGCTCCTGGTTCGCGGCGTATCGCGTACGAAGGCTGGCGAGGGCAGCGCGGGCACGCGCGGCTTGGTCCTGGACGTCCGGGTCGGGGTGCTCGTCGCCCCACTTGAGGAGGGCGTCTACGGGCAGGGCCTCAGCCGTGGCCTGCGGCAGCGGCTCGAGGTGCTCCTCCGCGGTGGCCGTCGGCGGTGCATCGTCGGCTGTGGAAGGGGCTGGGCTCGGCGCGGTGGCTGTGGTCATGAGCTCGGGCGTCCTTTCGCTGGGGAGGTGGAGGCGGTTGTCGCGGGCGGCTTGCGGGCCGCCTTGCTCGTCGATCTCGGCGAGCAGGTCCTTGAGGGCCTGGACCGTCACGGGCTCCTCCTCTGCTACCGGGGTGTCGCCCAGCACGGTGTCGATGAGGTGGGCGCCGGCCATGCATGTCGTCACGCCGCAGTTGCTGCGCACGCGGCCGACGGGCGGACGGCCGTGGTGCAGCTCGAACGCGACGTGACGGGCGTTGAGCTGGCGGCTCTCAGCCGAGAGTTGGGGCATGCGGCCGGCCATCGGTCCGGTCCAGCGGGCATGCCCGTCGCCGTACGGCTCGATCCCCGCAGCGAGGGCTTCGGCCTTCGTCCGTGCAGGATGGCCGCCGGTCAGTCCGGACGGCCCGAGCCCCGCCTCCTTGCGGACGCGGGCGATGGTCGGCGCGCTGATCCCGACCTGCCTCTTGATCTCGCTGTACGAGGCCCCGGCCTTGAGGAGTTCGACTGTGCGCCGCTCGTACTCGGCGCGCTGCTCGGGCGTGTACCGGCCGCCAGGCCCGGGCACGAGCACGAGCGCCTCCGGCTGGGTGGTGGTGTCGGTGGAGGCGGTTGCTTCGGCGGGCACGGGCGTGGTGCCGGAGCCGTCGAGGAGTTCGCGCAGGATGGCGAGTGCCTTCGTCCTGCTGGAGGGGAGGACGGGCAGTGCGCGGCGTTCTTTGAGGGTACGGCCACCCCAGATGCCGTTGGGGGCGTCGGCGTCGAGGGCGTCGTACAGGCACTCCGGCTGTACGAGGCAGCCACCGCAGAACTCCCTGGCTGTGGTGGGGTCGGCAGTGAAGAAGGAGTCGGTGTCGGCGCTGCCGCACGCGGCGTGCGTCTGCCAGGCGTCGCCCGGCTGCATGATCGTTGTCACCGCTGCCCCCACAGCGGGGGCTGGACGGCCGGCCTGCGCCGCCCGGGCCGTGCCCTCGGTGCCTGCGGGGCCGGGGCCTGCTGCTGGCTGTTGCCACCGGTGCAGCTGGACCAGTGCGCGATCGCCTTCCACTCGAGCAACGCGTCCACCGGCTCCGGCTCTTCGACGTCGAGTCGGCGCACGACCAGGCCGCCGAGACCGTTGGACCGGGCGGCCAGGTTCCCGGCAGGGGAGGGCAGCGCGTTGAGCGGGGTGCGCTGCCCGCGGTCCGGGCCCGATGCCCAGCGGATGGACGCGCCACACCGGTTGCAGGTGGTGACACCTCGGGTGGGGTGTGGGGTCGTGGCCATGATCAGGTCTCCTCTCCGCGTGTCTGGGCGGAGGCAGTTCGTGCCGTGTGAGGTTCGGCCCGTCGACGGCCCCGCGGGGTGGTGCAGGGCTGCCCCTCCTCGGCGAGGCAGCCGGGTGCAGGGCAGGCGATCGTGAGCGCACCGGTGCGCCCGGCCCGACCGACCGCGGTCCGGAACTCGGCGGGCATGTAGTCGTCGCGCATCAGCGCCTCCTCCGTGAAGTGCGGGTCCGGCGCAGCGACTGAAGCGACCGGGCCCGGGAGTTCGCCGTATCGGGCGCGCAGCACCGGACCTGCGTGGAGCACGCCGTAGCGGTGCAGCGCGGCAGTCAGCCCGTACGCGGCGGCGACCGCCAGGACCTCGGCGTCGGACACCGCGGACCGCTCCCGGTACGTGGCCTTCGGCAGCGCGGCCTCGGCCCGGCGCGCGGCCGGCCGCTCGTCCCATGCGCGGGCGCGGCGCCACTGCTCGCTGGTGATCTGCCGCTGGTGCGCGCAGGTCTCGCACCGGGCGCCGGTCGGCCAGGTGCGGCCGTCCTCGCACAGCGGCTGCCCGCAGCCCTTCGGGACGACGGCCACGGCCAGCAGCCACGCGCCGACGTCCTCGATGCGGCGGGCGTCGCGGTAGCGGGCGGCGATCCGGGCAGCGATGCGCTCCGGGGTCACGAGGGTGCGCGTGGCGTCGTCGAGCTGGCGGCCGATCTCGCGGGCCACCCGGCGCAAGAGGAACGGGCCGACACCATCGAGGAGGTGTCGGACGGGGGCGAGGCTGTCGTGGATGCGGCGCGTCCAGCGCAGCTCCGGCCCGGTGTACGGCGCGCGGCTGGCGGGGTGGTTCCCGCGCGCAGCGCGAGAGGTGCCCGGCCCGAACGTACCCCCGGCGAGATCACTGGCGGGCGTGGCGGGGGTACTCACGGTCACTCGCCTACGGCGGGAAACCCCCACGTCGGTAGGCGAATCATCAAGTCGGTCAGTCAGGTGGTCTTCCTTAGACGCGAGGGAACCACCATCAAGATCCGAACCCGATCCGTCATGAATGACCGCAGACTCCGCCCCCCACAACGGGAGTTGCTCGGGCGCCTGGTCCTCGAGAGCCGCCGCCTTGGGCACGGCCGGGACGGCGTGGAGCGGGTGCCGGTGGGTCTCGTAGGCGTGACGGCCGTGGGCGCCCTCGCGACGGTGCACCGTGAGCCAGCCCGTCAGCGCGAGCTCGTCGACCAGGCGGCGGGCCTGCCGCTCGCCGAGGTGTTCGCCGGCGCGCTTGCCGGTGTGGTGGCGCAGCATCTCCCCGAGCTCGGCCGCGGTGACGGGGATACCGCGGGCGGTGGAGTAAGCGAGGAGCGCGTACAGCCGCAGCAGCCGCGGCGCGAGAGACTCGGCCGCACGCACGGGAATCCGCACCCACAACTCGCCCTCGGCGAGGGGGCGAGTGACGCGGTGCGCGGACTCGCCCTTCCCTCCGCGCTGCGTACGGCGGACCGTCGGAATCTCCACCAGGCCGTCGACCGTGTCCGGGTTGCGCAGCGGCTTGAGGCCGCGCTCGACAGCGGACTTGGACATGCCGAGGTAGACAGCGAGGGTGGAGACGCGAGCGGTGCAGCCCTCCGGGCGGAGGGCCAAGGCTGCGATCTTGACGTAGACGCTCAGGGCCACATCGGGGTACTGAGCACCTACGACCAGGCGCAGGGGAACGCGGACAGTCGTGCCGCCCTCGCGCGGGCGCACGCCAGCGGCCGCGGACTGCGGCTGGGCGTGCGGTGCAGCCAGGGTGGCTGCGAGCGCGGCGGCGGACATCAGATTCCTTCGGGGTCAGCGGGTGGTGCAGGCGGTGACCAGGGCGGCGACGGTCAGAGCCATGGCGAGGAGACCGAGGAAGCGGCTCACGACGTACGCCCGCAGGTGTGGTCCCTGCCACGGGTGAGAGCTGCGGCTGTGCAGCAAGCCGGGCCGCGCGATTCATAGACGGTGCGGCGGGCATTCAGCGCCAAGAGCGACTCGGCCTTGCGCGCGAACATGCCGTCGATGAACTCCGCGGCGTCCTCCGGACTGGTGCTGGCCTCGACGTAGGCGAGGGCCATGCCGAAGAGGTCGGGCGCGATGCACGAGGGGAGCAGGACTCCGATGTCGTCGACCTTGTCGAGGCCGCTGCTGAACAGATGCAGGGAGAGGACGGGATCTCCGTGGCCGCACCTGCTGTTGAAGTTGACGCCTGCCCCGGCGCCGGTGACGTGGAAGATCTGGCTGGGTGTGGTGCGCACGATGTCCATGGAGTTCCTTGTGGACGCTGGTGGTTGGGGGCCGGGTCCCGCCCGCAGGGGGAGACGGGCGGGACCCGGGTGGCGGCCGCAGGGCTGGGGGCGCCCCGGGGGAGGCGGCCGCCGGTCTGTGCGGCTAGCGGGCGGGGCGGTTGGGGCGCAGGGCGCGGACTTCCTCGAGCACCCCGGCGGGGATGGCGAGGCTGTACGCGGGTCGGTCAGCCCGCGCCTCTGCCTGCCGACGGCGGTAGTGGAGCCAGCCACGGGAGTGCAGGTTGGCGAGCGCGACTTCGACTTGCCCGGTGGTCAGGCCGGTGGCGCTGGCGAGTTGCTCGACGGTGGGCTGAGCAACGGCGAGGATCCGCCCGGTGGCGTGGTTGGCACGCCACATCAGGTCGTGCCCCACCAGACGCGAGTGCGGGTGCATGTGGCTACGCCTCAGCGCGAGGAGGAAGATGCGCCGGAACTGCTCCTTCTGCTTCAGCTTCCCGGGGGCGACGGCCTCCTCGGCGGACAGCTGCCGCCGCTCGTACGGCCGTGCGGGCGGCGGCGTCGGCGTGGCCGTCGCGCCGGGCACGGCGTCCTGGGAAGGGGAGGCCGGCCTGGGGCGACGGGCTAGGTCGGACGGTGTGGGAGTGCGGGGTGTGGCCGGTGCGCTCATGGCGTCAGGTCCTTGTCGGTGCGCGGTGCTGGTGGGGCAGCGGCCTGGGTGGACTGGTCGGGGCGGGGCTGCTGGCGGGTCGGCCACGTGTAGGGGGGCGTGCCGGGCGCACCACCAGCCGGACGGGTAGAGGCGCGCATAGGTGAGGCTGTGGGGGGTTGACGCGCGCCACTCGCACGCCGGCCGATGAGAGCCGTTCACTACAGCTCGTCCGGCCAGTCCGGCTCGGGCTCCTCCTGCACCGGCCCGGGCCGCTCGACGTCGAAGTCGTCGTCCTCGTCGGGGCGCTCGATCTCCAGCCGGGCGTTCCATGCGGCGACCGCGAGATGCCGGCGGATCGAGCTCAGCCAGTAGCCGGGGTCGTTGTGCTTGGCGTGTCGCTGGATCGCGAAGCGCGTGCTGTCGCTCGCGGCACGGGTCTGCTCGCGCAGTGCCGGGAGCGGGGCAGGGAGTTCGCCGGAGTGCGGGGTGTAGGTCCAGGCCTCGATGCGGTAGTGGTCGCGCTCGCCGCGGCCGTACTGCTGGCTGTTCTGGCGCTGGCTGTCGCGTAGCTGGACAGCGTGGGCGACGCTGCACGCCGGCTCGTGGCTGAACTCCTGGACCATCGGCCCGGCCTCGACGTACACGGTGTCGGCCGTGCAGAAGTGGTCGGCGCCCTCCGGGTGCGGGCAGACAGCGCCCTTCTCGGTGGGCTCCTGGACGTGCTGGTCGACCAGGCCGAAGCGCACCACGCGGAAGGCAGGCGTCTTGCCGCAGTCCTTTACTGAGCACCGCTTGTTCCGGGCGTAGCGGTAGTAGTCACAGCTGTCGCAGACGCAGCCGTTCCCGCAGTTGCAGCCGAGGGACTCGCCGTCCTCGTCGGTGCCGCCGCAGCCGCAGTATTCGTCCGGGTCGGTGCCGTCGTCGGCGGTGTCGTATCCACGGTCGCCCGGCAGGAGGGTCCCGGGGGCCCAGGCCCGCATCAGGATGCGGGCTGCGGCCTCGATCTGCTCCGGAGTCGGCGGCGTGGTGGCCGGGCTGGAGGTGGTGTCGGTCATGACGCTCCGATCACAGGAGTGGGGAGGGAGGTGAGGGCGTCGGCCCAGGCGACGTCGGGGTCGGCCTCCAGGGCGTGCTGCTCCCAGAGGCCGACCAGGCCGTCGACGGACCGCCCCTTGGGGGTGCGGCCGATCGCCCTTCCGCACTGGCAGGCACACAGGTAGTCCGGCCCGGCCGGGGTGAGGATCAGGGCGTGAGGAGTGGCCGGCGTCTCCAGCTGCTTGGCGCGGCTGGGGATGGCCTTCTCCTCGGACACGATCAGGGCCTGCTCGATCGCCGTGGCCAGCAGTCCGGGCGGGGCCTGCCAGGTCGGATCCGTCGTGCCCGACGCGAGCAGCTGCACGACCGGACCGCGCAACTCGTAAGCCAGCAGCGGCCGTACGGGCTGCGGGCTGCGGAGGACGCGCAGGATCACGTCGTAGCGGGGCTCCTTCACCGGTCACCGCCCGGACCGATCAGTGCAGCCCAGGTCACCATGGCGACCGCCATGGTGAACCCGGCAGCCAGCAGCAGGCACTCGGCTGGCATCAGACGTCACCGTCCTCGGCGGACTTGGCCTGCTCGAGCGGGACGATGTTGACCGTGCCGAAGAGCGACACCGCGGACGGGTGCCCGTGGTAGTCGGGCGTCTGGCTCTCCTGCCACTCCCACTCGGCGTCCGGCGCCGGCGCGTAGCCGAGCTCGGTGAGGGCGGCGGTGCGCTCGTCGGGGGTGGGGACCTGGTGGCGGCGGGACTTCGGCCACTTGTAGGCGGGCCACTCGTCGGTCGTGTTGTAGACGACGAGGTACAGCTCCCAATGGGCGCCGGCCGTCGACCGGATAGCCGGACCACCAGGCTTGTGGTTGCAGCAGACGCGCCGAAGTTGCGCGGTGTGGACGACGGGCTTCAGCTCGGCGGCCATCAGACGGCCACCACCAGCGGGCGCTGCGGCGCGGTCTCGGCCCCGGCGATCCAGGCGGCGGCGTCCTCGAGCGCGGCCAGGCCGCGGGAGGCGTGGCGCCAGCGCAGCATGGACACCTGGTGCGCGCCGTCCTCGTCCGGCACGGCGCCAGCGATCCAGCGCGGGGTGCTCGAGGCGTCGCGGTAGCGGGTGATGATCCCGTACAGCGTCGCTCGGGTGACGGTCTGCGGCTGGCGGGTGACGAGGAACTGGTGCGGCTCGCCGCCCGCGATGGCGGGGCGCCCGGGCCACAGCCACACCTCGCCCATGCGGCGCGGGGGCTGGCCCCAGCCGGTGACCGAGGTGTGGGACAGGACGTGGGTGAGGCTCTCACCGGAGATCGTGTGCACCGTGCCGCACGTACGGCACAGCAGTCGCAGCTGGACCCTGGTGAATGAGTCGCTGTGCGTGCAGATGTCGTGGGCGCAGGCATGGTGCTCGTCGCCGGTGATGCCGGGGCGGATGCCCTCGGAGTGCATCACCTCGGCGTCATCCCACACAGGGGTCTCGCAGCCGTCGGCGTGCGCGAGCGCGTTCCAGCCGAAGTAGACGGTCTCGATCAGGTCCACGGTCAGGCGGCCTCTCTGGCGTGACGTGCACGGTGGGGCTGCACGCAGCGGATGGGCTGGGTCTCGTCGACGAGGGGCGGCGCGGCGTGCCGGGCCCGCAGCTGCGGGGCGCGGGCGGGCAGCGCGGGCGGCGGCTCGCACGGTGGAAGGTGGCTCTCGGCGCCCTGGTGGCTGTCGCTGTCGAGCAGGGCCTTCAGCAGGCCGAGCACGATGACCCCGGCGCCAGTGCCGATTCCGGTGCAGGCCAGCCACTCAGCGGTGGTCACGGTCCCGCTCACGAGCGGGCCGGTGCGATCAGGCGCGTGAGCCGGGCGGCTCCCTTGTCGGAGTACATCGCCGGCACGTTGTCGCCGCGCAGGT
Organism: Streptomyces sp. NPDC046909; assembly: GCF_040644695.1. NCBI lineage: Bacteria > Bacillati > Actinomycetota > Actinomycetes > Kitasatosporales > Streptomycetaceae > Streptomyces > Streptomyces sp. NPDC046909. Next base: position 257,217 of record NZ_JBEYXC010000008.1, on the reverse strand, counting down.
GAACGGTCGCGCCGTCCTTCGTGCCGGTTGCGGTGGCGACGGTGCCGTCGAGGACGACGGTGGCGGGGTCGATCTGGAACGAGTGCAGCCACCAGCGCCAGGCGTCCAGGGACTGCGGGTCTACGCTGACGCCGATGGTGAGGGCGTCGTGGATCTCGATACCAGTGACGTCCGGTTGGCGGCGCGCCTTCGCGGCGACGGTGCCGGCCGGGGAGTCGAGGTCGGCGTCCAGGCCGACGCGCGTGGTGCATCCGGCGAACTCCGAGACCTCGAACTCTTCGGCGTCCGGGTGGAGTTCGGCGTCAGCGACCGCGTACCGGACCGGTGATTCATCGCCCGCGTTGGCGAGGGCCTCGGCGATCAGGGCACGGACCGGTCCGGTGAGCTCGAGGGCCAGGGCCTCGCGCTGGCCCGGGGTCAGAGGCAGATCGAGGATGGCGTTCGCCATCTCCAGGGCGGAGTGCAGCTTGTGCGGAACGTGCCGCGGGTCCTGGCTCACTGCTCACCGCCGGGAACCTCGACGGGCGTGACGGCGGGAACTTTGGCCAGGACGCTGGAGCCGAGCGGCACCGGTGCGGCGGACACGTCGGTCGCGCGCTCGGGCTGCGTCTCCAACGGGGCGGGCTCTCCCTCGAGCTGGGCGAGCTGCGTCGGTGTGACCAGGACGGCCGCGCGGATGTCGACCTCCAGGACGCGGGCGTACACCTCGAGGTGGATCTCCTCGCCGTGCACCGCGCGGGTGATCGGGGCGTCGACGTGGGCGGCGACTGCGTATAGGCCGGCGGCCTGGTGGGAGAGGAAGATGATCGTGACGGCCCAGCCGCTTGGAAGGATCGGCTCGACGCGTACCGAGCTGGGGCGCGTGTCGCTGGGGAGGGGGTCGACCACGCTGGCGGCGACGGCCGCGGCATGCGCGAAGGTCTCGTCTCCCGCGTAGGTTGGTGCGGTGGGCGTGGTGGCCTGGGTAGCCTGATCCACGTTGGCCTCGCTTCAGGTTGGTTGATGTGAGGTGACGTCTCGAGCGGGGTCGTTACGGACGGGCAAGGTCCGGGGCGGCCCCGTTTGCTGCGCCGTCAGGTGCGGGCGAGATGCCTGCTGCGCCCGGGCAGCGGCCGCAGGTTGCTGAGCGGGTGGGAGCCAGAGATCGGGGCGGACGCGACAACTGCGGCCAGCGGTCCCGTGCTCGGCTCGTGGTGGAACAAGGCGTCGATGCGCTCGAGGTCGGCGTCCGTGAAGTAGACGGTCCGGCCGAGTTTCGTGTGCGGGAGACGCTTGATGTGCCGGCGCAGCCAGGACTCCTCGATGCCGAGCTCCTCGGCAGCTGCGGGGTACTGCAGGCGGCGCCTCATGCCGACACCGCTGCACGGGCTGTGACCATCGGCTGGTCCTCGGCCGGGGCCGGAACGGCTCGGCCGGTGGGGGCCCACAGAATCAGCAGGTCCACACCGATTACGCGGACAATCCGTTCGGCCACGTCGGCAGGCTGTGTCTTGGTTACGCCGTTGAGGAGGGCGTCGATGGTGCTACTGGGGACGTCCACCGCCGCAGCCAATTCGCGGCCGCTGATGGCTGCCCCGGTCCCGGTTCGCTCCATCAGCTCACGTAGGAGATGGGGCTTGAGCAGCCGGTATCGGGGTGGAGAAGTCATGGGCATACCTCGCGGACAACTTGACCGAAAATCCGGACAGGCCCCTACCGTGCCAGAAAGGCGGGCATCCTGTCCAGATTTCCGGACAAGCTGTCCGTGTGGATTTGGTCAAGCTGGCGGCGCGGACTGGCGAAAACCGTCCACGAACCTGGACACTGTGCCCAAGGGGTTGATCGCCGTACGCGTTTGAACAGCGCATATGGCGCGCGCGTACCACTAGTCACATGGGCGCCGTGTGGCCCATAGGGATCAGGAGAAGAGGATGATGACGGCCGAGCAGACGGCGAGTCGGACAGACCTGTCCGATCTCTTGCGCAACCGCAAGGGGGAGCTCGGCATGAGCATCCGCGAGCTGGTCGACTCGTGCATCGATCCGGAGGATCCGGACGCCGGTCCGCAGTACAAGCGCACCACGCTGGACCTCCTGATGAAGGGTGCGGCAGGGGTCAAGACTCCGACCCTGCCGCAGCTGCGCGCCCTCGCGGCCGGCTTCCGGCTCCCCCTTGGTCTGGTCCAGGAGTCTGCCGGTAGCCAGTTCCTCGGGATCGACACCGTATGGTCCCAGGACGGCAAGGTGCGGACGCTGGTCCATGAGTTCCAGGACATGGATGCCGAGGACCAGGACCGGGTCATGGCCCTCATGCAGTCGTGGCGGAGGCTCAAGCGCGACTAGGCCGGAGAACCTTCACTCCTCAACTTCCGTGCCGCTGCGGCCACTTGAGGAGAACCGGTCACGCGGCCGGTTACTCAGTGTGTTTCGGCTATTGGCTGAATGTATTCCTCGGTGTCTAATGGCCTTCCGCCTGGGGGGGTGGAAGTGACCATTGGTACCCGTGCTGCGTCCGCGGTCTGACGCACCTGCCGCAGCATGGTGACAGGGGGCGACATGTCAGACCAGTACACGTCAACCGTGTACCACATAGACCAGTTCGGGCAGCTGCCGTCGGGCGAGCTCCTCCGCGCCAAGGACAGACCGGGCGGAATCGTCGACGTCTACCTGCATCCGCTGCATGTCCGCACCGAACTGGTGTGGGACCTCAACTGGGTAACGAGACATCAGGTCGGTAACGGACTGTGGCGACCCGGGTGGGTGGAGACGGGCCACATGAATGAGCCGGCGGAGGGACTCGGCGTCGCGGCGTCCCGCTGGGAAATCGTTCCTGCAGCGGTCATGCCGCAGCGCCGGACCGTCATGCCCGTCGAGGAGGAGGGCAGCGTCGCCTGGCTGATCCGCGAAGGATCCTGCACACGCGACATGCGCGACGCCATGAACGCACTGCTTGACCGGATCGCAGGCGACGGCCTGTGGCTCCAGTGCTGGTACGAACGCCGAGGGTGGCCCACCCCTGAGGGCTCCGGTTCCCCGCTCCTCACGCCGCCAGCGCTCCCACTTTCCGTGTAGAGCCATGCCACAACGTCAAGGAGGTCCCGATGCCTGAGCAGGTACGACCGATACCCACGATCAACGTAGAGCGGGTCGACGCCACTCTGCTTCCCAGAGGCCAAAGCGTTTATGCGATCGAGGAAGGAAGCGTGATCACGCTGGCCGTCGCGCGCGAGCACATCTCCGACAATGCCGCGCACGCACTCTCCGCCCTGCTGAACAATGCGTTCGCCTCCGGGCAGTGGAGGCCAGGACCCCAGCCGCCACAGCCCGGAACCTGACCCCTACACCACGCGTTGCAGGTGATTCCGCGGCTGCGGGAGGACCATGGCGGCCTCGACGGCGGCGGTGATCTCGCCGTCGAGGGCCCGCACCAGGTGCCCGTACCGGTCCACTGTCGTGGTGATCGACTCGTGTCCCAGTCGAACCTGGATCGCGGGCAGCGGGATGTTCGCACCGATCAGCCACGACACATGCGTGTGTCGCAGGTCGTGCAGCCGTGGCCGCTTCGTCAGCCCCTTCTTGATCGCCTCCGCCAGCGCCCGCTTCCACTTGCGGTTGTAGAAGTTGCTGTGGCGCCAGGCCGCCCCGTTGGCACCCCGGAAGATCCAGTCCTCGGGCCTGCGGCCGAGCATGTGGTGCCGCAGCAGCTCCATCTGGCCAGCCGACAGCGCCAGGGTGCGCCGTGCCTTCTTTGTCTTGGGCGGGCCTACGGCGAAGGTGTTGTCCTCCTGGCGCTTCCAGGCGCGCTGGATGCTGATCGTTTTGCGGCGGGAGTTCACGTCCCGTACCTGTAGCGCCGTGATCTCACCCCAGCGCAGGCCGGTCCCCACGAGGAAGTCGCACAGGTCGGCGGCGTGAGTGTCGATCACCCGTAGCTCGCGGGCGATCAGGGCGTACTCGTCCTGCTCGAGGAAGCACATCTCCTCCTCGATCTGGTCGTCCGTGCGAGGCAGCTTGGTCTTCGCGCAGGGGTTGCTGACGCGGAGAGGCTGCGGCGCGTCCACGGCGGCCTGGAAGACGCAGAACATCAGGCCGTGCCAGTTGCGGATGCTCTTCGGACTCGCCTTCCGTATGAGCCACTGGCCCGGGTGGTGCGGGTCCCGTACGCCTTCCTCGTTCACCCGCACCCAGTCCTGGACATCGTCCTCGGTGACAGTGCAGACAGTCGCGGGGTTGAAGCTCCCATCCCGGAGTGTGTGGACGAGGCCACCGTAGCGCCGGTCCACGCCGTCCGGCCCTGGGTGCAGCAGGCCGGCGAAGTGGTTGTCGATGTCACGGTGATAGTCCGACTTGGTGCGCGACGTGACACCGGTCAGACGGTCGACGTAGCGGTGCGCCCACGCTAGGAACGGCGCGTCGTCGGGGTGTTTCTCGGGCTCGACGAACCCCTTGCCGCGGATCCAGCCGTGCGGCCACCTGTTGCCGTGCGCCTCGACGAGGCCCTTGAACTGCTCGGCTTGGGCGGCGCCGCCCTCGCCGCCGAAGTTCTCCGTCTGCCATGCGCCGTCTTGGCGCCACTTCACCTGATAGGTGATGTCGCCGCCCTTCTTGGGGCGTTCAACGATGCTCGCCATGCAGGGAGGCTACGGCCCAAATCCCATGATCGGTTCCCGTGATGTTCCCAAAACCCAGAAACAGACCAAGGCCTGACCCAAACATACAGGTCAGACCTTGATCCCTAAGGGTGAGTGACGGGACTCGAACCCGCGGCATCCTGGACCACAACCAGGTGCTCTACCAGCTGAGCTACACCCACCATGACCGGCGTTCCGCCTTCGTGGTTTCCCCCGGCCGAGAAAAAGTGTACAGGGTCCGAAGGGGTGCTCGCGCACGGCTTTTACGGCGCCGCGTGCAGCACCCTCAAACGGCCACGCACGCCCCTACTGAGCAGGCAGGACGTGCTTCGAGGCGATCGAACGCGCGGTGTCCGAGTCGGGGCCGGGCTGGGGGACGAAGATGGCCTCGCGGTAGTAGCGCAGCTCCGCGATGGACTCACGGATGTCCGCGAGCGCGCGGTGGTTGCCGTTCTTCTCGGGGCTGTTGAAGTACGCCCGCGGATACCAGCGCCGGGCCAGCTCCTTCACCGAGGAGACATCGACGATCCGGTAGTGGAGGTAGTCCTCAAGGGTCGGCATGTCCCGGAGCAGGAAGCCGCGGTCCGTGCCCACGGAGTTGCCGCACAGAGGGGCCTTGCCGGCCTCCTTGACGTGCTCCCGGATGTAGGCGAGGACCTGCGCCTCGGCGTCGGCCAGCGTCGTGCCGCCGGCGAGCTCGTCGAGGAGCCCGGACGCGGTGTGCATCTGACGCACCACCTCCGGCATCGTCTCCAGCGCCCGGTCCGGCGGCCGGATGACGATGTCCACTCCTTCGCCGAGTACGTTCAGCTCGGAGTCGGTGACGAGGGCGGCAACCTCGATGAGCGCGTCGTCGGACAGCGAGAGGCCGGTCATCTCGCAGTCGATCCACACCATGCGATCGTTCATGCGACCACCCTAAGGCTGGCGCCCGATTATGGGAGGCCCGGTGCCACAGCGACCTGCGGCTGCCCACGGCTGAACGCCGGACGGGCCGAAGCACCCGTCCGGCGTCACACGCGCCGCGTCGTTCCTACGATCCGCTCCGCTGCCCCGGCAGACTCGCCGACAGCTGAGGTCCCGAACCCACCGCGCTCGCCGCCGCCGTACGACGGGTCTGGAGCGGGACCGGACCGCCCTCCGGGTGGAGAACCGGCGCCGGACCCACCGGGCCCGCCGCTCCGTCACTGTCGCTCGGCCGGTCGCCCTGCGGACGCCGCGCCCGGTACGCCGCGCGGTACGCCGCCGGAGACGAGCCCAGCTGGCGGCGGAAGTGCCCGCGCAGCGCCACCGGCGAGCGGAAGCCGCAGCGCCCCGCGACCTCGTCCACCGAGTAGTCCGACGTCTCCAGGAGACGCTGGGCCTGGAGCACCCGCTGCGTGATCAGCCACTGGAGCGGGGCCGAGCCCGTCAGCGAGCGGAAGCGGCGGTCGAAGGTACGGCGTGACATGTACGCCCTCGCTGCCAGCGTCTCCACGTCGAACTGCTCGTGGAGGTGCTCCAGCGCCCAGGCGACGACCTCGGCGAGCGGGTCGGCGCCGATCTCCTCAGGTAAAGACCTGTCGAGGTAGCGCTCCTGGCCGCCCGACCGGCGCGGGGGGACCACCAGGCGACGGGCCAGCGCACCGGCCGCCTCGTTGCCGTGGTCCGTCCGCACGATGTGGAGACAGAGGTCGATTCCGGCCGCCGTACCGGCCGATGTGAGGACGTCTCCGTCGTCGACGAAGAGTTCTCTCGGATCCACATGCACCGACGGATAGCGCTTGGCCAGCGTCGGTGCGTACATCCAGTGTGTCGTCGCGGGTCGGCCGTCCAGCAGGCCCGCCGCGGCCAGCACGAAGGCGCCGGTGCACAGCCCGACGATACGGGCGCCTTCCTCGTGCGCCCGGCGCAGTGCGTCGAGCGCCTCCTCCGGCGGCGGCGAGGTGATCGAACGCCAGGCCGGCACGACGACCGTGCCCGCCCGTGAGATCGCCTCCAGGCCATGTGGCGCGGTGAGTTCCAGGCCCCCTGTGGTCCGCAGCGGGCCTTCCTCGCCGCCGCACACCAGCAAGCGGTAGCGCGGCACGCCGGCGTCCTGGCGGTCGATCCCGAACACCGACAGCGGTATGGAACTCTCGAAGATGGGGCCGCCGCTGAACAGCAGCACCGCGACGATCTCCTTGCGGCGTCGCCCGGAGAGTTTCCGGGCCGCGGCTTCCGGCGCGGCAGTGGAGTCGTGGCTCATACTGCTAAGCCCCCCTCGGTGGTCGCGGCTCCTCGGTTGTGTCGCTCCTGCACGTTTCCCCTCGGTCCTGCACGAGTCCCCCGCCGTAAGACGTCAAGATCGAATCTACTGTGTCCCGTGGTGCCGGGGTGACCAGTTCGGCAACCGGCACAATGTCGACATGGCAACTTGGCGTGAAGCATTCGATCACGAAGCGTTGCACTCGTGGGCCGTGCAGGGAAGTGCGCCTCGTCGTAGTGGCCAATCCACGTAGGGTGCGGGGGCCCTTGGAGACCCTTTCCGTGCAGGTCGAACGGGGGGTGGGGGGTGGTGAGGGCAACGGATGCACGGTGGCCGGAAGTTGGCTGAAAAGATACGGGTCCGTGCGCGGAAACCGGTCAAGCGACCGGTGAGTTTCCCCCAGTGTGACGACCGCCTCGGTGGGACCCGGTGCCGGTCCTGTGACGACGGCCACGATGAGGTGCGTGTTCCTCGGCGAGCAAGCGGGCCGCACCGCGTTCCGACTGGCGCAGCAGGATCCGGCACACGGCGGTGACGGCGGCGAGACCGAGGGCGGTGCCCGCGGCGCCGGCGAGCGAGCTGCCGTACCAGACAAGGACCACCGGGACGAGAACGCAACTGAAGGCCGCCCAGCGGACCACGTCCGTGGCGGATTCCTCGGAGGGCGGGCGGTGTCCGGACATGCGGTGCTCCCTGGGGCGTGGGGGTACCGGTTCAACGCCTGTTCGAGCGGTCGGTCACTGCGCGGGCGGCCATGCGGGGCGTACGGGCGCGTGAATCCTGTGCAAACCGCCTGTACAGCGCAGCAACCATTGCGTTACGGGCGTCCCCTCGTGCATGCTCCCTGGAACCCCCACGTCCTGGGGGCGGGATCTGGGCTAAGGAGGCGTGCCGCCGTACCCTTGGGGGTATGGGGTTGGGAAGATGATTCCCGGACACAGCTCCGCCGCACACGGTCGTCCCTCCCAATAAGGATCACAACGCCGAGACAGCCATGGCCGGTCACGAATTCTTCGAACCCGCGGACCGCAAGCGGCCCGTCGCCGATCCCACGGCGGCCGAGCCCCTGGCGGCCGAAGAGCCACGTCATTCCTGCGACCCCGCCTTCAAGCACGGCGTAGTGGTCGGCTTCGACGGCTCCACGTCCAGTGAACGCGCCCTGGCGTACGCCATCGGCATGGCCCACCGCTCCGGCTCGGCCCTGATCATCGTCCATGTCGCCAACCGGCTGCCCACCACCGTGTGGGCGGGCTGCGAGCCGCCGGTCTTCGTGGACGTCCCCGACCATCGCACCGAGGTGCTCGGCCTGGAGCTCGCCTGCGCCGACTATCTCGCCGAGGTGCCCTGGATCCTCGTCGAGCGCGGCGGCGACATCTGCCATGAACTCGAAGAGGTCGGGCGGGAGTACGAGGCGGACGCGATCGTCGTCGGGTCGACCCATGGGATCGTGGGGCGCATCTTCGGATCCGTCGCGGGGCGGCTCGCGAAGCGCGCGAAGCGGCCCGTCGTTGTGATTCCGTAACGCGCCGTTGGCCCTCGTGATATCCCAGGTGGGAAGGGCCAGCTGGTCCTTCGAACTCCCTTGAGCGGTGCGTAAATCTACTGGCGCGTAGAGGTGTTTGTGCCTTTGTGAAGGGCATATATCGCTCACCGCGCAACTGCACAGCATGAAGGGAGCCCGCCGTGGACAACGACGTCTCCGCGGGAGCAACCACCACTATCGTCGGCCGACTCGCCCTCGGGATCACCCTCCTGGCGTTCGGACTCGGCCACACCGACGTGATCGACGGTGTGACGGCCGCTGACGCCGTATCAATCGCCCATTACGTGGGCGGAGTTGCCCTCTTCGTCGCGGGCCTGCTGGCCTTCCGCGACCACGACACCGCCAACGGCACGGCTTTCGCGGCGCTCGGTGCGCTGTGGTTCACCTGGGCCGTCTCCGACGCCGGATCCGCCAACGCGGCCGGGCTGTTCCTGCTGTTGTTCGCCCTCGTGGCACTGTCCCTGACCCTCGCGGGAGGGGACCAACTCGGGCAGGCGACCTACGGGTTGTTCTTCGTGGCACTGGTGCTGATGGCCATCGCCCAGTTCGCCGACAACGACGGGCTCACCAAGGTGGGCGGCTGGTTCGCCGTCGCCTCCGGTGCGGTGGCCTGGTACGCGGCGACCGCGGCGCTGGCGCACTGGCCGACGGTGCTTCCTCGACGTGCTGCCGGCCGGGGGGTGACGGCCACCGGCTAACTGGCAGCCGCCGCCGGGGTATTGGGCGGCCCCGGCGATGAAAAACGGACCCCCACGTGCGGTGGCACACGTGGGGGGCCGTTTTGTGCGCCTAAACCGGCGCCGCTCTCGCGGATGCGGTTGCTCGCCGTGGGGGTTGCGCAATTATCGCTTCCGTCAGAGCGGGACTTCCTACTCGACCGTCACCGACTTCGCCAGGTTGCGCGGCTTGTCGATGTCCCGGCCGAGCGCCAAGGCCGTGTGGTACGCCAGGAGTTGGAGGGGGATGCCCATCAGGATGGGGTCGAGTTCGTCCTCGTTCTTCGGGACGACGATCGTGTGGTCGGCCTTTTCCTGGGGCTGGTGGGCCACGGCGAGGATCTTGCCGCTGCGGGCCTTGATCTCCTCCATGGCGGCGCGGTTCTTCTCCAGGAGGTCGTCGTCCGGGACGATCGCCACCGTCGGCAACGCGGGCTCGATCAGGGCCAGGGGGCCGTGCTTGAGCTCCGAGGCCGGGTAGGCCTCCGCGTGGATGTAGGAGACCTCCTTGAGCTTGAGGGAGGCCTCGCGGGCGACCGGGTAGCCGCGGACGCGGCCGATGAAGAGCATGGAGCGGGCGTCGGCGTACTGCTCGGACAGCTTCTTGATCTCGTCCTCGTTGTCGAGGATCTCGGTGATCTGCTGGGGGAGCTTGCGCAGGCCCTCGATGATGCGCTTGCCGTCGCGGACCGAGAGGTCGCGGGTGCGGCCCAGGTGGAGCGCGAGGAGTGCGAAGGCGACCGTCGTGTTCGTGAAGCACTTCGTGGAGACCACGCAGACCTCGGGGCCCGCGTGGACGTAGATGCCGGCGTCCGCCTCGCGGGCGATCGCCGAGCCGACGACGTTGACGACGCCGAAGACCCGGGCGCCCTTGCGCTTCAGCTCCTGGACGGCGGCCAGGACGTCGTAGGTCTCGCCGGACTGGGAGACGGCGACGTAGAGGGTGTCGGGGTCGACCACCGCGTTGCGGTAGCGGAACTCCGAGGCCGGCTCGGCGTCCGCGGGGATGCGGGCCAGCTCCTCGATCATCTGGGCGCCGATCATGCCGGCGTGGTACGAGGTGCCGCAGCCGAGGATCTTGACGCGGCGGATCTGGCGGGCCTCGCGGGCGTCGAGGTTGAGGCCGCCGAGGTGGACCGTGGAGAAGCGGTCGTCGATGCGGCCGCGCAGGACGCGGTCGACGGCGTCGGCCTGCTCGTGGATCTCCTTGTGCATGTACGTGTCGTGGCCGCCCATGTCGTAGGAGGCGGCCTCCCACTCCACCGTGGTGGGCTCCGACGTCGTACGGGTGCCCTCCGTCGTGTACGTGCGGAAGTCGTCGGCCTTCAGGGTGGCCATCTCGCCGTCGTCGAGAGTCACTATCTGCCGCGTGTGGGTGACGAGGGCGGCGATGTCCGAGGCGACGAACATCTCCTTCTCGCCGACGCCGAGGACGACCGGGGAGCCGTTGCGGGCCACGACGATGCGGTCGCTGAAGTCGGCGTGCATGACGGCGATGCCGTACGTGCCCTCGATGACCCGCAGGGTGTCGCGGACCTTCTCCTCCAGGGTGGTGGCCTGGGAGCGGGCGATGAGGTGGACGAGGACCTCGGTGTCGGTCTCGGAGAGGAACTCGACGCCGTCCGCCTCCAGCTTGCGGCGCAGGTCGGAGGCGTTGTCGATGATGCCGTTGTGGACGACGGCGACCTTGAGGTCGGCCGACATGTGCGGGTGGGCGTTGATGTCGGAGGGGGCGCCGTGGGTGGCCCAGCGGGTGTGGGCGATGCCGGTGGTGCCCTTGAAGCGCGCCGGGACCTTGGCCTCCAGGTCACGGACCCGGCCCTTGGCCTTGACCATCTTCAGGCCGGCCGTCTTCGGGGACGTGACGACGATGCCCGCCGAGTCGTAGCCGCGGTACTCCAGGCGCTGGAGGCCCTCCAGGAGCAGGGGGGCGACATCACGCTTGCCGATGTATCCGACGATTCCGCACATATAGGGGTATTCCTCAGCCGTAGACGATGCGGCGCAGCTGCCTGAGCGTAAGCTCCGGCGGCGCGACCGCCCGGTATTTCAGATCCGCCTCGATCCGTTCGAAGATCTGCGCGTTGACCAGGCCCTGGGCCTGGAGTTCGCGGTGGCGGCGACGGACGTAGTCCTCGGTCGTCTCGTCGAAGTACGCGAGCACGTCCTGGATCACCCGTAGCGCCTCGCCCCGCTGGAGGGGCGTGGACCGCATCAGATGATCAACAAGGTCGTCGTGCACTCGGTAGATCCTGGGGTATCGAAGGGCGCGTCGCAAGAATCCTGCCCGATTTCGGGCAGAGGCATGTGGAAACTCTTAGAAGAACATTGAATCTCTTATGAGGCCGTGTTCGTGAGTTGGCCATCCCGCGTCTTGCGTCTCGTTGCCTGAGGGGACGAGTTTCGGACGCCATGGACACTCCTCGCATGGGCGTACCCGAGCAGCTCGCCGAACGCATGAGCATGGCCGAGCAGCATGAATACCTTCGCGCCAGATTCTCCCGGCGCACGATGATCAGGGGCGGCGCCGTCACGCTGGGCGCGGTCGCCGGTGGCGCCTTCGTTCCGGGCGGCACCGCACAGGCGGCCACCCCGACCCGGACGTACGCCGCCACCGAGACCGTCGACGGCGCGCTCGTCGCCCCCTTCGGCCGTCACCTCGCCTTCGGCGCCGACCCGCGCACGGAGCTCACCGTCTCCTGGCAGGTCCCGGTCGCCGTCAAGAAGCCGTTCGTCCGCATCGGCGCCCACCCCTGGGAACTCTCCCGCAAGATCGAGGCCGAGGTCCGCACCCTCTACACCCCGGCCGGAGTCGGCGCCAGCGCCGACCACACGCAGTACTACGTCCACGCCGAGCTGAGCCACCTCAAGCCCGGCAAGACGTACTACTACGGAGTCGGCCACCAGGGCTTCGACCCCGCCGCCCCGCACCTCCTCGGCACCCTCGGCACCTTCACCACCGCCCCCGCCCACAAGAAGCCGTTCACCTTCACCGCCTTCGGCGACGAGGGCGTCGGCTACCACGGCCTCGCCAACAACAGCCTCCTCCTCGGCCAGAACCCCGCCTTCCACCTGCACGCCGGCGACATCGCCTACGCCGACCCGGCCGGCGCGGGCAAGACCGCCGACACCGGCTTCGACTCCCGGGTCTGGGACCAGTTCCTCGCCCAGACCGAGTCCGTCGCCAAGTCCGTCCCGTGGATGCCCGCCTACGGCAACCACGACATGGAGGCCTGGTACTCGCCCAACGGCTACGGCGGCGAGGAGGCCCGCTGGAACCTCCCCGCCAACGGCCCCGACGCCAAGAACCTCCCCGGCGTCTACTCCTTCGTCTACGGCAACACCGCGGTCATCTCGCTCGACGCCAACGACATCTCGTACGAGATCCCCGCCAACCTCGGGATCTCCGGCGGTACGCAGACGAAATGGCTGGAGGCCCAGCTGAAGAAGTACCGGGCCGCCAAGGACGTCGACTTCATCGTCGTGTTCTTCCACCACTGCGCCTACTGCACCTCCACCGCGCACGCCTCGGAGGGGGGTGTGCGCCAGGAGTGGGTGCCGCTGTTCGAGAAGTACACCGTCGATCTCGTCATCAACGGCCACAACCACCAGTACGAGCGCACCGACGTCATCAAGGCGGGCGCCGTCACCAAGAAGCTCCCGATCGGCGGCACGGCCCACCCCGAGACCGAGGGCGTCGTGTACGTGACGGCCGGTGCGGCGGGGCGCAGCCTGTACGCCTTCACCGCGCCCGAGTCGTACGAGGGGCACGAGGACGAGGTCGAGTCGGTGGCCTCGTTCATCAACACCAAGGACGGCAAGGTCAACGAGACGGTCACCTGGTCGCGGGTGCGCTACCTCGACTACTCGTTCCTGCGCGTGGACGTCACGCCGGCCGCGCCGGGGCGCACGGCGACGCTGAAGGTGCGGGGGATCGCCGAGACGGGCGAGGAAGTGGACCACTTCGTCGTGGCCCGCAAGGCGAAGTAGCCGCCCAACGGCTTTGAGAAGAGGGTGCGTTACATCCGTTTGAGGATCGCCTGTTTGGCCAGGGTGAACTCCTCTTCCGTCAGCACCTCGGTGCGGCGCAGCTCACCGAGCTCGCGCAGACGGCGGAGAAGGGCGTCGTGGTCGTCCTCGGCGGGCGCGACCGGAGGAGAGGGCAGTTCCGGTCGGGAGTCGCGGGGGTCGCGGGTGTCCTGTGCGTGAGGGGAGGCCGTCCGGGCCGGGTGAGGCAGCCTGGCCTGGACGGCCGCCGCGATCAGGGCCATCAGGGGGTCCTTCTTGAAGCCCCACAGTTCGACCGAGTTGGGGTCGTACTTCGGCGGGGCCTTCGTGGGCGCGTTCTTCACCGTGAAGCGGAGATAGCCGTTCTCCAGGCCCGCCGCCGGGTGCCACTCCACGGCGGCCAGGTCGGTCAGGGCGAGGGTGCGGACACCGGCGGCGGCCTTGGCGTCCTCCGTCTTCCAGTTCCACTCCAGACGGACGCGCTCGCCGTCGAAGCTCGCGGTGCCGTCCCCGGCGGAGACGGAGAGCGGGACGGGCGGTCCCGGCAGCAGATACTCGGTGACCGGCGCGGTGGGCACCTGGTCCAGGAGGAGGGCGCCGCGGGCCTCGTCCACGAAGTACTCGGCGACGCCGTAGCGGTCCGACTCCACCATCAGCTGATACGGGTCGTGCGGCTCGGTCAGCCGGCCGCCGGTCGCATGCAGCAGCGGGTCGGCGCCGTCGCGCAGCCGCAGCCTCAGGCGCCCCGTCTTGCGGCCCTGTTCGAAGGAGACGCCCGCCAACGCGCCCAGCGGGACGACCAGTTCACCCAGCGTCTTGCGGAGCAGACCGACGTTCTTGTCGCGTCCCGGGGTCAGCCGGAGGGCGTCGCCGTCGAAGGTCCAGGTGCCGTCCCGCTGGATGATTTCCGCCATGGGCAAAGTCTGGCATTCCAGGCTCAGTTGCCCAGCGCCTTCACCAGTCGGTCGTCCAGGGCGAAGCGGATCGCCTTGCCGGAGGTGGCCGGCAGCATCCTCAGTGCGCCCGCGCTCACTCCCACCGCGATCTTCGGGTTGGCCTGGCAGATCAGGGTGAAGGTGCCGTCGGGGCGCGTGTTGAGCAGGAACGCCTGGTCCTCCGGGTAGGGGGCGCCGTCGCCCAACTGGTAGGCGCAGGGGCGGAGTTGCATGGGGTCGCCCTGGACGCGGTCGCCGGCGATGTCGAGGCAGAACTTCGATGAGGTGTGCAGCAGGGCGTACGTGCTCTTGCCACTGGGGATGACCTGCCACTGCTGCTTCTTGCCGCTGTCGCAGGCCGCCGGTTCTGGGGTGTTGTCGAAGGAGGAGCCCGCGGCGGCGGTGAGGCACTGGCCGGTGGCGGTGTTCTTGAGGGTGATGGTCGCGATCGCCGTGCCGGTGGCGGTGCCGGTGCTCGGGGAGGGTGTGGGCGCCGGGGGCGGGGTGGCCGCGGCGGAGGGTGCGGTGGAGGAGGTGCCCGCGGCCTGTGCGGTCTGCCCGTCGCCGCCCAGGAGCTTCAGGACCGCTGTCGTGGCGGCGGCTGTGAGGACGACGGCGACCGCGACGGCGAGTACGGGCCGCCGTCGGCGGGGGTTGCGGGGGAGGGGTGCCGAGGTCTCGGGTTCCGGCGCGGGCGCGGGCGCGGGTGCGGTGGCGTTCCGGACCGGGCCGGCGGTCCGAGGCGGCGCAGCCTCGTGGCCGCTGCCGGGTTCCTGTGGCCCTCTCGCCTCCCGGTAGGCCGGGCCGCCCCACACCAGCAGCTGGTCGACCAGTGCGGACCGCAGCTCTTCGGGGGCGCCCGCGGTGAGGGCCCGCAGCAGGGCGAAGTCGTGGGTGCACACCTTGCAGCCCCGCAGGTGCTGCTGGAGGTCCTCGGGGGTGTCGCGGTGGGTGCCTCTGGCCATCGCGCCGAGCATGGTGCCGTAGTGCACACACCGCGCCTCGGCGGTGCGCTCGGCGCGCAGCCGCAGGAACGCGTCGGCCAGACGGGCCTTCGCCGTCTCCGCCACGGAATCGGCGAACTCCTCGGACGTGCCGAGGACTTGGGCGGCCGTCGGCGTCTCGCGCTCGGCGAGGCAGAGCCACAGGGCGGTCTGCGGCTGCTCGGCGAGTTCCCGGAAGGCGGCCAGGAGGAGCGAGCTGTGCTCCACCCGGCGGAGGGTGTCGTGGGGGCCGAAGGAGTCGGCCGCGCGCTGGGACCAGGAGCGGAACCCCGGGCGCAGCAGGCCGGCCCGTTCGTCGCGGACCCAGGTGTCGGCGGTGCGCCGTACGGCGGTGAGGAGGGCGAACCGGCCTACGGGCGCCTGTTGTCGGTCCGCGAGGGTGAGGACCTCGGCGGCGAGGCGATCGGCGGCCTGCTGCTTGCCGCAGAACGCGCCCGCGTAGGCGCGGGCCGCCGAGACGTCCTCGGGCGGGATTCCCGGAGCGACGCCTGGCGGGATCCCCGGCGTGCTTCCCTGCGCGACGGTGCGCGTGGTGGTGCTGTCTTGCTGTGCGATGTGCTCGGACATCTTCGTCTCCCCCCATGGAGCGGGCACGGCAAGGTGTGGACCGTAGTGCCACTCCCTGTGACGGACCTGTGTGTCTGCGTGACCAGCGGGGCAGGGGGGTGGACTGTTTCCCGGGGTCCCCGCAGAGTGGTCTCTACCAGTCCCAGGGGTGGAGGGAGACCGATGTGAGACCGCGCCACAGATCAACTCCCCGTATGACCCGGCTACTTGGCTCGTTGCTGCTGGTGGCGGCGGCGAGCTCCTTCGCCGTAGGGGCGGGGCCGTCGGCATCCGGAGCGGCTGAGGCGTCGGAGGAGGCCGGGATGCGGCGGCTCGGTGAGGTCGTGCCCGCTCCCGCGTCGGTCGCGCCGGGCGGATCGCCGTACCGCATCACCCGGGACACCCGGATCCGCGTCGACGACAACCGGGCGGTGCGGCGGATCGGCGAGTACGTCGCGGACGTGCTGCGCCCCTCCACCGGCTATCCGCTTCGGGTCACGTCGACGGGCAAGGGGGGCATCCAACTCCGGCTGGCCAAGGGGGCGTTCGGGGCCGAAGGGTACCGTCTCGACAGCGGTGCCAAGGGGGTCACCATCACCGCCGCCAAGCCCGCCGGGCTCTTCCACGGCGTCCAGACCCTGCGCCAGCTCCTGCCGGCCGCCGTCGAGAAGGACTCGGTGCAGCCCGGGCCGTGGCTGGTTGCGGGCGGCACCATCACCGACTCCCCGCGCTACGGCTGGCGCGGCGCGATGCTCGATGTGTCCCGGCACTTCTTCACCGTCGACCAGGTCAAGCGGTACGTCGACCAACTCGCCCTGTACAAGGTCAACAAGCTGCATCTGCACCTCAGCGACGACCAGGGCTGGCGGATCGCCGTCGACTCCTGGCCGCGGCTCGCCACGTACGGCGGCTCCACACAGGTCGGCGGAGGCGGCGGTGGCTACTACACCAAGGACGACTACAAGGAGATCGTCCGGTACGCGGCCTCGCGGTATCTGGAGGTCGTCCCCGAGATCGACATGCCGGGGCACACCAACGCGGCGCTCGCCTCGTACGCCGAGCTGAACTGCGACGGGGTGGCGCCGCCGCTGTACACCGGCACCGACGTCGGCTTCAGCTCGCTGTGCGTGGCGAAGGACGTCACCTACGAGTTCGTGGACGACGTACTCCTCGAACTCGCCGCGCTCACGCCGGGGAAGTATCTGCACATCGGCGGGGACGAGGCGCACTCCACGAGCCATGCGGACTATGTGAAGTTCATGGAGCGGGTGCAGCCGATCGTCGCCAAGTACGGGAAGACCGTGGTGGGTTGGCATCAGCTGACCGGGGCCACTCCGGCGCGGGGGGCGGTGGCGCAGTACTGGGGGCTGGACGACACCAGCGCGGAGGAGAAGGAGCAGGTCGCGGCGGCCGCGCGGAGCGGTACCGGGATTGTGCTCTCGCCCGCTGACCGGGTGTACCTCGACATGAAGTACACCGCCGACACTCCGCTGGGGCAGGACTGGGCGGGGCTGGTGGAGGTGCGGCGGGCCTACGACTGGGATCCCGGTGACTATCTGCCGGGGGTGCCGGGTTCTGCGATCCGGGGTGTCGAGGCGCCGCTGTGGACGGAGACGATCGTCACGTCCGCCGACATCGAGTACATGGCGTTTCCGAGGCTGGCGGGGGTGGCCGAGCTGGGGTGGTCGCCGGCCGCCGCGCATGACTGGGAGACGTACAAGGTGCGGCTGGCGGCACAGGGGGCGCGGTGGGAGGCGTTGGGGATCACCTATTACCGGTCGCCTCAAGTTCCTTGGCCTGCACGGTAGATGGGGTAGCTGCACATGCTGACGGGCGCCCCGGGGGACCGTACCCCGGGGCGCCCGTCTGTCTGGGAGGCCGTGGACTACCGGCCCGCGATCGGGTTCTTCAGGTTGCCGACGAGTTGGAGGGCGCCTGCCGGGTCTGCCAGGTCGACCATCTGCTTGTTGTTGCGCAGCTGGAGGCGGTTGAGGCAGGACAGGGCGAACTCGGGGGCGAACATGTCGTACTGGCGGAATTTGTCGGCGAGTTCGGGCACCGTGGCCTGGTACTCGCGGGTGATGTCCGCGACCGTGCGCCAGAAGTCGTCCTCCGTGAGGATTCCCTCGTCGGCGAGGTTCGCCGCGAGGAAGCGGAAGAAGCAGTCGAAGACGTCGGTGAAGATGGAGAGGAGCTTCTTGTCCTCCGGGACGTCCACGCGGAGGCGTTCGACCGTGGGAGGCAGCACCGCGTCGACGTCCATGACGGCGATCTCCTCGGCGATGTCCTTGTAGATCGCGCGCGTCACGGCGCCGTCCTTGAGGGCGAGGATGACGTTCTCGCCGTGCGGCATGTAGACGAGGTCGTAGGCGTAGAAGCTGTGGAGGAGCGGGGTGAAGTACGCCGTCAGGTAGCGGCGCAGCCACTCCGTCGGCGTCAGCCCGGACTGTTCGATCAGGGCGCCCGCGAAGGACCTGCCCTCGTGGTCGACGTGGACCAGGGAGGCCATCGTCGCCAGTGACTCGCCGTCCTGGAGGCCGGCGACCGGGCTCTCGCGCCACAGGGCCGCCAGCATCTTGCGGTACGGCGAGTAGCGGTCGGTCGCGGCCTCGTACTCCAGGTGGCGGTAGCCGACGGCGGCGCGCTCGCGGATGATCGACAGGCCCGTCGACTTCAACACGGGGTCGTTGTCGATGAGTTGGGCCAGCCAGTCGTTGATGGCCGGGGTCGCCTCCATGTACGCCGCCGAAAGGCCGCGCATGAAGCCCATGTTGATGACAGACAGGGCCGTCTTCACGTAGTGCTTCTCGGGGTGGGACTTGTTGAAGAAGGTCCGGATGGACTGCTGGGCCAGGTACTCGTCGTCGCCCTCGCCCAGGCAGACGAGGTGCTTGCGCGCGACCTCGGCGGCGAAGGTGACAGAGAGCTTGTTCCACCACTGCCAGGGGTGGACGGGGATGAGGAGGAAGTCGGCCGGGTCGAGGCCCTCGGCGGTGAGCGTGGCGTGGAAGCGCTCGACGGTCTGTGCGCCCAACTCCTCGCGTACGAAGGTCTCGTACTCGATGCCGACGCCCGCCGTGAAGGCGGCGCGGGAGCGGTGGGCGGCCAGCCAGACCAGGCGGACCGGGCTCGCGGTCTCGGGGGCGTACGAGAGGTACTCGTGGATGCCGAAGCCGAGCCGTCCGTTGTTGGCGACGAAGCAGGGGTGGCCCTCGGTCATGCCGGTCTCGATGGCCTGGAAGCCGCTCTTCGCCAGCTCGGCCACCGGGATCTGGGGCTTGGTGAGCTTGTAGCAGGTGCCGGAGAGGGTGGAGGAGATCTCCTCCAGGTAGACCGGCAGGATCTCGTCGCTCAGGCCCAGCGCCTTCTTCAGCTCGATGAAGAAGTCCAGGGCGGCGAGGGGGAGGTCGACGCCGTCTCGTTGACGGGAGATCGAGTCGGCGTCGACCTGCCAGTGGTCGAGGGCGCGGCGCGTGGCGGTGAACCCGTAGCGGGTCAGACCGTCGTCGCTGCGGACCTCGAAGCGGCCGTCGGCGGTGGCCTCCGGCGTGATGAGCCGCTCGTGCGCGAACTCGGCGAGGGCCTTGCGGATGAGGAGGCGGTTGGCCGTCTCCCAGCGCTCGGGGGAGAGGTGGGCGACGGCGTCGGCGAGGCTCATGCGGGCACCGCCGTCGTCTTCGTGGCGGTCTTCGTGGCGGCCAGGAACCGCTCCCGGGTGCAGAAGCTCAACAGCGCCATTTTCTCCGGCTTCTGGATCTCCCGTTCGGGCACGAACCCGACGGCCTCGTTGAGGGCGTGGACGGCCTTGTTGGAGACGTCCGGTTCGACGACGACCCGCTCGACGGCCGGGTCCTCGAAGAGGTGGGCCATGACCGCCGTGATGACGGACCGGGTGAAGCCGTGCACCGGGGTGTCGGTCGCGGGAGTCAGGAAGTGCATACCCACGTCACCCGGCAACGGCTCGTACAGGCCGACCAGTTCACGGTGGGCGGGGTCGTACTTCTCCATCAGGAAGACGGGGACGCCGTACGCGTCGAGACCCAGCAGCGCGTGGTGGTGCTCGTCGGCGGCGATCTCCATGTACGCCCGCTCGACATCCTCCAGTTTCGCGTCCTGCATCATCCAGAACGCGGCCTTGGGGTGGGTGACCCAGCCGTGCAGCAGCTCGGCGTCCTTGAGCGGGTCGAGGGGGCGGAAGGTGAAGGGGGCCACCTGTGGGGCGGTGGTGCTCATACGGAAAACTCCTGGAACGCGATGGTCTTCTCGACCGGGTAGTACTCGGTGCCGAGCAGCTCACGGATGATGTACGCGTTGCGGTACGCGCCCATGCCCAGGTCGGGCGAGGTGATGCTGTGGGTGTGCACGCCGGCGTTCTGGAGGAAGACACCGCGGCCGGTCGTGTCGATCGAGTAGTTGCGGGCGACGTCGAAGTTGCCCTGGGTGTCGTACCGGAGCCGGTCCTTGACGGGGGTCAGGAACTCGGGCTCCGCGTACTTGTAGCCGGTGGCCAGGACCAGGCCCTGCGTGTGCAGGTCGTAGTCCTTCTCCTGCTCCTCCTGGCGGAAGGAGAGGGTGTAGGTACCGTTCTCGTAAGTGGCGCTGTTCAGCGCGGAGTTGGTGAGCAGCCGGGTGGGGACCGGACCGCCGAGGTTCTTCTGGTAGAGCAGGTCGAAGATCTCGTTGATGAGATCGCCGTCGATGCCCTTGAAGAGGCCCTTCTGCTGGGCGGTGAGCCGGTAGCGGGTGGCTTCCGGCAGCTCGCGGTAGTAGTCGATGTACTCCGGGGAGGTCATCTCCAGCGTGAGCTTGGTGTATTCGAGGGGGAAGAAGCGCGGGGAGCGCGTCACCCAGTTGAGCCGGTAGCCGTGTACGTCGATCTCGGCGAGGAGGTCGTAGTAGATCTCGGCGGCGGACTGGCCGGAGCCGACGATCGTGATCGAGTCCTTCTTCTGCAACTCCGCCTTGTTCTGCATGTACTGGGAGTTGTGGAAGAAGTCGCCGCCGAGGCCCTGGACGGCGTCCGGGTAGTGGGGGGAGGTGCCGGTGCCGAGGACGAGGTGGCGGGCGCGGTAGGTGTCACCGGCGGTCGTCGTCACGACGTAGACGTCGTTCTCGTACGTGACCTGGGCGACCGTCGTGCTGAAGCGGACGCTGCTCAGCTGGTTCGCGGCCCAGCGGCAGTAGTCGTCGTACTCCACGCGCAGCGGGTAGAAGTTCTCGCGGATGTAGAACGAGTACAGCCGGCCCTTCTGCTTCAGGTAGTTGAGGAAGGAGTACGGCGAGGTCGGGTCCGCGAGCGTCACCAGGTCCGACATGAACGGCGTCTGGAGGTGGGCGCCTTCGAGGAACATGCCGGCGTGCCACTCGAAGTCGGGCTTCGACTCCAGGAAGACACCGTCGAGTTCGTCGATGGGCTCGGTGAGACAGGCCAGGCCGAGGTTGAAGGGGCCGAGCCCGATGCCTACGAAGTCGTAGGTTTTGGTCGGGTTTTCAGGACGCGCGGTCAAGGGACTCTCCCAGGTACTGCTCGGCGTGGCCGGCTATCAGGTCGAGGACGGCCGAGATGTCGTCGGTCGTCGTCTCGGGGTTGAGCAGGGTGAACTTCAGGTAGTGGCGACCTGCCACCTTGGTGCCCGCGACCACCGCGTCGCCGGAGGCGAACAGGGCCTTGCGGGCGTACAGGTTGGCGCGGTCGATCTCCGCCGGGTCGGTCACGGCGGCGGGGATGTAGCGGAAGACGAGGGTGGAGAGCGTGGGCTCGACCACGACGTCGTAGCGCGGGTCGGCGGCGAGGACCCGCCAGCCCTCGACGGCCAGGTCGCAGACCTCGTCGAAGAGCTGGCCGATGCCGTCGGCGCCCATCACCCGCAGGGTCATCCACAGCTTGAGGGCGTCGAAGCGGCGGGTGGTCTGGAGGGACTTGTCGACCTGGTTGGGGATGCGTTCGGTGACCATGCGCTTCGGGTTGAGGTACTCGGCGTGGTACGTCGCGTGGCGCAGCGTCGAGGCGTCCCGGACCAGCACTGCGGACGAACTCACCGGCTGGAAGAAGGACTTGTGGTAGTCGACGGTGACCGAGTCGGCGCGCTCGATGCCGTCGATCCGGCCGCGGTACTTCACCGAGGCGAGCAGTCCGCAGCCGTAGGCGGCGTCGACGTGCATCCAAGTGCCGTACTGGGCGCAGAGTTCGGCGATCTCGGGCAGCGGATCGATGGACCCGAAGTCGGTCGTACCGGCGGTCGCGACGACGGCCATGGGGACGAGCCCGGCGGCCTTGCAGCGCTCCAGCTCGTGGGCGAGCGCGACGGTCTGCATCCGCTTGTCGTGGTCGACGGGGATGGTGACGACGGAGTCGGGGGCGAGGCCGAGGAGTTTGGCGGACTTCTTGACGCTGAAGTGGCTAACCTCGGAGGCGAAGATGCGCAGTTTCGCGAAGGAGGCCCCCTCTTCCCACCCACCCGGCCCTGGCTTCGCTTCCTCACGCGCGAGGAGCAGGGCCTGGAGGTTGGACTGGGAGCCGCCGGAGGTGAACACGCCGTCGGCGTTGGGGCCGAGGCCGGCCCGCGCGGTGGTCCAGTCGATGAGCTTGCGCTCGATGAGGGTGCCGCCGGCCGACTGGTCCCAGGTGTCCAGGGAGGAGTTGACCGCGGAGAGGATCGCCTCGCCGAGCACGGCCGGGATGACGACCGGGCAGTTGAGGTGGGCGAGGTAGCGCGGGTGGTGGAAGTAGATCGCGTCCCGGAGGTAGACGTCCTCCAGCTCGTCGAGGGCCGCGGCGGTGTCGAGGAGCGGCTTGTCGAGGTCGATCGAGTCGATCGCCGGGGCGAGGGCGTCGACGGTGACACCGGTGAACGGACGGTCGGTGGCGGCGAGTTTGGCTGCCACCCGCTCTACTCCTTCGGTCACGGAGCGGCGGTACTGCTCCGCGGTCGTGTCATTGAGCAGGTGCGAGCGCATGGTGGGGGTCCTCCGGGGGGAGCAGTCCGTGCGGGTCGGATGGGGCTGGGGACGCGGGGTGACGGGGTGGGGACGCGATCTTCGATCCTGTGATCGTCGACCTTGCTTCGCGTTACTTAGGTTAGCCTAACCTAAGTAACGCGAGCGAAACGCAGCACCAGCCGTGACTACGGTCACTCCGACCGCAGTTGGCGCAGCAGGGGCAGCAGTCACCGCCGCACGCGGGGGAGTTGGGGCGTGCGGCGGCTTCGTGGTGCTTGCTTCGGTGGTCTACTCGGCGGCGCGGAGCTGTTCCTCGGTCAGCCCCTGTCGCCAGTAGCCGACGAAGGTGACGCTGCGACGGTCGACACCGCGCTCACCGACGAAGTGCCGGCGCAGCGCCTTGATGTGGCTCGACTCGCCCGCGATCCAGACGTACGGGCGCTCGGCGGACGGCAGTTGGGCGTCACGGATGGCGTCGAGGGCCATGGGGGAGCTCTCGGCGTCCCGGTCACCGGTGAACCGGTCGCGCACGAGCCAGGTGATCTCGGCGTCCGCCTCCGTCACCAGATCCTGGATGTCCTCGGCATGCTGCACCTCCAGCCAGACCCGGGCCTGGATGCCGGCCGGCAACGACTCGACGATCGCGGAGGCGGCCGGTACGGCGGTCTCGTCGCCCCAGATGAGCACGAGATCGGTGTCCTCGGCGGGCCGGAACCGGATCGCGCGGTTGTCGGCGACGGCGGGCCCGAGGAGGAGGACGCGGTCACCGGCGGCGGCGCGGGAGGCCCAGCGGGAGGCGGGCCCGGCGGGGGTGGCGGCGTCGGGCTCGACGCCGTGCAGGACGAAGTCGATGTCGATCTCGGTGGTGTGGCCGAGCGCGTCCCGCCGCAGCGCGCGGAGCGTGTACGACCGCATCACCGCCCGTACGTCATCGGGCAGTTCACGCCACGCCTGCCACCAGCCGTCGCCGAGCTCGACCGGAACACGCGGCTCGGTCTGCCCCTCGGCGGGGATGAAGAGCGACAGCGACTGGTCGCACCCGTTGGAGTGGAACTCCCGCAGCTCGTCCCCGGCGAAGGTGACCCGGACGAGAGACGGCCCGAGCCGCCGCGTCCGCACGACGTGGAGGGCGAAGAAGCGGAAGGGGGCGGCGACGGCGGTGGTCATGGGGTGCGCTCCTGAATCAGCAGGGGGGCAAGGTTTTTAGGGGCGCGGGGAACTGCGCGACCAGCCACATGCGGCCCGCAGTTCACCCACAACATCAAGCCCCGTTGTTTCAGCTGACCTTCTTCGCGTTCTCAAGCGCCTCGGCGAGGGTCTCAAGAAGCGGCGTGCACTTGTCGTACGACAGAATCGGCTCGGGCGAACGGGAGATGACCTGCCCGGCCTTGACGGCAGGCAGCTTCTTCCACGTGGCCTCGGTGATGTCGGCGGGCTGAATCGTCGCCGACCGGTCGTCCATCATGATGATGTCGGCCTTGTACTTGTCGACGTTCTCCCAGCTCAGCGACTCGTACCAGCCGCCACCCTCCGCCTTGGCCTTCTCCGACGGCTCGACGAAGTTCACGCCGAGCGCCTTGAAGTACTCGAGGTCGATGGAGAGGTTGGTGCCGGAGACGTAGAAGATGTCCTGGCTGGCGGACCCGGCGAGCACCTTGATGTCGGGCTTCGCCTTGGCGGCGGCGCGCAGCCGGGTGGCGGCGGCCTCGAACTTCTTCTTCGCGTCGACGACGGCGGAGGCCGTCATGTCGGCGCCCAGGGACTCGGCCAGTTCCCACACGCGCTGGAGCGGCTCGGTGATCTGGCGGTCGTAGACGGAGATGCCGACGCTCGGGGCGAGCTTGGCGATCTTGTCCTTGGAGGCGGCGGGGACGTACCAGAGGGTGCCGGCGTCGTCGAACATCGTGGTGATGAGGACGTCCGGGGCGAGCGCGGCGTACTTCTCGACGTTGAACTGGTCCCAGACGTTGCCGAGGATGGTCACCTTGGAGATGTCCATGTCGCCGGCCTGGACGTCGGCCTTGCCGTCGGTGGTCTTGGTGGGGCCGAAGACGCCCTTGACCTGGATGCCGTAGTCGTAGAGCGCGGCGCCGACACCGGTGAACGCGACGATGTTCGCGGGGATCTTGTCGAGCTTCACCTCGGTGCCGCGGTCGTCCTTGAACGTCCAGGGACCGGACTTCTTCGCGGCGGTCGTCTCCTTGTCAGAGCCACCGCTTTTCGCGTCGTCGTCACCGCAGGCCGCGAGCACGGCACCGAGGCCGAGGGCGCCGCCCGCGGCGAGGAGGCCGCGGCGGGTGAGGTGGGAGGCTCTGGCGTTGGACATGAGTGTGGCTGCTTTCGAACGGGCGACAAGTTCGAACGAAGGTTAGCCTAACCTCATCAGTTGTCCAGGGGGTGGGGGGCTCTTGATCGAAAGCTGTGCGGGGGCTGTGGCAGGGGCTGTGAAGGTTCACGTGGGTCAACTCCCTTGAAATCAGCGCCAGTTGATCGGGGCCGGTTCGGCTGGGCAGTCGTGCTCTCTTTACGGATGTGACCGCCAGGTAAAGTCCGTGATATGCCGAGAATCAAGGTCAGCGTGATCGTCCCCGTCTACAACACGGGCAAGTACGTCGACGAGTGCGCCCCGTCACTCCTCGGGCAGAGCCTGCCCGCCGACGAGTACGAGGTCATCTACGTCGACGACGGCTCGACGGACGACACGCTGGGCCGGCTGGAGAAGATCGCCGCCGCGCATCCGAACGTCCAGGTGCACACCCGGCCCAACTCGGGCTGGCCGGGGGCGCCCCGCAATCACGGGATGCGGCACGCCAAGGGCGAGTACATCCAGTTCGTCGACCATGACGACACGCTCGGGCCCGAGGCGCTGGAGCGGCTGTACGAGCACGCGAAGAGCAACGACGCCGACGTCGTGATCGGCAAGATGTCCAGCACGATGGTCCGGCCCCGACGCCTGTTCCGGCACACCGTGGACGCCTGCACGATCGAGAACGACGAGCTCATGCAGAGCATGTCGCCGCACAAGATGTTCCGGCGGGCCTTCGTCGAGGAGCACGGGCTGCGATTCCCGGAGGGGCCCTGGATCCTGGAGGATCTGCTCTTCGTCAGCGCCGCCTACCTCAAGGCCGAGCGGATCTCGATCCTCGCCGACTACCCCTGCTACTACTGGATGAAGCGGGACGACGGCGGCAACAACACCCAGCACCGCTTCAACCCGAGGCACGGCTTCTGGTCCAACGCCCGCACCATCGTGCGCCAGATCAAGGACGGGACGACCCCCTCCGACGACATCGACGCCCTCCAGAACCGGCTGCTTCACCGCCTCTACCACGTGGAGGTCCTCTCCCGGACCCGTGAGCCCGAGATCCTGCGCGAGGACCCGGCCGAGCAGCGGGAGCGGTTCGAGGCCGCCCGCGAACTGGCGACGACGGAGTTCCCGGCGGCCGTACGGGAAGGGCTGCCGGCCGTCTCCCGGCTGCGCGCCGAGTTCCTCGAACGCGGTGACTTCGACGGGGCCTTCGCCCTGGCCGAGCGCGTCCGGGAGGTCAAGGCCCGCAGCCAGGTCGGCGGCCTGCGCTGGGAGGACGGCAGTCTCGTCGCCGAGGTCACGCTGGATCTCCTGCGCGGTGACGGCGAGCCTCTGGTCATCGTCGAGCGCGACGGGAAGTGGTGGCTGGACCCGGAGATGCTGGACGGCGTCCCCGGCACGGAGGACGGCTGGGAGGTCCGCGACCCCTTCCGGCTGGCGCACGGGGAACTGGTCGTCAAGGACCGGGACCGCGAGGACTGGTGGTACCCGGAGGGCGACCTCGACGTACGGCTGAAGTCCCTCGGTGAGGGACGCTCGCAGGTCGTCGCCTCCGGGCGGCTGCGGCTCGACCCGGAGCGGATCGCCGGCGGGCGGCCGCTGGAGCGTGGCGTGCACGACGTATGGGCGTTTGTCCAACTGCTGGGCGTCGACCGTATGGTCCGGGTGACCGGCGACGGCACCCCGGGCGAGCCGGCCGCCGGACCGGCGCTGACCGGCGGGCGGCTCGCGCTGCCGTACTGGACGGGCAGTGGGCAGCTCGCTCTCGATGTGGACCAGCGGCAGCGGAGGTTCGGCACCGACACGGCTGCCGCCGCCGGACAGAACGCCGAGCGGGGTGACGGACAGGCGCTGCCACTGCCGTACGTGGCGGCAGTCGACAGCGCCCCCGTCGTCGTCAAGGTCACCGTCGCATCGGTGAAGGCGGACGCCGAACTGGTCCGCGACGGCGCGATCGCTCACCTGCGCCTCCCGGCCCGCCTCAAGCTCCCGACCGGACGCCACCCGGTCACCCTCCCGAAGACGGACACCCCGATCGCCTACGCCGTCGTACGCGATGGCGCGGTGCTGCGTCTGGAGGGTCCGGCCTACGAGGCCGGTGCCGGGCGGCGGTTCCTCGACGCGGTCGGCGACAACCGGCGGGTGCGGCGGGTGCTGGGCAGGTAAGGCGGTGCCGGCCCGCTCACAGGCACGGCGGGCCGGCGACCATTCCCCCTCAGCCCACCAACCCCAACTCCCGAGCGATCAGCATCCGCTGCACCTCACTCGTCCCCTCCCCGATCTCCAGGATCTTGGAGTCCCGCCACATCCGGGCGACCGGGTACTCGTTCATGAACCCGTACCCGCCATGCACCTGCGTGGCATCCCGGGCGTTGTCCACCGCGATCGTCGACGAATACAGCTTCGCCAGCGCCGCCTCCTTCTTGAAGGGCTCGCCCGCCACCAACCGCGAAGCCGCGTCACGCCACGCAAGCCTCGCCGTGTGGGCCTTCATCTCCATGTCGGCGATCTTGAACTGGATGGCCTGGTTGGAGCCGATGGGGCGGCCGAAGGCGTGCCGTTCCTTCGCGTACTTCACCGACTCGTCCACGCAGCCCTGCGCCAGCCCCGTCGCCAGTGCCGCGATCGCGATGCGGCCCTCGTCCAGGATGCGCAGGAACTGGGCGTAGCCGCGGCCCTCCTCGCCGAGCAAATTCGACGCGGGGACTCGGACGTCCTGGAACGACAACTCCCTCGTGTCCGACGCGTTCCAGCCCACCTTCGAGTACGGCGCCGCCACCGTGAAGCCCGGTGTGCCCGACGGGACGATGATCGAGGAGATCAGCGGCTTGCCGTCCGGCTTCCTCCCCGTCACCGCCGTGACCGTCACCAGGCCCGTGATGTCCGTGCCCGAGTTGGTGATGAAGCACTTCGTGCCGTTGATCACCCACTCGTTCGTCGACTCGTCCAGGCGGGCCGTCGTCCGGGTCGCGCCCGCGTCGCTGCCGCCGTCCGGTTCCGTCAGGCCGAACGCGCCCAGGATCTCGCCCGAGCACAATCGGGGGAGCCACTCCTGTTTCTGGGCCTCCGTGCCGTACAGGTGGAGCGGCATCGCGCCCAGCGACACCCCGGCCTCCAGCGTGATCGCCACCGAGGAGTCGACGCGTGCCAGCTCCTCCAACGCCACGCCCAACGCCATGTAGTCGCCGCCCATGCCGCCGTACTCCTCCGGGAAGGGCAGGCCGAACAGGCCCATGCGGCCCATCTCGCGGACGATCTCGTAGGGGAACTCGTGGTGTTCGTAGTAGTCGGCGATCTTGGGGGCTACCACCTCGTGTGCGAACTGCTCGACCGTGCGGCGGAGTTCTTCGAGTTCGGGGGAGAGTCGGTGGTCCATGGCGGGTCACTGCTCCTTGTGGGACAGGGCTCGGACGGTGCGGGACGGGCTGGGTCGGCCCAGTTGGTCGGCCATCCAGACGCTTGTGGCGACCAGACGGTCGAGGTCGACTCCGGTGTCGATGCCGAGCCCCCGCAGCATCCACACGAGGTCTTCGGTGGCGAGATTGCCGGTCGCGGACTTGGCGTACGGGCAGCCGCCGAGGCCGCCCGCGGAGGCGTCCACCGTGGTGACGCCGTGCTGCAACGCCGCGTAGGTGTTCGCCAGCGCCTGGCCGTAGGTGTCGTGGAAGTGGACGCCGATCGATGAGGTGGGCACGCCTGCCTCGCCCAACTCCGTCAGCAGCACCTCCACATGGCCCGGTGTCGCCACGCCGATCGTGTCGCCGAGGCTCAGCTCGTCGCAGCCCATGTCGAGCAGCGCCTTGCAGACCTTCACGACCTGGGGGACCGGGACCGCGCCCTCCCACGGGTCGCCGAAGCACATCGACAGATAGCCGCGGACCTCCACATCCGCCGCCTTCGCCCTGGCCACCACCGGCTCGAACATCGCCAGCGCCTCGTCCACCGTGCGGTTGAGGTTGGCCTTGGCGAAGGACTCCGTCGCGCTGGCGAAGACGGCCACCCGTCCGGCCCCGAGGGCCAGCGCGCGATCCAGACCGCGTTCGTTCGGGACCAGCACCGGGAGGTCCACCGGGAGGTCGGCGACCTGCGGGAACAGCTGTTCCGCGTCGGCCAGTTGGGGCACCCACTTGGGGTGTACGAAGCTGGTGGCCTCGATCGTCGTCAGGCCGGCGTCGGCGAGGCGGCGGATGAACTCCGCCTTGATCTCCGTCGGGACGGTCGACTTCTCGTTCTGGAGGCCGTCACGGGCGCCGACCTCGTGGATGCGGACCCGGGCGGGCAGGCCCGCGGACGGTACGACCATGGGGAGTGTCACTGGTCCTCCTCCGCCGGGGTGATGACCGCCAGGACCTGGTCCATGGCGACCGTGCTGCCGGGGGTGACGTCGAGTTCGGCGACCGTGCCGGCGTGCGGGGCGGAGACGACGTGCTCCATCTTCATCGCTTCCACGACCAACAGGCTCTGGCCCGCGGCCACTTCGTCACCGACCGCGACCTTCACCACCGTCACCGTCCCCGGCATCGGCGCGGTGAGCGAGTCGGCGCCCGCGTGCGCGGCCCCGACGAGTGACGCGGCCACCGGGTCGTGGTCCCGTACCTGCCACGCGTCGCCGTCCCGGCCCAGCCAGTCGGCGGCGCGGTGGAAGGTGTGGCGTACGCCGTCCAGGGTCACGGAGACCCGGTCGGCGGTGACGTCATGGGTGCCGCGCGCGAGGTGAGTGACGGGTTCGAGTCCCGGCACCCGGAGATCGACGGACGTCGGCCTGGCCTGACCGCCCAGCCGCCAGCCGCTCGGCACCGAGAACGGGTCCACCCATCCCTCGCCCTTCGGCCGCAGCGCCTCCAGACGTACGGCGGCCGCCGCCTCGTACACCTCTTCCGGTACGCCGGCCGGGACCAGCCCGTCGACCTCCCGCTCCACCAGGCCTGTGTCCAACTCGCCCGCCACGACCGCCGGATGGGCCAGCAGGCGACGCAGGAAGCCAGCGTTCGTCTGCACGCCCAGCGTGACCGTCTCCGCGAGGGCCGCCCGGAGTTTCCGGAGGGCCGTCGGCCGGTCCGGGCCGTACGCGATGACCTTGCTCAGCATCGGGTCGTACAGGCTTCCGACCTCCGTGCCCTCGCTGAGCCCGGAGTCCGTGCGGATGCCGTCTCCCTGGGGCTCGGACAGGCGCAGGACCGTGCCGCCCGACGGCAGGAACCCGCGCGCGGGGTCCTCGGCGCAGATGCGGGCCTCGACGGCGTGCCCGGTGAGCCGTACGTCCTCCTGGCCGAAGGCCAGCTTCTCGCCCGCCGCGACCCGCAGCTGCCACTCGACCAGGTCCAGGCCGGTCACCAGCTCCGTCACCGGGTGTTCCACCTGGAGGCGGGTGTTCATCTCCATGAAGTAGTACGCGGAGGGGTCGCCGCCGGGGACGATGAACTCCACCGTGCCCGCGCCCCGGTAGCCGCAGGAGCGGGCCGCCTGGACCGCCGCCTCGCCCATCGACGCGCGGGTCTTCTCGTCCAGCAGGACGCTCGGCGCCTCCTCGATGATCTTCTGGTGGCGGCGCTGGAGGGAGCACTCGCGTTCGCCGAGGTGGACGACGTTGCCGTGGCCGTCGGCCAGGATCTGGATCTCGATGTGCCGGGGGCGGTCGACCCACCGTTCGACGAGGAGGGTGTCGTCGCCGAAGGAGGCGCGGGCCTCGCGGCGGGCGGCGGCGATCTCGTCGTCCAGCAACTCCAGGTCCCTGACCAGGCGCATGCCCTTGCCGCCACCACCGGCGGAGGGCTTCAGCAGCACCGGTGGGCCCAATTCCCATGCGGCGGCCGCCAGTTCCGGGTCCCTTCCACCCGGCACCACCGGGACGCCCGCCGCCTTCACCGTCTCCTTCGCGCGGATCTTGTCGCCCATCAGGGAGATGGCCTCGGCGGACGGTCCGATGAAGACCAGTCCGGCGTCGGCGCAGGCGCGCGCGAAGGCCGCGTTCTCGGCGAGGAAGCCGTAGCCGGGGTGGACGGCCTGCGCGCCCGTCGACGAGGCGGCCGCCAGCAGGCGTTCCACCGACAGATAGCTCTCGGCGGCCGGTGCCGGGCCGAGGCGTACGGCCGTGTCGGCCTCCCGGACGTGCCGGGCGTCGGCGTCCGCGTCGGAGAAGACGGCGACGCTTCGGACGCCCAACGCGCGCAGGGTGCGGATGACGCGGACCGCGATCTCGCCCCGGTTGGCGACAAGCACTGTGTCAAACATGGGTCCTCACATCCGGAAGACGCCGAACTGGGGGTCGCCCAGTGGCGCGTTGGCGCAGGCGGTCAGGGCCAGCCCCAGCACCTGCCGGGTCTCCAGGGGATCGATGACCCCGTCGTCCCACAGGCGGGCTGTCGCGTAATAAGCGTTCCCCTGACGGTCGTACTGCGCACGGATCGGATCCTTGAAGGCCTCTTCGGCCTCCGCGGGCCAGTCCTCGCCGCGCGCCTCCAACTGGTCCCGCTTGACGGTCGCGAGGACGGAGGCGGCCTGCTCGCCGCCCATGACGGAGATCTTGGCGTTGGGCCACATCCACAGGAAGCGGGGGGAGTACGCCCGCCCGCACATCGAGTAGTTGCCGGCGCCGTACGAACCGCCGACGACCACCGTCAGCTTGGGCACGCGCGTGCAGGCGACGGCCGTGACCATCTTGGCGCCGTGCTTGGCGATGCCGCCGGCCTCGTACGAACGGCCCACCATGAAGCCGGAGATGTTCTGGAGGAAGACCAGCGGGATGCCGCGCTGGTCGCACAGTTCGATGAAGTGGGCGCCCTTCTGGGCGGATTCGGAGAAGAGGATGCCGTTGTTGGCGACGATGCCGACCGGGTGGCCGTGGATCCGGGCGAAGCCGGTGATCAGGGTCTGGCCGAACTCGGCCTTGAACTCCGCGAAACGGGAGCCGTCGACCACGCGCGCGATGATCTCGCGTACGTCGTAGGGGGTGCGGGAGTCGACGGGGACGGCGCCGTAGAGCCCGTACGGGTCGACCTTGGGCTCGGTCGCGGGCCGTACGTCCCAGGGGAGCGGTCCGCGCGCGGGGAGGGTCGCGGCGATGTTCCGCACGATGCGCAGGGCGTGGGCGTCGTCCTCGGCGAGGTGGTCGGTGACGCCGGAGATCCGGGAGTGGACCTCGCCGCCGCCCAGCTCCTCGGCGGTGACGACCTCACCGGTGGCGGCCTTCACGAGGGGCGGGCCGCCGAGGAAGATCGTGCCCTGGTTCCGGACGATGACGGCTTCGTCGCTCATCGCGGGGACGTACGCCCCGCCCGCCGTGCAGGAGCCGAGGACGGCGGCGATCTGCGGGATGCCGGCGCCGGACATCCGGGCCTGGTTGTAGAAGATCCGCCCGAAGTGCTCGCGGTCGGGGAAGACCTCGTCCTGCATGGGCAGGAAGGCGCCGCCGGAGTCCACGAGGTAGATGCAGGGGAGGCGGTTCTCCAGCGCCACTTCCTGGGCCCGGAGGTGCTTCTTCACCGTCATCGGGTAGTACGTGCCGCCCTTGACGGTGGCGTCGTTGGCGACGACCACGCACTCGCGCCCGCTGACCCGGCCGATCCCGGCGATGACCCCGGCGGCCGGTGCCTGCCCCTCGTACATCCCGTCGGCGGCGAGCGGCGCGAGCTCCAGGAAGGGTGAGCCGGGGTCGAGGAGGGTGTCGACGCGGTCCCGGGGCAGCAGCTTGCCGCGCGCGGTGTGGCGGGCGCGCGCCTTCTCGCCGCCGCCGAGCCGGGCGGCCGCGAGCTTGGCGTGCAACTCCTCGACCAGCTGCCGGTGGCCCCGCTCGTTGGCCCGCCAGGCCTCCGACGCGGGGTCCGCCGCGCTCGTCAGCTCCGGTGCCTGATCCATCCTCGCGATCCCCTCACTTTGTTAATGAGCGTTAACGCATTTCCTTCAGGTTAACGACCGCTAACCTCCCTGTCTAGAATTGCCCTCATGGCCACCAGAACCGACTCCCCCACCCGGCGCGAGCAGATCCTGAAGGAGGCCGCGCGGCTCTTCGCCGAGCGCGGCTTCCACGGCGTCGGCGTCGACGAGATAGGCGCCGCGGTCGGCATCAGCGGTCCCGGTCTCTACCGGCACTTCGCGGGCAAGGACGCGATGCTGGCGGAGCTGCTGGTGGGGATCAGCGAGCAGCTGCTGAGGGGGGCGAGGCGGCGGCTGGCCGAGGCGGACGGCTCTACCGCGGCGGACGTCCTCGACTCCCTGATCGAGGGCCACATCGACTTCGCCCTGGACGACCGCCCGCTCATCACCCTCCACGACCGCGAGCTGGACCGCCTGCGGGACAGCGACCGCAAGCTCGTACGGCAGCTCCAGCGGCAGTACGTCGAGCTGTGGGTGGGGGTGGTGCGGGAGGTGTACCAGGGGGTGCCGGAACCCTCCGCGCGGTCGGCCGTGCACTCGGTGTTCGGTTTGTTGAACTCGACGCCACACCTGGGCCGCCCCGGGTCGCTGCCGGGGCGGGGAGCGACGGCGGAGCTGCTGCACCGGATGGCGCGGGGTGCCTTCGGGGCCCTTGGCGGGGCTTCAGGAGTGGAGTGACGAGCGTTACGGAGGGGCTCCTCTGGCGCGTCTCCCTACCGGCCGGTACCTTTGATGTCTGAGCAAGCGCTTAGACAAGCGACCCTGAGCCAGGTGGAGGTGGCGGCGGTGCGCCGTACGGTGTTCAACGAGGATCACGAGGCGTTCCGGGAGACCCTCCGGGCCTTCATCGAGGCCGAGGTCGTCCCCGTCTACGACGAGTGGTTCGCCGCGGGCCAGGCGCCGCGCGAGTTCTACTACAAGCTGGCCGAGCTGGGCCTGTTCGGCATCAACGTGCCGGAGGAGTTCGGCGGCGCGGGCATCGACTCGTACAAGTTCGAGGCCGTGATGTACGAGGAGACGGCCCGCGCGGGCGTCCACTTCGGCGGCTCCGGCGTGCACGTGCTGCTCGGCCTGCCGTACATCAAGATGCTCGCCACCGACGAGCAGAAGAAGCGGTTCCTGCCCAAGTTCGTCTCCGCCGAGGAGATGTGGGCCCTGGCGATGACCGAGCCGGGCACCGGCTCCGACCTCGCGGGCATGAAGACCACCGCCAAGCTGAGCGAGGACGGCACGCACTACGTCCTCAACGGCTCGAAGACCTTCATCACCGGTGGCGTCCACGCCGACCGCGTGATCGTCTGCGCCCGCACCGCCGCGCCCACCGCCGAGGACCGCCGCCACGGCATCTCCCTCTTCGCCGTGGACACCAAGTCCGAGGGCTACTCGATCGGCCGCAAGCTGGACAAGCTGGGCCTGCGCACCTCCGACACCGCCGAGCTGGCGTTCGTCGACGTCAAGGTGCCCGTCGAGGACCTCCTCGGCGAGGAGAACAAGGGCTTCTACTACCTCGGCCACAACCTCGCCTCCGAGCGCTGGGGCATCGCCTTCGGCGCCTACGCGCAGGCCAAGGCCGCCGTCCGGTTCGCCCAGCAGTACGTCACCGACCGCACGGTCTTCGGCAAGCCGGTCGCCACCTTCCAGAACACCAAGTTCGAGCTGGCCGCCTGCAAGGCCGAGGTGGACGCCGCCGAGGCCGTCGCCGACCGCGCCCTGGAGGCCCTGGACGCCGGTGAGCTGACCCCCGCCGAGGCCGCCTCCGCGAAGCTGTTCTGCACCGAGGTCGCGCACCGCGTCATCGACCGCTGCCTCCAGCTGCACGGCGGCTACGGCTTCATGAACGAGTACCCGATCGCCCGCCTGTACGCGGACAACCGCGTCAACCGCATCTACGGCGGCACCAGCGAGATCATGAAGACGATCATCGCGAAGGACATGGGCCTGTAAGGTCCCCGCAATTACTGACCAGTAGAAATGACTGCATGAGTCAGGCACTACAGGGTCTCCTCGATCTGCTCGACCTGGAGCAGATCGAGGAGAACATCTTCCGCGGCCGGTCCCGGCCCGCCATCGTTCCGCGTGTCTTCGGCGGCCAGGTCGCGGCGCAGGCGCTCGTCGCCGCCGGGCGGACGGTCCCCGAGGACCGCCTCGCCCACTCCCTCCACGCGTACTTCCTGCGCACCGGCGACCCGGGCGCGCCCATCGTGTACACGGTGGACCGCATGAACGACGGCCGCTCCTTCACCACCCGCCGCGTGGTCGCCGTCCAGCACGGCCAGCCGATCTTCGCGCTGTCGGCGTCCTTCCAGAAGCACGAGGAAGGCTTCGACCACCAGGCCCCCATGCCGGCCTCCCCCGACCCGGAGACCCTCCCCACCTCCGCGGAACGGATCAGCGGCTACGACCACATCGCCGCGGACGTCAGGGAGAAGTTCCTGGAGACCCGCGAGGCGATCGACCTGCGCTACGTCGACGAGCCGCCGTACGGCAAGTTCGGCGAGCCCCGCGAGCCGCACTCCCAGGTCTGGTTCCGCACCAACGGCAAGCTCGCCGACGACCCGCTCCTGCACGTCGTCCTCGCCACCTACGTCTCCGACATGACCCTCCTCGACTCGATCCTCCTCGCGCACGGACGCGGCGGCTGGGCGGTCAACGACGTCGTCGGGGCCTCCCTCGACCACGCGATGTGGTTCCACCGGCCGTTCCGCGCCGACGAATGGCTGCTCTACGACCAGGAGTCGCCGTCCGCGCACGGCGGCCGCGGGCTCGGGCAGGCCCGCATCTACACCCAGGACGGACAGCTCGCCATCTCGGTCATCCAGGAAGGCGTGGTCCGCGCACCTCGCCCACACTGAGGGGCATGGGAGCAGAGGAGAACGGCGGCGGCGAGTCGACCTTCACGGTCGTCGTGGCCGCCGTCGCCAATCTGGGGATCGCCGTGGCCAAAGCCGTCGCCGGAGTCGTCAGCGGGTCCAGCGCGATGCTGTCCGAGGCCGCGCACTCCGTCGCCGACACCGTCACCGAGGTACTGCTGCTCGCCGCGCTGAAGCGCAGCGAGAAACCCGCCGACGAGGAACACCCCCTCGGATACGGGCCCGAGCGGTACATCTGGGCCATGCTCGCCGCCGTCGCCACCTTCGTCGGCGGCGCCGTCTTCTCGCTCTACGACGGCATCCACACCCTCGTCGCGGGCGAGGAACTCGGCGACCCCCTCGTGTCGTACATCGTGCTCGGCGTGGCCTTCCTGCTGGAGGGCTACTCGCTGCGGACCGGGCTCAAGCAGGCGCGGGGCGAGGCGGCCCGCTTCGAGGCGCCCATGAAGACGTATCTGCGCCACACCCCCGACACCGCCGTGAAGGCCGTCGTCCTGGAGGACTCAGCGGCACTCATCGGCCTCGTCCTCGCCGCGGGCGGGCTGCTCGGCGGGCAGCTCACCGGTTCGGGCGTCTGGGACGGCGTCGCCTCGCTCCTCATCGGGCTGCTGCTGCTCTGCGTGGCCTGGGTCCTCGGCCGCTCCAACGCCGAACTCCTCATCGGCCGGCCCCTCCCCGCGCCCATGCGGGAGCGGATCCGGGCCGAACTGCTGGCCGTGGAGCACGTCGAGGCCGTACTGGAGCTGACCACGCTGGTCCAGGGGCCGCGCGAGGCGCTGGTCGCGGCCAAGGTCGACTTCCGGGACGTGTCCACGGCGGCCCAGATCGAGTGGGCCTGCGAGCAGGCCGAGCAGCGGCTGCGGGCGGTGTTCCCGGGGGTGAGCCGGGTGTATCTGGATCCGACGCCGGGGTTCGTGCAGCAGCGGGAGGAGGGGCTGAATCCCTGGCCGTGAGGGCAACTCGCGCCCGGTGAAAGCCGGTTGAGCCGCCGTTGTCGGGCGGGGTTGGATGGGCCCATGACCGACGAGCTCAGGACCGACAAACGTACGACCGAAGAGACATGGAACTGGCGGGGCGAACGGATCCGGGAGGCCTTCCTGGCGGCCGGGGAGGTCGTCGCGGGGCTGCTGGCCGAGCCCGCCGTCGCCGCCGCCTGGGAGAAGCCGAGCGCGCTCGCCGACTTCAGCGTCGGAGGCCTTGCCGCGCACGCGGGCTGGCAGACGCGGGCCGTACCGGACCTGCTCGACGCGCCGGAGCCGCGGGAGCCGGTGGTGAGCCTGCGGGAGTACTACCTGGAGCGGGCGACCTGGCTGGACGCCGGGGTCGACGGCGACACCAACGTCCGTATCCGCAAGGGCGGCGAGGCCCTGGCGGAGGACGGGCCCGAGGCGGTCCTCGCGCGGGCCGACGAGGCGCTCGCGCGGCTGCGGGACGCGCTGCCGGCCGTGCCCGCCGGGCGGCCGGTGCGGATGGGGTCCTGGGGCGACTGGTCCCTCACCCTCGACGACTTCCTGCTCACCCGGCTCATGGAACTCGTCGTCCACGCCGACGACCTCGCCCACAGCGTCGGTCTGCCGACCCCCGCGTTCCCCGAGCGGGCGACCGCCCCCGTCGTCGAACTCCTCGCCCGGCTCGCCGTCCGCCGCCACGGCACGGTGGACGTGATCCGGGGGCTCGCCCGCGCGGAACGAGCCCCGGGTTCGATCGCCGGCATCTAGTCCGCTGGTCCGCGCTAGGACAGGCCTGCTTCCGCGAGCAGATACGCCGTCATCGGGTCGTAGTAGCGAGGGCTCAGGACGTGGTCGTCGAGGGGTACCGTCACCTGGACGGTCCCCTCGGCCTCGGCGAGGAAGAGTGCCGGGTCGTTGCAGTCGGCGTATCCGACGGAGTCGACGCCGTGCTGACCGGCGTAACCGGCCCACCCGTGGTCCGCGACGACGAGGTCGGGCAGCGGGCGGCCCTCGCGCTCCAGGGCGGTGAGGATGGCCTTCATGGGCTCGCCGGAGTGGGTGTGCCACAGGGTCGCCCCGTGCTCCAGGACCGCCACGTCCGCGAACTGCATGACGTACCCCTCGTCCGTCTGGAGCCCGTCCGGGATGACGACGATCTCGCAGCCGGCGGCGCGCAGCGCGGCGGCGGTGGAGTGATGGACCTCAAGGAGCCCGCCGGGGTGACCGGTCGCGAACAGCACCCGCTGCTGTCCGTCGGCGGCCTTCCGCAGCCGCGCCGCCATCCGGTCGAGGCCGTCCACGGTCAGCTCGGGGTCGATGGTGTCCTGGCCGTACCGGTACTCCGGGTCGTCGTTCACGCCCACCCGCTCCGCCATCACGGCGAGCACGTCCTGCTCGTCGGTCCAGCGGTCGCCGAGCTCCAGGCCGAGCCAGAAGTTGCGGACGCCGTTGGCCAGCTGGCGGTAGTGGGAGAGGTTGTTCTCGCGGGGCGTCGCGACATCGCCCGCGATGCGGGTCCGTACGAGGTGGTCGACGAGCTCTGCGCGGCTGGGGGTCCCGGGTATCGGCATGCTGTCCATTGTGAGGCAGGCGGCGGTGGTCGTGCCGGTTGTACCGGCCGCTGGGACGCGGGTCACTCGGGGGTCACTGTCGCAGGTCCCGGCCCAGCGCGAACCACAACTCCATGCGTACGTCGGGGTCGTCGAGGTCGGTGCCCAGCAGCGCCGCGCAACGGGCGACGCGTTGGCGGACGGTGTTGCGGTGCACGGCCAGGGCGACGGCGGTACGGTCCCAACTCCCGTGCAGGGACAGCCAGGTGCGCAGGGTCTCGGTGAGGGCGGGGGAGTCCGCGATCGGCGCGAGGAGGGCACGCGCGTGTGCCTCGGCCTCGGCGGGCGGGACGAGCGCGGCGAGGCCGGGCCGGGCGTCATGGCGGACGAGCTCGCTCCGGTTCGCCCGGGCACGGGCCAGCGCACGCGCCGCCTGGGTGTCGGCGGCGGGCCACTCGTGCGGACGCGCGGGCGCGCTGACGCCCAGCGTCCAGCCGGGCTGCGGCCGCGCCTCACGATCGGCCGGCACGAGGACCCGTACGACGTCCTCCGCGAGGTCGACCAGCGGCGAGCCGAGCGCGGCGCCCAGCGCGGACGCGGCGACGGCGTCGGGCGCGTGCGCGTACGGCCGCGCGTGCACCACGACCCACCGCCCGGCCCCCAGCAGCCCGGCCACGTCCTCGGGCCCGGCCCCCAGCAACAGCCGCACCAGCGCCGAGGACCGCGCCGCCCCCGACCCGCTCTGGTGCTCGCCGGTGAGCAGGGAGAGCAGCACGGCGGCGACGGAGGCGATCGTGTGGTCACCGGGGTCGCGGTGCGGGGCGGCGACCCCGAGAACGAAGCCCTGACCGGCACCGAGGGCGTAGGCGGCGAGGTGGGTGTCGGAGACTTTGTCGGTGGCGGAGGTGGGGGTGGGTGAGGTGGGGGTGCCTGAGGTGGAGGTGGGTCCCGGCCGCACCACCCCCGCCAGTTCCGTCAGCGCGCCCCGCACCTCGCCGCCCGGCTCTCTCCCGGCCGCCGCCAGCTCACCCCCCTCCGGTCCGTACAGCACCGCCTGCCCGCCGACCCGCTGGGCCAGCTGGCGCAGTACCGACGGCACCGGGTCCGGGCGGGACGCGGCGGCGGCCAGGCTCTGCTGGGCCTCGGTGACGCGACGGAGTTCGGCGAGGCGGGCCTGGGCCATGAGCTGCCAGACCGCGCGGGCGACGCCGGAGAAGGTGGTCTGGGGCGGGACCTCGATCAGGGGGAGCTCGTAGGCGTCGCAGGCGGCCACCAGGGCGCGGGGGACCGTGTCGTGCACCGGGGCCAGACCGAAGCCCAGCGCCGCGCCGCCCGCCGCGACGATCCGGGAGACGTAGCCGTCGAAGTACGCCCCCGAGCCCGCCGCCTCCGGGACGTGCACGCCCGCCGTGAGCAGCAGCTCGCCGCCCAGCAGATAGGGGTACGGGTCGGCCATCTCGGAGGTGTGCGCCCAGTGGATGACGGCGGCCGGGTCCACGGGGCCCGCGATCTGCCGCAGTGCGAGGTCCTCGCGGGCCAGGAGTGCGGCCAGCGGGACGGGTGGGGTGGGCGGGACGGCCGGGTCCGGCATGGTGTGCGTTCCATCTATTTGATCGGGCGTGAGTGTGTGAAAAGTACACTTACGCGGCCCTCTGGGGCCACCTAGGGTCAACTCCCGAGCGAGCTCAGCCACCCATTGCGGAACCACCGCGGCGAGCAACCAGGTCCGCGAGAGCGGCGGCGGTTTAGCCGCAAAGAGGGGAGGGCCTTGTGGCCGTCGACTACACAGTGATCGTTGTCTATCTGCTCGGCATGCTGGCCATGGGCTGGTGGGGCATGCGCCGAGCCAAGTCCAAGAGCGAGTTCCTCGTGGCGGGGCGACGGCTCGGGCCCGCCATGTACTCCGGGACCATGGCCGCCATCGTCCTCGGCGGCGCCTCCACCATCGGCGGCGTCGGCCTCGGCTACCAGTACGGCCTTTCCGGCGCCTGGATGGTCTTCACCATCGGCCTCGGACTGCTCGCCCTGTCCGTCTTCTTCTCCGCCCGCATCGCCCGCCTGAAGGTCTACACCGTCTCCGAGATGCTCGACCTCCGCTACGGCGGCCGGGCCGGGGTCATCTCGGGCCTGGTCATGTGGGCGTACACCCTCATGCTCGCGGTGACGTCCACCATCGCGTACGCCACGATCTTCGACGTCCTCTTCGACATGAACCGGACCGTCGCGATCATCCTCGGCGGCTCGATCGTCGTCGCCTACTCCACGCTCGGCGGCATGTGGTCGATCACTCTGACGGACATGGTCCAGTTCGTCGTCAAGACCATCGGCGTACTGCTGCTCCTGCTGCCCATCGCCGTCGTCAAGGCGGGCGGCTTCGGCGAGATGAAGGCCAAGCTGCCGACCGAGTACTTCGACCCGCTGGGCATCGGCGGCGAGACGATCTTCACGTACGTGCTGATCTACACGTTCGGCATGCTCATCGGTCAGGACATCTGGCAGCGCGTCTTCACCGCCCGCAGCGACAAGACGGCGAAGTGGGGCGGCACGGTCGCCGGTACCTACTGTCTCGTCTACGCCCTCGCCGGCGCCGTCATCGGTACGGCGGCCAAGGTCCTCTACCCGAACCTCGCCAACGCGGACGACGCCTTCGCGACCATCGTGAAGGACGAACTGCCTGTCGGCGTAAGGGGCTTGGTGCTCGCCGCGGCCCTGGCGGCAGTGATGTCGACGTCCTCCGGCGCGCTGATCGCCTGCGCGACCGTGGCCAACAACGACATCTGGTCGCGGCTGCGCGGCAAGGTCACCGGCGGCCCGGACGGCGAGCGGGACGAAGTGGCGGGCAACCGTGTCTTCATCCTGGTCATGGGCCTCGGCGTGATCGGCACGGCGATCGCCCTCAACAACGTCGTCGAGGCGCTGACCGTGGCGTACAACCTCCTCGTCGGCGGGCTCCTCGTCCCGATCCTCGGCGGACTGCTGTGGAA
Organism: Streptomyces sp. NPDC046909; assembly: GCF_040644695.1. NCBI lineage: Bacteria > Bacillati > Actinomycetota > Actinomycetes > Kitasatosporales > Streptomycetaceae > Streptomyces > Streptomyces sp. NPDC046909. Next base: position 216,156 of record NZ_JBEYXC010000008.1, on the reverse strand, counting down.
GCGCGGCACGGTGTACGGCGCGCTCGCCTCGGTCGTCGTCGGCGGCCTCGCGGTGATCGGGCTGATGGCGTCCTACGGCATCCTCGCGAACGAGCCCGTCTACTACGGCCTGCTGTCGTCCTTGGCCGTGTACGTGGTCGTCTCCCTGGCGACCCCGGCGACCGACGCCGCCGTACTGGCCGCCTGGCGCGAGCGGCTCGCCGGACGGTCACCCGAACTCGTGTCTGAACCAGTCCCGGCTCCCCAGTAGAGTCGTACAAGAAGTAGTGAAGTAGTACAAAACCCTCCGTGCGCGAGGAAGCGCAGGAAAGAAGGCAGTACCTCATGAGCAGCAACGAGACGCCCCGCGGCCCCGTCGACTCCTCCCGCATCCCGCGGTACGCCGGGCCCGCGACCTTCGCCCGGCTGCCCCGCCTCGACGAGGTCGGCCGCGCCGATGTCGCCGTCGTGGGCGTGCCGTTCGACTCGGGCGTCTCGTACCGGCCGGGCGCCCGCTTCGGCGGCAACGCGATCCGCGAGGCGTCCCGGCTGCTGCGCCCCTACAACCCGGCGCAGGACGCGTCCCCGTTCGCCCTCGCCCAGGTCGCGGACGGCGGGGACATCGCCGTGAACCCGTTCAACATCCACGAGGCCGTGGAGACCATCGAGGCGGCGGCCGACGACCTGCTGGGGACGGGGGCGCGGCTGATGACCCTGGGCGGTGACCACACCATCGCCCTCCCTCTCCTCCGCTCGGTCGCCAAGAAGCACGGTCCGGTGGCGCTGCTCCACTTCGACGCCCACCTCGACACCTGGGACACCTACTTCGGCGCCGAGTACACGCACGGCACCCCGTTCCGGCGCGCGGTGGAGGAGGGCATCCTCGACACCGAGGCCCTCTCGCACGTCGGTACGCGCGGCCCGCTGTACGGCAAGCAGGACCTCACCGACGACGAGAAGCTCGGCTTCGGCATCGTGACGTCCTCCGACGTCTACCGCCGGGGCGCCGACGAGGTCGCCGACCAGCTGCGCCAGCGCATCGGCGACCGTCCGCTCTACATCTCCATCGACATCGACTGCCTGGACCCGGCCCACGCGCCCGGCACGGGCACGCCCGAGGCCGGCGGCATGACCTCCCGGGAGCTGCTGGAGATCCTGCGCGGTCTGGCGTCCTGCAACCTGGTCTCGGCCGACGTCGTCGAGGTGGCCCCCGCGTACGATCACGCGGAGATCACGTCGGTGGCCGCGTCCCACACGGCGTACGAACTGACCACGATCATGTCCCGCCAGATCGCGGCGGCCCGGAAGGACTCGGAAGCGAAGTGACCCACGACCACGACCTGGTGCTCCGCCCGACGGAGGCACAGATTTCGGCTGCCCTGAACCCGCCCGCCGGGCGCAACGGCGGAGACCTGGTCGTGGAGACGCTGGCCGCGCTCGGCACGACCACCGTCTTCGGGCTGCCCGGCCAGCACGCGCTGGGCATGTTCGACGCGCTGCGGCGGTCGTCGCTGCGGTACATCGGTCTGCGGGTGGAGAACAACGCCGGGTTCGCGGCGGACGCGTACGGCCGGATCACGGGTGAGGCGGCACCGCTGCTGCTGTCGACGGGGCCGGGGGCGCTGACGTCTCTCGCGGCGTTGCAGGAAGCGGCGGCGGCATCGGCCCCCGTCCTGGCGATCAGCAGTCAGATCCCTTCCGCCGGGCTGGGCGGCGGCCGGCACGGCTACCTCCACGAACTCCCGGACCAGTCCGCCTCCTTCCGGGGCGTGGTGAAGTCCGTCCACACCGTCCGCACCCAGTCCCAGATCCCCTCCGCGATCGAGGCGGCCTGGAAGTCGGCGCTGACCGCCCCGCACGGGCCGGTGTGGGTGGAGATCCCGCAGGACGTGCTGCTGGCCGAGACGTCCATCCCGGTGGTGACGGGCGGCGACGCGTTCCCGGAGGAACTGCCGCCGCGTGTCGAACTGACGGCGGTGGCGGCCGACTTGCTGTCGCGGGCGGAACGTCCGGCGATCATCGCGGGCGGGGGAGTCGTACGGGCGGACGCGTCCGGCAAGCTGCGCCAGCTGGCGGAGGTGCTCCAGGCCCCGGTGGTGACGACACCGGGCGGCAAGGGGGCGTTCCCCTGGAACCACCCGCTGTCCCTCCAGTCCTGGATCGAGGACCGGCACACGACCGACTTCCTGGAGGACGCGGACGTCCTGCTGGTGGTCGGCTCCGGCCTCGGTGAACTGTCCTCGAACTACCACACGTTCAAGCCCCGCGGCCGGGTCATCCAGATCGAGGCGGACCTCGGCAAGCTGGAGTCCAACCACCCCGCGCTGGGCATCCACGCGGACGCGCGACTGGCCTTGCAGGCGCTGCTGGAGACGGTGGGGGAGCGGGAGGACGAGGGGGCGCCGGAGCGGGTGCGTGAGGTACTGGCCCGTGTCGCGGACCGTATCGCCGCCCAGGAACTCACCCTGGAACAGGACGTGTTGGCGTCGGTACGCCGTGCCCTCCCCGCCGACTCCCCGTCCTTCTGGGACATGACGATTCTGGCCTACTGGGCCTGGTCGGCCTTCGACGCCAAGGGCCCCAACCACATGCACTCGGCCCAGGGCGCGGGCGGCCTGGGCTACGGCTTCCCCGCGGCGCTCGGCGCGGCGGCGGCCGATCCGACGCGGCCCGTCCTGGCGGTGTCCGGCGACGGCGGTGCCCTCTACTCGATCGCCGAACTGGCGACGGCACGGCAGTACGACCTGAACGTGACGTGGCTGATCGTCGACGACGGCGGCTACGGCATCCTGCGCGAGTACATGACCGACGCCTTCGGCGAGGCGACGGCGACCGAGCTGACCCGGCCCGACTATGTGGCGCTGGCCGAGTCGTTCGGCGTGCCCGGGGTGCGGACCTCGCCGGAGACACTGGAGGCGGACCTGGCGAAGGCGCTCGCGGCGCCGGGGCCCTCGGTGGTCGTACTACCGGCGGTGCTGCGGATGTTCGCGCCGACGCATCTGGGTTGAGCGGCCGGGCCAGTACGGCACTGACGGCGTAAAAGCGTCGAACTCCCCACTTCGTGTGGGGAGTTCGACATTTCACCGACTGCGACTACCAGATCGCCTCGACCCACTCCGGGTGGTCGATGAACGGGTTGCGGTTGTGCTGGTAGGTGTCGTAGATGACCTGGTTGCGGTTCTCCTCGAACGCGCTCGGCGGGTCCTCGTCGTTCCAGGCCTTCAGTACGGACAGGCGGCCCATGTACGGGTTGGAGCCGTTGCCGACGGAGTCGTTGGGCTCCAGGTCGGCGAAGCCGTCGTCGCCCTCGTAGCGCACGGCCATGTAGAGGATCATGCGGGCCACGTCACCCTTGTCCGCGTCGCGCGGCTCGAAGGAGTTGGAGTCGACGAGGCTGCCGCCGCCGTTGGTGACGGTGCTGCCGCCGTTGTCGAAGTCCAGGTTGCCGCGGGTGCTGTTGACCTGGACGTCACAGGCGCGCAGGTGGTGCAGGTCGGTGCCGGGACCGGTGACCTCGCCGAAGTCGCCGTGCGACTTGGCCCAGGTGTGCTCGCGGTTCCAGTCGCCGACGTCACCGCCGTTGAGGGACTTGCTGCGCGAGACACCGCTGTAGAGCAGGAGCACGTTGCTGCTGTTGTTCGGGTCCTGGTCGGTCACCTTGAGGGCGTTCCAGACCGCGGAGTACGAGATCTTCGTCTGGCTGCTGATGATCGTGTGCAGCGAGGACTTCAGGCTCGTACCGGTCTTGCCGATCGCGTTCTTGTAGTACGTCGAGTCGTACGCCGTGGTGGTCGCCGCCGCCGGGGTCGCGGTCAGCGTGGGGGCGGTGAGGCCGACGAGGGCGGCCGATATGGCGAGCGCGAGGGTCCTCGCGCGGCGCGTGCGCATGGGGTTCACGGGCATCGGGGGTGTCCGTTCTACGCGTGTTGAATGGAGCGGGCAAACGGGAGCGTGACATGGACATGAGCCCCTGTAAATGGCTTGGAGATGTCGATCAGGTGACCGGAAACGGCATATCGCCCCCGATCTACGCGAGTTGACATACCAAAACGGCCCCCTGCCTTTCGGTCGGGGGCCGTTGAGGGTCGCGTCGGCGCGGTGGCGTCAGCTCACGTCAGAGGCGTCCAGGCGGTAGATGGACGACGAGCTCGACTGGTTCGACGTGTCCGACGAATCGGAAGTGTCAGTCGAACCGGACGTGCCCGACGTCGAATTCGAGCTGTATTCGCTCTCCTTCACCGCCGTGCCGTTCTTCTGCACCCACTCGGTGACCTCGGTGCTGAGGCTGGAGCCGCCGCCGGGGCCGCCGCCCATGCCGCCGCTGCCGACCTGGATGTAGTGCAGCTTGCCCGCCTTCACCAGCTCCTTGAGCTTGGCCAGCGTCATCGCCTGGTCGGAGCCGGACCAGCCCCACATGGAGATCACCGGCTCACCGCTGCTCATGATGAGCTGCGCGGCGCTCTGCGAACTGGACACCGCGAGCAGCCAGGTCGCGCCGTCCTGGTGCTTCTTCAGGTACGCGATGAGCTCGCTGCTGGCGCCGCCGCCCATCCCGCCGCCACCGCCCATGCCGCCACCGCCGCCGGTCATGCCGCCCGGGCCGCCCTGGTTCTGGGTGCCGCCGGAGGTGCCGTCCTCGCCGGTGCCGCCCGGGGGCGTACCGCCGCCCGCCTGGCCACCGCCGGGGAGTTCGCCGGTGCCGCCGCCGGGCATCATCTGACCGCCGCCCGGCATCTCGCCGTTCTGGCCGCCGCCCTGCTGGCCCCCGCCCGGGAACCCGCCCTCGGCCTGACCGCCGGCCTGGCTGTTCTGCCCGTCCTGCTGACCGTTCTGCTGGCCGTCCTGCTGGTTGCCGCCGGGACCGCCACCGTTGCCGCCGGGCATCCCGCCCCGGCCGCCACCGCCTCCGCCGAAGCCGCCGTTGCCCGTCGAGGGACCGGCCGTCGGGTTCGTACCGCCCATGCCGCCGCCCGTTCCGGACGGTACCGACCAGGCGTACGCGGCCGGACCGGCGACCGAGGCGACGACCGCCGCGGCGACGGAAGCGGCCAGCAGCCGGGCCTTGTTGGTGTTGCCGCCGGCGCGGAAGAGGAGCAGTCCGACGATCGCCAGCGCCATGACGACGAGGATCGTCGGCCACAGCCAGGTGTTCCAGCCGGAGGCCCGCCGCAGCAGGACGGCCGCCCAGATCGCGGTGACCCCGAGCCCGAGCGGCAGCACCCACGCCCACCGCTTGTCGGCGCGGAAGGCACGCCACAGCATCACGCCGCCGCCTCCGCACAGGGCCGCGATGCCCGGGGCGAGCGCGGTCGTGTAGTACGGGTGCATGGTGCCCTCGGCCATGGCGAAGGTCAGGTAGTGCAGGCCGGTCCAGCCGCCCCACATGATCAGCGCGGCGCGGGTCATGTCGGTGCGCGGGGCGCGGCCGCACAGGACCAGGCCGCCGATCAGGGCGATCGCCGCGAAGGGGATCAGCCAGGAGATCTGGCCGCCGAGGATGTCGTTGAAGAGGCGTCCGATGCCCGCCGTACCGGAGAAGCCTCCGCCTCCGCCGCCACCGCCGTTGCCCTCGCCGCCGAAGATCCGGCCCAGGCCGTTGTAGCCCATGATCAGGTTCCAGGCGGTGCCGTCCGTCGAACCGCCGATGTACGGGCGGGAGTCGGCGGGGACGAGAGAGACCGCGGCCGCCCACCAGAAGCTGGAGACCGCCAGGACCACGCCCGCGAGCAGCAGGTTGACGATCCGCTTCACCAGCTTCGGCTTGGCGGCGTACAGGTAGACCGCGAAGACGATCGGCAGCGGGATGTACCCCTGGAGCATCTTGGTGTTGAAGGCGAGGCCGAAGCAGGCCGCCGAGCCGAGCAGCGGGGCCAGCTTGCCGTCACGGGTGGCGCGCAGGGCGAGGGCCGCGCCCGCCGCCATCAGGAACACCAGCAGGGTGTCGGGGTTGTTATCCCGGTTGATGGCGACCGTGATCGGGGTGAGGGCGAGGACCAGGGCGGCGACGGTCGCCGCGACGTGGCCCCACACGCGCTTCACGGAGGAGTGCACGATCCAGATCGAGCCGAGGGCCGTCAGGATCATCGGCAGCATCATCTGCCAGGTGCCGAAGCCGAAGACGCGGCACGACAGGCCCATGACCATCAGCGCGAACGGCGGCTTGTCGACGGTGAGGAAGTTGCCCGCGTCCAGCGAACCGAAGAACCACGCCTTCCAGCTCTGCGTGCCGCTCAGCACGGCCGCGCTGTAGAAGCTGTTGAGGCCGGATCCGGAGAGGTTCCAGGAGTACAGGACCGCCGCCAGGGCGAGGATCGCGAGCAGCGCGGGCAGGGACCAGCGGGGTGCCTTGTCCGGGGTCGCCGCGGGTGGGGCGGGCGGCGGCCAGTCGGACGACACGGCCGTGGCCTCGGACTGGGACTCGGGCTCGGACTCGGGCTGGGTGTGGGGGTGTGGATCGGTGGCAGATGTCACCCGGTCATCGTGCGGACCAGGGGTGGGTGCGCGCTGTGCCGGACCTTGTCGCCGCCTGTGAATTCGCAAAGGAGGGAGTAACGGCTCGCACATCCATTCCCCAACTCGTACAACCTTTCCCACGAACCCATGCGTCAACAGGGCATGAATACGGGGATATCCAGACGCGCCAGACGTGCCAGATGGGTGGCGGGGGCCGCACTCGTCGCCTGTGTCGCCGCCGCCACACCGGCCGCCGCGGCGACCACGCCGAGTGTCAGCTGTACGTCGGCCAAGGCCGGCCTCGCCGACAAGCTGAAGCGGGACATCACGTCCGCTCTCGCGAACCGCAAGGGCACCATCGCGGTCGGCCTCTACGACCGCACCACGAACACCACCTGCACGCTCCGCTCCGCGACGGCCTACGACTCCGCGAGCGTCGTCAAGGTCACCGTCCTCGCCACGCTGCTCTGGGACGCGCAGAAGCACGACAGGGCGCTGACCAGCCGCGAGAAGTCCCTCGCCACGGCCATGATCACCAAGTCGGACAACGCCTCGACCTCCACCCTGTGGAAGCAGCTCGGCGTGACCAAGGTGAAAGGATTCCTCACCGCGGCGAACATGACCCAGACCAAGCCCGGCGCCAACGGCTACTGGGGCCTGACCCAGATCACCGTCACCGACGAGCAGAAGCTGATGAAGCTGCTCACGGCCCGGAACACGGTCCTCACCGACGACTCCCGCTGGTACATCCGCAAGCTGATGGGCGACGTCGTCTCCTCGCAGCGCTGGGGCACCCCCTACGGAACCCCCTCCGGCGTCCTCGTCCACGTCAAGAACGGCTGGCTGCAACGCTCCACCCACGGCTGGCGGGTGCACAGCGTCGGCACGTTCAAGGGCGGCGGCCACGACTACATGATCACGGTGCTGACCCATGGCAACAGCACGATGAACTACGGGATCACGACGATCCAGGGGGTGGCGAAGGTGATCCACAGGGACCTGGCAGCATCGTGACGACGCCCCGATCATCACCGAGTCCTGGAGTTGGCATGGCTGAGCCGATCGTTCCCGACCCCGTCACGCGCGACCTGCTCGCGGCCTTCGAGAACGTGCGGTTCCGGCTGTTCGAGCGCATGAAGGGACTGACCGACGCCGAGTACCTCTGGGAGCCGGTCGGCGACTGCATCAGCATCGAGCCCGGCGACGACGGCGTCTTCCGCGTCGCCGAGCTGATCCCGGAATCGGGCCCGGAGGAGCCGGACCCCGTCACGACGATCGCCTGGCGCATCTGGCACATCGGCAGCCTCTGCCTGCGCGGCTATGTCATCCACTTCTTCGAGGACACCCCCGAGTACGGCGACCGCGACGCGTGGCCGGGCACCGCCGAGGAGGGCATCCAGGCGCTCGCCGAGGACTGGGAGCACTTCATCTCCCGTATCGCGGCCCTCGGCGACGAACGCCTGCTGGCCCCGATAGGCATCGGCCCCGGCGGCTGGGCCGACGAGACCTATCTGAAGCTCGCGCTGCACGCCTTCAAAGAGGTCACGCATCACGGCGGCGAGATCGGCCTGCTGCGGGATCTGTATCTGCGCGAAGGCGTCTGATTCCGATAGAGAGATACACCGAACTCCCCATGCGCGCATGGGGAGTTCGGTGCGTTCCGCGGGACGGTCAGCTGACGACCTTCAGGCTGGTCGGGAAGCCGACGTTCTTGGCCTTGGTGTACAGGCTCTTGATGTCGGCCGGCTTGAGCTTGATGCAACCGGCGGACTTGTAGTCGCTGTTGCCGTCCCAGCGGGTGGGCTCGGTGGTGCCCTGGCCGCCGTTCTTGGTCATCTCGCTGTGGATGAACAGCTCGGTCCGCTTGGTGCCGTTGGAGCACTTCTTGTCGGAGAGCTGGAAGGCGTAGCCCTTGATCAGGGAGCCGTTGTACTTCGTGTGGTACGCCTTGATGGTGTACGTGCCGTTCGGCAGCCAGCCCTGGCCGGTGGCGCACGGGTTGGTGATGACACCGGAACCGGCGCGGTAGCTCGCGAGCTTGGTCTCGGTGCTGCCCGACTTCTTGATCAGGTAGAGCTTCGAGTTGGTGTTGGTGCCCTTGTCGAACTTGAGGTAGTAGCTCACCGCGGCGGCCTGGGTGTCCCCGGCCGGAGCGGCCTGCGCCGGGGTGAGGGCGGCGGTGAGGCCGCCGAGGGCGAGGGCGGCGGAGGCGGCCAGGGCGACTCGCTTGCGTACGACCATGATGAACTCCCCGTTCTGTTCTGTTCGTGCGTCGGAAGTGCCTTGTGTGCTCGGCGTGTTCACTGTGTTCGGCGTGTTCACTGTGTTCGGTGTGTCCGCCGGGCTCTTCGCTCGGCGTGCGTCACACGATGTCAGCGGGGCCAGGGGGAGCGGCAGGACTTTTGATCTGCCTCGAAAGACCCAGGTCGAGGGAGCGTTGCCGGAGCCGCAGCAGGGCCGCGCCGACCGGCGTGAGGGTGTGCAGCACGGTGTTGGCGGACCGCTCGCTGGTGACGAGGCCCGACTCCCGCAGCACGGTGACGTGATGGGTGGCCGTGGGCGCCGAGATGCCGAGGGCGCGGGCCAGTTCGGAGGTCGTGGCGCCGCCGGTGAGCGCCCGCAGCGCGGCGGCGCGGGTACGTCCGAGCAGCGCGCCCAGCGACACGTCGTCCTGCTGCCGCTCGGACTCGGGGGTCCGGTCGTGGCACAGGGGGTAGAGCAGGGTGGGCGGCAGGCCCGGGTCCGCCAGCGAGGTCGGAGTGTTCCAGCAGAAGTAGGAGGGGACGACCCGCAGGCCCCGCCCGTCGAGGTACAGGTCGCGGTCCTCGCAGTAGTCGACCTCCAGGACCGGCGCCCGCCACCGCAGCGCCGGGGACAGGCCGTCGAGCAGCCCGTCGATCCCGCCGTCGAGGAACGCCCTTGCCTGTAACGCCCGTTCGTTGTCGATCCGGGCCTGGATGCGGTCGGCGTGCGGAGCGATCGCCGTGTCGTAGTAGGAGCGCAGGGTCCGGGTGAGCTCCAGGCGGGTCTCCCGCTCGGTGAGCCGCAGCGCCCACGCCGGTGCCCCGACGATCCGGTCGAGGGTCCGTATCTCCCGCTCGACCCGGTCGGGCGGGGTGTCGACGATCGCGGCGAGCCCGGCGTCCAGTCCCTCGCACCCCTCGTACGGGGTGAGGAAGTCCGGGTAGTACGCGGCCTGCGGCACGACCGGCATCACCTGTCTGAGCACCGCGTTCCCGAGCGGCGTCCCCGACAGATGCCCCCGCGCGGCCCGGTACCACCCGGCGAACGCCCACCGGCCCCGCCGGTTGCGCAGCCGGTGCAGGCTGAGCGAGATCTCCCACAGCGGATCGGGCCCCGCCGCGATCCTGACCTGTCTCAGATCCTCGGGCGTGAAGTGAATGCGCAGCACAGTCCCCCCTGTACTCGCCGTGCTCGGCGGCTGATGATCGATTGACCGATCATGTACACGACGATGGGGGCGGGGGTGGTTGCCACCGTGGGTAATCGTTCGGTCACGAGAACCTGTGCGGTGCCGGTGACTCCGCTGACCGGTGTGCATACACAGGCAGTTGATGCCCGGAGGTCTCCTGCGCGTCACACACCCGTCCTACGGTGACGCCCATGCGCATGAGAACCGTACTCGCGACCACCACCGCCGGCCTCGCGGCGGCCACCTGCCTCTCCGCCGCCGGACCGGCCAACGCCGACGCCAACTCCCCGGCCGACCATGCCTGTTCGCCGTCCGTCTCGATCGACAGCTTCTCCGACGCGCTCGACAAGACGACGTACGGCGGCACCTTCGTCGGCAACCTCTCCGCGCTCGCGCTGGACGGGGACGGCTCGCTCGCCGCGCTCTCCGACCGGTCCGCGCTGTTCACGCTGGACCCGCAGACCCTCGCGCCCACCTCCGTCGTGCCGCTCGCCGACGAGAGCGGGGCGGCGCTGGACTCCGAGGGCCTGGTCGTGGACCGGGACGGGACGCGGCTGGTCACCTCGGAGACCGAGCCGTCGATACGCCGGTACAGCCCCGACGGCAAGGTCCTCGACCGCCTCCCGGTCCCGTCCTCGCTGCTTGTCGCCCCGGCTGGACGGGCCGTCTCGAACCAGACTTTCGAGGGCCTGACCCTCCTCCCCGGCGGACACACGCTGCTCGCGTCCATGGAGTACGCGATCTCCGGCGACTCCACCGGCATAGTCCGCTTCCAGACCTGGAACCGCACGAAGGACGGCCACTGGCGGCTCGGCGCCCAGTACGCCTACCGCACCGACGCGGCCATCCTCGGCGTTCCCGAGGTACAGGCCCTCCCCGACGGCCGCCTCCTCGTCCTGGAACGCGGCTTCACCTCCGGCGTCGGCAACACGGTCCGCCTCTACCTGGCCGACCCCCGGCACGCCACCGACACCAGCGGCGTCGAGAACCTGACGGGCCAGGACGACGTACACCTGATCAAGAAGACCCTGCTCGCCGATCTCGTGAACTGCCCGGCCCTCGGCGCCACCGCCAAGCAGCCCCAGCCCAACCCGCTCCTCGACAACATCGAGGGCATGGTGGTGACCGGCCACGGCAAGGGCGGCTGGAAGGTCCTCCTGGTCAGCGACGACAACCAGAACGCGGTGCAGACGACGAGGTTCTACCGCCTGACCGTCAAGCCGGGGATTGTTGCGGAGGGATGAAATCCGGTTCCGTCGGCGTTGGTGCCTTCCGGAAGATCAGGACTGCTGACGGAGGGCACCGGCGTGAAACCGGAACGGGGATGGGCACGACGGCTGGCCGGATACGCCTGGCGGTATCCGAAGGACGTCGTCCTCGCGCTCGGCTCCTCCCTCGTCGGCATGGCCGTCATGGCCCTCGCGCCCCTGATCACCAAGGTGATCATCGACGACGTCATCGGCGACCACAGCCGCTCCATGACCACCTGGGCGGGCCTGCTCATCGGCTCCGCCGTCGTCGTGTACGTCCTCACCTACATCCGCCGTTACTACGGCGGCCGCCTCGCCCTCGACGTCCAGCACGACCTGCGGACCGAGATGTACGGCACGATCACCCGCCTCGACGGCCGCCGCCAGGACGAGCTGTCCACCGGGCAGGTCGTCGGCCGTGCCACCAGCGACCTCCAGCTGATCCAGGGCCTGCTCTTCATGCTCCCGATGACCATCGGGAACTTCGCCCTCTTCCTGGTCTCCCTGGTCGTCATGGCCTGGCTCTCCCTGCCGCTGACCCTGGTCGCGCTCGCCGTGGCCCCCGCGCTCGCCTGGATCGCCAGGCGCTCCCGCAGCAAGCTGCACCCCGCCACCTGGTACGCCCAGGCCCAGGCCGCCGCCGTCGCGGGCGTGGTCGACGGGGCCGTCGGCGGCGTACGCGTGGTGAAGGGCTTCGGGCAGGAGGAGCAGGAGACCGGGAAGCTGCGGGAGGTCAGCCGACGGCTCTTCGCGGGCCGTCTGCGCACCATCCGCTTCAACTCCAGGTACACCCCGGCCCTCCAGGCCGTCCCCGCCCTCGGCCAGGTCGCCATGCTCGCCCTCGGCGGCTGGCTCGCCGTGCGCGGACACATCACCCTCGGCACCTTCGTCGCCTTCTCCGCCTACCTCGCCCAGCTCGTCGGCCCGGTCCGGATGCTCGCCATGGTCCTCACGGTCGCCCAGCAGGCCCGCGCGGGCACCGAACGCGTCCTGGAGCTGATCGACACCGAGCCGTCGATGAAGGACGGGAGCAAGGAGCTGCCCGCCGACGCGCCCGCGACGGTCGAGTTCGACGACGTCTCCTTCGGATACGAGGGCGCCCCCGGCAAAACCAGCCCGGTCCTCGACGGGCTGAGTTTCGAGATCCAGCCCGGCGAGACCCTCGCCGTCGTCGGCTCCTCCGGCTCCGGCAAGTCCACCGTCTCCCTTCTCCTCCCGCGCTTCTACGACGTCACCCACGGCGCCGTCCTCGTCGGCGGCCACGACGTCCGCGAGCTGACCCTCGACTCGCTGCGGGCCGCGATCGGGCTGGTCCCCGAGGACTCCTTCCTCTTCTCGGACACGGTCCGCAACAACATCGCGTACGGCCGTCCCGACGCGACCCAGGAGGAGATCGAGAGGGCCGCACGCGCCGCCCAGGCGGACCGTTTCATCGCCGAGCTGCCCGAGGGATACGACACCAAGGTCGGCGAGCACGGCCTCACCCTCTCCGGCGGCCAGCGTCAGCGCGTCGCCCTCGCCCGCGCGATCCTCACCGACCCGAGGCTCCTCGTCCTCGACGACGCCACCTCCGCGGTGGACGCCCGGGTCGAGCACGAGATCCACGAGGCGCTGAAGCAGGTCATGGAGGGCCGCACCACCCTCCTCATCGCGCACCGCCGCTCCACCCTCAACCTCGCCGACCGCATCGCCGTTCTCGAAGACGGCCGGCTCGCGGACATCGGCACCCACGACGAGCTGCAGAAACGGTCCGCCCTCTATCGGCGCCTGCTCACCGACCCGGACGAACTCGGCGGCGTCTCCCCCGGCCACAGCCAGCCCGTGGTCCCGGCCGAGGACACCTCCGTACGGGAGGAGCTGGACGCCGAGTTCGACGCCGAGCGCGGCATCACCCCGAGGCTGTGGGCGGGAGAGCGGACCCCGCGTGACGCCGCCCTCGACGGCACACCCGCCACCCCCGAACTCCTCGCCCAGGTCGACGCGCTGCCCCCGGCCCAGGACACCCCCGACATCGACGAGGCCCGCGCGATCACCCCGGAGGAGTCGTACGGCCTGCGCAGGCTCCTGCGAGGCTTCGGCCGGCCCCTGCTCATCAGCCTCGGCCTGGTCGCCGTCGACGCCGGGATGGGGCTCCTCCTCCCCGTCCTGATCCGGCACGGCATCGACTCCGGCGTCAGCGAACTCGCCCTCGGCGCGGTGTGGGCGGCCTCGCTGCTCGGTCTGCTCGCGGTGGGCGTGCAGTGGGCGGCGCAGGTCGGCGAGACACGGATGACGGGACGGACCGGCGAGCGGGTCCTGTACTCCCTCCGCCTCAAGATCTTCGCCCAGCTCCAGCGGCTCGGACTCGACTACTACGAGCGGGAGCTGACCGGCCGGATCATGACCCGCATGACGACGGACGTCGACGCCCTCTCGACGTTCCTCCAGACCGGCCTGGTCACCGCGTTCGTCTCGGTCGTCACCTTCTTCGGCATCATGGTCGCCCTGCTGGTGATCGACATCCAGCTGGCGCTCCTCGTGTTCGTGACCCTGCCGCCGCTGATCGTCGCCACGTACTACTTCCGCCGGGCGAGCGTGAAGGCGTACGAACTGGCCCGTGAACGTGTCTCGGTGGTCAACGCCGACCTCCAGGAGTCGGTGTCCGGGCTGCGGATCGTGCAGGCCTTCCGGCGCGAGCGGGACGGCGGGGCGCGGTTCGCCGAGCGCAGCGACAGCTACCGGCGGGCGCGGATCCGGGGCCAGTGGCTGATCTCCGTGTACTTCCCCTTCGTACAGCTGCTGTCGTCGGTGGCCGCGGCGGCCGTACTGATCGCGGGTGCGGGACGCATCGACGACGCGACGCTGACGACCGGTGCGCTGGTGGCGTATCTGCTCTACATCGACCTGTTCTTCGCGCCCGTGCAGCAGCTCTCGCAGGTCTTCGACGGCTACCAGCAGGCGACCGTCTCGCTGGGCCGCATCCAGGAGCTGCTCCAGGAGCCGACGTCCACGAAGGCGGCGGACGAGCCCCTCGAAGTGCTGTCCCTGCGCGGCGAGATCGCCTTCGAGGACGTGCGGTTCGCGTACGGGGCCGCCGACGCACCCGAAGAGGCCCTCGGCGGCATCGAGTTGACCATCCCGGCCGGGCAGACCGTCGCGTTCGTCGGGGAGACCGGCGCCGGAAAGTCGACGCTGGTGAAGCTGGTGGCGCGGTTCTACGACCCCACGGCCGGCCGGGTCACGGTCGACGGCACGGACCTGCGGACGCTGGACCTGACGTCGTACCGTCACCGTCTCGGGGTCGTCCCGCAGGAGGCCTACCTCTTCCAGGGCACCGTCCGCGACGCCATCGCCTACGGCCGCCCGGACGCCACCGACGCCGAGGTGGAGGCGGCGGCCCGCGCGGTCGGCGCCCACGAGATGATCGCCACCCTCGACGGCGGCTACCTCCACGAGGTCGCCGAACGCGGCCGCAACCTCTCCGCAGGCCAGCGCCAGCTCATCGCCCTCGCCCGCGCCGAACTCGTCGACCCCGACATCCTCCTCCTCGACGAGGCCACCGCCGCCCTCGACCTGGCCACGGAGGCCCAGGTCAACCAGGCGACCGACCGGTTGGCGGGACGCCGTACCACCCTGGTCGTCGCCCACCGCCTGACGACCGCGGCCCGCGCCGACCGAGTGGTCGTGATGGCCCACGGCCGGGTCGCCGAGGACGGCACACACGAGGAGCTGCTGGCGCTCGGCGGACAGTACGCGGAGCTGTGGCGGACGTTCGTGGGGGAGGACGCGCCGGTGGTGGCGTGAGCGACTGACGGTCCGGCGTCGGTGGCAGCATCGGCTGACCGCGTGACGCCGGTGGTCTGTGGGGCGGCGGCCGTGCCGGGTGCCGGGACGGGGTCCGGCCCGCTGTTCCGCGGTAGCGGCCACCACCGCGGCGCGGCCGGGAGGCCCGCCCGGGCGGTATCGATCGGTTCAGCCCACGGCAGTGACGCGTGGCTTGAACTCGTGACGCCCGTGCAACCATCCGACATACGTCATGCGTCCGTACACCAGTACGCTCATCGCCGGTGTACGGGAGGGACGACAGTGGAGCGTGGGGCTATACGGCGGCGGCTCGCCGCCGGTCTGGCCGTGCTGACCGCTTCCGCGCTGCTCGCGATCGGGGCGGCGGGGGACGCGCAGGCCGCCACAGGCACGCACTGCGAGGGGCGCAAGGTCAGGACGTTCACCTTCGCCACCGGGTCGGTGAAGGTCTACAAGAACGGCACCTCCCTGTGCGCCATGACCGTGCCCAAGAAGGCGGGCCCCCGGCGCACGATGATGGTCAGCCTCCAGGCGCGCGGCTTCGAGGCCGTGGTCGACGAGGGGCAGTACAGCAAGCACGCGGGGCCGGTGGAGACGTACGTCGGCGGCCGCAAGGTGTGGATCAAGGGCCGGGTCGGCAGCGGGTACTACTCGACAGACGGCTGGATCAGGATCTGAACCCGCCCCCGAACCCGCCAATAACCGAGGGGTTTCCCTATCTCCCCTGGTGCGCAAGCGAGTTGCTCCGATAGCTTCCGCTCGCACATCTGTCTCACAGGGGAGGGTGCATGCGCAAGGCGCTCAGATGGCTGCTGGCGCTCACGGTGCTCATAGGCACGTTGAGCACGGCAGGGGCGGCCACCGCCGCCGAGCCGGAGGCCACCGGCACCACCGGCACCACCGACATCAAGGAACAACTGCTCGCCATACCGGGCGTGAGCCTGATCGAGGAGAAGCCGTACACCGGGTACCGCTTCTTCGTGCTCAACTTCACGCAGCCGGTCGACCACCGTGATCCGGCCAAGGGCACGTTCCAGCAGCGGATCACCGTGCTGCACAAGGACGTCTCCCGCCCCACGGTCTTCTACACCAGCGGCTACAACGTCTCCACGAACCCCAGCCGCCGCGAACCGACCCAGATCGTGGACGGCAACCAGGTCTCCCTGGAATACCGCTTCTTCACCCCGTCCCGGCCCGCCCCGGCCGACTGGACCAAGCTGGACATCTGGCAGGCCGCCAGTGACCAGCACCGGGTCTTCAAGGCGCTGAAGAAGATCTACACCAAGAACTGGATCACCACGGGCGGCTCGAAGGGCGGCATGACCGCCACCTACTACGAGCGCTTCTACCCGAAGGACATGGACGGAGTCGTCGCCTACGTCGCCCCCAACGACGTGGTGAACAACGAGGATTCGGCCTACGACCGCTTCTTCGCCTCCGTCGGCACCAAGGAGTGCCGCGACCGTCTGAACGCGGTCCAGCGCGAGGCACTGGTGCGCCGTGAACCACTGGAGAAGAAGTACGCCGAGTACGCCGCCACCGAAGGCTTCACCTTCAACACCGTCGGCAGCCTCGACAAGGCGTACGAGGCCGTCGTACTCGACTACGTCTGGGGCTTCTGGCAGTACGCCCAGGCCGCCGACTGCGCCGAGGACGAGCTGATCCCGCCGAACGCGGCCACCGCGACCGACGACCAGATCTGGAACTCGATCGACATGATCTCCGGGTTCTCGTTCTACACCGACCAGGGCCTGGACCCGTACACGCCGTACTTCTACCAGGCCGCCACCCAGCTCGGCGCGCCGGACATCCACTTCCCGCACATCGAGAAGAAGTACATCCGCTACGGCTACCAGCCGCCGCGGAACTTCGTCCCGAGGGAGATCCCGACCAGGTTCCAGCCGTACGCCATGCGTGACGTGGACACCTGGGTGCGCCACAACGCCCGTCACATGCTCTACGTGTACGGCCAGAACGACCCGTGGGGCTCCGAGCGCTTCCACCTGGGCAAGGGTGCGAAGGACTCGTACATCTTCACCGCCCCCGGCATGAACCACGGTGCCAACGTGGCCGGTCTGGTCGCCGACCAGAAGGCCTTCGCCACCGCCCGCATCCTGGACTGGGCGGGTGTCTCGGACACCGCGGTCGCGGCGGCGAAGCCGCTCGCGACGTTCGACAAGAAGCTGGACGTCAGGGACGTGGAGCGCGAGCCCACGCTCCGGCCGTAACCCCGGGGCCGTGCCCGGCCGGTGCTCACACCGGCCGGGCGCAGCCCACCGGTTCGGTGCCGCCGAGCTGGACGTAGAGGGCCGTCGACATCGGGCACCGGCTGCGCTTCGCGACCGCCTTCGTCACCTTGAACTCCGGCTTCTTCTCGCCCTTGCCGTCGCACGCCGTCTCCCGGACCTGGCCGTCGCCCGAGCTGTAGACGCAGTCGCCCACGATGGTGCGCGGACCGCCTCCGCCGCCCGGGTCGCCGGGGTGCGGCGGGGTGAGGCTGCGCATACACGCGTAGCCCTGCGGGACCGCGCCGTCGCCGTCCTCGTCGGAGGACGGGTTCTGTTCGCTGATGTGCAGCACGAAGTCCGTGGTCCCCGGGCACAGCGGCCCCTCGCCCACCTTGCCGTCGAAGCGCGCCACGACCCGCGCCGCCGCCCGCTCGCTGGTGCAGGGCACCTCGGTGAAGCTGGTCGTCCCGAAGGAACTGCACTCGTCGACACCCAGGAACACCGTGCCGTAGCCGGAGGGGCTGGCGGGACCGGTGGGCGTCACCTCGCTGCTGAGCCGGCCGTCACCGTCCGTGCCCCCGCCGCCCGAGGAGTTCTGGCATCCCGCCAACAGGGCAGCGAGCAGCGCCACCAGTGCGCACACCACCCCCACGGAACCTCTGTCACGCATCACAGTCCCCCCGGATACCCCGGTCCAGCGTGACCCGCCGCAGCGGGCACACGCCAGACGTGCGGGGTGCTTTGCGCCCTTTGGCGGGCGTGCGCCGGGGGTGTGACGTACGCGCACTACGTCTTGTACGGCGGTCCGGGCGGGCGCCCGCGCGTACTACGCCGGGTACGTCAGCCCGTACCCGATCGGATAGAGCACCCGCGTCGGATCGTCCGCCCGCTGCACCGGCACCGGCAGCCTCCCGCGCGGCGCCCGCTTCCCCGCGATCACCCGGGCGGCGGCCCGCAGTTCGACATCGGTCCACGCGTACGACGCCACGACGGCCGGTACGGAGGGCAGTTGGGCCACGTCGTAGGGGTTGCGGACCGCGATCGCGACCACCGGCTTCCCGGTGGCGACCAGCTGCTCGACGAGGGTCTTCTGGCTGCTGGTCGCCGAGACGTTGTACGTTCCGACGACGACCGCGTCCACGTCCTGCGCCGCCGCGACCGCCTTGGCGATGGTGGCGGCGGAGGGCGCCGTCCCCGTCGACAGGGCCGTGGCCGTGAAGCCGAGCTCGGTGAACGCGGCCGCGAGCACACCGGTGGGCGGACCCGTCGTACCGGAGGGGGAGGCGGGGTCGGCGCCCACGACGAGGAGCTTGCGCGGAGACAGGGGGAGCAGGTTGCCCTTGTTGACCAGCAGGGTGGTGGTCCGGTCGGCGATCCGGTCGGCCTCCGCGAGATGGGCGGGAATGCCGACGGTCCGGGTGACGTCGCCCTGCCTGACGTACGGCTCCTCGAAGAGCCGCAGCCGCGCCTTCAGCCGCAGCACCCGCAGGATCGACTCGTCGAGCCGCGCCTCGGTCAGCTCCCCGTCCTGTACGGCCTTCAGGACCGCGTTCCACGCGACGGCGAGGTCGGGCGGGTTGAGGAGCTGGTCCACCCCCGCCTTCAGCGCGAGCACGGGGACACGGTCGTCGCCGTACTTCGTCCGTACGCCCTCCATGCCGAGGGAGTCGGTGACGATGACCCCCTCGTAGCCGAGCTCCCCGCGCAGGATGCCGCCCAGGATGGGCCGGGAGAGGGTGGCCGGGTCGCCGGAGTCGTCGAGGGCCGGGACCATGATGTGCGCCGTCATGATCGAGTCGATGCCGGCGGCGATCGCGGCCCGGAACGACGGCGCGTCGAGCTGCTCCCACTGCGCGCGGGTGTGGGTGATGACCGGGAAGCCGTAGTGACTGTCCACGGCCGTGTCCCCGTGCCCCGGGAAGTGCTTGGCGGTCGCCGCGACCTGCCGTGCGTGCTGGTACCCGGCGACCTCGGCGGCGACGAGCCCGGCCACCGCGTCCGGGTCGGCGCCGAAGGAGCGGACGCCGATGACCGGGTTGGCCGGGTTGACGTTCACATCGGCGACGGGGGAGTAGTTCTGCCGGATGCCGAGCGCGCGCAGCTCCTGCCCGGCGATCCGGCCGAGGGTGCGGGCGTCCTTGCGGGAGCGGCCCGCGCCGAGGGCCATGGCGCCGGGGAAGAGCGTGGCGGGTTCGCCGACCCGGCAGACGATGCCGTGCTCCTGGTCGGTGGAGATGAGGACGGGCAGGCCGCGCGGCTGGGTCAGGGACGCCTTCTGGATGCCGTTGGACAGGTCGGCGATCTGGTGCGGGTCCTTGGTGTTGTGCGCCCAGGTGAAGTAGATGATGCCGCCGACGCGGTACTTGGCGATCAGCTCGGCGGCCGTACGGACGCCGATCTCCTTGAGGTTGGCGTCGATGTCGGCCTGGTCGGGGGCGGTGGCGGAGTGGCCGTAGACCCGCATCACGAAGAGCTGGCCGACCTTCTCCTCCAGGGTCATGCGGGAGATGAGGGAGCGGAGCTTCTTGTCGTCGGGACTCGCGGCTTGTGCTTCGGTGCCGATGGCCAGGGCGGCGGTGACGCCCGCGGTGGCGGCGAGGACGGTACGTCTGGAGGGCACGTGCGCTCCTTCCGGAGATGATCCGCTGAAGGAAACTTCCGTGGGGACAGAGGTATCCGGGAAGTTTCTGCCAGTCAAGGGAGTGCGCGCACCGTACGTCATGGAGGGGCCGCCATCGGCGCAGTTGGAGGGGGGCGCGCCGATGGCGGCGTGCTGCCGGCCGCAGTACGGCGGAGAGGGTAAGTCAGCGTTCGCAGCCAGCAGCGAGGCCGACACCGCACCGCGGTGACTCTCCGACAGCTTGCGGATTGGACGAGCGGGGGTGGGGGCGGGTTCCCGCCTCGGCCCGGAATCCCGGAAGTTGGTGACCCCGTGCTCAACGGGACGGATGAGCCGCCACCTTGGGCCAATGCTCCTGCAGAGCGCGCACGGTCTCGGTGATCGACGGCCGCCCCGCGGCACCGGAACGCCACAGCGCGTACAGCCGCCGCACGGGCGTCGGAGCCAGCTCGACCTCGACGACACCGGCAGGCAGCGGCCCCCGCCCGAGCCTCGGGATGAGACAGATGCCGAGCCCGGCGGCGACGAGGGCGACGAGGGTCGGATTCTCGTCGGCCTGATGGATGATGTCCGGTTCGTGCCCTGCGGCGCGGAGCGTGCGTACGAGCCAGTCGTGGCAGACCCGTCCGGGCGGCTGGCAGACCCAGCGCTGCCCCGCGAGATCGTCGCGGCGCACCGATTCCCGCCCGGCGAAGGGATGCCCGTCCGGCACGAGCAACGTGCAGCGGTCGTCCCCGATCACCGCCTGCTCGACCCCCGGCGGCACCGGCAAGGGGGAGATGTCCCAGTCGTGCACGACCGCCATGTCGAGGGCGCCCTTGGCGACCAGTCCGACGGACAGATGGGGGTCGATCTCGGTGAGCCGGAGGTCGAGGGCGGGATGCCGGGCGGCGAGATCGGCCAGTACGGCGGGCAGGAGACCGCGCGCGGCGGAGGCGAAGGCGGCGAGCGTGAGGCGCCCGGCCGGAGTCCCGCGCCGCTGCTCGATCCCGGTCTCGGCACGCTCCACGATCGCCAGCAACTCCTGTGCGGTGTCGACGAGTTGCCGCGCCTCGGCGGTGAGCCGGACACCGCGGCCCTCCCTTTCGAGGAGTACTGTCCTGGTCTCCCGCTCCAGCTTGGCGATCTGCTGGGACACCGCGGAGGGCGTGTACCCGAGCGCGGTGGCGGCCGCACCGACGGTGCCGTGGACGGAGACGGCGTGGAGGGCGCGGAGGCGTTGGAGGTCGAGCACGGGACGCTCCATTGTTCAGGGTTGCTACATCTGACCGTGCAGCAATCATCGCTGGTGCTTCACGGTCCTGGGAAGTGATCCTCGACGCATGCGACCTGCCCACATCACCCTGGCCGTCCTCGTCGCCGCCGTCTGGGGCGTCAACTTCACCGTCATAGAGATCGGCCTCGACCACTTCCCGCCGCTGCTCTTCTCCGCCCTGCGCTTCCTGGTGGCGGCGCTGCCGGCGGTGTTCTTCGTGGGCCGGCCCAAGGTGGCGTGGAAGTGGATCGTGGCGGTGGGGCTGGTGCTGGGGGTGGCGAAGTTCGGGCTGCTGTTCGTGGGGATGGACGCGGGGATGCCGGCGGGACTGGCGTCGCTGGTGCTCCAGATCCAGGCGGTGTTCACGGCGGCCATAGCCTTCGCGGTACTAGGCGAACGACCCACCCGCGTCCGGGCGTTGGGCATGCTGGTGGCACTGTCCGGCATCGCCGTCGCGGCCGTGGACGAGGGGACGTCGGGCCCCCTCGGCGCCTTCGCGCTCTGCGTCGCGGCCGCCGCCTGCTGGGGCGCCTCGAACGTCCTGACCCGCAAGGCGGCACCCCCGGACGCGCTCAACTTCATGGTGTGGGTGAGCACGATCCCGGTACTCCCGCTGCTCCTCCTGTCCCTTTTCCTGGAGGGCCCGCGCAGGG
Organism: Streptomyces sp. NPDC046909; assembly: GCF_040644695.1. Taxonomy (NCBI): domain Bacteria; kingdom Bacillati; phylum Actinomycetota; class Actinomycetes; order Kitasatosporales; family Streptomycetaceae; genus Streptomyces; species Streptomyces sp. NPDC046909. Next base: position 194,502 of record NZ_JBEYXC010000008.1, on the reverse strand, counting down.
ACTACGACGCCCTGCGCGCCCTGGACTGGCAGGGCGCCGGAACGGTCGTCTACGTCGCCTGGGTCACCACGGTCTTCGGCTTCGGCGCCTGGGGCTGGCTGCTGCGCCGGCACGCGGCGTCGACGGTGGCGCCCTTCTCGCTCCTGGTCCCGGTGTTCGGGATGACCTCGGCGGCGGTGTTCCTGGGGGAGGGGGTCAGCGGGCTGCGGTGGTGTGCGGCGGGGTTGCTGGTGGGCGGGGTGGCACTGGCGTCGGTGACGTTGCGGCGGCCTGTGGGGGGGCCGTCCGGTGGGTGTCCGGGCGCCGGAGCCGATCGTGGTCCGGTGATGAGGGCCTGCCCGCAGCCGGGCGTGGGTGACGTTCCGGTGGCCTGTGGGGGGGCCGTCCGGTGGGTGTCCGGGCGCCGGAGCCGATCGTGGTCCGGTGATGAGGGCTTGCCCGCGGTCGGATGTCGGTGGCGTTCCGGTGGCCTGTGGCG
>NZ_JBEYXC010000008.1:0-193925 GCF_040644695.1 Streptomyces sp. NPDC046909 | reverse complement strand
CGTCCGGTGGGTGTCCGGGCGCCGGAGCCGATCGTGGTCCGGTGATGAGGGCTTGCCCGCGGTCGGATGTCGGTGGCGTTCCGGTGGCCTGTGGCGGTCTGTCCGGTGGGTGTCCGGGCGCCGGAGCCGATCGTGGTCCGGTGATGAGGGCTTGCCCGCGGTCGGATGTCGGTGGCGTTCCGGTGGCCTGTGGCGGTCTGTCCGGTGGGTGTCCGGGCGCCGGAGCCGAGCGTGGTCCGGTGATGAGGGCTTGCCCGCGGTCGGATGTCGGTGGCGTTCCGGTGGCCTGTGGCGGTCTGTCCGGTGGGTGTCCGGGCGCCGGAGCCGAGCGTGGTCCGGTGATGAGGGCTTGCCCGCGGTCGGATGTCGGTGGCGTTCCGGTGGCCTGTGGCGGTCTGTCCGGTGGGTGTCCGGGCGCCGGAGCCGAGCGTGGTCCGGTGATGAGGGCTTGCCTGCAGCCGGGCGTGGGTGACGTTCCGGTGGCCTGTGGCGGTCCATCACGTGGACGTCCCGGCGCCGGAGCCGACCGCCGTCCGATCATGAGCGCATGCCCGCAGTCGACATCCCCGGTTCCAAGTCCATCACCGCCCGCGCCCTCTTCCTGGCGGCGGCGGCCGACGGAGTCACCACCCTCGTACGCCCCCTCCGCTCGGACGACACCGAGGGCTTCGCCGAGGGCCTGACCCGGCTCGGGTACCGGCTGGGACGGACACCGGACGCCTGGCAGGTGGACGGCCGCCCGGCGGGCCCCGCGGTACCGGAAGCGGACGTGTACTGCCGGGACGGCGCGACCACGGCCCGCTTCCTGCCGACCCTGGCAGCGGCGGGCCACGGCACGTACCGCTTCGACGCCTCGGAGCAGATGCGGCGCCGCCCCCTGCTCCCCCTGACCCAGGCCCTGCGCGACCTCGGCGTGGACCTGCGGCACGAGCAGACGGAGGGCCACCACCCCCTGACGGTCCGGGCAACGGGCGTCGAGGGCGGCGAGGTGGTGCTGGACGCGGGGCAGTCCTCGCAGTACCTGACAGCACTGCTCCTCCTGGGCCCACTGACCCGCAAGGGCCTGCGGATCCGGGTGACGGACCTGGTCTCGGTGCCGTACGTGGAGATCACGATCGCGATGATGCGGGCGTTCGGGGTGGAGGTGGGGCGGGAGACGGGCGGTTCGCAGGGGAACGTCTTCGTGGTCCCGCCGGGCGGCTACCGCGCCACGACGTACGCCATCGAACCGGATGCCTCCACGGCCGGCTACTTCTTCGCGGCGGCAGCGGTGACCCCGGGCGCGGAGGTGACCGTGCCGGGCCTGGGGGAGGGGGCGCTCCAGGGCGACCTGGGCTTCGTCGACGTACTGCGGCGGATGGGTGCGGAGGTGTCCGTGGGACCGGACGGCACGCGAGTCAGGGGTACAGGGGTCCTGAGGGGGGTCACCGTGAACATGCGGGACATCTCCGACACGATGCCGACGCTCGCCGCGATCGCACCCTTCGCCGACGGCCCCGTACGGATCGAGGACGTGGCGAACACCCGGGTCAAGGAGTGCGACCGACTGGAGGCCTGCGCGGAGAACCTGCGGCGGCTGGGGGCGGAGGTGGCGACGGGCCTGGACTGGATCGAGATCCGCCCGGGGGTCGCGGGCTCCTTGAGGGGGACCGAGATCAAGTCGTACGGCGACCACCGCATCGTGATGTCGTTCGCGGTGACGGGCCTTCGGGTGCCGGGAATCTCGTTCGACGACCCGGGATGCGTACGGAAGACTTTCCCGGGCTTCCATGAGGCGTTCGCGGAGCTGAGGGACGGCCTGCGGTAGGGGGGCACGGATGGCGCGTCGCGGGCGGTGCGGTGCGGGTCAGGGTGTTTCCGTGCGGGGTGTTGCCGACTCGGCGGCTGATGACCGTAGTTGATCCCGCACCGCCCTCAACACCGGGTCTCCCTCCGCCCCCGTCCGTACCGCCGCGAAGATGTTCCTCGACGGCGGTTCCCCCTCCGTCGTCAGTACCGCGAGGCGCCGGTGTTCGTACAGCGGCCGCACCAGCCTCGGGATCAGCGCCACCCCCGCCCCCGCCTCCACCAGCGCCGCCAGTGCGCTCCAGTCGTTCACGGCGTGGCGGATGTCCGGGGTGAAGCCGGAGGTCGCGCAGACCGCGCGGGTGATCGCGCCGACGCAGCTGCGGGCGTCCCCGGCGACCCAGGTGTCGGTGGCCAGTTCGCGCAAGGCGACCTGCTTGCCGCCGGTCAGTCGGTGGTTCGTCGGGACCACGATGTCCAGGACGTCCCGCAGCACGTCGATCCGGCTGTAGCGGCGGTCCGTGTGGGGTGGGGTGGCCGCGAAGTCGACGGCCACCGCCACGTCGACCTGTCCGGCGTCCAACGCCGTGAAGAGGTCCGGGGGTTCGGCCTCCACGACCTCGACGCGTACGTCGGGCAGACGCGCGGCCAGTCCGCGCAGTACTCCCGGCAGGAGGCCCAGGATTCCGCTGGAGAAGCAGCCGATGGTCACCGAGCCGCGGCCGCCTTCGCCGTATGCCGCCAAGTCGCTGCGGGCGCGCTCCAGTTGGGCGGCGATGGCGTCGGCGTGGGTGAGGAGGACACGGGCTTGGCCGGTGAGGCGTACGCCTCGGCCGTCCCGTTCCGTCAGGGGGGTGCCGATCTCGCGGGACAGGGCCGCGATCTGCTGTGAGACCGCCGACGGGGTCAGGTGCAGGGCCTCCGCCGTTCTCGCCAGGCTGCCTCGGCGCTGGAGTTCGCGGAGGACCGTGAGGCGGCGCAGGTCGACTGTGAAGGTCTCGCTTACCTGTTCCATCGAGAAAGGTTAACTGGACCGGTCGGGCTGTCATCGGAAACCATCTACGCCATGACCTCCTCCTATCTCATCCTCCACGGCTGGCAGAACCACCGTCCCGAGGGCCATTGGCAGCACTGGCTCGCCGATCGTCTCGCCGAGCTCGGGCATGAGGTCACGTATCCGCAGCTGCCGGAACCGGACGACCCGGACCTGGAGGTGTGGCTCGGCGAACTCGCCCGCCACCTCGAACAGCGCCCTGACGTCGTCCTCGCCCACAGCCTCTCCGCCGTCCTCTGGCTGCACGCCGTCTCACGCGGGATCGTCAAGGAGGGGTACGTGGAGCGCGTACTGCTCGTCGGGCCGCCCTCTCCCACCGTCCTCGCGCAATACCCCGAGGTCGCCGAATTCGCCCCGCCCCCGCTGGAGTTCGCCCTCCCCGGCCCGACCCTCCTCGTCGCCGGCGACGACGACCCGTACTGCGCGGGAGGCGCCCGAGCCGTCTACGGCGACCCCCTCGGCCTCCCCACGACCCTCCTCCCCGGCGCCGCCCACCTCGACCTGGACGCCGGTTACGGCTCCTGGCCCTCGGTGCTGGAGTGGTGCCTGGACCCGGAGACTGAGTTCACGGTGCGGGGGGAGGGGTAGCGCCACCGGACGTACCGCTCTCCTCCCCGGCTCCGGCCCCACCCGCACTTCCCGGCCTCCGCAACTCCGGCGTCGTCACCCCCACCCCCACCACCGCCGCCACGCACATCAGCCCTCCGGCGATCAGCGCCGTCGCCCCCGACGTCCAGCCCGCCACCAAGCCGCCCCGCAGATTGCCGAGGTGAGGGCCCGCCTGGCCGACGATCGTCTCGGCGGCGGTGACCCGGCCGAGGAGGGAGTCAGGGGTGAAGGTCTGGACGATGGTGGTGCGGGAGAGGACGGCGAGGGCGTCCGCCGCGCCGGCCAGGGCGAGGAGGGCGAGGCCCGCCCAGGCGCTGGTCGTCAGGCCGAAGAGGAAGAGGAACACGCCCCAGCCCCCGGACGCGCACAGCATGACCGGGCCGGGGCGGGCCAGGCGGGTGACCGGGCCGGAGAAGGCGGTGGCGGTGACTCCGCCTACGGCCAGGGCGGAGAGGAAGAGGCCGAGGGTGCGTGGGTCGCCGCCGAAGCGTTCCTGGTTGACCAGGGGGAAGAGGGAGAGGGGCATCGCCAGGACGCATGCCGCGAGGTCCGTGAGGAGGGCGCCGCGCACCACGCGGTGTCTGACCAGGAAGCCGAGGCCGTCCAGGACGCCGTGGACGCCCGGGCGGGACTTGTCGCCCTCGGGTGGGAGGGCGGGGAGGCCGTAGGCGCCGTAGAAGGACATCGTGAAGCTCAAGGTGTCCAGGAGGTAGCAGACGCCTATGCCCCACCAGCCGAGGACGACGCCGGCGACGGCGGGGCCGGTCAGCATCATCGCCTGGGCGGTGACCTGCTGGAGGGCGAGGCCCGCGGCCACCTGCTCCTTCGGCAGCAGACGCGGGACGAACACGCCCGCCGCGGGGGCGCCCAGCGCGGCGAAGGACGTCTGGACCGCGACCAGGACGAGGACGACCGCCACCGGCGCGTGTCCGGCGAAGCCCTGCACGGTCAGCAGGAGGGAGCAGGCCGCCGATCCGACGGTGCCCGTGAGGTACATGCGGCGGCGGTCGACGCGGTCGGCCCACGCGCCCGCGAACAGACTGACGGCGACCATCGGCACCGCCTGCGCGACACCCACCGCGCCCGTCCAGAACGTGCTGTGGGTCATGTCCCAGACCTGGTACAGGACGGTGACCATGGTCATGAAGCTGCCGAGCGTGGACACCGTGCGCCCGAACAGCAGCCGCCGGAAGACGGGGGAGGTGCGCAGGGGCCGTACGTCGAGCAGCGCGTGGGACAGGCTCATGAGAGGAGGACCGGGGGCGGGGTGGGCTGATGCACCCGGGGACGCTAACCGGTCGTCGGCTCCCGAGCCACCGAATTAGTCAGGCGCTCGCGGCGCTGAACAGGTCACGCGCTCTCGTTCAGCAGCCGCCCCAGATGCTCCCGCCCCGCCCCCAGCAGCTCGGCCAGCGGTGCCGCCCCCTCGTACCAGCGCTTCTCGTACTCCCAGCACAGCCAGCCGTCCCAGCCGTGCCGGGAGAGGACCTCGACGCACTCGGCGAGCGGGAGGACGCCGGCGCCGAGGGGGAGCGGGGTGGTGTCGTCGGGGGAGGCGATGTCCTTGACCTGGACGTATCCGAGGTACGGGGAGAGCGCCGCGTAGGTCTCGGAGGGCTGTTCGCCGCCGAGCCAGGTGTGCATGACGTCCCAGAGGGAGCCGGCGTTGCGGTGGCCGACGAGGCCGAGGACGCGGATCGCGTCGGCGCCGGTGCGGTGCGAGTCGTGGGTCTCCAGCAGTACCCGTACGTCGACGTCGGCCGCGTACTCCGCCGCCGTGCCCAGGCGTCGCGCGGCCGTCGCGTCGGCCTCCGCGGTCGTCTGCTCGGGGCTGGCGCCGGGGAAGACGCGGATGTACGGGGCGCCGAGGTCGTGGGCGAGGTCGAGGAGGGCGCGGATCTCCGCGATCACCGTCTCGTCGTCGCCCGGCGCGGCCACGCGCGCGTACCCGGCGAGACCGAGGATCTCCACCCCGGCCGCCTTGAACTCGGCGACCACGTCGGCCCGGCGGGCGGCGTCGATGCCGGGATGCACCGCCTCCTCCGGATGCGCGCGCAGTTCCACGCCGTGATAGCCGTGGGCGGTCGCGAGGCGGAGGACCTCGGGGACGGGGAGACCGGGGACGCCGAGAGTGGAGAACGCCAGCTTCATGTCAACGGACTCTACGCGTCACTCCTGACCGCCGTGCAGGTCCAGGCGCCAGTCCTGGCCGACCAGGTCCTTGCCGAAGGAGCGGTGCGGTTTCTCGGCGAGGAGGACGAAGCCGTGGCGCTGGTAGATGTGGCGGGCGGAGGTGAGGATGTCGTTGGTCCACAGGACCAGCTCGCGGTAGCCGACGCCGCGCGCGAAGTCGATGACGGCGGTGACGAGCCGGTCGCCGATGCCGAGGCCGCGCGCCTCCGGCTCGACGAGGAGGAGACGCAGGCGGGCCGTCGCCGGGGCCTCGTCGCGTACGCACATCACGCAGCCCACCGGGCGGCCGTCGAGCTCGGCGATCCACACGCGTTCGAGGTGCGGGTCGTGGTCCTCGGCGAAGTCGGCGACGATCCGGGCCACCAGCCCCTCGTAGTCGGCGTTCCAGCCGTACTCCGCGGTGTAGAGGGCCGCGTTGCGCTGCACGATCCAGCCGAGGTCGCCGGGACCGGGCTCGCGCAGCAGGACGTCCTCGCGGCGTGGCGGGCGGCCGTCGGAGAGGAGTTCGCGGACGGTGTGCATGGCCTCGGCGAGCCGGGGGCGGTCGGCGGACGGGACCGTCGCCAGCAGCGCGCCCACCGACTCGTCCGCCCGCTCGGCGAGCAGCGCCGCGGTCTCCCGCCCCCGCGCGGTGAGCGTGACCCGGCGGCGGCGCGGGTCGCGGCGGGAGGGGGCGCGCTCGATCAGGCCGTCCTGCTCGAACTTGTTCAGGATCCGGCTCAAGTAGCCCGCGTCCAGGGAGAGTTCGCCCCGCAGATCGGCCGCGTCGGTACGCGGGGAGTGCGCGAGCTCGTACAGGACGCGGGACTCGGTGAGGGTGTACGGGGCGTAGAGGTGGCGGCTGTAGTCGAGGGCGCCGATGACGTTCGTGTAGAAGCGGTTGAAGGCGCGGATGTCCTGCACGGTCATGGTCGTCGACCCCCGGATCGTTGACTCAGTCAGAGATACCGTACGACGACCCCGCACCCCCGTCCAGAGTCACGCCCGGCGATACACGCTGACCTGCGTCCCCGTCGGCGAGGTGGCCGTCGACACCAGCTCGAAGGTGTGCTTGGCGCCCTCGGTCGGGAAGATCGACTTGCCGCCCCCGAGAATCACCGGCATCACGATGAGCCGCAGCTCGTCGACGAGCCCCTCGTGGAGAAGGGTGCGGGCGAGGCCGGGGCTGCCCATGACGAGCAGCTTGCCGCCCTCACCCTCACTCTCGCTGATCTTGCGGAGGTGGGCGACGGCCTCGGCGCCGGGGACGAGGGTGCTGTTCTCCCAGGTCAGGTCGTCATCGCCGAGGGTGTCCGTGACGACGTACTTCTTGATCGAGTTCATCCGGTCCGCTGGGGGTCCCCCCGCTTGCGGGGGAGGATCCCCCGCCCGCTCCGGCCACGCCCCCGCCATCGCCTGCCACGTACGCCGCCCGAACAACAGCGCGTCCGCCTCCCCCAGCGCCGCGTCGAAGGCCCCGCCGACCACCTCCGGGTCGAAGAAGGCGTGCGTCCACCCACCGTGCGCGAACCCGCCGTCGGTGTCCTCCTCGGGGCCGCCGGGGGCCTGGACGACGCCGTCGAGGCTGATGAAAGAGGTGATGACGATGGGCATGGGAGGTGCTCCTGTCGGCTGTGCGGCTGGTTACGGGAAGGGAGACCGGCGCGGGGCGCGAAACTCATCGGTACTCATCGGTGGGCGTTCAATGTTGGTCCGGCGGCCCGATGATGTGCAGCCCGACGTGCCGGGCCACCCAGGTCACCTGCCGGGCCTCGTCCTCGGGGTCGCCGGTGGCACGTACATGGACGAAGACGGTGTGGTCGTCGGCCCGTTCGTCCCAGTCCCGCGTACGGCGGTTGAACTGCACGGAGACCTCGGCGTGCTTGAGATCCCGGTTCAGCTCCTCCTCCGGGACCTCCGGCCACACCAGGCCGTACCACTCCAGCTGCCCGATGCACCGGCCCGCCGCCGCGGTGAAGGCGTCCTCGATGCCGCCGATCGGCTGCTCCCACAGGTCGGCCGCCAACGGCAGCCAGCGCGACAGGGACTCGGGGTCGGTGGCGAGGTCGGCTCCCGGGACGCCGCAGTAGAGCGCGGGCGGGTCGACGGGTTCTCCGTTCATCCGCCGCACGTCCCGCCACCGCGTGGTGATGAACGTGGCGTCTCCGGGAAGCGTGTTCCGCAGGCGCACCACGTCCTCGACGGTGTCCAGCCGGACATCCACCCGCACCTTCGACTCCGCGCCGACCCCCACCGCCACCAGCCCCCGCGCGATGCTCAACGCCTCGGCCGGGTCGGTCGTACGGAACACGGGGTAGGCGACTTCGACGGACATGAGCCGGACCCTGCCACAACCCCGGAGACGCGGAAACCGGATATCACCTGCGCGGCGGGGACGCTGAGGGCGAACGGGGGTTTGTGGCAGGTGAGTTGTCCCCAGGATCAAGGGCATGACGACAACGGCCACACCGGCGTACGACGATCACGCGGACTGGTACAACGCGTTCATGTCGCCGAGCCTGGGCGGCGCGTACTTCGAGCAGGTGCATACGACGCTGAGGGCGCTGCTCGGCCCCGGCGAGGGCGTCTGTCTGGACGTCTGCTGCGGCACCGGCGCCCACGCGGGCGTCGCGGCGGAGCTGGGCCGGACCCCGGTCGGCGTCGACCTCTCGGCGGGGCAGCTGCGGCACGCCGCGGCGCGGCTGCCGGTCGCGGTCGCCGACGCGACGGCGCTGCCGCTGGCCGACGCCTCCGTGCCGGCGGCGATGTGCGTGCTGGCGAGTACGGACGTACCCGACTACGCGGCCGTGGTGCGCGAGATCGCGCGGGTGCTGACGCCCGGCGGGCGGTTCGTGCACCTCGGGGTGCATCTGTGCTTCGTGGGGGCGTTCGCGGACTGGCGGGAGCGCGGGCGGGTGGTGCTGGACGACCGGTACGCCGACCGGTCCCGCACCCTCGACTCCTGGAACCCCGAGGGCGTACGGGCTCGGGTGGGCGCCTGGCACATCCCGCTGGCCGACCTCCTGAACGCCGTGACGGCGGCGGGGCTGCGGCTGGAACGGACCGTCGAGGCGGGGCCGGGCGGGGTGCCGGAGCTGTTCGGATTCGTCGCGGTGCGGTGAGGTTCGTGTCGGAAATCCGGGCCGGGTAGAGAAACGCTTGCGTTTCGTTAAGCCTCCTCGTAGTCTGAAGCTTGTCGGTACGAAACCGTTTCGTATCGAAGTTCGGCTGTCGACAGACAGGGAAAGGGGAGGTGGACCGCGATGACAGGTTCCCCCGTGCTCCTGGCGGTGGCCCTCTCCCTCGTCTCGGCGGTCTGCTACGCGGCCGCCGCGGTCGTGCAGGAGCGGACCGCCGCCGGCACCACGAGCGTGCGCGGCGCCCTGGCCCGCGGCGCCTGGTGGGGCTCGGTCCTCCTCAACGCCTCCGGCGCCCTGCTGCACGTGGTCGCCCTGCGCTACGGACCGCTGACCCTCGTCCAGCCGCTCGGCGCGCTGAGCCTGGTGCTGGCCGTGCCGCTGGGCTCGCTGGTGACGGGGCGCCGGACCTCGGGCGCGCAGTGGCGCGGCATGGCCTTCACGGTCGTGGGACTGTCGACGCTGCTCGCCGTCACCGCCTCGGGCACCGGCCCGGCCGAGACCCTGAGCACCCCCGAGGTCCTCACGGTCGCCCTCGTCGCCGGCGCGGTCATCGCCGCGCTCGCCACCCGGACCGGCCTCGCGGTCGCCGCCGCGTCCGGCATCGCCTCCGGCGTCGGCTCCACACTGGCCCAGAAGCTGGTGATCGGCCCGACCGTCTCCTGGGACGCCGCCCTGCTGACCCTCCTGACGGTCGCCTTCGCGGTAGGCGGCCTGCTCCTGTCGCAGAAGGCGTACGGCAACGGCCTCGGCGCCCCCCTCGCCACCCTCACCCTCCTCAACCCCGTCACCGCCTCCGCCATCGGCATCGCCCTCCTGGGCGAGGGCTTCCAGTACGGCGCGACAGGCACGCTCCTCGCCCTCGCGGGAGCCGCGGCGGCGGTACGCGGGGTACTGCTCCTGAGCGGCCCGAGGCCCGACGAGGCGACGGCGACGGCCCCGGTCCACCCGCTGGCCATCGACGAGGTGCCGCCGACGCTCCCGGTCCGGCCGCCGGTCATCGACGAGATGCCGTCGAGGCTCCCGGTCCGGCCGGTGCGCACGGAATCCCTGCCGAGCGGTCCCCGGACCGAGCCGAGCGGCCCCCGGACCGCCGAGATGCCGCCCACCGTCCCCGTCCAGCCGGTGCGCAAGGCCCCCCTGCGCCCCCTCACCGTCGCCACCGTCTCCGTCGAACTGACCGGCGCCAGCCGGGCCCTGTGAGAGGCAGAACCCGAAGATGACGATCCTGCAGATGCCCCCTCGGACCGCCGTACGCAGGGCGGGACTGGTGGACGTACCCGCGGTGGTACGGCTGTTCACGGTGCCGGAACACGCCGCCGTGGACCCGGACCAGGCGCAGCGCGCGATGCGGCTGATGCTGGCCCACTACGCGCTGGAGGAGGGCGAGGTGTGGGTGGCCGAGCGCATGGACGGCACCTTGCTGGCGGCGGCGGTCTGGCTCCCGCCCGGCACCGAGTCCCCGCACACCCGCTTCAGCGGCCTCTTCGCCCGCGAACTCAGTGTCCCGCTGCCGAGGGAGCCGGCCCTTCCGACGGCCCTGAAGCAGGCCAAGCCCGACACCCCGCACTGGACGGTGATCACCGTCTGCACCCCGGACGACACGGAGGCCTGGGACCCCAAGGTCGTCACCGACCTCCTCTCCCCGGGCCTCCACACGGTCGACGCCGACCACGCCCCCGCCATCGCCGTCACCCTCTCCCCCCGCCACATGGACCAACTCCGCCCCCTGGGCTTCCGCCACCCCCACCAGGTCACCCTCCCCCCGGGCAACGGCATATGGCTGACGACCCGCTCTCCGGAGCCTCGGCTGGCGGCTTGAGGGGCCACTGGAGGGGTCACTTGAGGGGCCACTTGAGGGGCCGGGGAAGTCGGTCCCGGCATCCCGGGCATCGGCATGCGCCTGCTGCCCCGCCGTCCGGAACGCCGGCCGACGGCTTGGTCCGTCAGGGCCCGCACCTCGCCCGGCGAGGGCAATCCGCAGCCTCCGCAGCTTCCGTAGCCTCCGAGCTTCCACAGCCTCCGGAGCTTCCGTAGCCTCCGGAGCCCTCTCCGGGCCGCTCAGCCCCGCGGCGCCCCGGTAGACCCCCGCACCATCAGCTCCCCCCGGATCACGGCGATCCCCCCAGGCGGCTCCTCCTCCCGCCCCATCGCGATCCGCCCCGCCCGAGCCCCCGCCTCCGCCAACGGCAACCGCACGGTCGTCAACGCCGGCACCGCGTCGATGCTGAACGGCAGATCGTCGAACCCGGCGACGGACACGTCGTCCGGAATCCGCAGCCCCGAGTCCCGCAGCGCGGCGCACGCCCCCAGCGCGACGGAGTCGTTCGCCGCCACGACTGCCGTGAGGGACGGATCCCGCCGCAGCAGCTCCAGCGTGGCCTCGTAACCGGAACGCCGGTCGTAACGTCCATGCACGGTCCACCGCGGGTCCTCGGAGATCCCCGCGTCGGCGAGCGCGGCGCGATGCCCCTCCAGCCGATGCCGGGTGGTCGTCCGCTCCTCGGGCCCCGCGATGTACCCCAGCCGCCGGTGGCCGAGCCCGAGCAGATGCTCGGTCAGCTCCCGCCCGCCGCCACGGTTGTCGAAGGTCAGCGCGATCGCGGAGGTGTCCGGCGCCGGCGGCCGCCCGCACAGCACCACCCGCGTCCCCGCGTCCCCCAGCTTCCGCAGCTTCGCCGCGACCGCCGCCGCGTGCGGCGCGTCCTCGACCGCGCCGCCGGTCAGGACCACGGCCGCCGCCCGCTGCCGCTGGAGCAGCGTCAGGTACGTCAGCTCACGCTCCGGCGAGCCCCCCGTGTTGCAGGTCACCGCGAGCCGCTCACCGCCCGCGCGCCCGCCCGGACCGCCGATCTCCGACTGGATCGCGCTCGCCATGATCCCGAAGAAGGGGTCGGCGATGTCGTTGACGAGGATCCCGACCAGGTCGGACGTCGCCGCGGCCAGCGCGCTCGCCGGCCCGTTCAGTACGTAGTCCAGCTCGTCCACGGCGCGCAGCACCCGCTCGCGGGTGGATGCGGCCACGGGATAGTTCCCGTTCAGCACGCGCGACACCGTCGCGGGCGAGACCTGCGCGCGGGCCGCCACGTCCGCCAGGGTCACCGTCATCTCGTCGTCCTCCGGTCGCGCATCGCAGTCGTACTCCGTCGTACGTGGTCCTACACGCGGGCACCCATGGCCCGGTTCCGAGCCGACCTTAAGGGCACACCCCCCTGTTGTTCGCCCCCTCGAACAACTCAACCCAGTCACGGTCTTGTCCGGACCGCTGGTCAGAGGCTAGCTTCTTCCTAGATAGAAAGCGCTTGCTGTACCGCTCACCCGTAGAGGCGTACGCGGCGCGCACAACCGCGTACGAAAGCTGCGTACGACTCCTACGAAGGGACTGCCGTGACACGCAAGACGGTGCGTATCGCCATGAACGGCGTGACCGGGCGCATGGGCTACCGCCAGCACCTGGTCCGCTCCATCCTGGCCCTCCGTGAGCAGGGCGGCCTCGACCTCGGCGACGGCACCGTGCTGTGGCCCGAGCCGATCCTGGTCGGCCGCCGCGAGCACGCCCTCAAGGCGCTGGCCGAGCGGCACGGCCTGGAGCACTGGTCGACGGACGTGGACGCGGTCCTCGCCGACCCGACCGTCGACGTCTTCTTCGACGCCGCGATGACCTCGGGCCGCGAGGAGGTCCTCAAGAAGGCCATCGCCGCGGGCAAGCACGTCTACACCGAGAAGCCGACCGCGGTCGGCCTCGAAGGCGCCATCGAGCTGGCCCGGCTGGCGCGCGAGGCGGGCGTCAAGTCCGGTGTCGTGCAGGACAAGCTGTTCCTGCCCGGCCTGCTCAAGCTCAAGCGGCTCATCGACGGCGGCTTCTTCGGCCGGATCCTGTCCGTGCGCGGCGAGTTCGGCTACTGGGTCTTCGAGGGCGACTGGCAGGAGGCCCAGCGCCCGTCGTGGAACTACCGCGCGGAGGACGGCGGCGGCATCGTCGTCGACATGTTCCCGCACTGGGAGTACGTGCTGCACGAGCTGTTCGGCCGGGTGACCTCGGTGAACGCGCTGGCCACCACACACGTCCCGACCCGCTGGGACGAGAACGGCAAGCCCTACGCCGCCACCGCCGACGACTCCGCGTACGGCATCTTCGAGATCGAGGGCGGTGTCGTCGCCCAGATCAACTCCAGCTGGGACGTGCGCGTCAACCGCGACGAGCTGGTCGAGTTCCAGGTGGACGGCACGGAGGGCTCGGCGGTCGCCGGTCTGCGCAACTGCCGTGTCCAGCACCGCAGCGCGACGCCGAAGCCGGTCTGGAACCCGGACCTGCCCGCCACCTACTCCTTCCGCGACCAGTGGCAGGAGGTCCCGGACAACGCCGAGTTCGACAACGGCTTCAAGGCCCAGTGGGAGCTCTTCCTCAAGCACGTCTACGCCGACGCCCCCTACCACTGGGACCTCCTCGCCGGCGCCCGCGGCGTCCAGCTCGCCGAGCTGGGCCTGAAGTCCTCGGCCGAGGGCCGCCGTCTCGACGTACCGGAGATCGGGCTGTGACGATCCAACTCCCCGACGGCCAGGGCGGATTGAGGGCGTACGAACCCCGCCGCGAACCACTCGCCGTCACCACCGGTTCTCCCTTCACCTCTCGTACGGTGTTCTCGGCGGCGCATGTCGTCGCCGACCCGTTCGCCGACACGACCCCCGACTCACCGGCCGCCGTCGACTGGGACGCCACCCTCGCCTTCCGCCGCCACCTGTGGTCCCACGGACTCGGCGTCGCCGAGGCGATGGACACCGCCCAGCGCGGCATGGGCCTGGACTGGGCGGGCGCGGCCGAGCTGATCCGCCGGTCCGCCGCCGAGGCCAAGTCCGTCGGCGGCCTCATCGCCTGCGGCGTCGGCACCGACCAGCTCACCGGCCCGGCGTCCCTGGACGAGGTCCGGGCGGCGTACGAGGAGCAGCTCGCGCTGGTGGAGGAGTCCGGCGCGCAGGCCATCCTGATGGCGTCCCGCGCCCTCGCGGCGGCGGCGAAGGGCCCCGAGGACTACCTGGAGATCTACGGCCACCTGCTCCGCCAGGCCACCGAGCCGGTCGTCCTGCACTGGCTGGGCCCGATGTTCGACCCGGCCCTTGAGGGCTACTGGGGCTCCTCCGACCTGGACGCGGCGACGGACACCTTCCTTGAGGTCATCGCGGCCCACCCGGACAAGGTCGACGGCATCAAGGTCTCGCTCCTGGAGGCCCAGCGCGAGATCGACATCCGCCGCCGCCTCCCGCAGGGCGTCCGCTGCTACACCGGCGACGACTTCAACTACCCCGAGCTGATCGCGGGCGACGAGAAGGGCTTCAGCCACGCCCTGCTCGGCATCTTCGACCCGCTGGGCCCGCTGGCGGCGGAGGCGGTCCGCGTCCTGGACACGGGCAACACGGAGGGTTTCCGCGAACTCCTCGACCCCACGGTCGAGTTGTCCCGCCACCTCTTCCAGGCGCCCACCCGCTTCTACAAGACGGGCGTGGTCTTCCTGGCCTGGCTCGCGGGCCACCAGAGCCACTTCACCATGGTCGGCGGCCTCCAGTCGGCCCGCTCCCTCCCGCACTTCACCCGCGCCTACGAACTCGCCGACGGCCTGGGCCTGTTCCCGGACCCGAAGCTGGCGGAGGAGCGGATGAAGAACCTGCTCGCCCTGTACGGAGTGGCCCAGTGAGCACCGGACTTGAACGCTTCTCCATCAACCAGATGACGGTCAAGCAGCTGTCGATGCCGGAACTGGCCGACGCCTGCGGCCAGTTGGGCATCGTCAACGTCGGCCTGTGGCGCGAGCCCGTCCAGACGTACGGCCTGGAGGCGACGGCCAAGCTGATCCGCGACGCGGGCCTGACGGTCACGACCCTGTGCCGCGGCGGCTTCTTCACGGCGATCGATCCGGTGGAGCGTTCAAAAGCGCTGGACGACAACCGCCGCGCGATCGACGAGGCGGCGACGCTGGGCACGGACACCCTGGTCCTGGTCTCCGGCGGTCTGCCCGCCGGTTCGAAGGACCTGCACGGCGCGCGGGAGCGCATCGCCGACGCGCTGGGCGAGCTGGGCCCGTACGCGGAACAGCACGGCGTACGCCTGGCCATCGAGCCGCTGCACCCGATGTACGCCTCCGACCGCTGCGTGGTGTCGACGCTCAAGCAGGCCCTCGACCTCGCGGAACGTTTCCCGGCCCACCAGGTCGGCGTCACGGTCGACACGTACCACATCTGGTGGGACGACGACGCGCCCGCGCAGATCGCCCGGGCGGGCGCGGGCGGCCGTATCCACACCTTCCAGCTCGCCGATTGGACCACCCCGCTGCCGGAAGGCGTCCTGAACGGGCGCGGCCAGATCGGCGACGGCGCGATCGACATGCGCGAGTGGCAGGGCTACGTCGAGGCGGCCGGATACACCGGCGCCATCGAGGTGGAGCTCTTCAACGACGGGCTGTGGGCGCGGGACGGCCGAGAGGTGCTGGCGGAGACGGCGGCACGGTTCGTGGAGCACACGCTGAATCAGTAGTCGGCAGCTTCCGAGTAGATACCCTCCCAGGCCGCCGCGATGTCGGTGGCCTGGGGGTGTTGGCACGTTGACAGCACCTTGAGGATGTCCTTCATGACCAGGCGCATGTATTGGTGCGAGTCTCGGGCCAAGTCCGTGCGGAGCCGCCGTAGCTTCGGATCCCCGGGGAGTTCCTGACCGAGCGACAACAGGCCGAGGGCGGCCAGTATGCGCTCCTGGGTGGCACCCGCCTGTGGATAGGACCGCCGCAGCGCGGCGTGGGCATTCATTCCATCGATACGAGACAGCGCAAGCGCGCACTGGCCTCGAATCTGCCACTGCGTGCTTGTGAGTCCTTGGTGAAGCTCGTTCAGGAACCTGTCGTCGTTGAAGACGTGGGTCTCGCCCGGCAGATGTCGATAGAGCTGCTCGGCCGCCGCTGCGTCCGGCTCTGCGTGTGCCAGAAAGAAATCGTACGACGACACACCGCACCTCCGGCGACGCCGAGTGCCCCCGATTGTCTGCCGGGCTTGTGCACCCCGGCAAGGGGACGGTGGGACGAGGGGCGGACCTGTCCACGCTTTAAGATCGGCCCCGGTACCCAGACGAACGGATGTCGACGCCCATGTACGTCAGCCGGATCAGAGTGCAGGACATCAAATCCTTCCACGGCCCGCGTCAGGTCGACCTGACTCTGACTCGCCCCGACGGCAGCCATGCCGGGTGGACAGTGCTCGCGGGCCGCAACGGATCGGGCAAGACGACCTTGCTGCGCGCCATGGCTCTGGCGCTCACCGGACCGGCGGTGGCGCGCAGTCTGGTGCCGGGGTTCGAGAACTGGGTGACGGAACAGAGCGGGGCGGGCACGGTAGAGGTCGAGATCACCCGGGACGCGAAACACGACCGCTTCTCACACGGCCGCCCGCCCACTGGTTCCTTCCGGGCAGGGCTCCGCTGGACAGTTCCCCGGGACGGCTCGGCCGGGCGGGTGCCGGTCCGCAGGGGGGTGCTGCCCGGTCTGGGGGAGATCACGTACGGCAAGCGGTCGGCCAGTGCCAGTGCCGCTCACCGTGGTCCATGGGCCGACAACCCGGCAGGCTGGTTCTGCGCCGCCTACGGGCCCTTCCGGCGGATGGCCGGAGGCTCCGGTGAGGTGCAGCGGCTGATGCTCGCTTCAGGTCCCGTGGCCAGGAACACGAGCCTGTTCCACGAGGACGCCTCCCTGGCCGAGGGGGTCGCCTGGCTGATCGAGCAGCATCTGCGCGCGCTGGAGAACAGGGAGGGCGCCGCCGGGCTGAAGGCGTTCACCCTGGCGGTGCTCCGGGACGGGCTGTTGCCGGACGGGTACCGGATCGTCGACGTCGACTCCGAGGGCCTGTGGGTCGAGCGGGACGGCAGTCGATTTCCGCTGCGCGAGACGAGCGACGGATTCCGTACGGTGACCGCCCTGGTCGTCGACATTCTCAAGCAACTGCACGACGTGTACGGCCCCGGTCTGTGGACGTCCGAGTTGTGGGAGGCCCGGGGTGGCTCGGTCGCGCTGATGACCCCCGGTGTCGTCATCATCGACGAGATCGACGCTCATCTGCATGTCTCCTGGCAACGCCGCATCGGACCCTGGCTGACAGCGCACTTCCCCCGCATCCAGTTCGTCGTCACGACGCACAGTCCCTACATCTGCCAGGCCGCGGACCCCGGTGGCCTGATCCGGCTGCCGGGTGTGGACGAGGCACGCCCGCCCGAGGTCATCGATCAGGACCTGTACGACCGAGTGGTCTACGGCAGCGGCGACGACGCCGTTCTCTCCGACCTCTTCGGTCTCGACACGCCCTATTCCGAGCGGGCCGAGCAGGTGAGGGCCGAGTTCGTGGAGTTGGAGGCGGAGATCTACGACGGGGCCTCGTCACGGGAGACGCTCGCCCGCTACCGGGAACTCAAGGAGCGGCTCACCAGCTCGCCGTCGGCCCGTGTGGACGAGATGAGCGCGCACCTCCGCCGGATCGGGGAGGAGATCACCGGGGGCCCGAAGGACGAAGAGGAGTGATCCGGCTTCGGCGCGCGGTCCTGTCCGCGGGCACGAAGGAGCTGCTGAAGGACTACACCGAGGACATCCGGCAGCGGGCCACGGAGAAGGAACGCAAGGACAGGGCTAAGGACCTGTGGGCGAATCGCCGGCAGGTCCGCCCCGGCCTCCTGGCGGGGCTCGCGGAGATGGCTCCCGGCCACGAACGCTGCATGTACTGCGGTGACGGCCAGGGCACGGACATCGATCACTTCGAGCCGAAGAGCCTCGCTCCGCTGCGTACCTTCGACTGGCTCAACCACGTGCTCGCCTGCTCGTTCTGCAACAGCAACCAGAAGCGGAGCCTGTTCCCCGTAGCGGCCGACGGCAGCCCACTGCTCGTCGACCCGACAGCCGAGGACCCCTTGGACCATCTACGGCTGGTGCTCCCGCTTGGAACGTATCAGGGCCTGACCGACAGAGGACGGGCCTGTATCGAGGTGTTCGGCCTCAATGCCAGGGCGGTGCTGGTCAAGGGGCGCAGGGACGCCTACTGGACGGCCAGGGATTCCATCGAGCTGTGGCGCTCAGCCATGGACAAGGGAGACGGTGACAAGGCGAAGCGGATCGTCCGGGTTGCCTGGAACCGCCCACTCATCGATGTACTGGTCGCCATGTTCCACCAGTCCGGACATCCGGCGGCCGATGCCCTGTTCGCGGGGGAGGAGGAGGTCCTCGACCTCCTCCACGATCCCGAACTGCGATCCGCGTTTCTGCACTTCCGGGGCATCGTCTACTGACGCGCCCGTCCGTCCTCCCCGAAGTGGTCGAACTCGCCTGCCTGTACGCCGAGTACAAAGGCATCCCACTCGGGGCGAGTGGTGGTGACGGTGGTGTGCGGGGCGGTGGTGTTGTGGATGCGGACGGTGTCGTCTTTGCCGAGGGTGGCCTGGATGGCGGGTCGGTCGGAGTGGGGTTGGCGCTTGAGGGCGGTGAGGAAGGTGGCGAAGGTGGCCGGTGTGGCCGTGAGTATCGCTCCGGTGGGGTCGCTGCTTTCCGTCAGATGAACGGTGCCGGGGGTGGCGGCGATGTGGATGCAGGAGTCGCCTGATCCGCAGTAGGACGACCTCTGCCAGGTGTAGCGAGGCATGGTGACTCCTTACAGTTCCCGGGCGATTTGGTGGATGACATCCCGCGATTTGGCCGGGGGGAGGGCCCTGGCTTCCATGCGGTCGAGGAGCCTTCGATACATGTGCAGTTGGGCTTCGGCGTCCAGGAACACCGGCCCGTGGGACTGGTCGAGGTGGACGGTGTCGAGCTGGGGCACCGGCCCGTTGGAGTAGAAGATCGACTGGCCCGAACCGGGGAACGAGCCGGCGGTGAAGGGGAGTACTCGTAGAGTGACGTGGTCACGTTCGCTCATGTCCAGCATGTGGTGCAGCTGAGCCCTGGCCATGGCCGGCCCGCCGAACTGCATCCGTAGGGCGGCTTCGTGGACCACCACCTCGTACGGCGTCGGCGGGTCCCGGAAGAGCACTGCTTGGCGCTTGATGCGGTACGACACTCGATGCTCGATGTCTGGTGGGGAAAGCTCGGGAATCACCTGGCGGAAGAGCTCGCGGGCGTGGTCGATCGTCTGCAGCAGGCCGGGGATGTGAACGGTGACAGAAACGCGCAGGTGCGCGGCGTGGTGTTCTACCTCGGCGAGGTCCAGCAGGGCGGCTGGCAGCAGGTCCCGGTACTCCTCCCACCAGCCGCG
Source organism: Streptomyces sp. NPDC046909 (assembly GCF_040644695.1). Lineage (NCBI taxonomy): Bacteria > Bacillati > Actinomycetota > Actinomycetes > Kitasatosporales > Streptomycetaceae > Streptomyces > Streptomyces sp. NPDC046909. Next base: position 174,902 of record NZ_JBEYXC010000008.1, on the reverse strand, counting down.
ATGGCGCTGGGAGGTCATGGTTGCCAGCGCCTCGGTCAGGGCCCTGTCCGCGCACTTGTAGTGGCAGGCGAGCGCGCGGACCCGCTCGGCGCTCACGCCCACGCGTCCAGCTTCCATGTTGCTGATCTGGCTCTGCTGCGCACCGACCAGTTGACCGGCCTGGGTCGCGCTCAGGCCTGCGCTCTCCCGGAGTTTGCGCAGTTCAGTGCCGAAACGGAGCTGGCGCCCCGTCGGGATGGCTCTCATGGTCGGCGCCCCTCCTCGGAGCGCTTGGTCACCCACAAGGATGATTGGTCATGGATGTCTAGTAAATGGAGTCATGTATTAACTCAACATCGCTACCTTATTGCTCAGGCGCCCTCGCTCAGAAGCGCACCGCCCGACGGGGCGGCACCGCCACTGGGCAACCATCCGCACATCCTCAACTCCCCACTGTGATCGGAGATTTCCATGGCCACCGTAACCCCGCCCTGGGCCTACACCCTCCACCTCCCGCACGATCCACTCGCACCGGGGATCGCCCGCGCAACCCTCCGCACCGTCCTCGCCGCACACGGCCTCGCCGAGGTCGCCCCCGTCGCCGAGCTGTTGGCGTCCGAGCTGCTCACCAACGACCCCCGGGTGCCGCCCGGATTCGGGGGCGCCGACATCGACGTACCACCGCCCGACGCCGAGAACGGCCGCGGTCTGCACCTCGTACGGGCCTTCGCGGACTCCGTCGGGGTCTCCGTACTGCGGGAGCTCGGCGCGTCGAAGGGTGGGAAGCTGCTGTGGGCCGAGTGCCGGTGACTCCCAGGCGAGCCGGGCTTACGCCACGATGCCGGGAGCGACGGTCGGCATCCTGCGGTGAGCCGCATCGCCGTGCGCACCGTGACCGCACTGCCTGCTGAGTAGGCGCACCCGACCGCACCACGAAAGGCTCGCCCCTCACCCATGAGCGTCCGTAGCATCACCTGTACGCCCATCTCAAGGAGCAGGCACATGAGCGCACAGCCCGTCGAACCCTTCCCTGAACCCCCGCGCACGCCGGACGACGTCGCCGCCGCCCTTCCGCCTGCGCAGCGCATGGAGTTCTACCGGGAGATCGGTACCGCCACCGAGGAGACGATCAGCGGGGTCCTGCGCCGCTGGCGCCTGCGCATCCGCCTCTACCAGAACCCCGACCCCGGAGAGCGGATGCTGCGCGAACACCAGGACGGCACCCGGCCCGGCCTGCCCGCAACCGCCGCAATCCGCGCCGCCGAGGAGGCCCGCGGCCGGTGAACGAAGAACAGCATGACCGCATCACCCTCTCTCCGCAGGTCTGGGACACTCTCGACGACACACGAATGTCGGCCGACGTCTTCGGGGCGATTGCCGCATTCCTCGTCGAGCTGCGGAAGAACGCGGTCCCCCAGGACGCGCTCCCCATCCCCGGACGACCCGACTGGTACTCCGCTCCACTCGTCCGTGATCTCGGTCTGGTCGAATACCACGTCGGTGACACCCAGCCAGGCCAGGATGACCCTGATCCTGGTCCGGACATCTTCGTCGCCCGCATCCTCCGTGTCGACGTACCCGACTTTTGACGATGCGGGGGGACGCACAGACGTTGGGCGGTGGGGTTCATAGGGATGTGACACTTCGCGCTGAAGTGACACATCCCCGCGGAGGGAGGGCCTGCAGAGAGCGGGCTGGAGGGCGCCGCACCGCTTTGTCGATCTGCTGCGCGTCGTCGGGCTGGGCAGCCGCCATTCGCCGCAGTCTCAGCGCTTCACCAAAAATTCCTGAGAAACCGTGCAACCCTCCCCCCACCCCGTGGGTCGTACTTGGCATCAGGGCTTCTGGGGAGGGGATCTGGGGGGATCGCGGGGGTTCTGATACGGAGGGGAAAACCCGAGGGGGCCTGGTCGACGGACCAGGCCCCCTCGAAGTTTTCCCGGGTCACTGGGGCACCGGGTCACCGGGTCAGAAGAAGACCCCGCACCTCAGCAGCACATTCGCGTACGGCCGCGCCTCGCCGGTCCTCACGACCAGCCGCACCCCCGCCGACAGCTCCTTGAGCCGCTCGTGCGAGACGAACTCCAGGCCGTCCTCGCCGAAGTGCCCGGCCAGCAGCTTCGCCGCCCCCGGGTTCGCGTTCCGTACCTCCGACGCCGCCGTGGCCCCTTCCACCACCAGCTCGGCCAGCAGCCCCTCCACCACCTCGGCGAAGGACGGCACCCCGGCCCGGAAGGCGAGGTCGACGACCCGGGGCCCGTCGGGTATCGGCATACCGGCGTCGCAGACCAGTACCCCGTCCCCGTGCCCCAACTCGGCCAGCGCGCCCGAGAGATGACGGTTCAGGATTCCCGCCTTCTTCACAGTGCGTCTACCTCCTCGGCCGTCGGGAAGGACACCTGCGCGCCCTCCTTCGTCACCGCTGCCGCCCCGACCCGGGCCGCGTACGCCGCCGCCTCCGCCAAAGAGGACCCCCTGCCCAGCCGATAGGCCAGCGCGGCTGTGAAGGCGTCACCCGCGCCCGTCGTGTCCACGGCGTCCACCTTCACGGACGGGACCCGCACGACCCCCTTCGAGGACGCCACCAGCGCGCCCTCCGACCCCAGCGTCACGACCACCGACCGCGGCCCCTTCGCCAGCAGGATCCGCGCCCAGTCCTCCGGTGAGTCACCCACCGCCGAATCGCCGAGGATCACCTTCGCCTCGTGCTCGTTGACGATCAGCGGGTCGCAGGCCGCCAGCACCTCGGTCGGCAGGGGGCGCGGCGGCGACGGGTTCAGTACGAAACGGCTGTCCGGGGCGAGACTCCGTACGACCTCCACGACCGTCTCCAGCGGGATCTCCAACTGGACCGAGACGACCCGGGAGGCGTGGAAGAGGCTCCCCGCGGCCCGTACGTCCTCCGGGGTCAGACGGCCGTTCGCGCCCGGCGAGACCACGATGCTGTTGTCGCCGGACGGGTCGACCGTGATCAGCGCGACCCCCGTCGGCGCCCCGCCCACCAGCACGCCCACCGTGTCGACCCCGGCCGAGCGCTGCGAGTCCAGCAGCAGCCGGCCGTACGCGTCGTCGCCGACCCGGGCCAGCAGGGCCGTGGCGGCGCCGAGACGGGCGGCCGCGACCGCCTGGTTGGCGCCCTTGCCGCCCGGGTGGACGGCGAGGTCGGAGCCGAGCACGGTCTCCCCGGCGCCCGGCCGGCGCTCGACGCCGATCACCAGGTCGGCGTTGGCGGATCCCACGACCAGGAGGTCGTAGTCGTACATGAAATCGCTCCCCTATGAAGTGAGTTGAGGCGGGCGGGTCCCCGTCAGGACGACCCGCCCGCCTTGCGGCCTCAGCCCGCCGGCTTCAACCGCCGCTACCGGCCCGCCGGTCTCAGCCCGTGAAACCGGCCACGTTCTCCTTCGTGACCACCTTCACCGGCACCATGACCGACTTCGCGACCTTCTCGCCCTGCGCGGCCTTCACGGCGTTCTGCACGGCGATCCTGCCGAGTTCGGAGGGCTGCTGCGCCACCGACGCGTACAGCGTGCCTGCCTTGACGGCGGTCAGGCCGTCCTCGGTTCCGTCGAAGCCGATGACCTGGACGGACTTTCCGGCCTTGGAGCCCAGCGCCTTGATCGCGCCGAGCGCCATCTCGTCGTTCTCCGCGAAGACACCGGAGATGTCGGGGTTGGCCTGGAGCAGGTTGGTCATGACGTCCAGGCCCTTGGTGCGGTCCCAGTCGGCGGGCTGCTTGGCGACGACCTCGATGCCCGGGTAGGCCTTGAGCCCCTCGGCGAAACCGGCGCCGCGCTCACGGCTGGCGGAGGTGCCGGCCTGGCCCTGGAGGATCACGATCCTGCCCTTGCCGCCCAGCTTCTCGGCGAGTGACTTGGCGGCAAGCTTGCCGCCGGTGGTGTTGTCGGAGGCGACGAGGGCGGAGGTGGAGGCGTTGTTGACCGCGCGGTCGACGGCCACCAGCGGGATGTCCGCCTTGTTGACGGCCTTCGCCGCCGGGGTCACCGCGTCGGAGTCCACCGGGTTGACGATGATCGTGCCGAGCCCCGAACTGGTGAAGTTCTCCAGCTGGTTGGCCTGCTGCGAGGCGTCGTTCTGCGCGTCCGTGACGGTCAGGTCCACGCCCAGCTTCTTCGCCTCGGCCTGCGCGCCGGAGCGGATCGACACGAAGAAGGGGTTGTTGAGGGTCGACAGCGACAGACCGATCTTCTGGGTCTTCGCCTCCGACGTACCGCTGTGCAGGAGGGAGGTGGCGCCGACGATCGCCGCCGCGACCACGGCCGCGAGGACGTACGTCGCCGCCTGCTTGCCCTTGTTGCCACCCGTGCCGGCGGCCACCGGGGTCGCGCCCGCCTTGCGGCGCACGGTGTCCAGCAGGACCGCCAGCGCGATCACGACACCGATGACGACCTGCTGCCAGAAGGCGGATACGGACAGGAGGTTGAGGCCGTTGCGCAGCACCGCCAGGATCAGCGCGCCGATCAGCGTCCCGGACGCCTTGCCCGTACCACCGGCCAGCGAGGCGCCGCCGATGACGACCGCGGCGATCGCGTCCAGCTCGTAGCCCTGTGCGGCCTGCGGCTGCGCGGAGGAGAGCCGGGCGGCCAGGACGATGCCGGCCGCGGCGGCGAACAGGCCCGAGAAGGCATAGATCGCGAGCTTCTGCTTCTTCACCCGGAGGCCGGAGAGACGGGCCGCCTCCTCGTTGCCGCCGATCGCGTACATCGAACGCCCGATGTACGTCCGCCCGAGCACGAACGCCGTGACGATCCCCATGCCGACCATCACCAGCACGGGCACCGGCAGCCACCCGCCGAGCGTGTCACCGAGGTGCGAGATCGACGAGGGGAACGCGATGGGGGAGCCCTGCGAGATCACGAGGGACAGACCGCGCGCCACGGACAGCATGGCGAGCGTCGCGATGAACGGCGGCAGCTTCCCGTACGAGATGAGGAAGCCGTTGACCAGGCCGCACGCTATGCCGGTCGCGATGGCGAGGAGCACGGCCAGGACGACCGGCATGCCCTCCGAAGTGGCGCTCCAGGCAAGGACGGTGGCCGACAGGGCCGCCACCGAGCCGACCGACAGGTCGATGCCCGCCGAGACGATCACGAAGGTGACGCCGAAGGCGAGGATGGCGGTGACGGCCGCCTGGACGCCGACATTCAGCAGATTGTCGGTGGTCAGGAAGTCGCCCGACAGCGCCGACATGGCGATGACGAGGACGATCAGCGCGGTGAGCGCGCCGTTGTCGAGGAGCAGTCGGCGCAGGCCGCCGGCGGCGCCACCGGCGCCCGTCGTGCTCTTGAGCGTGTCAGCGGCCACGGCCGGCCTCCACTTCGGTAGTAGGCGTTTCGGTAGTAGGCATGTCGGTAGTGGGTGTGCTGACGGCGAGTGCCATCACGGAGTCCTGCGTGGCCTCGGCGGCGGAGAGTTCGCCGGCGATCCGGCCCTGGGCCATCACCAGCACCCGGTCGCTCATGCCGAGCACCTCGGGCAGATCGCTGGAGATCATGAGGACGGCGGCACCGGCGGCCGTCAGTTCGTTGATGAGCTGGTAGATCTCGACCTTGGCGCCGACATCGATGCCACGCGTCGGCTCGTCGAGGATCAGCACCTTGGTGTCGGCGAGCAGCCACTTGCCGATGACGACCTTCTGCTGGTTGCCGCCGGACAACGTCCGCACGTGCTGCTGGAGTCCGGCCATCCGCACGCCCAGCTGCTCGGCGATCCGGGCGGCGTTCTCCCGCTGCCCGTTGAGATCGACGAGCCCCGCGCGCGTGGCCGAACGCAGCGTCACCAGACCGAGGTTCTCCTCGACGGACGCGTCCAGGACGAGCCCCTGGCCCTTGCGGTCCTCGGGGATGAGCCCGATACCGGCCGACAGGGCGGAGTTGACGTCATGGCCCTTCAGCGGCGCCCCGGCGACCTTCACGGTCCCCTTGTCGTAGGGGTCGGCCCCGAAGACGGCCCGCACCACCTCCGTACGCCCCGCCCCGACCAGCCCGGCGATCCCGACGACCTCACCGGCGTGCACCTCGAAGGACACGTCGTGGAAGACCCCGTCCCGGGTGAGCCCCTCGACCGACAGCAACGCGGCGCCCTTCTCGGGCACTTCACGCGGGTACTGCTGCTCGATCGACCGCCCCACCATGAGCCGTACGAGCTCGTCCTCGGGGGTCGACGCCGGGACCTGCCCGACGGACCTGCCGTCGCGGATGACGGTGACGCGGTCACCGAGGGCGGCGATCTCGTCGAGGTGATGCGTGATGAACACGATGCCCACGCCGTCCTCGCGCAGCTTGCGCACGATGGCGAAGAGCTTCTCGACCTCCTCGGAGGTGAGCACGGCGGTCGGCTCGTCCATGATCAGCACGCGCGCGTTCAGGCTCAGCGCCTTGGCGATCTCGACCATCTGGAGACGGGCGATACCGAGTTCGCGCACACGCGCGCGTGGCGACACATTGACGCCCACGCGCTTCAGCAGCACCTCGGCGTCGGCCTCCATCCGCTTGCGGTCGATCATGCCGAGGCGGCGCGGCTGGCGGCCCAGGAAGATGTTCTCGGCGACCGTGAGGTCGGGCACGAGGTTGAACTCCTGGTAGATGGTGGCGATCCCGAGGCGCTCGGAGTCCTGCGCACCATGGATGCGCACCTCCTCGCCGCCGGCCAGGATCCGCCCGCCATCGGGCGTGTAGGCGCCGGAGAGCATCTTGATGAGGGTGCTCTTGCCCGCGCCGTTCTCACCGAGGAGGACATGCACCTCGCCGCGGCGCAGATCGAAGTCGACGCCGTCGAGCGCGACCACGCCGGGGAAGGTCTTCCTTATGCCCTCGATGCGCAGCAACTCGTCCTCGTTGCTCACGACTGGCTCCTGTTCTGTACGGGTGCCGGCTCGGGGGAAGCCGGCGGCTCGGGGGAAGCCGGGTTCTCGCCGCACGAGCGGCGTACGACGAGACGGGCGGGGAGGGTGACGGACTGCGGGGGCCGCCCCTCGATGCGGTCGACCAGGGCCCGCACGGCGGCCCGGCCCAGCTCGCCCGTCGGCTGGGCGACCGCGGTGATCGGCGGATCGGTGTGCACGAACCACGGGATGTCGTCGAACGCGGCGAGCGCGATGTCCTGCGGAACCCGCAGCCCACGCGCGCGTACGGCGTCCAGGGCGCCGAGCGCCATCAGGTTGTCCGCCGCGAACACGACCTCGGGCGGCTCGGGCAGATCGAGGAAGCCCTCGGTGACCCGGCGCCCGCTCTCGGCCTGGAAGTCGCCCTGCCCTATGTAGGCGTCGGGGAGTTCGAGACCGTATGCGCGCAGGGCCTCCCTGAAGGCCTCCACACGCTCACGACCGGTGGTGGTGGCGGCGGGCCCCGCGATGATGGCGAGCCGCCGGTGCCCGAGCGCGTGCAGATGCGCGACGAGGTCACGCACGGCACCCCGCCCGTCCGACCTGACGACCGGCACGTCCACGCCCGGGATCCACCGGTCCACGAAGACCATCGGCGTCCCCGCGCGCGCGGCGTCCAGCATCAGCGGGGAGCCGCCGTCGGTGGGGGAGACGAGGAGGCCGTCGATACGGCGGTCAAGGAGGGTCCGTACGTGGTGGTCCTGGAGGTCCGGCCGCTCGTCGGCGTTGCCGATGATCACGCTGTACCCCAGCGCGCGGGCCTCCTCCTCGACGGAACGGGCCAGCTCGGTGAAGTACGGGTTCATCACGTCGCTGATGACCAGCCCGAGGGTGCGGGTCTGGTCGGTGCGCAGCGAACGGGCGACGGCGTTCGGGCGGTAGCCCAGCGCCTCGACAGCGGCCAGCACGCGCGTGCGTGCGTCCTCGCTGACCGACGGATGGTCGTTCAGGACACGCGACACCGTGGCGACGGAAACCCCCGCCTCGGCAGCGACGTCCTTGATGCTCGCCATCGCCGCTCCACCTCCTCGTGGAATCGATTACACGACTTCGTGTACGGAGGATTGGAATCGATTACACGGCGATTAATCAACCCCTGAACCGCATCCCGAGACCTGATCGTGATGAAGGGGGCGCGGGTGGGGGTGGGGGAGGGGGAGGGGGTGATGGGCAGATGTGTTCCATGGTGGGGCGTCGGCCACCTGCGGTTTTGTCGCCCGGACGTGGAACGGATCTGCCCATCACGGCCGGGGTCGACCTTCGCCCCCGCTCACCGGCGCGCCCCACGCGCGGGCGACGCGCTCGGCCACGGTGTACGCCTCCGCCGCGTGCCCCTCCTCGCCGAGGAACCGGTACAGGTCGCCGAGGGCCTGGGCGAGGGGGCGCGAGGCGTAGGCCCCGCCGGCCGTCCCGGCGAACTGTTCCCGCAGGGGCAGCAGATGCCCGATCAGGAGGCGCGCGGTGTCCCGGTCGCCCAGCAGGACGGCGAGTTCGCTGCGGTAGTCGAGTTCGATGCCGTAGAGGTGGTCCGTCACCGGCCGGGCCGGGATGTGCATGGCCCGCGCCTCCTCCACCCGCCCCAGCCGGGCCAGGACGAGCGCGAGGGCCACGGCGACGGGAGCGCCGACGGCCGAGTGCACCGCGCGGACGTCGGCCTCGATCTCCGCCTCACGGCCCTGTGTGAGCCGGATCGTCCACAGGCCCAGCGTGCGCGGACCCGTGGCGTGGTGTGCCCCGACCCGCTGGAAGAGCCCTTCGGCCTCGGCGTACCGGGCCTCCGCCTCCTCGAACCGGCCGGCGACCGTGGCGAGCATGGCCGACGTGGTGACGTTGATGCCCTGGGCCCAGCGCATGCGGTAACGGTGGGCGAGTTCGAGTCCGGCGGCGGTGTGGCGTCGTACGGCGTCCGGGTCGTTGCGAGTGGCGGCCGTCAGCCCGTCGAGGTGCTCGCACACCCAGAGATGGGCGGGCAGATCATGAGCGGCGGCCAGCTCGCGCAGTTCGGCGACGAGCGGGGTGCGGACCGAGCCCTGCGTCTCGTGCGGCAGCACGCGCGCGGACGTCATCAACGCCGAGGCCAGCAGCCGGGGTTCGCCGTCGGCCCGGGCCAGCGCGAGCTGGGCGCGCGCCGTCTCCAGGGCCCGCGGCGCGTCCTCGCCCGCCACCGCGTCCGCGAGTACCTGGAGCACGCGCGCGCGTGTCGGCCCGTCCAGCGCGGGGTCGCGGGCGAGCCGCTCCAGATGGGCCAGGTCGGTCCGGTCGAGGAAGCCCTCCAGCCGGCTGCGCCAGGGGGAGGGCTCGGTCCAGCCGCCGTAGACCGCCGCGGCGAGGTCGTCCCGGCCCGCCCGCACGGCCAGGTCCACCGCCCGCCCCCGGGTGCGCCGGGCACCGTCCGTGGCACCGGCCCGCACCTGCGCGCCGAGCAGCCGCACCAGCAGCGCGACGGTGCCGTCCGGGTCGCCCTCGGGGTCGGCGGTGGCCGCGGTGTGCGCCTCCAGCGCCTGCTCGATGAGCCCGACGGCCACGTCGTGGGCGTACCGCCGCTCGGCCCGCTCGGCGGCCCGCAGCGCGTAGTCGACGGCCAGGGGAGCGTTCGCCGTACGGCCCGACCGGGCGAAGTGGTGGGCCAGCGCGGCCAGATCGTCGGGGCGATGGCGGCGCAGTTCGACGGCGATCCGGTCGTGCAGGCGGGCGCGTCGGGTGCCGGACAGGTCGGTGTACACGGTGTCGCGGACCAGCGCGTGCACGAACCGCACCCGCCCCGGCCCCGGTTCGGTGAGCAGATCCGCGGCCACGGCGGCGTCGAGCCCGGCCAGCAGGGTCTCCTCGTCGGCCTCCGTCCCGGCCGCGTCCGCGAGGAGCGCGACGTCGGACTCCAGTCCCGCCACCGCCGCGAGCCGCACGGCCGCGAGCGCGCCGGCGGGCAGCAGCGCGAGCCGCCTGCGCAGCACGTCCCGCACGCCCTGCGGCACGTCGGACACGGCGACCAGGGCGCCCTCGTCGGCCAGCAGCCGCGCGCTCTCCCACACGTAGAACGGGTTGCCGCCGGTGCGCTCGGTGAGCGCGGCGACCGTGGCCCCGTCGACGGGCTCCCCGCGAACGGCCTCCACGACGGTGGCGACATCCCGCGCGGACAGCCCGCCGAGCGCGATCCGGTGCGGGAAGCGGGGCGCGAGGTGGGCGAGGGTCTTGACCAGATGCCCATGCGCCTCCGCCGGCCGGTAGCAAGCGACGGTGAGCAGCGGCACCCCGGTGATCGAGGCGGCCGCCTCCAGGAGAGCGAGGGTCTGTCCGTCGGCACGGTGCAGGTCTTCGAGGACCACGGCGACCGGCCGCTCGGCGGCGGAGTCCCGCAGCCAGGCGGCGAAGGCCCGGTGCAGGCGGAAGCGGCCTGCGGTGGCTTCGTCGCGGGTGGTGGGGGCGGGGGCTGGGGGTGTTACGGGGGCTGTGGTGGCGGGCGTTGGGGTTGGTGTGGGGCGGGTCGTGGCGGCGGGGCCCGGAGTTGCCGTCTCCCAGGTCGTGGCGGCCGTGCCGATGCGGGCCGAGGTCGGCGTGTCCCAGGTGGTGGCGGTCGTGCCGAGGGGCGCTGCGGCCCCCGCCTCCCAGGTCGTCGCCGTCGTACCGACAGACCGCGCGGTTGCCGTGTCGCGGGCGGCGGCCGTCGTGCCGTCGGACTCCTGCAACAAGGCCGCCAGTTCCTCCGGGCGGGCCGGGGGTACCTCCCGGGCGAGCGCGGTGAGGGCTTCCGTCCAGGCCCAGGCCGGTGGGGCGCCCTCGTCCTCGGGGCAGCGGCCGACGACCACCGTCCAGCCCTCGCGGCGCAGATGGGCGGCGAGCCGGCCGAGGAGGGCGCTCTTGCCCGCGCCCGCCTCCCCGGTGACCAGCACCATGCCCCCCGCCCGCCGGGCCGCCCGCGCGGCGGTGTCCAGGGCGCGCAGTTCGTCGCTCCGGCCGACGAAGAGGTCGTGGGCACCACGGGGCGCCGCGGGTGCGCTGAGCGGTGCCGCCGCGCCGGGCGGGAAGGCCTCCGCAGGTCGCGGCGCGGCAGGGGCGCCCAGGGCGATTGCCGCGGGTTGACGTGCCGCAGCGGAAGCGGCACGTGCCGCGGCTCCGTCGCCGGCGGCTCCCGGAACCGGCGGTGCCGCCTCCCCGCCGAACTCCGGCCCCGCCACGGTCGGATCCGCGTCCGCCCATCGCGGTACGGCCTGATCTCGCCCCGAGGCTCCCGCCACGGTCGGATCCGCGTCCCCCCATCCCCGTACCGCCGGACCTCGCCCCGCAGCCCCCGCCACGGTCAACTCCCCGTCCCCCCACCGCCGTACCCCCAGCCCTCGCCCCGCATCCCCCACCCCCAGCGCTGCCGGCGCCGGTACCGCCGCGCGCAGCACCTCCAGCCGCTGGGTCAGGACCGCATGTTCCAGTTCCGTCAGGGCCGGGGAGGGGTCGCAGCCCAGTTCGTCGTGCAGGACCGTACGGGCGCGACGCACTGCGGCGAGGGCGTCGGCGCGGCGGTCGGACGCCCAGTGGGCGAGGGCCAGCAACCGCCAGCCCTCCTCGCGCAGAGGGCGGTCCCGGACCATGGTTTCCGCGGCGAGGGTGGCCTCGGCGGTGTGACCGGTGTGGAGGGCGGCCGCGACGGAGAGTTCGCGGGCCTCCGCGCACAGCGCGTCCAGGCGGGCCGCCTCCGGGACCGCCCAGGTCTCGTCCGCGTGCTCCAGGAACGCCGGCCCCTGCCACCACCCCAGCGCCTCGGCCAGCAACTCCCGTACCCGCGCGGGCGGTGCGTGCCGGGCCCGGCTCACCCAGGTCTCGAAACGCCAGGCGTCCACCGCGTCCTCGGGCAGCCGCAGGGCGTATCCGGGAGCGGCGGAGACCAGCACCGAGGCGGGGGTGCGAGGCGGCCGCCCCGGTTCCAGGACTCGGCGCAGATTCGACACGTACGCCTGGAGGGAGACCGTCGCCTTGGCCGGCGGCGCCCCGCGCCACAGTTCGTCCACCATGCGGTCGACGGACACCACCCTGCCGCGGGCGGCGATCAGGAGGGCGAGGACAGCACGCTGCCGCGGGGGTCCCAACTCCACCGGGGCGCCCGCGACATCGGCACCCAGGGGACCCAGGACTCTGATGGACAGCACGCTGCCGGAATGTAGTCGAGCGCTGTGTCGGTCCCGTCAACAGGGGCTAAACGACCTGCTCAGGGCAGCGATCGGGACCCGCCCCCACGCCCCTCCAAGCGGACGCCATGTCACCGCCAAGCGCGCCCCGCGAGCGTGGCCGCCGTCTGTATCCGAACGTCGAAGGACACCCGCGTGACCCCCAGCAGCACACCGTCCGGCCTTCCCGCCGACGGCCGCCCCTACACCCACGAGATGGTCGTCGTGCACCGCGTCTTCCGCCGGGAGTCCGCGCTGCTCCCGCGCCTGGTCCGGGCCGTACCGGACGGGGCGTCGGCCCGCGCCGAGGAGGTCTCGGCGTACCTCACCGACTATGTGACGGGGCTGCACCACCACCACTCGCTGGAGGACGAGCTGATCTGGCCGCTGCTCCGCGCGCGGGCCGCCGCACAGGACGGCCTGGTGGCCCGCATGGAGGACCAGCACGGGCACATCGACCGGACCCTCGCGGCGGTCGAGGAGTGGGCACCCCAGTGGCGGCGGTCCGGCGACAGCGTCGCCGGACAGGAGCTCGCCCTCGCGCTGGAGGAGCACCGCCTCGCGCTCCTGGACCACCTGGACGACGAGGAGAAGCTCGTCCTCCCGCTGGTCGCCGAGCATCTGACCGTCGCCGAGTGGGACGAGGTCGGACGCCGTGGCCTGGAGACCCTCCCGAAGGACAAGGTCATGATCGCCATCGGCGCGATCCTGGAGGACGCCACCGACGACGAACGGGCCTACTTCCTCGGCCGGGCCCCGCTGCTGGGACGGCTGGCGTGGTGGCTGGTGGGGCGCCGCCAGTACGCCGCGTTCTGCCGCGCCGTACGGGGTCCGCTGAACGAGGAGACGGGACGGTGACCGTACTCGACTCCGCCCCTCTGGACGTCCTCGACGCCTACCGGACCTGCGAGTTCGTCACACTGGGCCGCGACGGTACGCCGCTGGCGTGGCCCACCGCGGTGTGGCGCCGCCCGGACGGGACCCTGGTGCTCACCACGTCCCTCGCCTTCGCGCAGAAGGCCCTGAACATCCGCCGCGACGGCCGTGTCGCCCTGCTCTTCTCCGACCCCACCGGCAGCGGCCTCACCGACGCCCCGCACCTCTTCGTCGGCGGCACGGCGGAGTGCCCCGACGACATCAGGACGGGCCCTCAGGACCTCGACGCCTACTGGCGGATGCTCTTCGAACGGCAGCCGCACAGCCGGTCGTACCTCTCCCGCCCCATGCGGCGCCTGATGGACTGGTACTACCTGCGGCTCGTCATCACCGTCACCCCGGACCAGGTGCTGATACGCCCCGCCGGACCGCTGCCGGTGCCGAAGCAGACATCCGCCGAGCCGACCGCCGAACCGGCCGGGGACGCGCTCCCCGGCGCCCTACAGCTCTCCCGCTACCCCACCGCCGTCCTCGCCGCCCGCGACGAGTCCGGGGCGCCCGTTCTCGCCCGCACCCTCACGACTCCGGCGCCCGGCGGCTTCGCGGTGTGCCCGCCGGACGACCACGCCGTCGTGCCCGGCCCCGCCTCCCTCCTGGTCCACCGGCACGACGAACGCATCAACCACATGCAGAACGCCCTGGTCCGCGGCGAGTTGAGGCAGACCGGCGACGGCTGGCTGCTCGTGCCCGACAAGGTGCTTGAGCCGATGGGCTCGGGCCGGCTGAGCGACGCCGTGCAGGTCCTGCGCAGCACCCAGCGCGCCACCGACCGCTATCTGCGGCGTCGGGATCTGCCGCGTCCGAAGGTGGAGTGGGACCGGTTCCGCGAGATCGCGCGGTCCGCCCGGCGGCGAGGCGCGGCCTGACCCATGGCGAGCCTGGCAGTGGCGGCGAGTCTCCTGACCGTCGCGATCGCGACGGCGATCCGGCTCGCCCGCCGACCTCCGTGCACCCCGCCCGACGAGGACCGGATGCGGAACGTGATCCGCTCCCCGCATCACTGAGCCCGCCTGTGGATACCCCCGCCCGTTGTCACACCCCACCGGTACCGTCGGATCATGGCTCAACAGGCGGGGAACCCCACGGGCGAACGACGACTCGCCGTCCTCGAAGGTGTCCTGGAACGCATCACGTACGCCAATGAGGACAACGGCTACACGGTCGCCCGGGTCGACACCGGCAGAGGCGGCGGCGACCTCCTCACGGTCGTCGGCGCGCTGCTCGGTGCCCAGGTGGGGGAGTCCCTGCGGATGGAGGGCCGTTGGGGCTCCCATCCGCAGTACGGCAAGCAGTTCACCGTGGAGAACTACACGACCGTCCTCCCCGCCACCGTCCAGGGCATCCGCCGCTATCTCGGCTCGGGCCTCGTCAAGGGCATCGGCCCGGTCTTCGCCGACCGGATCACCCAGCACTTCGGCCTGGACACCCTCCAGATCATCGAGGAGGAGCCCAAGCGGCTCATCGAGGTCCCCGGCCTCGGCCCGAAGCGGACCAAGAAGATCGCCGACGCCTGGGAGGAGCAGAAGGCGATCAAGGAGGTCATGCTCTTCCTCCAGACCGTGGAGGTGTCCACGTCCATCGCCGTGCGGATCTACAAGAAGTACGGCGACGCCTCGATCTCGGTCGTGAAGAACCAGCCCTACCGGCTCGCCTCCGACGTCTGGGGCATCGGCTTCCTCACCGCCGACAAGATCGCCCAGTCTGTGGGCATCCCGCACGACAGCCCGGAGCGGGTCAAGGCCGGTCTCCAGTACGCCCTTTCGCAGGCCACCGACCAGGGCAACTGCTACCTCCCCGAGGAGAGACTGATCGCCGACGCGGTCAAGCTCCTCCAGGTCGACACCGGCCTGGTCATCGAGTGCCTGGCCGAACTCGCCGAGCCCGACGAGGACACCGGTGAACCCGGCGTCGTACGGGAGAAGGTGCCCGGCGAGCACGGCGAACCCGTCACCGCGATCTACCTCGTCCCCTTCCACCGCGCCGAACTCTCCCTCTCCGCCCAGCTGTTGCGCCTCCTGCGCACCGACGAGGACCGTATGCCCGGCTTCCACGACGTGACCTGGGACAAGGCGCTGGCCTGGCTCAAGTCCCGTACCGGCGCCGACCTCGCCCCCGAGCAGGAGGCCGCGGTCAGGCTCGCGCTCACCAAGAAGGTCGCCGTCCTCACCGGCGGCCCCGGCTGCGGCAAGTCCTTCACGGTCCGCTCGATCGTGGAGCTGGCCCGCGCCAAGAAGGCGAGGGTGGTGCTCGCGGCCCCCACAGGCCGTGCCGCCAAGCGCCTCGCCGAACTCACCGGCGCCGAGGCCTCCACCGTCCACCGCCTGCTGGAGCTGAAGCCGGGCGGCGACGCGGCGTACGACAAGGACCGTCCGCTGGAGGCCGACCTGGTGGTGGTCGACGAGGCGTCGATGCTGGACCTGCTGCTCGCCAACAAGCTGGTGAAGGCGGTGCCGCCGGGGGCGCATCTGCTGTTCGTGGGGGACGTGGACCAGCTGCCGTCCGTCGGCGCGGGTGAGGTGCTCCGGGACCTGCTCGCCGATGGCAGCCCCATCCCCGCCGTCCGTCTCACGCGCGTGTTCCGGCAGGCCCAGCAGTCCGGGGTCGTCACCAACGCCCACCGGATCAACTCCGGGCAACACCCCGTCACCGACGGCATGAAGGACTTCTTCCTCTTCGTCGAGGACGACACGGAGGAGGCCGGACGGCTCACCGTGGATGTCGCGGCCCGGCGAATTCCGGCCAAATTCGGGCTCGACCCGCGCCGGGACGTCCAGGTGCTCGCCCCCATGCACCGGGGCCCCGCGGGCGCCGGAAACCTCAACGGCCTTCTCCAGCAGGCCATCACGCCGGGCCGCCCCGACGTGCCGGAGAAGCGGTTCGGCGGCCGGGTCTTCCGCGTGGGCGACAAGGTCACCCAGATTCGCAACAATTACGAGAAGGGCAAGAACGGTGTCTTCAACGGCACCGTGGGCGTCGTCACCTCGCTCGACCCGGTCGACCAGCGACTCACGGTGCTGACGGACGAGGACGAGGAGGTTCCGTACGAATTCGATGAACTCGACGAGCTGGCCCATGCGTACGCGGTGACGATTCACCGTTCGCAGGGGAGTGAATATCCCGCCGTCGTGATCCCCGTCACGACCGGAGCATGGATGATGCTCCAGCGGAACCTGCTCTACACGGCGGTCACCCGGGCCAAGAAGCTGGTCGTGCTCGTCGGTTCACGCAAGGCGATCGGTCAGGCGGTGCGCACGGTGTCGGCGGGACGGCGGTGCACGGCACTCGATTTCAGACTCAGTGGAAAAAATGATCGATCAAATGAGTCATGAAGGTCACAGAGCCCTTCCGGAACCGGGCGAGGAGGGGCAGGATGGGCAAGCTGGCGGCACTGAGTGCCGTCAAATAGCCCAATGGCCGACCCCGAGTGCACTCTCCTGCGCCAAATGGGGGATGGTAGAGACAGTCAGGGCAACCTCGAAGATGAGGCACAACGTCGGTGAGGGAAGACGTGAGCGACAACTCTGTAGTACTGCGGTACGGCGACGGCGAGTACACCTACCCGGTGATCGACAGCACCGTCGGCGACAAGGGCTTCGACATCGGCAAGCTCCGCGCCCATACCGGTCTGGTGACGCTGGACAGCGGCTACGGCAACACCGCGGCCTATAAATCCGCCATCACCTACCTCGACGGTGAGGCGGGCATCCTCCGCTACCGCGGCTACCCGATCGAGCAGCTGGCCGAGCGCTCGACCTTCCTGGAGGTCGCCTACCTGCTGATCAACGGCGAGCTGCCGACCGTCGACGAGCTCTCCGTTTTCAAGAACGAGATCACGCAGCACACCCTGCTGCACGAGGACGTCAAGAACTTCTACCGTGGCTTCCCGCGTGACGCCCACCCGATGGCGATGCTGTCGTCGGTGGTCAGCGCCCTGTCGACGTTCTACCAGGACAGCCACAACCCGTTCGACGAGAACCAGCGCAACCTCTCGACGATCCGCCTCCTCGCCAAGCTTCCGACGATCGCGGCGTACGCGTACAAGAAGTCGATCGGTCACCCGTTCGTCTACCCGCGCAACGACCTCGGTTACGTCGAGAACTTCCTGCGGATGACCTTCTCGGTCCCGGCGCAGGAGTACGAGCTCGACCCGGTCGTCGTCTCGGCCCTGGACAAGCTGCTGATCCTGCACGCGGACCACGAGCAGAACTGTTCGACGTCGACGGTCCGTCTCGTCGGTTCCTCGCAGGCGAACATGTTCGCCTCGATCTCCGCCGGCATCTCCGCCCTGTGGGGCCCGCTGCACGGCGGCGCCAACCAGTCCGTCCTGGAGATGCTCGAGGGCATCCAGGCCAACGGCGGCGATGTCGACTCCTTCATCCGCAAGGTGAAGAACAAGGAGGACGGCGTCCGCCTGATGGGCTTCGGCCACCGGGTGTACAAGTCCTTCGACCCGCGCGCCAAGATCATCAAGGCCGCCGCGCACGACGTCCTCTCGGCCCTCGGCAAGGACGACGCGCTGCTGGACATCGCCCTGAAGCTGGAGGAGCACGCGCTCTCCGACGACTACTTCGTCTCGCGCAACCTCTACCCCAACGTCGACTTCTACACCGGCCTCATCTACCGCGCCATGGGCTTCCCGACCGAGATGTTCACGGTCCTCTTCGCCCTCGGCCGCCTCCCGGGCTGGATCGCCCAGTGGCACGAGATGATCAAGGAACCCGGCTCCCGCATCGGCCGCCCCCGCCAGATCTACACGGGCGTCGTCGAGCGCGACTTCGTCCCGGTCGAGGAGCGCTGACACCTGCCGGTGAGGGGCGCCGCTTCGTAGGAGGTGCCCCGCCGCGGTGACCCTGGTCTGTGTGGCCGGGGGTCCGGGGGTTGTCCCCCGGGAGATGCTGCCACGGGCGTCGTCGAGCGCGACTTCGTCCCGGTCGAGGAGCGCTGACCTCGGCGTCGAGCCGCTTGAGCGAGCCGCGACAGCGCAGGGCCCCGTACACGGTGAACGTGTGCGGGGCCTTCGTACGTATTCAGGGGTACGGAGGCAGCCGGTAAGCGGGAGTACGGGAAGGCAGCAGAAGGCGCCCCGGCGCCAGTCCCCCCACGGGCCGACGACCAGGGCGCCTTCCCATGTCCCGGTGCGGATTCCCCCCACGGGATCCGGCCGGGCGTTTGAGAGAGCAGCGCCTGAATTCGCTGTCTTTCGGTACTGCCAGGTGGTGCTGTGTGAGCAGAACGAGCAAAAGTCGCTGTACTGCTCGTGATGTGTGCGATCTGCCGGGACAGCGCACGATCGGGAGGGCCGCTCAAAGCTTCCCGAAGTACGTGCCCCGGCAACGCATCTCTGAGGAAGTCCCCCAAGACATCCCCAGACGCCAGAACACGCCCCCCAAGACGCGGTCTGACATCGTCAACTTAGACCTTCGAACCCCTTCGATGGTTACGTTCACATCACTGTGATCTGCGTCTCTTGCATTTGTCCGTTTGATACGCAAGGGGCCCGAAACGTCGATCGGAGCCCAAGCGTAAGGATGATGCGCGAGCCTTGTGAAGAGCTTATGTGAGTGGCGCGCCGGACTCCAGAGGGGTTTCTCAACGGAATCCACGCAGACGCAGGCTGTTCGTCACCACGAAGACCGAGGAGAACGCCATGGCGGCACCCGCGATCATCGGGTTCAGAAGCCCCGCGGCGGCCAGCGGCAGCGCGGCCACGTTGTAGCCGAAGGCCCACACCAGGTTCCCCTTGATCGTGGCCAGCGTCCGCCGCGACAGCCGGATGGCGTCGGCGGCCACCCGCAGATCCCCGCGCACCAGCGTCAGATCGCTCGCCTCGATCGCCGCGTCCGTCCCGGTCCCCATGGCGAGCCCCAGGTCCGCGGTGGCGAGCGCGGCGGCGTCGTTGACCCCGTCCCCGACCATCGCCACGACCCGCCCCTCGCCCCGCAACTGCCGCACGACGTCGACCTTGTCCTCGGGCAGCACCTCGGCGACCACCCGCTCGATCCCGACCTGCCGCGCCACCGCCTCCGCGACGGCCCGGTTGTCCCCGGTCAGCAGCACCGGCGTCAGCCCCAGCGCCCGCAACTCCCGCACGGCCTCGGCGCTGCTCTCCTTCACCGCGTCCGCGACGGCCACGACACCCCGTGCCACCCCGTCCCAGCCGACCACGACGGCCGTACGACCGCCCCTCTCGGCCTCTTCCTTGACGCGGGCCAGCTCGGGCGGCAACTCGGCCGCGTTCTCGGAGAGCCGCCCCACAGCGACGTCACGCCCCTCCACACGCCCCCGCACGCCCCGCCCGGGCACGTTCTCGAACCCCTCGACCGGCGGCAGCGCCCCGACCCGCTCCTCCGCACCGGCGGCGACCGCCCGCGCGACGGGATGCTCGGAGGCGTGCTCCAGGGCGCCCGCGAGCCGCAGCACCAGCTCCTCGTCGGCGCCCTGGACGGCGTACACCTCTTGAAGGGTCATGCGGCCGGTGGTGACGGTTCCGGTCTTGTCGAGTACGACGGTGTCGACGCGGCGGGTGGACTCCAGGACTTCGGGCCCCTTGATGAGGATGCCGAGCTGCGCCCCACGCCCCGTGCCGACCATGAGGGCGGTCGGGGTGGCCAGGCCCAGCGCGCACGGGCAGGCGATGATCAGCACGGCGACGGCCGCGGTGAACGCGGCGACCATGTCCCCGGTGACGCCCAGCCAGGCCCCGAAGGTGGCGACGGCGATGAGGATGACGGCCGGTACGAAGACGGCGGAGATCCGGTCGGCGAGCCGCTGCACCTCCGCCTTGCCGTTCTGCGCCTCCTCGACGAGCTTCGCCATCCGCGCGAGCTGCGTGTCGGCGCCCACGCGCGTGGCCTGGACGACGAGCCGCCCGCCGGCGTTGACCGTGGCCCCGGCGACCTGGTCGCCCACGCCCACGTCCACCGGCACCGACTCCCCGGTCAGCATGGACGCGTCGACGGCGGAGACGCCCTCGACGACGGTGCCGTCGGTCGCGACCTTCTCCCCGGGCCGTACGACGAACCGGTCCCCGACCGTCAGCCGGCCCACCGGGATCCGCACCTCACGGCCGTCCCGCAGCACGGCCACGTCCTTGGCGCCGAGTTCCATCAGCGCCCGGAGCGCCGCTCCCGCGCGGCGCTTGGAACGGGCCTCCAGATAGCGGCCGAGCAGGATGAAGACGGTGACCCCGGCGGCCACTTCGAGGTAGATGGTCGAGGCGCCGTCCGCGCGGGAGACCGAGAAGCTGAACTCGTCCTTCATGCCCGCCATGCCGGCGTCCCCGAAGAACAGCGCCCACAGCGACCAGCCGAACGCGGCCAGCGTGCCCAGCGAGACCAGGGTGTCCATGGTGGCCGCGGCATGCCGGGCGTTGGTCCAGGCGGCCTTGTGGAAGGGGAGGCCGCCCCAGACGACCACGGGGGAGGCGAGGGTGAGTGCCAGCCACTGCCAGTCGTCGAACTGGAGGGCCGGGATCATCGAGAGCAGGACGACCGGGACGGCGAGGACGGACGCGACGACGAGACGCTGCCGTAGCGACGTCAGCTCGGGGTCCTCGTCCTTGGCCCCGTCCTCGGCTCTCGCGACGTCCGTCCGCGGAGGCGCCGGCTCCTCCGCCGTGTACCCGGTCTTCACCACCGTGGCGATCAGATCGGCGACCCCGACGCCCTCGGTGTAGGTGACCTTCGCCTTCTCGGTGGCGTAGTTCACCGTGGCGGTCACGCCCTCCATCCGGTTGAGCTTCTTCTCGACGCGGGCCGCGCAGGAGGCGCAGGTCATCCCGCCGATGAGGAGCTCGACCTCGGAGGTCGGGGCTATCGGGGTCTCGGTGGTGATCATGGTCCGTGCTCCGGAGAAGTGCTGTGTCAGGCCTGGCCGACGAGCTCGAACCCGGCCTCGTCCACCGCCGCACGCACCGCCGCCTCGTCGAGCGCGGCCTCGGAGACCACGGTGACCTCACCGGTGGACGCGACGGCCTTCACCGAGGTGACGCCGGCGATCTCGGAGATCTCGCCGGACACGGAGCCCTCGCAGTGGCCGCAGCTCATCCCGCTCACCTTGTAGACGGTGGTCACGGAACCCTGGGTGTCGGTCTGGGCGCTCATGTCGTTCTCCTCATAGAGGTGTGTGACTCCTGTGTCTCACACTCTATACCCCTAGGGGGTATTTCTCCAAGAGGGGTCCCGGCGGGCGAGCGACCGCACCCACGCGACCCCGAACAGCGACACGAGCACCATGAGCCCGACCGAGAACAGCGTGAACAGATGCTGCTGCTGGTCGGTGGGCCGCGGCATGTACCCCTGGGCGAACAGCGACTTGTCCAGGCCGGTGCTCGACAGGTGCGCCACCAGCCACAGCGCGATCCCGTGCGTCGAGTCCCACAGCGCGTGCAGCAGCGAGACCCCGGCATACGTCCCGATCACGGGCCCGGCGAAGTGGAAGTGCCCGTTCGGTCGCCGGTACGACAGCAGCACGCCACCCGCGATCGCCGTCCACAGGCCGTGCCCGAAGGGGGCGAGCACCCCGCGCAGGATCTCCGTCTGCAACAGGGCCCGCAGATCGACGCCCTTGGTGGAGACGGCGGCGTTGAAGGCGTACCCGGCGCTCTCCAGCGCCGCGAAACCGAAGCCGACGGTCGCGCCGAGCACCAGCCCGGCCCGCATCCCGCGCAACCGGGGCTGCTTGCGCAGCACGAAGACGAGCGCGGCCAGCTTCACGGCCTCCTCGATGAGGCCGACGCCCACGAACATCCACAGGGACGGATGCAGCAGGTAGTACTCCATCACCGAGGCGCCCAGCACCCCCAGCGTGCCGCCGGTCAGGAAGCAGCCGAGGATCACGCTGACCCCGAGATCCCGCCCGTGCCGCTCGTACGCCCACAGCACGAAGGTCACCGGCACCAGGAAGCTGCCGAGCAGGATCAGCGTCGGCAGCAGGGTCGTGTTCTTCGTGGCGTACGTGACGAGCGCGGTCAGCACCCACAGCGCCAGCCCGCCCCACAGACAGCGCTTCCACAGGCCGGGCCGGATCTGGGGGTACGTCGGTGGCGGCTGCTGCGGACCGGGGATACGGGCCTGCGGGGCGCCGGGCGGCGGAGAGTAGGTCACGGCAAATCCCTCTAGTTGGACGGATTTGTCCGAACCCTATGGTAAGTACCCCCTATGTCGCAGGCCGGGACGCTCGTACTGATCATGTCCATCGCGGTGCTGGCGCCGCTGCTCGCCTACGGGATCAGCCGCTGGCTGCCCGTACCGCTCGTCATCTTCGAGATCCTGCTCGGCATCCTGGCCGGTCCTGACGTACTGGGCTGGGCGGGCGACGGACAGGTCATCGACACCCTGTCCGACCTCGGCCTGACGATGCTGATCTTCCTCGCCGGGTACGAGATCGAGTTCGACAAGGTCCGCGGGGACACCCTCAACCGCTCGCTGTGGGCATGGGGCATCTCGCTGGTGGTGGGGCTCAGCGCGGCCACCCTGCTGTCCGGCTGGGCCAAGGGCGTCTACATCGGCACGGCCCTCACCAGCACCGCCCTCGGCACGATCCTGCCCGTCCTGCGGGACGCCGGGGATCTGCACACCCGGTTCGGCTCGGTGATGATGGCGTTCGGCGCGGTGGGGGAGTTCGGCCCGATCATCGCCATGGCCCTGCTGCTCAGCGGCCGTTCGCCGGGCCGGTCCACGGCGGTCCTGGCGGCGTTCGCGCTCCTGACGGCCGCCGCCGTGTGGTGGGCGATGCGCCCGCGCCCGCCCTGGTTCTCCCGGGTGATCGCGAAGACCCTGCACAGCAGCGGCCAGTTCGCCGTACGCCTGGTCGTCCTCCTCCTGATGGTCATGCTCGGTGTCTCCCAGGCCCTCGGCCTCGACACCCTCCTCGGCGCCTTCGCCGCCGGCCTCCTCACCCGCCTCGTCCTGCACGGGGCGGCCCCGGACAGCGCGGGCCAGGTCCTGGAGAAGATCGAGGCGATGGGCTTCGGCTTCCTCGTACCGGTGTTCTTCGTGGTCACGGGCATCGAGTTCGACCTGCACGCCCTGCTCTCCGGTGGCCGCGCCCTGCTGCTCCTGCCGCTGTTCCTGCTGCTGTTCGTGCTGGTCCGAGGCGTCCCGGTGTACCTGCTGGCCCCGCAGGACCTCGTCCCCCGGGACAGACGCGCCCTGACGGTCTACGCCTCGACCGCCCTGCCGCTGGTGGTGGCCATCACCACGATCGGCGTCGACGACAAGGTCCTGAGAACGGACGAGGCGGCGGCGCTGGTGGGGGCGGCGATGCTGTCGGTCCTGGTGTTCCCGCTGATGGGGCTGAGGCTGCGGGGGGAGAGGCTGGGATCGGAGGAGGCGCTGAGGGGTTCGGAGGCGTGGTGAGGCTTTTAGGACAAGGGGAACCATGAGCGCCCCGTTAGGGGCGCGGGGCTGTTTCGATTTTGCGGCTCCGCCGCGGGGCGCGACCAGCCACGATGGACCCGCAGACCGAAACGACGAGGGGATGGCAGATGCGAGCGGTGATATTCGAGCAGTTCGGTGAACAGCCCGAGGTACGAGAGGTCCCCGCCCCCACACCCACCCCCCACGGAGTCGTCGTACGAGTCGAGGCCACCGGCCTCTGCCGAAGCGACTGGCACGGCTGGCAGGGCCACGACCCGGACATCACCCTCCCTCACGTCCCCGGCCACGAACTCGCCGGCGTCATCGAGACGGTCGGCACCGAGGTGCGGAACTGGCGCCCCGGCGCCCGAGTGGCCGTCCCCTTCGTGGGCGCGTGCGGCACCTGCCCGACCTGCGCCGCGGGCGACCACCAGATCTGCCCGCACCAGACCCAGCCCGGCTTCACCCACTGGGGCTCCTTCGCCGAGTACGTGGCCCTGGACCACGCCGACGTGAACCTGGTGGCGCTCCCCGACGACATCTCCTACGCCACCGCCGCGGGGCTCGGCTGCCGGTTCGCGACGTCGTTCCGGGCGGTCGTGCAGCAGGGCCGGGTCGCCGCGGGCGAGTGGGTCGCGGTGCACGGCTGCGGCGGGGTGGGCCTGTCCGCGGTGATGATCGCGGCGGCGTCCGGCGCGAGGGTGGTCGCGGTGGACGTCTCCCCGCAAGCCCTGGACCTGGCAAGGAAGTTCGGCGCGGCGGAGTGCGTGGACGCGTCGCGGACCGGGGACACGGCGGCGGCGGTCCGCGAACTGACGGGCGGCGGCGCCCACTTGTCCCTGGACGCCCTCGGCTCGCCCGTCACCTGCGCGGCCTCGGTCAACTCCCTGCGCGGCCGCGGCCGTCACGTCCAGGTCGGCCTGCTGCCCTCGGCGGACGGCACGACCCCCGTCCCGATGGCCCGCGCGATCGCCCTGGAACTCGAACTCCTCGGCAGCCACGGCATGGCCGCCCACACCTACCCGCCGATGCTGGAACTGGTCCGCGCGGGCGTACTCCGCCCCGACCTGCTGGTCACGTCCTCGATCGCCCTGGACGCGGCCCCCGCCGCACTGGCCGCGATGGGGACGGCACCGGGGGCGGGCGTGACGGTCATCGAGCCGTGGAGCTGAGGGGCGCCCCCGGCCGAGGTCATCCAGCCGTAGAACTCAGGGCAACCCAGTCCCGATCGAGGATCCCCATCACCACCTCGTCCACCCACACCCCGTCCCGCAGCTCGGTCTCCCGCCGCACCCCTTCCCGTACGAACCCGGCCTTCTCGTACACCCGCAGGGCCCGGTGGTTGTGGGCGTACGCCTCCAACTGGATGCGATGCAGCCCGAGTTGCCCGAAGCCGTAGCCGACGACGAGCCGCGTCGCCTCGGTGCCGATGCCCCGCCCACGCCCCCTGGGCCCGATCAGCGTGCGGAAGGTGCAGCTGCGGGCGCCCGGGTCCCACTCGTAGAGGACGACCTCGCCGAGGACCTCACCGGTGGCGGGGTCGGTGACGGCGAGGTCGAGGCGGTCGGGCTGGTCGCTGCGGGAGCCGTACCAGTCCCGCAGCCGCCGAGGGGTGAGTTCGCCGGGGGAGTCGCCGGTGAACCGTATGACCTCGGGGTCGCCGATGATCTCCCACATGGCCTCCGCGTCCGCCTCCGTGAACGGGCGCAGCACGGTCTTCTCGCCGGTGAGAACGGGTTTGACGGAGAAGTCGCTCATGGGGCGACTGTGTCAGACACCGCCCCCACCTGCCCCGGGATTTCCGGCGCCCCCGACACGCCCGCCCCCGGCACCAGATGCCCCGCCACGCTCCGCAGCTTCTCGCAGGTCTCCTCGTGCTCCCGCGCGGGCCGGGACTGCCGGACGATCCCCGCACCGGCCTGGAGCCAGCAGTGGCCGTCCTCCTGGAAGACGGTCCGCAGGACGAGCGCGGCGTCGAGGGCGCCGCTCGCGTCGCAGGTGAGCACGGCACCGGCGTACAGGCCTCGGGGGCGGCCCTCCAGGCGGCGGATGAGGGGGTAGGCCGGGGCCTTGGGGATGCCGGTGGCGGTGACGGCGGGGAAGAGGGCCGCGAACGCCTGCCAGGGCGTACGGTCCGCGCGCAGCCGGCCGACCACGGCGGAGGCCAGATGCTGCACGGTGCCGCGCTCCTCGACGGTCATGTACTCGGCGACGTACGTCTCGTCGCACACGGCGGCGAGCTCCTCCAGCGCCAGCTTCACGGAGACGGCGTGCTCATGGACCTCCTTGGGGTCGCCGAGGAGGTCGGCGCGGAGCCGGGCGTCCTCGGCCGGGGCGCCGGTGCGGGCCCGGGTGCCGGCCAGCGGACGGCTCACCACCCGCCGGTCGCCGGTGATCTCGGCGACGGTCTCCGGGCTGAACCCGGCCGCCTGGACGCCGCCGAGGTCCAGGAGGAAGGAGCGCGCGGGCGTGTTGGCCCGCCGCCCCGCCACATAGGTCGCGGTCAGATCCAGCGGGACCGGCACCTCGACCCGCCGCGACAGGATCACCTTCTCCAGCGGCCCCGGACCGTGCAGATGCGCCAGCACGGCCGCCACCGCCTCCCGGTAACCACCGGGGTCGTCCAACGCCGCCCCGACCCGCCCGTCCGGCACGGCCACCGGTTCGCCCGGCGCACCGACGAACCGGGCGAGCCGCTCCAGCAGTTCGGGATCCACGGCCCGTACGAGCACCCGCCCGCCCTCGGCCCGTACCTCACCGGCCGGTACGGCGAGACAGAGCAGCCGCCCGTCGCCCGGGTCGACGCCCGCCAGGGCCGCGCCCAGTTCGAACGCCGCCCAGCCGTAGGCGCGGTAGCCGGTCACCGGCAGCGAGGCGAGCCACTCCTCGACGGCCACCAGGTCCCTCGTACCGTCCAACGAGTCCCGGTCGAGCCGGAGTTCGGCCAGCGCGCCGCCGGCGAAGGACCACTCGGCGCCGTTCTCGTACACCGCGTACTGCCCGAACAGCCCGCTGCGGGCGAG
Source organism: Streptomyces sp. NPDC046909 (assembly GCF_040644695.1). Classification (NCBI taxonomy): domain Bacteria; kingdom Bacillati; phylum Actinomycetota; class Actinomycetes; order Kitasatosporales; family Streptomycetaceae; genus Streptomyces; species Streptomyces sp. NPDC046909. The sequence goes on along the minus strand of NZ_JBEYXC010000008.1, from coordinate 148,549 downwards.
CCGGGCCATGAGCATGAGCGGCTCCTCGGTGGCGGGCAGCTGGATTTCCCGGTACTTCACGAGTGCTCCCAACGACTGACGACTGAAGACTTGCGGCGTGCGGCGTGCCGCGTGTGGCTTCCGACGTGTGACTTATGACGTGCGACTTATGACGTGGCGACTTATGACGTGCGACGGCCCCTGGCGCTCACCAGGGGATAGGAGTTGACGACGAAGGACGGGTCGTCGAGGAGGGCGAGGAAGCGGTCGAGGTCGGTCGCGGGAAGGTCCAGGGTTCCGGCGACCTGCTCGACGTTGACCCGGTGCAGGCGGATGCCCTCGCCGCCGCCCTGCCAGGACTCCGCGTAGGTGGTGGCGCTGACGTCCGCCAGCCCCGCGCGCAGCATCGCGCCCACCACCTGCCGCCCCCAGCGGGGTTCGGCGCCGGCCTTCTCCAGCAGCGCCATGAGGGAGCCGTGCACCTGCTCGAAGAGGGCCGCCGCGCTGTCGTCGGGCGCGGCGAGCACGGGCGTCCAGGTGCAGTCGAACTCCTCCAGGACCAGCCAGCCGCCCGGCCGCAGCGCCTCCACGAGCCGCTCCAGGACCCGTAGCCGCTCGGGCAGATGGATCAGCACCAGCCGGGCGTGGATCAGGTCGAAGGCACCGGAGGGGAGGGGGTCGCGGGTGATGTCGTGGCGGAGGACCCGGGGATGCGCCGGTTCGAGGTCGGTGACGGTGACCTCCCCGTCCGGCCCGACCCGGGCTTCGAGCCACTCCCCGAGCGAACCCCCGCCCCCGCCGATCTCCAGACAGCGCCGGCCCGGCCCGATTCCGGTGCGTTCCAGTGCCTTTCTGGACGCGGGGTCGTAGCGGGATTCCAGTACGGAAAAGCGTCCGGCCGCCTGTGGGGCTTTGTTGTCGAAGAGATAGCGAGGCATAGGAGAAATGGTCACACCGGAAAGCGCCTCGAAATAGAGGGGAGCCGGGGGGAGTTGGATCAGGCCAACGCTAAGCGGATTGTCGTATGAATACATGCGCGCCGACCGTGCCCGGGGCATGCGCTCATCGACACATGTGCGCCCTTGAAGCGCTTCGCTCCCGTCCGTTGCACTGGACGGAGAACGGCAGGTCACACGCCCTCTCCAGTGGAGTATGTCCCGTGGGTGAAGAATATGTTTCCGACGATTTCACCGCCTGCGTACGGCGCGAGTTCCCCGCGCTGGCGCACAAGGCGTATCTGGACACCGCGTGTATCGGAGTAGCGCCTTTGCGGGCCGTTCGGGCCGTGACGGATCTCGCGCAGGGAATGCAGTACTGCCCCGCCGAATCGGGCACCGCGATGCACGGCCGGCTCAATGAATTACGGGCGCAGGCGCGGCCGTTGGCGGCACGGCTGATCGGGGCGGAGGCATCCGACATCGCCCTGACGGAGAGCGCGACCCACGGACTGAAGATCGCGCTGGAGTCGCTGCCGCTGCGGGCCGGGGACCAAGTACTCATCCCCGACCTGGAGTTCATCCAGATGGGCGTGATGTGGCAGCAGCTCAAGGACCGCGGCATCACGGTCCGGACCGTCCCGCACGACGAGGCCGGACGGATCGGCGTGGACGCCGTACGGGCCGAACTGACCAGGGACGTCAAGGTGGTGGCGCTCAGCTCGGTCCAGTGGACCAACGGCTACCGCGCCGACCTCGCGGCCCTGTCCGAACTGTGCCGACGCCGCGACATCTGGCTGGTGGTGGACGCGGCCCAGCACCTCGGCGCCCTGCCGCTGAACGTCCGCCGGACCCCCGTCGACATCCTCGTCTGCGGCGGCCACAAGTGGCTGTGCTCACCGTTCGGCACCGGCTTCCTCTATCTGGACCCGGCCGCCCGCCCCCGGCTGCGCCGCCCCCTCGCCGGCTTCTTCGCGGCCGAGCCGCCCGCCCGCACCTGGGGCGAGGCGTTCCTCCGCCCGGACCTGACCCCGTTGCAGGACTACGAGTTCAGCGAGGACGCCTACGCCTGGGAGACCGGCGGCACCGGCAACTACCCCGGAGCAGTGGGCCTTTCGGCCGCCCTCTCCCTCCTCCTCGAACTGCGCCCCCAACGCGTCGAGGCCCATCTGCGCACCCTCACCGACTACTTGACCGAGGGCCTCGACCGCCTCCGCCTCACCGTCGTCAGCCCACGCGACCCCCGACACCGCTCCGGCATCATCACCTTCACTACGGGACGCCCGTCCGCCGACGCCGCGTTGATGGGCTCGCTGCTCGCGGCGGGAGTCGCGGTCAGCGTCCGCTTCACCTCCGGCGTCGGCGGAGTACGGGTCAGCTGCCACCTGTACAACACCCTCCGCGACCTCGACGCCCTCCTGGAGGCGACCGAGGACTGGCAACGCCGCCCCCGCCGCAACGGACGCCCCACCGGCCACCCCCAGCCCCGCCGCTCCGCCGCCGCCCAGGTCGTCCGGCAGCGCGCCCTCATCGACGCCCTCGACGACGACCTCATGGGCCTCATCACCGCCCGCGACGGAGTCAGCCGAGGCATCCGCCGCTCCCGCTTCGAAGGCGCGATGTCCCGCACCGACCTGGCCCGCGAACGGGAGGTCGTCGAACGCTTCCACCACCGCCTGGGCCAGAACGGCACCCGCCTGGCCCTGGAACTCCTGCGCATGTGCAGGGGCGACACGTAGGTCGGTTGGGCGCGGTGATGGGCAGATCCGTTCCACTCGCCCGCGTCGGCCACCTGCGCTTTTCCTGTCCGGAGCGCGAACAGATCTGCCAATCACTCCCACCCCACCCACGGAGGTCCAGTGAGCGTCCCCTTCAACGCCGGCACCTATCTCGTCGACCGTCAGATAGCCCGCGGGTTCGCCGATCGGCCCGCTCTCATCGGCGCCCGTTCCACCCTCACGTACGCCGATCTCGCCACCCGGGTCGCCACCGCGACCGCAGGCTGGCGCGCGCTCGGGGTCCGGCCCGAGGAGCGCGTGCTGATCCATGCCGCCGACGGTCCCGAAACCGTCGTAGCCCTCCTCGCCCTTCTCCGCATGGGCGCCGTACCCGTCCCGGTGTCCACCATGAGCACCCCCGCCGAACTGACCGCCCTCGTCGCCGACTCCCGCTGCCGGCACCTGCTCGCCGGGCCGGAGTTCTGCGACCGGGTGCAGACGGCCGTACGGGACTCGGCGGCCGTTCCCGACCTGGTGGGGGTCGTCGTCCTGGACGACGCGCCCGTGCGGCCGCCGCCCGCCGTGCTGCGGATCCGCTGGGAACACCTGGTCGCCGCGGGCGAGTCGGCCGCGCCCGCCGATCGCGCGGCCGACCGCACCACGGAGGACTCGCCGGCCCTGTGGCTCTACACCTCCGGCACCACGGGCACCCCCAAGGCCGCGATGCACCGGCACGCGAGCATCAGGTGCGTCGCCGAGCGGTACGGGCAGGAGGTGCTGGGCCTGCGCCCCCAGGACCGCTGCTTCTCGGTCGCCAAGCTCTTCTTCGCGTACGGCATCGGCAACTCCTGCTTCTTCCCCCTTGCCGCCGGCGCCGCCGCCGTACTCGACCCAGCCCCGCCCACCCCGGAGAGCATCGCTCGCCGCCTCGCCGAGGACGCGCCGACGGTCTTCTTCGGCGTCCCCACGTCGTACGCGGCGCTGCTCAGAGAGCCCGGGATCCCGGCGGACGCCTTCCGCGGCGTACGCGTCGCCGTGTCGGCGGGGGAGCCGTTGCCGCCCGAGCTCCAGGACCGTTTCCGAGCCCGCTTCGGGACCGACCTGGTCAACGCGATGGGCTCCACGGAGGCGCTGCACATCTTCCTCTCCAACCGCCCCGGCGAGGTCCGCCCCGGCACGCTCGGCACGCCCGTGCCCGGCTACGAACTGCGCATCGACCAGGACGGCGTACTCAAGGTGCGCGCCCCCTCCGCCGCCACCGGTTACTGGAACCGCACCGCCGCCACCCGCACCGTCTTCCAGGGGGAGTGGATCGACACGGGCGACCTGTTCACGTGCGACGCCGACGGCTTCTACGTCTGCCGCGGCCGCGCCGGCGACATGATCAAGAGCGGCGGCATCTGGGTCGCCCCGGCCGAGGTCGAGAACCTCCTCCTGCGACACCCCTCCGTGGCCGCCGTGTGTGTCGTCGCGGCACCGGACCCGGACGGCCTGGACCGGCCCGTGGCCTGCGTGGTGCCGGTGTCCTCCGGGGACTTCGACCCGGCCGCCCTCACCGCCTTCTGCCGCGAGCACCTCCCCTCCCACAAACGCCCCCGCCGCTTCCTCCCCGTCCCCGCCCTCCCCACCACCGGAACCGGCAAGGTCGACCGACGCCGGGTGCGGGAGGAGGCATGCGGGCGGGTGACGGCACCACGGGTGCCGGAACAGGCCACGGCGCCGGCCACCGACCGGTCCGTGCCGCCCGTCACCGGCCAGGCCACGGCGCCGGCCACCGACCGGTCCGTGCCGCCCGTCACCGGCCAGGCCACGGCGCCTGTCGCTGACCGGTCCATGGCGCCTGTCGCCGACCGGGCCACGGCCCCCGTCGCCGACCAGGCCACGACCCCCGCCGCCGGCCAGGCCGCAGCGCCCGTCACCGACCGGACCGCGGCCCCCGCCGCCAGCCGTACGACGCTCTCTGGAGTCGACTGACATGACCGTCCTCACCTCGGTTCTCACACCCCCCGCCCCGGGCCCGGTGGACCTCCTCTTCCATACGGCGGACCGGCTGGCCTCCCATCCGGAGGCGGCGTCGACCGTCGGTGTCGTACTCCAACTCACTGGAGAGACACCGGATTTGAGGCGTCTGCGCGAACGGCTCGCGCGTCGCCTGCACCGCCTGCCCTGCCTCACGCATCTCCTCGTCACCGACGAGGGACCTCCCCGCTGGACCCCCTCACCCCCGGACCTCGACGACCACATCACCGAGCGCCACGTCACAGCCGCCGACCTCCACGACACACTCCGCGCCCTCCTCCGCGACCCGCTCCCCGCCGACGCCCCCGCCTGGCGCCTCACCGTCCTCTCCGGCCACGCCCCGCGCGCCTACTGCCTCGCCCTCATCACCACCCACGCCGTCCAGGACGCCGCGAACCTGGTGGCCGTCGCGGAGATCCTCCTGGGCCCCGACGACGACACCCTCGATGCCGACACCCCCAATGCCGACACCCCCAATGCCGAGACCCCCGACGGCGACACCCCCGCGACGACGACCACCGGCCCCGCACGGAAGACCGAGGCCCCGCCCTCCCCCCGCCGCCTCCTCGACACCACCGCCTACCTCTGGCGCAGCACCCGCCCGCACGCCCTGTGGAGCGACCCGGACCGACCGCTCTCCGGCCGCCGTCACGTCCTGTGGCAGGAGGTGCCCACCCGGCTCCTGAAGGAGACCGCGAGGGCCTACGGCGCCACCAGCAACGACGTCCATCTGGCCGCCCTCGCGCACGCGGTGAGCCGCTGGGCCGCCGAACACCGCCCCGACGCCGACCTCGACGTCCTGCCGCTGATGCTCCCGGTCAACCTGCGCACCCCCACCGAGACGGCCCTGCCCGGCAACCGCTTCTTCCTGGCCCGTCTGGACCTCCCCGGCGGCCCCATGACCGTCACCCGCCGCCTCAACGCAACCCTCCCCGCCACGGCACCCCTGAAGGACCCCGCGTACCGAGGGACCTTGAGGCACCTGCTGACCCAAGACCCGTCTCAATACGCCCAGTTGATCGCCCGCACGGCGGCACCGGAGAGCCTGACGGTGGTCGGCTCGATGTACCGCATCGCCAACCACCTGTCCTACGACGGCGATCCGGTGGACCGGGTGATCCCGATCATCTGCTGCCCCGACGGATTCCCGCTCACCGTGGGCCTGTTCCTCTACGGCGACACCTCCACCGCCTCCTTCCAGATCGACCACGCGCTGCCCGGCGCCGCATCCATCCCACGCCTCTGGCGCCGGGCCCTCGACGACATGGCCACCTGCGCACCGGGAGGAGCCCGGTGAGCCCGGTGACCCCGGCCGCCTTCGAGGACCGCACCGCCCTGGTCGTGTCGGCGAGCCGGGGTATCGGGTACGCCATCGCCGCCGAACTGGCCCGCCAGGGCGCCTCGGTGGCTCTGACGGCCCGTACCGAGGACCCGTTGCGGGAGGCGGCCGGACGCATCCGCGAGGAGACGGGCCGTCGCACTCTCGCGATCAGGGCCCACAGCCGGGAGGAGAAGGACCGGAGGGCGGCCGTCGAAGAGGTCATGGACACCTTCGGCCGCCTGGACGTGCTCGTCTACGCGACCGGCATCAACCCGGCGCTCGACCAGCCGGCGATCGACCTCGACCTGGACTGCGTACGCCGGATGTTCGAGACGAACGTCCTGGGCGCGCTCCACTTCACCCAACTCGCCTGGGAGGCCTGGATGAAGGAGAACGGCGGGTCGGTGCTCATGCTCAACACGGTCGCCGCGCACGCGGTGTTCCGTATGCCCGCGTACAGCGCGACGAAGGCCGCCCTGCACCGCCTGACGGAGGACCTGGCGGACCAACTGGCCCCGGGAGTACGGGTGAACGCCCTGGCCCCCGCCTTCGTCCGCACGTCCTTCATGGAACCGATCACCCGCGTACCGCAGGAGACGGCCGCCGCCAGCTACCCCTTGGGCCGCCTCGGCGAACCGGACGACATCGCCCAGGCCGCCGCCTTCCTCCTCTCCCCGCGCGCCTCCTGGATCACCGGCACCACCCTGCGCGTCGACGGCGGCAAGTCGGTGGCGACGGCGACCCAGGACCGCCCGCACCCGGCCCCGGGAAAACCGGTGCTGTGAGAGGGGGCCGAGGCAGCGAAAAGGGTGCCCGCGGAGAGAGAAGCCACGGGCACCCGAGCAAAGCCAGGAGAGGGGTCAGTCCTCTCTCCGCCCACGATTACCCGGCCGCGAGGCCACCCACCGCCGGACGGTGTCCGCGTACCAGAACGGCTTGCCGCCCTCCACATGATCGGGCGGCGGCAGCAGCCCGTGCTTGCGGTACGACCGCACGGTGTCCGGCTGCACCCGGATGTGCGCGGCGATCTCCTTGTACGACCAGAGCCTTCGGTCGGTCATGAGGTGCACCTCCCTGCGCGCACCACGGCGGCGGCCGGGAACGGCCGTCGGGGGTACCGGGCGCTGCGCTGGCGATCACAAAGCCTGTGCCCCGTCAACGACACACAGTGACCGCAGGTCAGGCCCTGTGTACCGCGTGTGACGCAAGACCCGCGTATACGCGACATGTGTGACACGGAGGGGGCGTTTGTGACACGAGCGCAGCAAAGGCGCACGCGGGCGCGAGGGCGCGGCGCATTGACACGGAGCCGCACAGGGCATCGTCGTGGGCGCACGCAGGACGGGCCGGACCCGCTGCGCCGGGCCCGGCCCGCCGGCTCCCCCGCCTCCCCGTTGGTCGGAGCGGCTCGGCACCGGAGGTCACAGACTGCATTCAGCCAACCCGGCCGGTCTTGGAAAAATGCGCACCGGAACCGGGGGTGAGCACCAGACTTGTCGCCTCGCCCGTCATCCGGTCACCGCCGGGCACCCCGCCCGGCCCCCGCCGCGCCAGCGTGAACTCGCGGGGCGTGCATCCCGTCATCGCCTTGAACTCGCCGCTGAGATGGGCCTGGTCGTAGTACCCGCACACGGCCGCGGTCTCCGCCTGCCCCCGCCCCGCCGCCAGCATCCGCCGAGCCCGCTGCAACCGCAGCACCCGCCCGGCCGCCTTGGGCCCCAGCCCGATCTGCTCCCGGAACCGGCTCTCCAACTGCCGCACACTCCACCCGACCTGGTCGGCGAGTACCGGCACCGGCACGGCCCCACCCGTCCGTACCAGCTCCGCCCAGGCCCGCACGACCCGAGCCGAACACGGCGTACCGGCATCCGCCCACCGCGCGAACACATCGTCCAGCAGCCCGAACCGCGCCTCCCACGACGGCAACGAGGCCAACGCGGCGGCGAGTTCACCGACCCGGCCCGGCAGCGCATGCGGCAACTCGTCCGGATCGACGGTCCGATTGGCGAGCTCGTGCTGCGGAGTACCGAAGAGCGTGAAGGCGGCCCAGGGCGCCAGCAACACCTCGATCCCCGAGAGCCGCCCACTGTGCTCGCCGACGGCGGGGGTGGTCGTGGGCCCGCAGTACACGGACACGAGGGTGTCGGGTTCCCGACCACCACGGGTGATCCGTACCGGCTCCTCGAACCCCAACAGCAGAGTGGCGGCCCCGATGGGAGCCTCAAGCCGCCGACGGGGCCGGTCAAGGGCCATCCGAACCCCGCGATAACTGATCACACCGGGCCGAACCCGAGGATGGGGCCGAGCAAGGGCAACTTCCCAAGAACCCCAGGGCCCCTGTCCGCCCCGAACACGCACGGCACTAGTCATCGAGCCATGCTGCAACATACCCAGGGGCGCGGGGAACTGCGCGACCAGCCCCCACGCGCCCGCAGACGAAGAACTACGCCCCGCAGCTCCGAAGAAACGCCCGCGTCCGCTTCGCGATCGGCAACGGAGTGCTCGGCGCACACGGATACATGTCCTGCTCGACAATCGCGAACAGATCCACGTCCAAAGCCTGCGCAGCCTCCAGCACAGGCCCCAGCGCGGGAACCCCCGTAGGCGGCTCACACATCACACCCTGAGCCACAGCGGGCCCGAACGGCGTCCCCTTCGCCCGCACATCAGCGAGGATCTCGGGATCCACCTGCTTGAGGTGCAGGTACCCGATGCGCTCACCGTACGTCTCGATCAGCTTGACGCTGTCGCCGCCGCAGTACGCGTAGTGCCCGGTGTCGAGACACAGCGAGACGAGCGAGGAGTCGGTCCCGTCGAGGAACCGAACGACGTTCTCCTCGGAGTCGATGTGCGTGTCGGCATGCGGGTGCACGACGATCCGGAGCCCGTACTCCTCCCGCACCCGCTGCCCGAGACGCTCGGTCAGCGAGGTGAGATTCCGCCACTGCTCGGGCGTGAGCGTGTCGGACTCCAGCACCTCACCGGTCTTGTCGTCCCGCCAGAAGGACGGGATGACGACGAGGTGCTTCGCGCCCATCGCCTGCGCCAGCACCGCGTTGTCGGCGACATGGGCCCAGGTCTTCTCCCAGACGGCCTCGCCGTGATGCAGGCCGGTGAAGACGGTGCCGGCGGACACCTTGAGTCCCCGTCGCGTGACCTCCTCGGTCAGTACGGCGGGATCCGTCGGCAGGTACCCGTAAGGGCCAAGTTCGATCCACTCGTACCCGGAGTCGGAGACCTCGTCGAGGAACCGCTGCCAGGGCACCTGCTGGGGATCGTCGGGGAACCACACACCCCAGGAGTCGGGAGCCGACCCGATCCGGATGCGGGACAGTGAGGAAGAGGGTGACAACGACGTCATGCCGGTCAGCTTCCGCGCGAGCGGTAAGCGCTGTCAAGGCCTCGTCCGAATGTCTGGACAAAACATTGACAGGGCTCCTCATAGGGGACTAGAAAACCGTGGAGAGCCGATACGAAGGGAACTCGATGGCGTACGACCTGATCACCATGGGGCGGATCGGAGTAGACATCTATCCGCTGCAGACGGGCGTCCCCCTGCCGCAGGTGGAGACCTTCGGCAAGTTCCTCGGCGGCTCGGCCACGAACGTCGCGGTCGCGGCGGCCAGACTGGGACGGCGGACCGCGGTGATCACCCGCACCGGCGACGACCCGTTCGGCACCTACCTCCACGAGGAGCTCAAGGGCTTCGGCGTCGACGACCGCTGGGTCACCCCGGTACCCGGCCTGCCCACCCCGGTCGTCTTCTGCGAGATCTTCCCGCCGGACGACTTCCCGCTGTACTTCTACCGCGAGCCCAAGGCCCCGGACCTGGAGATCGACGCCCACGAGCTCGACCTCGACGCCATCCGCGAGGCCCGGATCTTCTGGGTCACCGGCACCGGCCTGAGCGAGGAGCCCAGCCGTACGGCGACCCTGGCGGCCCTCGCCCACCGGGCCAAGGCGGGCACCACCGTCTTCGACCTCGACTGGCGACCCATGTTCTGGAAGGACCCGGCGGAAGCCCGCCCCTTCTACGAGGAAGCCCTCCGCCACACCACCGTCGCGGTCGGAAACCTGGACGAGGTCGAGGTCGCCACCGGAGTGCGTGAGCCGAAGGCCGCCGCCCAGGCCCTCCTCGACGCCGGTGTCGAGATCGCGGTGGTCAAGCAGGGCCCCAAGGGAGTCCTGGCGGTCGGCCGCGACGGACAGACCGCCGAGGTCCCGCCCCTCCCCGTGACCGTCCTCAACGGCCTCGGCGCCGGTGACGCCTTCGGCGGCTCCCTCTGCCACGGCCTCCTCGAAGGCTGGGACCTGGAGAAGATCATGCGCCACGCCAACGCGGCCGGCGCGATCGTCGCCTCCCGCCTGGAGTGCTCGTCGGCGATGCCCACGCCGGACGAGATCGAAGCCGCCATCGCCGCAGGAGCCGTCAAGTGACCGTCGACGTCTCCGAACTCGTCCGCCTCCGCACCCGGCACCCCGAGGCCGTCGCGGAAGCCGCCGCCCGCCGCAGGCGCAGGCCGCTGCTCAACGAGGCCGGCCGGCTGATGATCGTCGCCGCCGACCACCCGGCCCGCGGCGCCCTCGGCGTCGGCGACCGCAAGTTCGCCATGGCCAACCGCGCCGACCTGCTGGAACGCCTGGTCCTCGCGCTGTCCCGGCCCGGCGTCGACGGCGTCCTCGCGACCGCCGACATCCTCGACGACCTGCTCCTCCTCGGCGCCCTCGACGGCAAGGTCGTCATGGGCTCGATGAACCGCGGCGGCCTCCAGGGCGCCAGCTTCGAACTCGACGACCGCTTCACCGGCCACCGCGCCGAGGACATCGAGCGGCTCGGCTTCGACGCCGGCAAGCTGCTCCTCCGTATCGACTACGACGACCCGGGCTCCCTCACCACCATGGAGTCCACGGCCCGCGCGATCGACGACATGGCGAGCCGCCGGCTCCCCGTCTTCGTCGAGCCGTTCATCAGCGGCCGCACCGCCGAGGGCAAGGTCAAGAACGACCTCTCCGCCGAGGCCGTCACCAAGTCCATCGCCATCGCCTCGGGCCTGGGCGGCAGTTCGGCCTACACCTGGCTGAAGGTCCCCGTCACCCAGAACCCCGACGACATGGCCGAGGTCATGGCGACCTCCACGCTCCCGGCCGTACTGCTCGGCGGCGAGGTCGGGGACGACCAGGACGGGGCGTACGAGAAGTGGCGGGGCGCACTCCAACTCCCCACCGTCCGCGGCCTCGTCGTCGGCCGTTCGCTGCTGTACCCGGCGGACGGGGACGTGACCGCCGCCGTGGACACCGCCGTAGGACTGTTGTGAGGGCCGCATGACAAGCCAGAGCACGAGCGATCTGTACGTCCCCCAGGGCGCCTCCAGTAACGCCCGGTACACCGTGGACATCGACCCCAAGCGGGCCGGCTGGACCTATTGCAGTCTGCGGATCGTCACGCTGGAGCCGGGTGGTACCCACACCTTCACCACCGGCGACAGCGAGTGGATCGTCCTTCCGCTGGAAGGCGGATGTACCGTACAAACAGAAGAAAAAGAGTTCCAACTCCTGGGCAGGGAAAGCGTGTTCGCGTCGGTCTCCGACTTCGCGTACGTTCCCCGCGACGCCCAGGCAACGATCGCCTCCGGCGCGGGAGGCCGCTTCGCCCTGGCAGGAGCGAAGTGCGAGCGACGACTCCCCGCCCGCTACGGCCCCGCGCCGGAGGTCCCCACGGAAGAACGCGGCAGCGGCAACCGGCTGCGCCACGTCCGCAACTTCGCCTCCGCCGACGCCTTCGACTGCGACAAGCTGATCGCCGTCGAGGTCATCACCCCGGGCGGCAACTGGTCCTCGTACCCGCCGCACAAGCACGACGAGCACCGGCCGGGCGTGGAAGCGGAGTTGGAGGAGATCTACTACTTCGAGATCGACGGCCCGAACGGTTTCGGCTATCAGCGCGTATCCCCTTCCCGTGAGGGCGGATCGGACGTCCTCACGGAGGTCCGCTCCGGCGACGCCGTCCTCGTCCCCGACGGATGGCACGGCCCGTCCATCGCCCAGCCCGACCACGACATGTACTACCTGAACGTCATGGCGGGACCGGGCGAGACACGGGAGTGGCGGATCTGCTTCCACCCGGACCACACAGAAGGATATGGGGGGCACCGATGACGACCACCAGGCTCACGGTCGCGCAGGCCCTTGTACGCTTCCTCGCCGCCCAGTACACCGAACGCGACGGCGTACGCCAACGCCTCATCGGCGCCACCTGGGGCATCTTCGGCCATGGCAACGTCGCGGGCCTCGGCCAGGCGCTCATCGAGTACGGCGACGACATGCCGTACCACCAGGGCCGCAACGAGCAGTCGATGGTCCACGCGGCCGTCGGCTACGCCCGCCAGTCCAACCGCCTCTCCACGCACGCCGTGACGACCTCGATCGGCCCCGGCGCGACCAACCTGGTCACCGGCGCCGCCCTCGCCACCATCAACCACCTCCCGGTCCTGCTGCTCCCCGGCGACATCTTCGCCACCCGGGTCGCCGACCCGGTCCTCCAGCAGCTCGAAGTCCCGCACGCGGGCGACATCAGCGTCAACGACAGCCTGCGCCCGGTGTCCCGGTACTTCGACCGCGTCACCCGCCCGGAGGCCCTGATCCCGGCGGCGCTCCAGGCCATGCGCGTCCTCACCGACCCCGTCGAGACGGGCGCGGTGACCCTCGCCCTCCCGCAGGACGTCCAGGCCGAGGCCTACGACTGGCCGGACGAGTTCTTCGCCGAACGCACCTGGGTCGTACGACGTCCAGGCGCCGACCCGACCGAACTCGCCGAAGCCGTACGGGCGATCAGGTCGGCCCGCCGCCCCCTCGTCATCGCCGGCGGCGGAGTCCACCACAGCCGCGCGGAGGAGGCCCTCGCCGAGTTCGCGGAGACGACGGGCATCCCGGTGGCCTCCACGCAGGCCGGCAAGGGCTCCCTGCGCTGGGACCACCCCCAGGACGTCGGAGGCGTCGGCCACACCGGCACCGCCACCGCCAACGAACTCGCCCGCCAGGCGGACCTGGTGATCGGCGTCGGGACGAGGTACACGGACTTCACCACCGCCTCCCACACCCTGTTCGCGGGCGACGGCGTCCGCTTCCTCAACCTCAACATCGCGCCCTTCGACGGCCACAAGCTCGCCGGACAGCCGCTCGTCGCGGACGCGAGCAGCGGCCTCGCCGAGCTGACCGCGGCCCTGCGGACCCACGGACACCGGGTCCCCGACGGGTACGTCACCGAGTACACCGAGGACAAGCAGCGCTGGGAACACCGCGTCGACGCCTGCTACGAGGCCGACGAACCCGACGTACGCCCCACGCAGCCGCAGGTCCTCGGCGCGCTGGACGCCCTCGTCGACGAGTCGGACGTGATCATCAACGCGGCCGGCTCGCTCCCCGGCGACCTGCACAAGCTGTGGCGGGCCCGCTCCCGGGACCAGTACCACCTGGAGTACGGCTACTCCTGCATGGGCTACGAGATCCCGGCCGCGATCGGCGTGAAGATGGCCGCCCCTGAGCGGAACGTCTGGGCACTGGTCGGCGACGGCACCTACCTGATGATGCCGACGGAGATCGTGACCGCCGTCCAGGAGGGCATCGCGATCAAGATGCTGCTCGTGCAGAACCACGGGTACGCGTCCATCGGGGGACTGTCCGAGTCGGTGGGCGGCGAGCGGTTCGGCACCGCGTACCGCTACCGGTCGGACGACGGTACCTACACCGGGGCCCCGCTCCCGGTGGATCTGGCCGCCAACGCGGCCAGTCTGGGGATGCGCGTTCTGCGCGCGAAGACCGTGAGTGACCTGCGCGAGGCCCTCGCCCAGGCACGCGCGGCGGACACTCCCACATGTGTCTACGTCGAGACCGAAACGGCAGACACAGTGTCGGGCGCGCCTCCGGCGCAAGCCTGGTGGGATGTACCTGTGGCCGAGACCGCGACCCGACCGTCGGCGGTGAAGGCCCGCGAGGAGTACGACCGGCACGTCTCTACCCGACGCCGCCATCTGTGAAGGAGCAACTGGGCATGACGAAGATCGTCAACCACTGGATCGGCGGCAAGACCGTCGAAGGCGCGTCGGGCAACTACGGGCCGGTCACCGACCCGGCGACCGGCGCGGTCACCACGAAGGTCGCGTTCGCGTCGGTGGACGAGGTCGACTCGGCCGTCGCCGCCGCGAAGGACGCGTTCCAGACCTGGGGCACCTCGTCCCTCGCCAAGCGGACCACGATCCTGTTCAAGTTCCGGGCGCTCCTGGAGGCGAACCGGGACGCGATCGCCGAGCTGATCACCGCCGAGCACGGCAAGGTGCACAGTGACGCGCTGGGCGAGGTCGCGCGCGGTCTGGAGATCGTCGACCTGGCGTGCGGGATCACCGTGCAGCTGAAGGGCGAGCTGTCGACCGAGGTGGCGAGCCGCGTGGACGTCGCGTCCATCCGCCAGCCGCTCGGTGTCGTGGCCGGCATCACGCCGTTCAACTTCCCGGCGATGGTCCCGATGTGGATGTTCCCGATCGCCATCGCGACCGGCAACACCTTCGTCCTGAAGCCGTCCGAGAAGGACCCGTCGGCCTCCCTGAAGATCGCCGAGCTGCTGGCCGAGGCCGGTCTGCCCGACGGCGTCTTCAACGTCGTCCACGGCGACAAGGTGGCCGTGGACCGCCTCCTGGAGCACCCGGACGTCAAGGCGGTGTCGTTCGTCGGCTCCACCCCGATCGCCCGCTACATCCACACCACCGCCTCGGCGAACGGCAAGCGCGTCCAGGCCCTCGGCGGCGCCAAGAACCACATGCTGGTCCTCCCGGACGCCGACCTCGACGCGGCGGCGGACGCGGCCGTGTCCGCGGCCTACGGCTCGGCGGGCGAGCGCTGCATGGCGATCTCCGCGGTCGTGGCGGTCGGCTCGATCGGCGACGAGCTCGTCGACAAGATCCGCGAGCGCGCCGAGAAGATCAAGATCGGCCCCGGCAACGACCCGACCTCCGAGATGGGCCCGCTCATCACCAAGGTCCACCGCGACAAGGTGGCCTCCTACGTCACCGGCGCCGCGGCCGAGGGCGCCGAGGTCATCCTCGACGGCACCGGCTACACGGTCGAGGGCTTCGAGGACGGCCACTGGATCGGCATCTCGCTCCTCGACAAGGTGCCGACGACGGCCAAGGCCTACCAGGACGAGATCTTCGGCCCGGTCCTGACCGTGCTGCGCGTCGACACCTACGACGAGGGCATCGCCCTGATCAACGCCTCGCCCTTCGGCAACGGCACCGCGATCTTCACCCGGGACGGCGGCGCCGCCCGCCGCTTCCAGCTGGAGGTCGAGGCCGGCATGGTCGGCGTGAACGTCCCGATCCCGGTCCCCGTCGGCTACCACAGCTTCGGAGGCTGGAAGGACTCGCTCTTCGGCGACCACCACATCTACGGCAACGACGGCACCCACTTCTACACCCGCGGCAAGGTCGTCACGACCCGCTGGCCGGACCCGGCCGACGGCCCGACGGGCGTGGACCTGGGCTTCCCGCGCAACCACTGAGCGAGCGACATCGGGCCCGGGCACTCGCAGGAGCGCCCGGGCTCAGTCATGCCTACTGCCCCTGCGAGTCCTTCAGCGCCTGGGTCATGTCGACGGTCTCCGAGGCCGGAGGAGCCTTGACGTCGGCCGTCTTGCCGAACTTCTCGAAGTCCATGGTGACCTTCATGGCACCGACCTTCTCTGTCAGCCGCACCGGCAGGTCCTTGGCGCCGACCCAGACGTCCATGGAGATCGAGGTCGCGCCGCCGGTGACCGAGCCCATGAGGCTGTCCTCGTCGCCGAGGGCGTCCGCGAACTTGCCCATCTGCTTCTGGTCGATCACGGCCCGGTAGTGGGTCGTGCTCTGCCCGTTGACGGTCTCCTTGCCGAGGTCCTCGACATCGTTGGCGTACTTGAGGCCCTTCATGGACGCCGACGGGCTGCCGTTGGCACCGGTCACCGCCTGCGCCCCCGCCTCACCGAGGACGGCCGACGCGTCGATCTTCATCCACTCCTTGCCCTTGAGCGGGCCGGAGGGCTGCGGGTCCACGTCGTAGTAGTAGGCACCGTCCACGAAGAGCATGCGGATCGACGGGTCGCTCGTCAGCGTCTGCATCTGGGCGGCCTTGGTGTCCATCTCGACGTCGTAGGCGTATCCGTCGCCCCACGAGTACGTGCCCTCCATGGCCACCGGCGTGCCGGTGCCGATGTCGGTCGACATCTTCACCTCGGCCGACCCGACCTGCTCGGTCCGGTCCGTCGCCCGCGAGAGCGCCGCCATGATCGCGTCCGTCTTGTCGACCGCCTCGGCGGCCTGCTTCACGCCGTCCGCGCCACACGCCGACGTCGCCACCAGCGCCGCCGCCGTGAACCCCACCCAGGCAGCGGTGTGCTTTGCCTTCATCTGTCCCCACCCAAGGCTGTGTGTTTCGTCTGTGAGTTCTGTGTCCAAAGACTCTAGCGGCCCCCACTGACACTCCCGCGACGGGATTTTTTTGCGCCGCCCCCTGCGATTACCGCACACCCCAAGTACGGCAGGGCGACAGCCGAGAACGACGTATACGAATCCTTAACGCCCTGTCGATCTACTGATTCCGTAGGTAAACAGTCATTGACGTGATGGTTTTCGTCGGGATTCCATGCAGTGCAATCCGCTGCACGAGTCGATCGGAATCACCGTATGACCGACACGCTCCGCCCCGCCGCGACCACCGCCCCAGCGGTCGCGGACAGCCCCCAGAAGCTCAAGCGCTCCATCGGAGTAGTCGGCGGCACCCTTCTGACCCTCTCCTGCGTGACCCCGGCCTCCACCCTCTTCGTGGTGGTCCCCGACCTGTTCGGCTCGCTGGGCACGGCCACCGCCCTCACGATCGCCATCGGCTCCCTGCTCTGTATCGCCGTGGCGTTCTGCTACTCCGAGCTGGGCACCCTCATCCCCAGCGCGGGCGGCGAGTACGCGATCGTCTCGACCCTGGCGGGCCGCCTGGCGGGCTGGCTGGTCTTCGTCCTGTCCCTGCTGGTGGTGATGATCGTCCCGCCGGTGATCGCGATGGGCACGGCGGACTACCTGGCCCCGATAGTCCACCTGAACCCGTCGATGGCGGGCGCCGGAGTCATGCTCCTGGCCACCCTGGCGGGCCTGCTGGACCTGCGCGCCAACGCCTGGATCACCGGAGTCTTCCTGGTCCTGGAGGTGGTGGCGGCAGCGGTGGTGGCGGTCCTGGGCTTCGCCCACAGCGAGCGAGGCGCGGACAGCCTGGTCTCCCTCCAGGTGGCGGGCCCGAACGGCGAGACGGACACGGTCACGGCGATGCTGATCGTCTCGGGCCTGGCGATCGCTCTCTTCGTCACCCAGGGCTTCTCCACCGCCGTCTACCTCTCCGAGGAACTGGAGAACCCCCGCCGCAACGTGGCCCGCACGGTCCTGGCCACCCTCGCCATCTCCACGGTGATCATCCTGGTCCCGGTGGCGGCGATCACGATGGGCGCGAGCGACCTCACGGAACTCACCGGCGGCGACATCGGCACGATGGTCACGGCATGGTCCAACTCCGCCGTCGGCACCTTCGTCAGCCTCTGCGTCGCCCTCGCCATCATCAACGCCGGCATCGTCATGGTCATCCAGAACTCCCGAGTCCTCTACGCCTCCGCCCGCGACAAGGCCTGGCCCACCCCCGTCAACACCCTCTTCGCCAAACTCGGCCGCTTCGGCTCCCCCTGGGTCGCCACCCTCGCCGTAGGCATCCCGGGCGCCGCCCTCTGCTTCGTCAACCTGGACACCCTGTACGGCATCACGGGCGTCTCGGTGACAGGCATGTACCTCCTGGTGGCGGTGGCGGCCCTGATGGCCCGCAAGGGAGCCCACCAGCACACCAAGGCCTGGCGCATGCCTCTGTGGCCGACGATGCCGGTCCTCCTGATAGCGGTACTGGCGTACATCCTGAGCCAGCAGGAGACGGCGTACCTGCTCTGGACGGGCGGCATCACAGCGGCGGCAACTCTGTACTGGGCGGTGTACCTACGCCCGCGCAAGGCAACGAGGTGGCTGGTCTCCATCCCAACGGAGGATTGAGCGCCCCGTTAGGGGCGCGGGGCTGTATCGATTTGCGGCTCCGCCGCGTGGGCGCGACCAGCCAAAAACAACCCGCACCCGGCAGGTGACAAGCCGGACCGAGCTCGTAGCCGTACAACGAACGCGGTACATAAGAACCCCGCCGTACCCCCACAGGAGGTCCGAGGTTCAACCCCCGGTCGATAACGATCCGACAGTTCCGCCCCGTACCGTTAAACGCATGGATCTTCGACTGCCCCGGCGACGAGCCCCGCGGCGGCCCCGACGGATCATCTCCGCCGCGACCGCCGCACTCGTCCTCACCGGCGCCGGAACATGGGCGGCCGTCGCCTCCGACAAGCCACCGCAGGTGACCCGCGCGGACCGGGTCATGTCCCTCAACGGCGTACGCATAGACACCTCGTACTTCACCCCCGAAGCCGCCGGCAGGCACCCCGCCGTGCTCCTCGGCCACGGCTTCGGCGGCAGCAAGGACGACGTACGCGCCCAGGCCGAAGACCTCGCCCGAGACGGCTACGCGGTCCTCACGTGGTCCGCGCGAGGCTTCGGCAAGTCGACCGGCAAGGTCGGCCTGAACGACCCGAAGGCCGAAGTCGCCGACGTCTCCGGCCTGATCGACTGGCTCGCGAAGCAACCCACGGTCCAGCTGGACAGGACGGGCGACCCCCGAGTCGGCATCGCGGGCGCGAGCTACGGCGGAGCCATCGCCCTCCTCACCGCCGGTTACGACGACCGCGTGGACGCCATCGCCCCGGCGATCACGTACTGGAACCTCTCGGACGCCCTCTTCCCGAACGGCGTCTTCAAGAAGCTCTGGGCGGGCATCTTCGTCAACACGGCAGGCGGCTGCGCCAAGTTCGAGCCGGCGATCTGCGCGATGTACGACAGGGTCGCCGAGTCCGGCACCCCGGACGCAGCCGCCGAGAAGATGCTGGAGGAGCGCTCACCCTCCGCGGTGGGGGACAGGATCAAGGTCCCGACCCTCCTCATCCAGGGCCAGACGGACTCCCTCTTCCCCCTCAACCAGGCCGACGCCGCCGCGAAGGCGATCAAGGCCAACGGCGCCCCCGTGGACGTCGACTGGATCGCGGGCGGCCATGACGGCGGCGACCTGGAGACGAGCCGGGTCCAGTCCCGGGTGCAGTCCTGGTTCGACCGCTACCTCAAGAAGGAAACCGGCACCGACACGGGCCCGGCCTTCCGAGTCACCCGCACCGGAGGCGTCGACTCCACCGACGGCGCCGCTCAGCTGCGGGGCGCGACCGACGACACCTACCCCGGCCTGGAGAACGGCCGTCAGTCCATCGCCCTGACCGGCGAGGAGCAGCGCGTCATCAACCCGGCCGGCGCCAACCCGCCCGGCATCTCCGCCCTCCCCGGCCTCGGCGCCGCGGGCGGCCTCTCCCAGCTCTCCTCCCTCGGCGTCGGAGTCTCCCTCGACTTCCCGGGCCAGTACGCCCGGTTCGACTCGAAGCCGGTCACCGACGACCTCCGTATCACGGGTTCCCCGACGGCCACCGTCAACATCAAGTCGACGGCCGAAGACGCAGTCCTCTTCGCCAAGGTGTACGACGTAGGCCCGGACGGCACCCAGCAGGTACTCCCGTCCCAGCTGGTCACCCCCCTCCGCGTCGAGGGCGCCAGAGCGGGCAAGGACGTGACGATCACGCTCCCCGCCATCGACCACAAGATCGAGCAGGGCCACCGCCTCCGCCTGGTCCTCGCCTCCACGGACCTCGGCTACGCCTCCCCGGCGGCCCCGGCGACGTACACCGTCTCCCTGAAGAGCGACCTGTCGGTCCCCACGGCCCCCGGCGTCACCACCGCGGCCGCCCCGCTGCCCTCCTGGGTGTGGTGGCTGCCCCTCGCGGGCGCCGTGCTCGCACTGGCCCTGCTCCTGACGGGCCGCCGCCGCACGGCGATGCCCGACCCGGACCCGGAGCTGTTCGAAGTCCCGCTCCAGATCACGGACTTGAGCAAGAAGTACGCGGGCGGCGACCGTTACAGCGTCCGCGACCTCTCCTTCCGCGTGGAGAAGGGCCAGGTGCTGGGCCTGCTCGGCCCGAACGGCGCGGGCAAGACGACGACCCTGCGCATGCTGATGGGCCTCATCAAGCCGGACGGCGGCGAGATCCAGGTCTTCGGCCACGCGATCCGCCCGGGCGCGCCCGTCCTGTCCCGGGTCGGCTCGTTCGTCGAGGGCGCGGGCTTCCTGCCGCATCTCTCGGGCCGCGAGAACCTGGAGCTGTACTGGCGCGCGACCGGCCGCCCGCCCGAGGACGCCCACCTGGACGAGGCGCTGGAGATCGCCGGCCTCGGCGACGCACTGGCCCGCGCCGTCCGCACCTACTCCCAGGGCATGCGCCAGCGCCTCGCCATCGCCCAGGCCATGCTCGGCCTCCCGGACCTCCTCATCCTCGACGAACCCACCAACGGCCTGGACCCGCCACAGATCCGCGAGATGCGCGAGGTGATGATCCGCTACGCGGCAGCCGGCCGCACGGTCATCGTCTCCAGCCATCTCCTCGCGGAGGTCGAGCAGACCTGCACGCACCTGGTGGTCATGGACCGCGGCCAACTGGTCCAGGCGGGCCCGGTGTCCGAGATCACCGGCTCCGGCGACACGCTGCTGGTGGGCCTGGCGGCCGACATCACGGACCCCCTGCTGGAAAAGGTGGCGGCCCTACCGCAAGTCGAGTCGGCAACAAGAACAGACGGCGGCCTCTTGGTCCGCCTGACGTCGACCCAGGCAAGGGGCGCGGGGAACGGCGCGACCAGCCCCCACGAGCCCGCAGCCGAACAACAACCCATCACGGAACGCACAAACGCCCTACTCATAGAGCTGGTCCGCCTGGAGGTACCCGTAGCCTCACTGGGCCCCCACCGCCGCCTGGAAGACGCCTTCCTCACCCTGATCGGAGGCTCCGCATGAGCACCGGCACGCTCACCGAAACCGCCTCCGGCTACCAGCCCCGCCACACCCTCCCCCTCCGCGTCGAACTGGTCCGCCAGCTCAAACGCCGCCGCACGATGGTGATGTTCGGCATCCTCGCCGCCCTCCCGTTCATCCTGCTCATCGCCTTCGCTATCGGCGGCGAGCCGGGCGGCCGCAACAACACGGTCTCGCTGATGGACACGGCGACCGCGTCGGGCGCGAACTTCGCCGCCGTCAACCTGTTCGTGTCGGCGGGCTTCTTGCTGGTCATCCCGGTCGCCCTGTTCTGCGGGGACACAGTCGCCTCGGAGGCCGGCTGGTCCTCCCTGCGCTATCTCCTCGCGGCGCCCGTGCCCCGGGCCCGCCTGCTGTGGTCCAAGCTCGTCGTGGGCCTCGGACTGAGCCTGGCCGCGATGATCCTGCTCCCGGTCGTCGCCCTGGCGGTCGGCACGGCCGCCTACGGCTGGGGCCCGCTGGAACTCCCCACGGGCGGCTCGCTCTCCCCGGGGACGGCGGCCGGGCGCCTGGTCGTCGTCGTGGCGTTCATCTTCATCTCCCAACTGGTCACCGCGGGACTGGCGTTCTGGCTCTCGACCAAGACCGACGCCCCGCTCGGCGCGGTCGGCGGCGCGGTCGGCCTGACCATCGTCGGCAACGTCCTCGACGCCGTCACCGCCCTCGGCGACTGGCGCGACTTCCTCCCCGCGCACTGGCAGTTCGCCTGGGCCGACGCCGTACAGCCCACCCCGGAGTGGTCCGGCATGATCCAGGGCACCGCCGTCTCGGTAACGTACGCCCTCATCCTGTTCGCCCTGGCCTTCCGCGGTTTCGCCCGCAAGGACGTGGTCTCCTAGGTCAACGGAAGATCACCCACCGGTCTCGACACCCGCCCTCCGTGCCCTCTTCGAGACGCTTCCGCAACGCTCCGTGGCGCACGTTCCGGCCCCCTGGCCCGTCACAGTCACAGTCACAGAAGTCGACGTCAACGGACCAAGGGGGCACGGAAGATGGAGCAGTACCGAATACGACGTGTGCGCGCCGCCCTGCTCGCACTCACCGCGGCGGGCGGCCTGCTGCTGACGGGCTGCGGTGGGGGCGACGACAGCGGCGCCAGCGACAACGCGTACGACGGCGGCCGCAAGGGCTACGCGCCCGCCCCCGACGGCGAACAGCACAGCAGCCCGGACGGCTCGGACAGCACCGACGGCGACTCCCGAGAGGTCGCCCCCGACCCCGACTACCTCTCCACCTTCGCCCTCGACGTCGACACCGCCTCCTACGGCTACGCCCGCCGCACCCTCGCCGATGGCCGGCTCCCGGACCCGGACACGGTCCGCCCCGAGGAGTTCGTCAACAGCTTCCGCCAGGACTACGACCGCCCGGACGGCAACGGCTTCACGGTCACCGTCGACGGCGCCCGCACCGACGGGGACGACTGGTACCTGGTCCGCGTGGGCCTCGCCACCCGCGCCGCCGAGAGCGCCGACGAACGCCCGTCGGCCGCCCTGACCTTCGTCATCGACGTCTCCGGCTCCATGGCCGAGCCGGGCCGCCTCGACCTCGCCAAGGACTCCCTGGACACGATGACGAACCAGCTGCGCGACGACGACTCGGTCGCGATCGTCACCTTCAGCGACGAGGCCGAGCGGGTCCTGCCGATGACCCGCCTCGACGGCCACCGCGACGACATCCACGACGCCATCGACAGCCTGGAACCCCAGGAGTCCACCAACCTCGGCGCGGGCGTCGAGACCGGCTACGAGACCGCCGAGAAGGGCCTGCGCGAGGGCGCCACCAACCGTGTCGTCCTCATCTCCGACGCCCTCGCCAACACCGGCGACACCGACTCCGCCACCATCCTCGAACACATCGCGAGCGAACGCCGCGAGCACGGCATCACCCTCTTCGGCGTCGGCGTGGGCAGCGACTACGGCGACGAACTGATGGAGGAGCTCGCCGACAAGGGCGACGGCCACACCGCCTACGTCTCCGACGAGGACGACGCCCGCGAGGTCTTCGTCGACCAGCTCCCGCGGAACATCGACCTCACCGCCCGCGACGCCAAGGCCCAGGTCGCCTTCGACCCCGAGACGGTCAAGGAGTTCCGGCTGATCGGCTACGACAACCGCCAGGTCGCCGACGAGGACTTCCGCGACGACAGCGTCGACGGCGGCGAGATCGGCCCCGGCCACACCGTCACCGCCCTCTACGCCGTCCGCCACAAGCCCGGCGCCGACGGCCACCTCGCCACCGCGAGCGTCCGCTGGCTCGACCCCGCCTCCCGCACCCCGCACGAGGAGTCCGGCCAACTGGAGTCCGAGGACCTCGACACCGACCTCTGGGACGCCCAGCCCCGCCTCCAAGTCGACGCCGTCGCCGCCTACTTCGCCGACAACCTCCGCTCCTACGGCGCCGAGTACGGCCCGCTGCCCGACACCCCCACCCTCGACGAACTGAGCGAGCGCGCCCACGACTTGGCGCGGACCACGGACGACGCGGACGTGACACGGCTCGCCGAGGCCATCGACCAGGCGAAGAAGCACGGCGACTGACACAAGATCCTGCCGGACCCATTGACCTTCCGTTACGCACGAGTAAGTTGACCCCCCAGTCAGAGCCGACTGGGGGCCGTCATGGGCGTACGCAAGGACTTGAAGAGGGCGAAACAGCGCAGCGACCTGGCGACCCGCACCAAGGTCGAGATCACCAGGGACGAGAAGGGCACGGTACGGGAGGCCCGTACCGCACCCCTCGCCCCGCCGTCACCGGCCGGCAGCACCGCCGACCTCCCGTACACCAACGCCGCCGAGGCCCCCGACGCCGTGGTCCTGCGCCGCAAGGAGGGCGCCGCCTGGCACCCCGTCACGGCCGCCGCCTTCGCCGCCGAAGTCACCGCCGTCGCCAAGGGATTGATCGCCGCGGGCCTCGAACCGGGCGGCCGCGTCGCGGTGATGTCCCGCACCCGCTACGAGTGGACGGTCCTGGACTTCGCGATCTGGGCGGCCGGCGGCCAGACCGTCCCGATCTACGCCACCTCCTCCGCGGACCAGGTGGAGTGGATCGTCCGCGACTCCGGCGCCCGCTTCGTCGTCACCGAGACCGCGGAGAACGCCGGCACGGTGACGACGGGCACGGCATCCCACCAAGAGCAGCCGCGTATCTGGCAGTTGGACGCCCACGCGCTGACCGAACTCAAGGCTCTCGGCGCCGACCTCCCCGACGAGGAGGTCACCAAACGCCGCACGAGCCTCACCCCCGCCACCGTGGCGACGATCTGCTACACCTCAGGCACCACCGGACAGCCGAAGGGCTGCGTCCTCACCCACGCCAACCTCCACGCCGAGGCCGCCAACACCGTCGAGCTGCTCCACCCGATCTTCAAGGAGGTGACCCGACAGGTCGCCTCCACCCTCCTGTTCCTCCCGCTCGCCCACATCCTCGGCCGCACCCTCCAGATCGCCTGCCTGATGGCCCGCATCGAGATCGGCCACTGCCCGAGCATCAAGCCCGACGAACTCCGGCCCGCCCTCAAGGAGTTCCGCCCGACCTTCCTCGTCGGCGTCCCGTACCTCTTCGAGAAGATCCACGACACCGGCCGCGCCACCGCCGAGAAGCTCGGGCGCGGCGCCTCCTTCGACCGCGCCGACCGCATCGCCGTCCGCTTCGGCGAGCGGTACCTCGACAAGTTCCTCGACCGCGGCAAGGGCCCGGGCCCCGGCCTCTACGCCGCCTGGGCCCTGTACGACCTCCTGGTCTACCGCCGCGTCCGCAAAGAACTCGGCGGCCGCATGCGCTACGCCATCAGCGGCGGCTCACCCCTGGACCGCAACCTCAACCTGTTCTTCTACGCGGCCGGGATCATCGTCTACGAGGGCTACGGCCTCACCGAGACCACCGCCGCCGCCACCATCGTGCCGCCCCTCAAACCCCGCCCCGGCACCGTCGGCCCACCGGTCCCCGGGGTCGCCGTCCGCATCGCCGACGACGGGGAGGTCCTCATCAAGGGCGGCATCGTCTTCGGCGCCTACTGGAACAACCCGGCCGCCACCGACGCCGTCCTCACCGACGACTGGTTCGCCACCGGCGACCTCGGCTCCCTCGACGAGGACGGCTATCTCACCATCACCGGCCGCAAGAAGGACATCCTCGTCACCTCCGGCGGCAAGAACGTCTCCCCGGCCGTCCTGGAGGACCGCCTCCGCAGCCGCCCCCCGGTCGGCCAGTGCCTGGTCGTCGGCGACAACCGCCCCTTCGTCGCCGCCCTCGTCACCCTCGAACCCGAGGCGATCACCCACTGGCTGTCGGTCCGCAGACTCCCCGCCGACACCCCCCTCTCACAGCTCGTCCAGGACCCACGGCTGCGCGCCGACGTCCAGAGGGCCGTGGACTACGCCAACGAGGCCGTCTCCCGCGCCGAAGCGATCCGCGCCTTCACCCTGGTCGAGGGCGAGTTCACCGAGGACAACGGCCTGCTCACACCGTCCCTGAAGGTGAAGCGGCACGCGGTGACGGCGGCCTACGCGGAGGAGATCGAGGTGCTCTACCGCAAGTGACACACCGGGTACGCGGAACGGCGGGCCACCGGAGAACCGGTGACCCGCCGCGGCGGATGATCCGAGGATCAGCCGTTGCCCTGACCGTTGCCGGAGAGGGCCGAGATGTCGTCCAGGATGTGCGACAGCGGCTCGTCGCCCTTGGCCTGCGTCGAGTTCTCGACGCACTGCTGGTTCTGCGGGGCCGACAGGATCGGGATGTCCTGGGCCACGCCGACGGCCGCGAGGCCGACGATCCCCTGGAGGTTCAGCTTCGCCGGCAGGCCGACACAGGGCTTGTTCAGCGAACCCTGGACCAGCGAGAGCTGCGGGCTCATGTCGCCGAAGGTCGCCGAGTTGCCGAACTCCTGCGAGGCGCCGTTGCCGCTGGCGGAGGTGGTGCCGTTGTCGTCACCGATGGCCATGGCGGGCGAGCCGGCACCGACGACAGTGGCGGCAATAGCCGCGGTTGCCCACAGCTTCTTCATGTTCATTCCCTTCGAAAAGCGGACTCCGGTGAGGAGCTGCATGATCGACAACGCCCGCACCCCGGCCGGGGTTGCGCTCTTTGCCCCGATTGGCCCAGCGCATGGGCGGAGGCGGCGGGCGCCCCGGTCGTACGAGCTCATTTGCAGGTCAGCGAGCTGCCCCGCACCGGGCCGTAACCCCTCAGTCCGGGCGGGTCCTTGGGCCGCGGATCCGCGCTCGCCTTGAGCAGCGGCTTGTCCGCGCGCAGCCTGGCGAACATCGCGTCCGCCCGCCGCATGTCCCAGGCCAGCGTCGAACCGATGTCCGGCCGGGTCTCGTTGAACCCGGCGATCGGCACCGTCGTGAACTCCATCGACTTCGCCGGCACCTTGTTCAGCGCCGCCGCCAGCTCGATCAGCTCCTTGGCGTCGAAGCCCTGCTCGACCCGCCCGTTCCCGAGCAGCGTGCCCACCACCCGGGCCATGCCCACCGGGTCGGTGAGCGCCTTCTTCGCCTTCAGGCCGCGCAAGGCGTTCACCAGGAACCGGTGCTGGCGCTGGATCCGCCCGAGATCGGCGCTGGTGTCGACATGCCGGGAACGGACGTACTGCAACGACCGGCCGCCGTTCAGCGTGTGCCGGCCCGGCCGGAGGTTCAGCTTGGTCGCCGAGTCCTTCAAGGTCCGCGAAGTGCACACCTCGACCCCGCCGACATCGTTCACGGCGTCGATGAAGCGCCGGAAGTCCACCTGGAGATACCGGTCGATCCGCATCCCGGTCATCGACTCCACCGTGCTGATGGAGAGCCCGGGACCGCCTTCGTCGTAAGCGCCGTTGATCTTCGAGGGGTGCGGTCCGCGTTCCTCGCCGGTCGACTCGTCGCGGTACGGCGGGATGTCGGCGTAGGAGTCCCGCGGCATGCTCACCACGCTGACGCGGTCCCTGCGGGCGGAGACATGGACGAGCATCAGGACGTCGGTGCAGTTGCAGGCCTGGCCGCCGGCGTGGAACTTCCGCTTCTCGGCGGCGGTGATGGTGTCCCGCTGGTCCGTGCCCATCAGCAGGATGTTCAGGGCCTTGGGGGCCTGTCGCTCGGGAAACGCGGAACTGCCGAGCAGCGTCGCGCCGGCCGCGAGGACGAGTCCGGGGATCGCGAGGGAAGAAAGGGTTCTCTTCATCGTCACGCGCCGAACGCTAAGACAGCGGGCCGCCGGGAAACCGGCGGCCCGCTGACGGGGGCTCAGATTGCAGCCCGAGGGCTCAGTGACGGAACCCTGGAGGACGTACGGCTCAGTGGTTGCCCGTGCCGTTGCCCGCCAGGACGGAGATGTCGTCCAGGATGTGCGACAGCGGCTCGTCGCCCTTGGCCTGCGTCGAGTTCTCGACACACTGCTGGTTCTGCGGGGCCGACAGGATCGGGACGTCCTGGAGGACACCGACGGCACCGACGCCGACGATCCCCTGGAGGTTGGCCTTCGCGGGCAGGCCGATGCAGGGCTTGTTGAACGAGCCCTGGATGAGCGCCATCTGCGGGCTCATGTTGCCGTAGGTGGCCGAGTTGCCGAACGACTGGTGCGCACCGTTGCCGCTGGCGGACGTGGTGCCGTCGTCGTTGCCGATCGCCATGGCGGGGGAGGCGATACCCGCGACGGAAGCGGCGACCGCGGCGGTAGCCAGAACCTTCTTGATCACTTGCTAGTCCCTTCTGAGGAAACCCCGTCCACCGGAGCGCACTGGTCAACTGCCCGGCGCCCGCATGGTTGCTGCCATTCACTCCGATGGCCCAGCGGAATTCCGTTAATTCGGCAGCGGCCACCGGCCCGATCGAGTGAAGTGCCGAAACCAAACCCCGTGGAGTTGGTTGATGCGGAGGCAGGAGCGTGCGTCTTGGTGATGCACCCAGGAAAGGAACTGAAATGCTGAAGAAGGCAATGGCCGCCGCGGCGGTCGCCGCTTCCGTTGTCGGTGCGGCGTCGCCGGCCATGGCCATCGGGAACGACCACGGCACCACGTCCGCCAGCGGCAACGGCGCCCACTCGAAGTTCGGCAACCAGATCACCAAGGGCGACATGAGCCCGCAGGCCACCCTGGTGCAGAGCACGGCCAACAAGCTCTGCATCGGCCTGCCGCTGAAGGCGAACGCCCAGGGTATCGCCGGTGTCGGTGCCGTCGGTGTGCTCCAGGACGTCCCGGTCCTGTCGGCCGCGCAGAACCAGCAGTGCGCCGACAACTCGACCCAGGCCAAGGGCGACGAGCCGCTGTCGCACATCCTGGACGACATCTCCGCCCTCGCGGGCAACGGAGCGGGCAACCACTGATCCGTCGTTCCTGAACGCGCTCGGGCGGCCCGTGAATTCCACGCGGGCTGTCCGGGCGTTTTCCGCCACTCAGGCGAAGCGTTTCTCCTCGTACGGATGCGTCGCGTCAATTATATGAATGCGTTCGAGTGAATTAAGAGGTGCCTCACGTTCCGTAGTTTCTTCGGCTGTCTATCCCTCGTTTTACAGCCTGCAGGTCACGTCATAGGGGCATGACCGCAGAGAAGGGAAAGCACATGAAGAAGACCGCTGCTGTCGTCGCGGGCGCGATCATGGCCCTGGGCATGGCCGCCCCCGCTTTCGCCGACGCGGGCGCCGAGGGTGCCGCTGTCGGTTCGCCGGGCGTCCTCTCCGGCAACGTCGTCCAGGTCCCCGTGCACATCCCGGTCAACGTGTGCGGCAACACGATCAACGTGATCGCCCTGCTGAACCCGGCGTTCGGCAACACCTGCGTCAACGACTGACGTCGTAGCACCCCAGCCTCTCCGGCTGTGTGAGCCGGCCTTGGACTGCTTCCTTGCCCTCCAAGGCCGGCTTTTCCCACTTCTTCAAGCAGGAGGACAACGAGATTGCGACAGACCCTGAGCAGGGGAATGGTCGCGGCGGCCGCCGCGACGAGCATTCTGTCCCTGTGCGGCAGCAGCCCCGCCCTCGCCGACTCGGACGCGAACGGGGCCGCCAAGGGCTCGCCCGGCGTCCTGTCCGGCAACAACGTCCAGGTCCCGGTCGACGCGCCGGTGAACGCCTGCGGCAACTCGATCGATGTCATCGCCCTGCTGAACCCCGCGTTCGGCAACTCCTGTGCCAATGACTCGGGTTCACCCAAGGGCGGCGGTGCGTACGGCGACGACTCCGGTTACGGGGACTCCGGATACGGCGACTCCGGGTACGGCGGGGGCGCCCACGGCCCCTCCGGTCACGGGACGCACGGCAGCGCCGAGGGCTCGCCCGGTGTGGTGTCCGGCAACCACGCGCAGGCGCCGGTCGAGGTGCCGGTGAACGCGTGCGGGGACACGGTCGACGTCATCAGCGGGCTCAACCCCGCGTTCGGCGGCGACTGCGGATCCGGCGGCTACGGGGACACCCCGGGGTACGGGGACACGCCCACGCCGACGCCGACCGACACGCCTCCGACCGGCGGGGACCAGACCCCGCCCACCGGCGGCGACCAGACACCTCCGACGGGCGGTGACCAGACGCCCCCGACCGGTGGTGACCAGACGCCTCCGACCGGTGGCGACCAGACGCCCCCGACGGGCGGTGACCAGACGCCGCCGACCCAGGAGGACAGCACTCCTCCCGGGCACAACGGCCCGCCGCCCCACCTTCCCGACACCGGAAGCAGCAGTGCGGCCATGATGGCCGCGTCCGGTGCCAGCGCGGCGCTGATCGCCGCCGGGGCCGTGCTGTACCGCCGGGGCCGCAGGACGGCCGGCGAGCACCGGTAGCAGTGCGCCGGGTGCCGGACGTCCCCGTCCGGCACCCGCGGCCGCTCAGCGCCGCGCCCCCTCGGCCACCTCCCGGCGACCCGGCGCCGGCACCGCTCCCTCGCGCGGCCCGGTGTGCAGCCGGCGCCGCACCCCTCGCACCAGCGCGCCCGCCGTGTAGGTCGCGCCGTGCACGAAACGCATCGCCGGGCCGTAGGCGGAGGCCGTCACCAGGCCCGCCAGGAACAGGCCCGGGTGGGAGGGCGACTCGAAGTCCCGGCCCGCCGCCGGAGTGCCGTCGGCCCCCGTCGCCAGAGCCGTGCGCAGCTGCTCGGAGAGCAGGCCGAGACGGTCGCTGGTGGCCCTGAACCCCGTTGCCGCGATGACGTGTTCCGTCTCCAGCGTGCGCGGCGCCCGGACCCCGTCCGTCCGGTCCGCCACCTCCAGCCGCACCCCGCCCGGCACCTCGCGCGCCGCCGCGACCTCGTGACCGAGGAGCACCTCGACGGCCGGTTCCACCCGGTCCCGCACCCACCAGGCGCCCGCCGGACCGAGCGCCGTCGTCGCGATCCGCGCCCGCGTCCGCACCGGGAGCCGGCGGAAGAGACCGGGGCGCTCGGCGTAGAACCAGTTGCGCCAGCCGCAGCCCAGGCCGCTGTGCGGGGAGCGGGCCGAGCGCCACAGCGGGCGCTCCCACGGCGGCGGTACGTCGTTCCAGCACAGCTCGTCCGCGCGCGCCAGCACCCGCACGCGCGTGCCCTGTTCGGCGAGCAGGGCCGCCGTCTCCAGGGCCGCCTGGCCGCCGCCGATCACCGTGACGTCCTTGCCGCGGAAGCGGTCGAGGTCGCTGTGGTGGCTGCTGTGGGTGACGAGCGCGGGGGAGAGGTCCTTGAGGGCCGCCGGGATCTCGACGAACGGCATGACGCCCACGGCCAGCGCGACCGTGCGGGCGGGCAGTACCTCGCCGTCGTCGGTGACCGCCTCGAAGCCGCCGGGGCGCAGCGCGACCACCCGGGTCACCGTGCGCTCGTCGACGGCCGGCACGGCGTTGCGGGCGAACCACAGGCCGTACTCCGCGAACACCTCCACCGGGATCGGCTCCCCGTGACGGGCCGTCATGCCCCGGCCCTCGCAGTAGGCGTCGAGGCGCCAGCGGCGCTCCGGGTCCGAGAGATGGGAGGCCCACGGCTCCGACTTGAGGAACATGCCGCGGGGCATGTGGTCGCGCCAGGACGCCATGGGCCGGCCGAAGACACGCACCTTCAGCCCGGCGGCCGCGGCGTGGGACGCGATGGACAGGCCGTACGGGCCCGCGCCCACCACCAGCAGGTCGTACATCAGCAGCTGCTCGCTTTCTCGTCGTCGGTGAGACCGGTGTCGGTCAGATCGGTCGGCTCGGTCGCTTGGCGCACCACACGCGCGCGTGTCCGGTCGGCAGCCGGCGGGTACAGCCGGCCGAGGCGTTCCCGCACCCGGCGCGACACGTGCCGGGCCCACAGGCCCCACATCGCCCGTCCCGGCGCCCGGTCGTCGGCCGCGCACCAGGCCAGCTCCCGCCCGGCGGGCGCCGGGCGCAGCGCGGTCAGCGGCGCGTAGTTCTCCACCACGAACTCCCGCCCGGCCCGCGGCACCCCGTCCGGCAGCGGACGGTGCGTCAGGTCCAGGTGCAGGGCGCGTACGACGTCCAGGCCCGCGGTGTCGCTGAAGAGCCGGAACTGGGCGCCCGGGCGCGGGTTGAAGTCGAGCAGGTGGTGGCGGCCCCGGGCGTCGCGGCGGAAGTCGAGGTCGAAGATGCCGCGGTAGCCGAGCGCGCCGGTGATCCGCTCGGCGAGTGCCTGCACCCGCTGGTCCGGCGTCCAGCGGCCCACCGCCGTGAGGCCCGCGCCGCGCGGCCAGGCCCGCAGCTTGACGCCGGCGCCGCCGCCGCGGACGGCGCCCGAGCGGTCGGCGTACCCGTGGAAGAACCAGTCGCGGTCGGTGCCGGGCGGGAGATACGCCTGGAGCAGCAGTCGGCTGCCCGCCTCCTCGGTGCGCAGATACAGGTCCCGTGCCTCCTGGGCGGAGCCCAGCACCACCGTGCTGCGCAGTCCGCTCTCCGCCGGCAGCAGCCAGGGGCGGCTCCACTTGGCGATCACCGGCAGACCGAGCTGCCAGGCGGCGTTCGCGGCCTCGGCGGGGCTGTCCGGGATCAGGGTGAGCGGGTGGGGGACGTCCACGGCGGCGCACAGGGCGGCCAGTTCGGCCTTGTCGGCGACGCGCTCGGCGAGCGGGTCCGGGGTCGCGGGCAGCAGATAGGCGGGCGCCAGCTCCTGGCGCAGCCGGCTCACGGCGATCGCGCTCGCGTCGTCCATCGGGATCAGCACCGCGGGGCGGGCGATCCGGGCGGCGATACGGCGCAGGGCCACGGCGATGTCGGCGGTGGGCGTGCCGGGTGGCGGCGGGGGATGGATCTGTCGTACAAATCGCGACCGGGACACCGGACTTCCGGTGGATTCCGCGATCACATGCACCTCCACTCCCGCCCTGCCGAGCGAGCGCACGGCACCCAGCGTTCCGTGGTGAAAGGGATTCCGGTCGATCCGCAGCAGTACGGCGGGGACGCGGGTGTCGAACTGCGACACGTACTCAAATCCTTCGGTCGTTTCACTCGTGCGGGCGATCGGGCCACTCGAAGGCCGTAAGCACGGTGGCGGAATTCATATTGATATGACTGAGTGTCAGTTACCGGTGTCGTTCGCCGGAGAGCGCGAGAGTGAGAAAGGAGCAGGCATGGACTCACAGCAGCGACGGGCCCGGACCAGAAGGCTGGCGTTCATCGCGGCGTCGGTCGTCGCGTCCGCCGCCCTGGCCACGGGGCCCGGGTTCGCAGCGGGGGTGGGGCGGGCCGGCGATCCTCCCGCTCCCACGCCGACCCTGCCGCCGGTCCCGGCCGTCCCCGCGGTGCCGTCCCCGGCCGCGCAGTCGAGCGCGACCCCGGCCCCGGCCGTGACCCCGGCCCCGACCACCACCGATCCTGTGCTCGATCCCGAGCCGAAGCCCGCGGAGCAGCTGCCCGCCTTCGGCGCCTACCTCGACTACGGCCCGCGTGGGGTGACCCGCATGGCCGAGCTCAGCCGCTGGCTGGGCGGCGCCGATCTGCGGGTCGGGCACACCTATCTGCCCGGCGACCGCTGGAGCAACATCGAGGGCGCCCCGAACTTCCTCGACGCGTGGGCCGACTGGCGCAACGCGCGCGACGACCGGCTGTTCGTCCTCAACGTCCCCATGCTGGAGCGCAACGAGGACCGGGTCCCCGACTACGAGGTCCGGCGGCTGCTGCAACAGGGCGCGCGCGGCGACTTCGATCACCACTTCCGCCGCCTCGCCAAACGGCTGGTCGAGCTGAAGGTGCCGGACACGGTCATCGTGCTCGGCTGGGAGATGAACGGCATCACGTACACCCATCGCTGCGGGCCGGACCCGGAGGCCTGGAAGAAATACTGGAACAGGATCGTCACCACCATGCGTTCGGTGCCGGGCCAGAAATTCCGGTTCGATTTCACGCCGAGCCGCGGCCGGGACGCCGTCGGCTGGACGAAGTGCTATCCGGGCGACGACACCGTCGACATCATCGGCATGGACTCGTACGACCAGCCGGAAGGCCTCTCGTTCGACCAGCAGGTGAAAGAGCCCTTCGGACTTCAGGAACACGTGGAATTCGCGAAATCCCACGGCAAAGCAATTTCCTATCCTGAATGGGGACTCTTCCGCAACGGAGACAATCCCGAGTACATGCGGCGCATGCTCGCGTGGATGGACGAGCACAAGCCGCTGTACAACACGCTGACGGACTACTGTCCGCACGGCGTCTGGCAGTGCGACGACAACCCCAAGGCGTCCGAGGTCTACCGGTCCGTGCTCTTCGGCCGCAACGAGGAGCCGACCCCGACACCGACCCCGACGCCCACCGAGCCCACGCCCGACCCGACTCCGACTCCGACCGAACCGGCCAACTGCACGCCGCTGGACCTGGGCGAGTGGGTCGAGTACTGGATCGGCGGGAAGCTGTGCATGCGGTTCGACTGGTGGTCGCGCAGCCGGTGAGTCCCGGGTGGCGGCGGTCCGTTCAGGGGCCGCCGCCACCGCGCTCCCTCCACTTCCGCAGCAGTTCCTTGCCCCGGCTGCGGGCGGCGACATCGCACAGGGCCGCCGCCAGCAGCGGGGCGGTGCGCCGCCGGGCCAGCAACAGCCGCTGGTTGAGCACGGGTTCGGGTTTCCAGTGCTGTTTGTACGGCTCGTTCCCGCGCAGCAGGCTCAGCGTGCCGCGCGCGTGTCCGCTGCACGCGTCGAGCAGCATCACCGCCACGTCCGCCTTCCGCTCCCGCAGACACGGATGGGCGCCGTACAGATAGCCGCCCGCCAGGCGCCGCGACAGCAGCGTCAGATCGACGGCCACCACGTCGTCGTCGAGCCGGAACTCGGTGACGACCGCGTCTCCGGCGGCGACCATCGGGGCGACCGAGCGCACCAGGTGCTCGCAGAACCGGGGCCGCAGGTGCTCGCTCGTCACCTTCCGCCCCTGCCACTGGAGTTGATGCAGTTCGAGGAGGCGCCGCAGCGCCTTGTCGACCTCGTCGGGCTGCACGACATGCCGTTCGACACCGAGTGCGGTCAGCTTGCGGAGCTTGGCGCGCACCCGCTGCTGGGCCTTCGTCGACGGCAGCCGGGCCACCAGTTCGTCCATCGGTACGGCGGGCAGCTCCAGGCACAGCGAGTCGCCGACCCGGCGCCGGGGCCCGGGCCAGTGGTCGTAGATCCGCTCGGCCGCGCCGCCCGGCCGCACCTCGCGCAGATCGACCAGCGCGGTACGGGCCGCCGCCGCGAGCCCCTCGGTGAGCGCGGCGACCGCCCCCTCGCCGCGCTCCTCGTCCAGCAGGACGTCCCCGTAGTCGGAGATCGCCCCGCCCAGCGGCACGAGGGACGGCACGGGACGGCGTACCCGCATCAGGGGCGCGGCGGCGACCAGTTCGCGCCCGTCACGGACCAGCAGGACGCGCAGCCGGCCGCGACGGCCGTACGAGAGCCACCAGGAGTGCAGCCAGGGGTGGCTCTGGAACGGGGTCGCGGCGGGGCAACGGCCGTACAGGCGCGCCCAGTCGGGGGCGAGGGCGGCGAAGTCGGTGTCGTCGGTGACGAGTTCCGTCGTGTACGTCACAGCTGGCCGTGCGCGTCGGCGGCGACGGCCGGGCCGGGCACCGAGGCCGGGCGCCCGGGGTCCGACGCGTTCCGCCGCGGCCGTACCAGCAGCACCAGGCCGCCGAGCAGCCCGCCTGCGCTCGCCCCGACCAGGCCGGTCACCGCGGGGGAGGCCGAGGACGGCTCGGTGGGCTTGGTGGCCCGGGCGAACTGCTGGAGCTCGACGTTGGTGTCGCCCTTGGTGTCGCCCGCGTGCCGGGTCAGGGCGCGGGAAACGGCGTTGGCCATGTCGGCGGCCAGGTCGGGGCGCGAGGAGGTCGCCGTGATCGCGACCATCGGGGCGTCCGGGGAGGTCGCCGTCTGCACGCTCGACTGGAGCGTCCGCACCGGGACGCCCGCCCACACCTGGGCGTCCCCGAGCACCGCGAGCTGGGTCGCGACCCGGCCGTAGGCCTGCGCGAAGCCGAGCGCGGACGCGGGGTCGGACTTCTCGGTGGGGACGGCGATGACGTAACTGGTCGCCGTGTACGTCGGTGTCTTGGCGAGGCCGTACACGCCGCCGAGCAGTCCGCCGACGACGGTGCCGGCGGCGAGCAGGGACCAGGCCGGGAGGGTCCTGGCGCGAGTGAGGACGGCCGGGCGGCGCGGGCCGGTGGGGTTCTCGGTCATGTGGAACTGGCTCCCTGGGATGACGGTGCTGGACTGGCCGCGGCCGCGTAGACGTCCATCAGTGCCGCGGCGCTGCGGGTGATGCAGTAGTGGTGGGCGGCGTCGGGGGCGGTCCGGGGGCGCGGGCCCTCGGTGCGGGCCGCCGCGATCGCGCGGGCGAACTCCTCGGGGCCGCCGAGGACCTGCCGGCTGCCCGGGGCGGCCTGCGCGGGCAGGTCCTCGATCGCCGGGCAGGAGCTGTAGAGGACCGGCAGTCCGGACGCGAGCGCCTCGACGACCGCGAGCCCGAAGGCCTCCTCCGGGGAGGGGGAGACCAGCAGGTCCATCGCGGAGGCGAGGGAGGGCAGGTCGGGGCCGGGGGAGCCGTCGGGGGCGTAGGGGCGTTCGCCGGTGAACAGGACCCGGTCGGCGACGCCGGCCTCGCGGGCGGTGCGGCGCAGGAGGTGCTCGTCCGGGCCGCCGCCGACCAGCAACAGCCAGCAGTCGGCCGGGAGTCGGGTGACGGCCCGGATCGCGGTGTCGAAGCGTTTGCCCGCCGTGAGACGTCCGATGCCGCCGATGACGTACGCCTCCTCGGGCAGGCCGAGACGGCGGCGGGTGTGCAGGCGCTGGAGGGGGTCGAAGCGGAAGCGGGCCAGGTCGATGCCGTTGGGGACGACCTCGATGCGGGGGGCGGGCACGCCCCAGCGCTTGAGGCGGGCGGCGACCGTGGGGGAGACGGCGACCGTGGCGCGGCCGAGGCGCTCGCTGGCGAGGTAGAGGCCGCGGACCCCGGCGGTGAGCCTGCGGCCCTCCATCTGGGAGTCGCCCAGGGAGTGTTCGGTGGCGACGACCGCCCGGACACCCGCCATGCGCGCGGCGAGGCGGCCGTAGACGCAGGCGCGGTAGAGGTGGGTGTGCACGAGGTCGTAGCCGCCCGCCCGGATCAGCCGGACCAGACGCGGCAGCGCGGCCAGGTCCCGGTTGCCCGCCATGCCGAGGTGGGTGACGCGCACCCCGTCGGCGACCAGCCCGTCGGCGACCGCGCCCGGGTTGGTGAGCGTCACGACGTCGCAGTCGACCGGCAAGTGCCGCAGCAGCAGCCGCAGTTGCTGCTCGGCGCCGCCGACGCCGAGGCCGGTGATGACGTGGAGGGCCTTCACCTCAGATCCCCTCGACGGGACGGCGGCGCAGCCGGTGCAGCCGGTATTTGAGGAACAGGCGTACGGCGGTGTCGTTCTGGCCGATGTGGAGGCGGGGGAGGGCGTGCGGGCCGGTGAGGGGGCCGGGGTCGATGGCGCAGGCGTACCGGTATCCGGCCTCCCGTACGGCGTTCACGGCCCGCTCGTCGAGGGTGCCGTAGGGGTAGCAGAAGCCGTCGACCGGAGCGCCGGTCAGCTCCTCCAGCGCGGCCCGGCTCTCCACGACCTCGGACTTGAGGCGAAGGTCGTCCGCCGTCGTCAGGTCGACGTGGGTGAGGCCGTGCGAGCCGATCTCGATGCCCGCCTCGGCGGCCTGCCGGATGCCGTCGGCGGTGAGCAGCGGTTTGCGCGGGCCCAGCGGGTCCCAGGCGTTGTCGCCGCCGAGGCGGCCGGGGAGGACGAAGAGGGTCGCGCCGAAGGCGTGCCGGCGGAGGACGGGGAGGGCGTCCGCGACGAAGTCGGCGTACCCGTCGTCGAAGGTGAGGCCGACGAGGTTCTTCCGGTCGGGAGCGGCCAGCAGCTCGGCCATCGAGACGCCGCGCAGGCCACGGCGGCCGAGCCAGGTCAGCTGGCGGTCGAGTCGGTCGGGGGTGACCGTGATGCGGTACGGGTCGTCGGAGGGGTCGCCGACCGAGTGGTACATCGCGATCCACGGGACGGGGGCGGAATCAACGGCCATGGCTGAGCCTTCGTGTGACGGAACGTACGGATCGGAGTGCGGGGACCACGCCCTGGGCGTCCATGGCCCAGGCGAGCAGGACGAAGACGGCGGCGACGGTCGCGCCGCCCGCCGCGAGCCCGGGCACGGCCGACGGCACCTGACCGGCGACGAAGGTCCCGGCGACACCGGCGACCACCGCGGCCCGCACCGGCTTGCTCAGCTCGTGCAGCGCGCGGCGCTTGCGGATCGGGACGCTTCTCGGGCCCATGCCGGCGAGCAGCACCAGGGCGGTCACGGTGATACCGGCCGCGTTGGCGGCGGCGATGCCGGAAACGCCCCAGACGCCGACCGTCAGGGCGCCGATCCAGGAGGTGGCGATGATGCCGGTGGCCATCGCGGCGACCGGGTACCAGCTCGGGCGGGCGGCGGAGAAGTACGAGCGGACGAGCACGCCGGTCAGGGTCTGGCCGAGCAGCCCGAGGGCGTACACGCGCATGACGCCCGCGGTGGCGGCGGTGTCCTGGGCGGTGAACGCGCCGCGCTGGAAGAGGAGTCCGACGATCTGCGGGGCGCAGGCGATGACGGTCGCGGCGCCGAGCAGCAGCACGCAGGAGGCGAGGGCGAGGTCGCGCTCGACGCGGGTGCGGGCCTTTTCGATGTCGCCGTCAGCGAGGGCGCGGGCGACCACCGGGAAGGTGACCGTGCACAGCATCATCGACAGGGTCATCGGGATCTGGGCGACCTTCTGCGCGTAGTTCAGATGCGAGATGGCGCCCGCGTCGAGGGTGGAGGCGAGGAAGCGCTCGATGAGCGTCTGGGACTGCCGGCACAGGGCGAACAGGAGGACGGTGGCGACGAGGGCGGCGGTGACGGAACGCTCGCCGCTCGGGGCGGACCGCGGTTCCTGCTCCTGCTCCTGTTCCTGCTGTGCGAACTGCTGGGGGGCCTGCTGGGGAACTTGCTTGCGGCACAACTGCCGTACGAAAGGCGGCAGTTGGATGAGGACCATCAGCCCGCCGCCGATCGCCACCCCGGCCGCCGCCGACCGTACGCCCCAGTGCCCGCCCAGGACGAACATCGCGGTGATGATGCCGGTGTTGTACGCCACGTAGATCGCCGCCGGCGCGAGGAACCTGCGGTGGGCGCGGAGGGCGGCGCTGCAATATCCGGCGAGTCCGAAGCCCAGGACGCAGAGCGCGGTCAGGCGGGTGCAGTCGACGGCGAGCGCGGGGTCGGGCAGGCCGGGGGCGAGGGCCTCGACGACGTAGGGGGCGGCGCCGACGATGACCGCGGACACGGCGACGAAGGCGAGGGAGAGCTTGGGGAGCGTGGCCGCGACCAGCGCGCGGACCGGGTCCCCGGGCGTCCCCTGTGCCCGCCGGGCCAGCGCCAGGCTGAACGCCGGGACCAGGGCGAAGGCCAGCCCGTCCTCGATGAGCAGCGTCGCGGCGAACTCCGGGATGGTCCAGGCGACGAGGAACGCGTCGGTCTCGCTCCCGGCCCCGAACAGCCGGGCCAGCGCCTGGTCCCGCACCAGCCCGAGCAGGGCACCGGCCGCGGTGAGGACGGCGGTGACGAGAGCGGCCTTGGCGAGGAAGCCGCGGGAGACGGGGGCGAGGTCGGCGGCCTCGGCGGGGGCGGGGGCGAGGTCGGTACGGGTCGGTGGAACGGCCAGGTCGACGCCGGACGGGTGGCTACGGCTCCGGTCGCCCTGCGAAGCCGCGTCTCGCCCGCCCGAGGCCGCCCGGGAGACCCCGGAGACCCGGGTGCCGTCAGCTGCCACGGCCCGTCCGGAGGCCCCGGTCGGCGCTACGACCCGCTCGCTCGGAGTCCCCGAGGAGTCCCCGGAAGCCCGAGGCGGCGTCACCGTCATCGCGCGGCCGCCTCCTCGGCGAGCTCACGCACCGGCGCCGGAGCCGTCACGGCCTTCTCCGGCGCCCCACTGGCCAGCGCCCACCAGGCCGCGAGCCCGAAGCAGACGGCCGTCAGCACGGTCGAGGGGCCGCCGATGTCGGCGTACATGAAGTCGGTCAGCTGCCAGACCAGGAAGCCGCAGGCGACCAGCCCGCAGTCGAGCCCGGGGCCGGAGCGCCGGATCCGCGCGAGCCCCCGCAGTCCGCACACCAGCAGGGCCAGCCAGCCGCCCGCGAGGGCGAGGAGGCCGATGAGGCCCTGTTCGGCGAGGATCAGCAGGTACATGTTGTGCGGGGACAGCAGGGGCTGCTTGCGGTAGGCGGCGCCCGCGCCCTCCGTGTCGCTGCCCGCGGACAGCGCGAGGGAGGCATGGGCGTCCCGGTGCTCGGGGAAGCCCTTCAACCCCACGCCGGTCAGCGGCTGTTCGCGCCACATGCCGACGGCCGCCGCCCACATGGTGTACCGGTCGGTGACGGACTGGTCGGGCGCGTCGGTGACCTGGGTGATGCTGTTGATCCGCTCCTGGAGCATCGCCGAGCCGACCCCGAAGCCGCCCACCAGGATCACCCCGAGGGCCACCATCACGGCCCCCACCTTCAGCGCCCGCCGCAGCCCGGCAAGGACCAGCTGCGCCGAGCACGCCACGGCGGTCGCGATCCAGGCGCCACGGCTGAAGGACAGGGCGAGCGGGACGAGCAGCGCCAGCGCGCAGCCCGCCGCGATCGCCCGCTGCCGTACCGGGGTCCGGCCGAGCGCCAGCCCCACCGCGCACACCAGGCCGAAGCACACGACGGTCGCCATGCCCATCACGTCCTGCGCCCCGAAGGTGCCGACGGCACGGATCTCCTGGCCCTGGTACGAGGCCCCGGTCCCGGTCAGGAACTGGTGCACGCCCACCGCGCCCTGCCACAGGGCGAGCCCCACGAACGACCAGGCGAGGAGGCGGAAGTCGGCCCGGCCCCGGACCAGCAGCAGTACCGCCGCCGGGACGAGGACGAAGATCTGGAGATAGCGGCCCATGCCGGTGA
Source organism: Streptomyces sp. NPDC046909 (assembly GCF_040644695.1). Lineage (NCBI taxonomy): Bacteria > Bacillati > Actinomycetota > Actinomycetes > Kitasatosporales > Streptomycetaceae > Streptomyces > Streptomyces sp. NPDC046909. The sequence goes on along the minus strand of NZ_JBEYXC010000008.1, from coordinate 108,169 downwards.
GCCCGGCCCCCGGCGAGGACGCGCCCGCCGCCGCGACCGCCAGCCCCAGCACCGGCAGCCCGAGGACCACGGCCGCCGTACGGGACAGGGGGCGCCGCCGGTCCCGTACGAGACCGATTCCGCAGCCCAGCACCACCAGCGCCGAGACCGCGTCGGCGGGCCCCGCGCCGCCCTCGCCGCCCGGCCCGATCGGCAGCCCCAGCAGGGCGATCACCGCCACCACCGGGAGTACCGGCGCGAATCTCCGCACGTGGTCCATGCTCAGCTCCCCGTCGGACGTACGAGTGCCGCCGCGGTCCGGGCGAGGATGCAGATGTCCTGCCACAGCGACCAGTTGTCGATGTACGCGTTGTCGAAGCGGGCCCGGTCCTCGATGGAGGTGTCGCCGCGCAGCCCGTGGATCTGGGCGAGCCCGGTGATGCCGGTCTGCATACGGTGGCGGGCCGCGTAGCCCGGGTAGGTCTGGCTGAACTTGGCCACGAAGTACGGGCGTTCGGGTCTCGGGCCGACCAGGCTCATGTCGCCCCAGAAGACGTTCCAGAGCTGGAGCAGCTCATCCAGCGAGGTGCGGCGCAGGAAGCGGCAGAACCATGACATCCGGATCTCGTTCGCCACGCTCCAGCGGGTCGCCGACTCGTGCTCGTCGACCGGGCGGTGGGTGCGGAACTTCAGCAGCGTGAAGGGGCGGCCGTCCTTGCCGATGCGCTCCTGGCGGAAGACGACCCCGGGCCCGTCGGTCAGCCGCAGCACCACCGCGCACACCAGCAGCAGCGGGCTGACCAGCAGCAGCAGGGTGCCCGCGACGAGGATGTCCAGCAGCCGCTTGCCCGCGCTGCCCCTTCTGCGGCCGCCCATGTCGAGACGCCGGCAGGCGAATCCGGCGAGCAGGTCACGGGTGGCGTACGAGGGGGAGTCGGCGTCGATCTCCCACACCGCGGCGCCCGACTCGGCCAACGCCCTTAGCAGCGGCCCCTGTTCGGACCGTACGGACGGGTGGACGACCAGGACGTCCCGGACGCCGTTCTGGATCAGCGCCCGCTCGACCTCCTCGCCGGTCGTCAGCACGGGCAGGCCCTCGCTGCCGTCCGGCTCCTCGGTGACGACCCCGACCGGGCGCACTCCGCAGCGCGGGTGGCGCAGGATGCCGGCGGCGACGCGCTGCGCGGTCGTCGCGGGGCCGATGACGAGGGCCGCGCGGGGCCGGTTCCGCAGGGCCGTGCGGCGCCGCCAGTGCACGACGGCACGGGCCGCGCAGGCCGCCGCCGACTGGAGCAGGAAACCGGCGGCGAGGGTGACGGCGGGCAGCGCGTGCTGCGGGGCGTACGCGGCGACCAGGGCGCCGAGCGCCAGCCAGGAGACCGCGATCCGGCCGCAGACGGGGGGCAGTTCGTCCAGCACGCCCGGTACGGTCCGCGGCAGGTGCGGGCGCAGCAGCATCGACGCCGACACCAGCAGGGCCGCGAGCAGCGGATGGTGGGCGGTGCCGGTCAGCGCGAGCGCGCCGAGCAGCGCGGCGGCCAGGTCCGCGGCGAGCAGCGGTACCGGTGAGGCGGGCCGGGGCTGGGGGCGGCGGTGCGGGAAGCGGAAGCCGCCGGCGACACCGCGCGACGGGATGACCGAGACGGGCGAGAAACCGTGCTCCCGTGGCTGCCCGCCGGGCGAGGGAACGGTGCTTTCGGCGGTCACGAGTGGATGGACTCCCTGTACTCGGTGAGCACGGCATGGTCTGCGGCGCCGAGCAGTTCGCGGTACAGGCCCGCCACCGCCTCGGTCGTGTGCCGTACGTCGTGCGTGGACAGGACGTGCCGGCGCCCCTGGTGGCCGAGGGACTCGCACAGCAGCGGATCGAGCAGCAGCTCGGCGACGGCCCCGGCGAGCGCGTCCGGATGCTCCGGGGGCACGAGACACCGCCCGATCAGACCCGGCGGCAGGCTCTCCCGGGCGCCGTCCACATCCGTCAGCACCACCGGCCGCCCGCACGCCATCGCCTCCAGCGGGGCGAGCGCCATGCCCTCCCAGCGCGAGGGCAGGACCACGAGGTCGGCCGCCTGGTACCACCGCACGGTGTCGCTCACGGCCCCCGCGAACAGCACCGACTCCGGTGCCCGCGCGGCGAGCCGGTCCCGCTCGGGCCCGTCCCCGACGAACACGAGCCGCGCCCCGGGCACCCGCTCCCGCACCGCGTCCCACGCCTCCAGCAGAACGTCCTGCCCCTTCTGCCGGCACAGCCGCCCCACGCACACCACGAGGGGGGCCGCCGGATCGACGTCCGGCAGCAGCGAAGCCCGTACGGTGCCCACGGCGGCGGGGTGGAAGCGGGCGGGGTCGATGCCGTTGGGGAGGACGCTCCAGGGGGCGGCGATCCCGGCGCGTACGCCGGTCGCGCGCTCCGCGTCGCTCACGCACACCACCCGGGAGGCCCAACGCGCCCCCCATCGCTCCCACTTCAGCGCGAGGGCCGCGGTGCCGCCGCCGACCGCCTCGAACGACCAGGCGTGCGGCTGGAACACCGTCGGCACCCGGCCCCGCACCGCGAGCCGCCCGGCCAGACCGGCCTTCGCGCTGTGTGCGTGCACCAGTTCGGGCCGTACCTCTTCGATCACCCGAGCGAGCCGCCGTACCTCCCCGAGGAGCGACGGTCCCGGCGACCGCGCGGCCCGCCACCGCCGTACATCCGCGCCCAGCGTCCGCAGCCCGTCGGCGAAGACGCCGTCCGGACAGGCCACCGAGACCCGCATCCCGGCCGCGAGCTGGGCCCGCACCAGGTCGGTCACGACCCGGGCGACCCCGCCCTCCACGGGCTGCGTGAGGTGAAGGACCCGCGGCCGAGGGTCGGTTGCTGACTGGTGCATTGCGCGGTTTCCTCGCTCACGGATGACACTCGGGACGGGCGGGAACGCGCCTCACTGCTGGGCGTCGACGGCGACGAAGAGCGCGCCGGCCCACGCCGCGTCCCGCTGGGAAACGAGCCGGAAGGCCAGCTGGTCACCACCCGGCCGCAGCGCCTTGCCGAGATCGAACACATCGGAGTCGTAGCCGAGCGTGTTCGCGTACGAGGGGACTCGCCGCGCCGGCGCCGGGCCGGGCTCGGAGATCGTCGAATTCAGCACATCCGTACGGGGGTTGGCGTCGTCCGTCAGTACGGCGGACGCCTTGCGGCCGGTCGTCACGGTGAGCGATTCGCCCGTACGCCCGCGGTCCCCGTCGTAGGCGACAAGACCCGCACGGCCGAACGCGCCCTTCGGGAAGGACAGTTTCGGCAGCCGGATCTCCTGGGCCTTGTCCAAGGTGTCGAAGCCGTCCCACAGGGCCAGACGGCGCAACGGCTCGTCCGCCTTCTCGTACGCCACCACCAGCGTCCAGCCGCCCCACGATCCGGCCGCCGACTTCCCCATCGCCACATTGACCTGGGCGACGGTGTACAGCCCCGAACCGCTCTCCCGCACCAGCTTGGTGACATCCGCCGAGGCCTGGAAGGCGTCCGCGCCCCGAGCCGCCCGGTGGCCGACGAGGGTGTCCGCGAGGACCTCCTTGTACTGGCCGCCGGGCTCGGCGATCAGCACCCGGCCGTTGTCCTTCGGCGGCTTCTGCTCACCGACGCGGAGATTGCCGCCCCAGTAGAGGCGCGCGTACGTGGCCCGGGCGCCCTCGGGCAGCCGGACCTCGGCGCGGGAGGAGTTGTAGGTGTTCGGGTCGGTGTCGACGTCGACGTAGAACATGTCGAAGTCGCCGTTGGCCGCGGCCTTCCCGCCCTGCCCGGCCTTTCCGCCCCGGGCGGACGGGCAGGAGGCCGCCTGGGTCGCGCTCGCCCGGCAGCTGATGGAGGCGTTGGCCGCGCGGACCATCCCGCCGTGCTGGAGCGCGCGGTACCGCTCGGCGAAGGGGAGGCGTTCGGCCTCGGGGGAGGGCGGGGCGGACGCGAGGGCACCGCCGGGGGTCCAGATCGTGGCGAGGGCGAGGGCCCCCACCGTCACTCGGCGCAGCAGCGGACGCGGGGAATGGCGCATGACCGGGGTGGCCCTTCCGGGAAAGGTGCGGGGGGTCGGGGGCGCGCCCGGGGCGCGGTGCCAGGGCGTCAATGAATGCGATTTGCTGGCTATAGGGGTGCGTCAAGAGGTCCGCAACTCTAGTCGCTATCCGTATTAATCCGGCGAAACCCGACAAGTGTGTCGGAATGGTGAAGTCGGCCTCTCGCGAGATCACCCCATTGGCGGCACAACCAGCGAGGGCGCCGCGCGTTGACACAGCGCCGGGTATCCGCCCGGGTGTTTGTTCAACTCAAGGAGCACCTCTCCATGTCGCGTATCGCGAAGGGCCTGGTCCTTACTTCCGCTGCCGTCGCGGCCGTCGCCGGCGGCGCCGGCATCGCCGCCGCCGACAGTGACGCGCACGGCGCCGCCGCCCACTCCCCGGGTGTGCTGTCGGGCAACGTCGTCCAGGTTCCGGTCCACGTTCCGGTCAACGTCTGCGGCAACACCGTCGACGTCATCGGTCTGCTGAACCCCGCCTTCGGCAACACCTGCGTCAACGACTGACGTCGGCGACTGACGTCGGCGCGAAGCGCCCTTTGCCGGCCGCCCTCCCGTGGTTCCCCCGCGGGAGGGCGGCCGGTTTGCGTTGCCCCGAATGGGGGGTGGGGGTCGGGACACGCTGAGTGGGGCTTGACATGCACTCTCACCAGCGGCGACGTCCATGGGCGGCGATTACGGTGCGGAGCGGACCGGTTGCAGAGCGCGGTGAGCGCTTTCACGGTGGGCACAAGATCCGTTCCACATCGAAAGGCATCCTCCATGCGTGCTCTGCCCGCACTTCGTCTTGCGTCCGCCGCAGTCAGTGCCACCCTTCTGATCGGGATCGCCGCGCCGGCCGCGGTGGCGGTCGACCACGAGTCGAAGCGCGAGCGTGCGCTGGCGGCGGCGAGCCTTCCCGTCCCCGGCGCGGACGCGCTGCTCGGGCAGGTCAAGACCCTGGGCAACCTCGGGTCCGTGCTCAAGCCGGTCACCGACGTGCTGAACACCGTGCTCAACGCGGGAGAGGGGATCAGCCCCGAACAGGCGACCCAGCTCCTCGACACGGTCAAGTCCGCCATCGCCGGGATCACGGCGGCAGCCCCGGTGCCGGTCCCGGACACGCCCCTGACGCCGGCGACCCCGCCGGCCACCACCGCGCCGACGACCCCGCCCGCCGCGACCGCGCCGACCGCCGGACTGCCGGTGCCCACCACCCTGCCGACGCTCCCGCTGCCGGTGAACAAGGCGGACAAGGAAGACAAGGCCGCCAAGGGGAGCGACTCCAAGGCGCCGTCCGCCGACGCCGTGGGCGACGCGCTCGCCGCCCTCCAGACCGCGGTCAGTGACCTGCTCGCCGCGGCCTCCGCCACGCCCCCCGACCCCTCGAAGGTGCTCGCGGCCGCCACCGCCGTGGTCGGCAAGCTCCTCAACGCCATCCTCGCCCTGCTGCTCGGCGGCGGACTCCCGCTGCCGCTCCCGGTCGACCTGCCGGTGGACACCGGCGCCGTGACCGGCGTGGTCGGCGGGGTGACCGGCGGGAACAGCCCGGTCGGCGGGGTGACGGACACGGTCGGCGGTCTGACCGGCGGGCTCCCGCTGCCGCTGCCCGCCTCCTGACGCCCCGTCGTCATTCCAGCTGTGGTGCCGGTCCCGGACCGGCACCACGGCTGTTCTGTTTTCCTATTGCTTTCTTATAACCCCCGGGAATCCCAACGGGTGGGATACGCGGGGGATGCAGAAATTTTCTGCGTACGGGGTTTCCGCACCGGTCGGGGGTCGTTAGGCACGGCGTCAGAATTCCCCCTGGTGACGTGAGTTGCCGAAGAAAGGAACACGATGAAGTCCCTGAAGGCTGCCGCTGTTGTTGCCGGTACCGTGGCCCTCGCCGGCGCTGCCGCGCCCGCGTTCGCCTACAGCACCGCCGACGTCACGCCCACCAGCCTCACCGGCGCCGTGAACACGCTCACCAGCGGCCAGCTCGCCCCCGCCGACGTGATGCCGTTGCAGCACCAGTCGAACGCGCTCGACACCGAGAACAAGGACTCCGTGCTCAACACCGTGAAGGGCGCGACCGCCACGCTGAACAACAGCGGACTCATCGGTGGTCTTCCGCTCGGCGGCTGACGTATTCACCCCGCGATACCTCGCCGGAAAGGGCCGATTCCGTGGCGCATGGAATCGGCCCTTCGCGCTGTTCGAGGCCGCGTCCCTCGTTCGTGTGGACCCTGTCCGGGGTATCGCCCGGTCGGGTGAGAACGGGCCCGGCCGCGTTCCGGCCCGTCGATATGGTCGCGCGGTGACCTCAACCCAAAGCGAAACCCGCCCCTTCAACGCCGCCGACCTGGGCACGCTCGTCGTCATGGCCTGGAGCGGCGATGCCCCCGACGGCCACATGCCCTACCTCCTCGCCTACACCCTCGGGGATGCCGCGGGCGGCCCGGAGGCCTCCACGGCCGCCGTGGAAGCACTGCTGGAGAACAACGGCCTGCCCGTCGGCGGCGACCTCGTCGACGGCAACGCCCGCCCCAGCCTGCCGGTCAGCCTGCTCGTCGAGTCCGGCACGGCCGTCGTCAACATGCCCGGCTTCAACGCCCAGTGCACCCCGCCGCCGGAGTGGCTGGAGGCGGTCGCCGAACGCGGCTTCGCCTACTTCGTGTTCACCACCCGCCCCTGGCCCGAGGCCGAGCCGGGCAAGCCCGTCGAGCCCGAGGCGCTGGCCGCCTTCGCAGGCGCCGACGACACCCTGAACGCGGCCGCGCACGTCGTCCTCCCGGCCCGCAGCCTCCGCGGCTGACACAGCGGTGATCTCGCGGTGAACTCACGTACCGCAGGCGGCAGTCGCGCGTTCGCCGTACTGCTGGTGCTCACCGGGGCCGCCGGGCTGCTGGCCTCCTGGGTCATCACCCTCGACAAGTTCAAGCTGCTTCAGGACCCGGACTTCACCCCGGGATGCAGCCTGAACCCCGTGGTGTCCTGCGGCAGCGTCATGAAGAGCGACCAGGCCTCGGCCTTCGGGTTCCCCAACCCGATGCTGGGCCTGGTCGCCTACGCCGTCGTCATCTGCGTCGGCGTCAGCGTCCTCGCCGGTGCGCGCTTCCCCGGCTGGTACTGGCTGTGCTTCCTCGCCGGGTGCGCGTTCGGCGTCGGATTCGTGTCCTGGCTCCAGTTCCAGTCGCTGTACCGGATCAACGCCCTGTGCCTGTGGTGCTGTCTGGCATGGGTCGCCACCATTCTCCTCTTCTGGTACGTGACCTCGTTCACCGTAAGGAATCAATTCCTGCCCGCACCCGGCTGGTTGCGATCATTCTTCGGTGAATTCACCTGGGTCGTACCGGTGTTGCACATCGGAATCGTCGGAATGCTGATCCTGACCCGTTGGTGGGACTTCTGGACGAGCTGACAAATAAGCCGTCGTACTACTGCGGCAGTCGGGCGAATCTTGCACTGATGGCTGTTCCAGGATCGTTACGGGGTACGGACGTTGAGCCACCGAATCCTGAAAGGGACCGTGCCTGAGATGAAGTCGACCACCCGAGGAACCATTGCCGCCGTCATCACCGGCGTCGCGGCCGCGGTGGGCGCCGCCGCGACCCCCGCCGCAGCGGTGGAGACGGTCCCCGTACCCGTGCCGCTGGACGGCATCGAGAAGTCCCTCAACGTGGAGCTGCCCAAGGTCGGCGGCGAGATCCCGCTGCCGATGCCGGGCGCGCCCGAGGGCCCGCAGTACGTCGAGGGACGCCTGATCCCCGAGCGGGTGATCCCGCAGCTGCCGATCTCCGGCGGGCTGCCCGGCGTGGGCATGCGGGCGCCCCTGCCGCACGTCCTCGGCGACGACTTCGACCACGTCGGCGTCGGCACCCCCGCCTCCGACCTGCGCACCCTCGCCCCGGGCCTGGCCCTGGACGCCCCGCTGACCGCGCCCAACGCCGACAACTTCGGCCTGCCCGAGCCGAAGCTCCCGCAGGTCGGCGTCCTCACCCCGGTCCTCCAGACCGTACCGGCCGCGAACCTGGTGATGGGCCCCGGCCTCTGAGACCGGCCCTGCCAAGGAGCCCGCTCGGACCACCGGACGGTGACCGTGCGGGCTCCTTCGCGGTTACCGGTACGGATCAACCGAACCGGACGAGGAGCACACGATGGTCGTCAGTGTCGGCGGAGTGGCCGTGGGGGCGGAACCCGGAGCGAGCGGCCAGGCCAGACCCGGCCCGGCGGACGTACCGCGAGGCGGGCGGCGGGATCTGCTGCGCGGGCTGCTCGCCGCGGCCGGCGCCCTGGCCCTCGCCCCGGTCGTCGCGGCCTCCCGCCCGCCCGTGAAGACGGACGACCCCGGCCGCCTCGCCTTCGACGAGACCTACCGGGGCCGGCACATCCGCGGCATCGAGATCACGGCGGGCCGGGCCTTCGGCGCCGGCCAGTGGCACGTCACCGTCGACGGCCGCCAGCTCCAGCTCATGCGCCGCGCCGACGGCACCTGGCTGAGCATGGTCGACCACTACCGCTCGTACGACACCCCCCTCGAAGCGGCCCGCGCCGCCGTCGACGAACTGGGGCCGGGGCAGCAGCTGCGCGAGACGCCCATGGTCCACACGGGGGGACGGACGGGGCAGGCGGACCACATGGGGGGACCGATGGACAACATGGGGGGACACCATGGCGTACGTCCGTAAGGACGCGAGCACGCTCACGAGCGCCGAGAAGCGGCGGTTCGTGAAGGCGATGCTGGAGGTCAAACGGCGGGGCGAGTACGACGAGTTCGTGCGGATGCACATCGACTTCTACGTCACCGACGGCGAGGGCGGACTCCGTACGGCCCACATGGCGCCCTCCTTCCTGCCCTGGCACCGGCGCTTCCTGCTCGACCTGGAACGGGCGCTGCGCCGGGTGGACCCGTCGGTGAGCGTGCCGTACTGGGACTGGACCAAGGACCGGCGGGCGGGCGCCGCGCCCTGGACGAAGGACCTCCTCGGCGGCAACGGGCGGCCCTCGGACCGGCAGGTGATGACCGGGCCGTTCGCCTACGCGTCGGGCGGCTGGACCATCAGGGAGGGCGTGACGGACGGGGAGTTCCTGACCCGGGACCTCGGGCGGGCCCGTGACCCCATCGGGCTGCCCACCAAGGGCGACCTGGAGGCGGCGCTGGACGACCCGGTCTACGACGTCTCGCCCTGGGACTCGACGTCCCCGAAGGGGTTCCGCAACCGGTTGGAGGGCTGGGGGAGCGGGCGGGGGCCCGTCGCCTGGCGCAACCACAACCGGGTGCACCGCTGGGTCGGCGGCGCCATGCTCGGCGGCGCGTCCGTCAACGACCCGGTCTTCTGGATGCACCACGCCTTCGTCGACCTCCAGTGGTACCGCTGGCAGCGGCGGCATCGCGGGGCCCGCTATCTGCCCGCGAAGCCGGCGGCCGCCGGGAGCGCCCAGTACCGGCGGATCGTCGCGCGGCACGAGAAGATGCCGCCGTGGGACGTGACGCCGGACTCGATGGAGGACGTCAGCGGGATCTATCGGTACGCGTGACGTCGTACGCCTGACGCCTTCAGGCGTGCGGCGGGGCGCGTACGCCGAAGAGCCCCGGCGCTCGGAGTGCCGGGGCTCTTGCGGTGTGAACGGTGTGACGTGGCGTCAGTCGCCGTAGCCGTAGCCGCCCTTTTCGTGACCGTCGCTGACGTTGGCGCAGGTGTTGCCGAACGCCGGGTTCAGCAGACCGATGACGTTGATGGTGTTGCCGCACACGTTGACCGGCACGTGGACCGGGACCTGCACGAGGTTGCCGGACAGGACGCCGGGCGAGCCGACGGCCTCGCCCGAGGCACCCGCGTCCGCCATGGCCAGACCGGCGCCGCTGAGCGCCATGGCACCGGCGCCGAGGGCGACTCCGGCCACCTTCGCGATGCGAGACATCACGTTCTCCTTATTGGTTCGGTGAGTGCGACGGCAGGACGCGCCCCCGCACTTCCCGTTCAACGCCGCCGCTCACGGCTGGTAACGGCGAGCATCTGCGGATCACCCTTTTTGAACATCGGCGGAGCGGGAGGAGGAGTGGGGAGGGGAGCGGGAAGGGGGGCGGGAAGGGGGGGGCGGAAAATTCGCTTCGTCCGGGTGCGGTGCCTCAACTAGCCTCCCGGCATGGCTACCGACCCGCTCATGCGACTGTTCACCGACGAGATCCGGGTGCGTGCCTTCGCGGCGGTGGCCCTGGGCGCGGGAACCCCGGAGGAGGTCGCCGAGGCGGCCGGGCTGTCCCCCAAGGCGGCGGCCCTGGCCCTGCTGAAGCTGCGCGAGCAGGGCGTGGTGGCGGCCGGGGGCGGCGGTGAACTGGCCGTCGCCTACGAGCTGTTCCGGCAGCACGCGCGCGAGGGGCGGTCGGCGCAGGCGCCCGAGGCCGCCGGCTCCGAGGAGGAGCGCACCTTGCAGACCTTCGTACGGGAGGGGCGGCTGGTGCGGCTGCCCGCGCAGTGGAACCGCAAGAAGCTCGTGCTCCAGTACATCGCCGAGCAGACCTTCGAGCCGGGTGTCGAGTATCCCGAGCGGACCGTCAACGAGAAGCTGCGGGGCTGGTGCGAGGACGGCGACGTCGACCATGTGACGCTCCGGCGCTATCTGGTGGACCTCCACCATCTGCACCGGAGCGACGGGGTCTACCGGCGGGGCGACGCGGCGGCCTGAGCCTTCTCCCCGGAGGTCAGGGGAGCTGTCGTACGGGGGAACCCGCGAGGTAGGCCTGGATGTTCTCGACGGCCTGGCCGTAGTACGTCCGGTAGTTGGCCTGCGACACATAGCCCAGGTGGGGGGTGGCCAGCAGGCGCGGGGCTGTGCGCATCGGGTGGTCGGCCGGCAGGGGCTCGATGTCGAAGACGTCGATGCCGGCGCCCGCGATCCGGCCCTCGTGCAGGGCGGCCAGGAGGGCTTCCTGGTCGACGATGGCCGCGCGTGAGGTGTTGACCAGGTAGGCCGTCGGCTTGAGCAGGGCCAGTTCGGCGGGGCCGAGGAGGCCGCGGGTGCGGTCGCCGAGGGCGAGGTGCACCGAGACGAAGTCGCTGTCGCGGAGCAGGTCCTCCTTGGAGGGGGCGAGGGCCACGCCCACCTCGTCGGCGCGCTCCTTGGTGAGGTTCTGGCTCCACGCGCTCACCTCCATGCCGAAGGCCGACCCGATCCGCGCCACCCGGCTGCCGATCTTGCCGAGCCCGAGGAGGCCGAGGCGGCGGCCGTGCAGATCGGCGCCGACCGTGGACTGCCAGGGACCGCCCGCGCGCAGGGCGTTGCCCTCCTCGACGATCCCGCGCGCGAGGCCGAGCAGCAGTGCCCAGGTGAGTTCGACGGGCGGGGTGGAGGAGCTGGCCGTGCCGCACACGGTGATGCCCTGCGTCTCGGCGGCGGCGTAGTCGATGACGCTGTTGCGCATCCCGGAGGCGACGAGCAGCTTCAGCCGGGGCAGCCGGGAGATGAGCGACGCCGGGAACCGCACCCGCTCCCGCAGGGTGACCACGATGTCGAAGCCGGCCAGCGCCTCGGCGAGGGCGTCCTCGTCGTCGAAGTGGGTGTCGAACGAGACGACCTCCACGTCGTCCGCGACCGGTGCCCAGTCGGCGAGTTCGGTCGCCACCCGCTGGAAGTCGTCGAGCACAGCACAGCGCAGTCGCACGTGGGTCCCTCTCCCTGTACCTGTCCTTCAGGGCCGTGATGCATGGCCGGGAAGATCGACTGTACGCCGGGTACGGGAACGGGATTCGGTCAGATTTTCGCGGGCGGCCCGCATCGGGGCGACGACGTGCGGAGATGAGGCGCCCCCGGTGGGGCAGCGACTGCATCTGTACGGGCCTGGATGGGGCGTGAGCTGGTTCTTTCCGGCACGGTGGCGGTGCCGCGGGTGCGTCGGCGCCGTCGTGGGGGTGGTTCCCGGTGACGGCCCCGGGTGGAGGGCCGCGCGGTGTGTCTGCGGGTGTCCATGGCGGTCCTGCGAGCGGTGCTGGTACTGGCGTCGGCTTTGAGGTGTGGGTGCGCCGTGGTTGTGCGTTGGTGGTGGCGTCGGTGGCCGGGTATGCCTCGTATGTTCATCAGCGGGAGTTCGCTCTGCAGGGCGGGGCGGATGTGGTGAGCGCGACGTTGTGGCCGTTGTCCGTTGATGGTCTCTTGTTGCTGGCGACGGTGGGGCTGCTGAACTCGTCCCGGAATGCGGGGCGTCGGGCGCGGACAGTGGTCTGGCTGACCTTTCTGCTCGGGATCGCGGTGTCGTTGGCGGCGAATGTGGCGGCGGCTCCTGCGCTCGCTTGGCGGCCGATGTTGGTGGCGGGCTGGCCTCCGGTCGCCCTGTTGCTGTCGGTGGAACTACTCGCCCACCGCCCGGCCGGCCGGGCGGGCAGCGAGAGTCCGGATGAGCCGTCCGAGCTTGGTGACGAGACTCGGCGAGACGGCGGCATGCCGCGGGATCGAGAGGCGAGCGGAGCGGACGGTCGTGAGCCGGACTCGGTTGAGCGAGACGAGACCGAGACTGCGCGGCGAGAGACAGGACGCGACAGCCGAGAGTTGACGGGCGGTGACGAGACGGCGCGTGCAGGGAGTGGGCCGGTCGGTGGTGATGGGTCGCGGTCTGCCGGGGCGACGGCGGAGGAGGTGATGTGGGAGCACTTTCGGCGGCAGTTGGCCGCCGGTCATACCCCGAGTGGGGCGGAGTTGGATCGGGTGGCGGGTACGAACAATTACGGGCGGGCTGTTTTGGCCCGTTGGCGGCGGACTGGGCGGATCCCGGACCCGGTAGACGGGACGCACGTGAACGGAGACCACGGTCACTCGTGATCCGTCGCCCGCGTCCGTGAGGGTCGCCGAGGCACCGTAACGAGCCGGGTCAGCGCCTCCAACGCCGTCTCCATCACGTGCAGTTGGTCTGCAGCGGGAGACACCGGGCCCCATGGAGACCAAGGCTCGCCGCGCACCCTGCGGCCAGCGCCCGTCGCCAGCAATGTGCCGACATCCGCGTCACTCGGAAACGGTGAGCCACCTTCCGGTCGCCGGCCCGGCCCCGATCAGGTCGACGGCTGCCACCGGACGTCGGGTCCGCTCCTCAGCCGTCGGTCCGCCGCCATCGGGATACCTCACCCGTCGGATCCTTCGGGTAGGCCGTCCGGATTCTGCCCGCGCATCGACTGCGGGCATCGGGCGCGGAGTTGGTGCTCGTCGCAGTGCCTTCGGGGGACGTTGGGGGAGCGGCGGGGGGTGTTGATTCGGTGATTCGTTAGGGAACTTTCACGCCTGCGGTTGAGCCGATGCGTTGGGTGACCAGGTGATGCGCGGGGAGTTGTCCCGATGGCTGGTTCTGTTCGATCGGGTCGTGGGTTGGTGTTGGGTTTCGTGCCGGCCTCCGGAGTCCAAAGGCCCTGCAAAAGGGAGCAGTTGCTTTTCTGCCCCTTCCTTGTTTGTGTTCCGCAGTGGTTCGCGTGCGCACTTGCGCCCTCCTCGGCCGGATTGGCTGATTCGGCTCGGCGCGTTTCGATCAATCATTACTGAACGTGATTGCTAGAGCTGTAGGTGTGGCTTGCGGCTGGTGAACTGGCCGCACTATTTAGGCAGGTCGGACGCTATTTGGCCGCCCGCTGATGTTACTTAAATCACGTTGACGTTCGTATTGTGTCGCGCATTTACTCGCTCCACCTGTGAACAATCTGTGACTACGGGGTGGGGTTGTGGAGATGGGGTGGGGGCGCCGTCGTGCCCGAGTGCGAAGAAGTGGCACGCATTGCGTGGTCGGAGGGGTGTCCGCGGTCGCAGTGCTGTTGTCCCTACTGCCGGCCGTGACGATTGCGGCTTCCGGCTATGCGCAGGCGGCAGAACTGCAATCCGTACTCACCGAGCAGTCCGCCTCTGAGCGTGCGGCGGCGACGGGCGAACCCGTTGAAGTGACCGCGGCCCGCACGGAATACAGCAACACGGTCGCCAACCCGGATGGCACCTTCACCCTCACGCAGTCGACGCAACCGCAGCGTGCCCGGGCCGAGGACGGCACGTGGAAGGACATTGACGTCACGCTGGAGAAGCGCGCGGACGGCAGTGTCGGTCCCAAGTCGGCTGTGGTCGACATGGCGTTCTCCGGGGGCGGCAACGGTTCGGCGCTGCTGCGGCTGGGGCGGGACGGGCAGGAGTTGATGCTCGGTTGGCCCACCACCCTGCCGGAGCCGGTCCTGGACGGTGCCATAGCCACCTATGCCGATGTGCCCATCAAGGGCGTTGACCTGCAGATGACGGCGGAGGCCGAGGGCTACCGCGAGGTGCTGGTGGTCAAGACGGCCGAGGCGGCGGCGAGTTCTGAGCTTGAGGAGATCAAGCTGGCCGCCACCGGTGATGGTCTGAGCTTGGTGCCGGGCGAAGGCGGCGGCGTGCGGGTCGTCGATGCGGACGGCAACGTGGTCTTCCGCGGACCGGCGGGCCAGATGTGGGATTCCGCGGGCACTGAGACTGCGAGCCTTCAGACCCAGCTCTTGTCGACGGCCGCTGAGGAAGTCCAGGCCGAGCAGGGAACCAGTGACGACCCGGCCCATCCTGACGAGGGCGACGCCACAGCGGAACTTCCGGTCACCGTCGGAGAAGGCACCGTATCGGTCCAGCCGGACCTGAACCTATTGCGTGGTCAGGAAACCGTCTACCCGGTGTTCATCGACCCCTCGGTCGGGCTGGGCCTGTCGGAGTGGACGAAGTTGTCGTCGGACGGCGACAAGTTCTGGAAGTTCAGCGAGCCCAAGGGCGTGGGACGCTGCGGTGTGGCAGACGGCTATGCCTGCAGCACGGGTGGCTACACCGACCGGATGTACTTCGAGTTCGGCCCGGGGGCACTGTCCGGCAAGCACGTGCTGGACGCGACGTTCCGAGCGTATGAGACATGGTCGTTCAACTGCACCCCGTACTGGGTGGATCTGGAGCGCACCGACAACATCAGCGAGGGCACGCGCTGGCCCGGGCCCAAGCAGCTCGACCAAATGGTCGACAGGTATGTCTCGGCGGGGCGCGGCGATCTCTGCAGCCCCGAACAGCCCAACAAGTGGATCGATTTCAACGACAACCCGAAGGAGTCGGACGAGAACCTGACCTCTACGGTCCGGGCCTTCGCCGCCGGCAAGTTCCCCCGCCTGACACTGATGCTGCGGGCCAAGGACGAGAGTGAGCCGCGGGCCTGGAAGCGATTCGACAACAACGCCGAGCTGAAGGTCTGGTACGTGCACACGCCGGGCGTTCCGACCTCGGTCGGCGCGATCCCCGGCACCGGGACCACGGCCGCCTGTCGCCCCGCCTCCGACCCACTGACGGTGACAGTGGATACGCCGACCGTCCAGGCCCGGGTGCAGACAAAGGTCGAGCAGAACCAAGGGGAGGAAGAAGGGTATCTGCAGGCCGAGTTCGTGATGCAGCGCTCCAGCACGGATACGACTTCAGGTACCTGGTCGCAGGTGTGGAGTGACTACAAGCCGGACTCGGGCTGGGACCCGGACGGCACCTTGGAGAAGACCACTACCACCAAGCGGGCCGACGGCGGCCTGTATCGGTTCCGGGCTCGCACACAGTCGCACTGGAGCTACGACGGCAAGTCCGGCGATCTGTTCTCCCCGTACTCGTCCTGGTGCTACCTGCGGATCGACTCCACCGCGCCCAAGATGCCGACCATCACCTCCAACACCCCGTACACCGAGTGCCTGACCAACGACTGCGCCCCGCACGGCGGCCCGGGAGTCGCCGGCTCCTTCACCTTCGGCCCGAACGCCGCTGACACAGATGTGAAGGCCTACCGCTGGCGCTTCATGAGCAGCAAAGCCGATGCCACCAAGACGGTGAACGCGAAGGCGACCAACGCCCCGTTGACCGTCACCGATGTCAAGCCCGGCCTGGGTGGCACGCAGACGCTGTCGGTCGAGGCCAGTGATCTGAAGCTCGACAAGGACGGGCGCGTTCGCTGGGGGCCGCCTGCCTATTTCACATTCAAGGTGGACCCGCCCCTGGAGGCGAGCGGCCGCTGGCACTTCGGTGAGCTCAAGCCCGGTACCGGCACCATGACGGCGGCGGACACCGCCACCGTGGGCGCACGCCACAACGCGACCCTGGTCGGCGAGGCGGGAACCGGCGGCTCGACGAGGGCCCGACGGGGTGCGGGTGACTACTCGCTGCGCCTGAACGACCTCACCTCCGACCCGGCTAAGCAGACCGGACATGCGGCCACCGCGTCGCCCGCTGTGAACACGCAGGACTCTTTCACCGTCTCCGCGTGGGCTTATCTGACCAACGCCTCGGCGAACCGGGTCGTGCTGTCGCAGGCGGGTTCCAAAACCACGGCGTTCGCGCTGTATTACTCGACTGCGTACAAGAAGTGGGTGTTCAACCGTGCGGACAAGGATCAGTCGGGCCCGGTATTCATCCGCTCCCTCGCCGATACGGCCAATCCGCCGCTGAACGTGTGGACGCATCTGGCGGGGGTGTTCAACACCCAGGGTGACGCGGACAAGAGCAACGACACCATCCAGTTGTTCATCAACGGGCAGCCGCAGGGCAGTCCCGTGGTGCTCGCCAGTGCGACCACGACGTATGAGCCGTGGGCGGCAATCGGGGGTTTGCAATTCGGTCGTGCGGTGTCGGCCGGAGTCGGCGTGGACCACTTCTTCGGTCTGCTGGACGAGGCGGCCGTCTGGCAGGACCCCCGCAGCCCGGAGCTGATGCGGGACGAGGACCGTCTGGAGACGGACGGCGTGGCCGCCAACGAACTGGTGGCGCACTGGGACGCCACCATCTCCTCGGGAACCAAGGTCGCCGAGAGCCCGGAGGACCCGGACAACCCGGCCAGTACATCGTTCCCCTACGGTCGTGGAGGCCTTGCACTCTCGAGCTCCGGGGCGGCGTTGACCGGAGAGGACGCCACCGCCTTGGTGCTGGACGGTGCGGCGGGATATGCCTCGGTGAGCGGACCGGTCGTCGATGAGACGGGCTCGTTCACGGTCTCGGCCCGGGTGCGGTTGAAGAAGGCCACGCTGGACTCCAAACCTGTCGGCTATCGCGGGATGGTGGCTGCTCAGGCAACTCCGATGGGCAAGGAGTCCTCGTGGGCGCTGTGGGTGGAGAAGGCCGCGGATGGCGTCTATCAGTGGAAGTTCGGACGTACTGCTGTCGACTCTGCCGGCCGGGTCGTCGACACCGCTGTCGCCCCGGCAGAGGCAGCGGTCGGTGACCGGGAGTTCGGCACCTGGGTTGATGTGACCGGAGTCTTCGACGCAGGGCAGGACTTCACTGCCGACGACGGAACCCAGCACTTCGGCGTCGCGCAGCTCTACGTGGGCCCGTTCATGCAGCAAGGCGAGGAAGACCCCGGCCTTGCCGCCGCGCAGCAGGGCACAGGCGTGTTGTCCGCCGGGAGCGGCTCTACGAGCGGTGCCACAGGGCACTACCTGCCGGGCGATCTGGCCAAGCTACGCGTGTGGGTCGGCGCTATGACAGCCGACCAGGTGAACGCCCAGATCGCGAAGCCCTCGACCTGATCCGCGCGGCGGTCGCCACGCCGCTCTTTGACCAGCAGCCTTCTTCGGGACCTTGATGACGTGTGCCCCGGCCACCGTGCTGGGGCACACGCGAGGAGACGTGTGATGAACAAGCTTGCCTTCCGCATGCCGCGATCGGGCCGCCGTAGTGCACACGGCGGACCAGCCTGGATACGTCGGATCGCCTCAGCGACCGCCCTGGCCTTGGTGCCCGGTCTCCTCACCCCGGTCGCCTTCGCGGCGGACAGCGATCCACTCGGCGAGCCCCGCCTGAAGTCTCCGCGCCCGGCCAAGGTCTCGCCCTGGACGGTGAAGACGAACAGGAAGAACGCCGCGATCGTGGCCCGGTCCGCCGCTGCTGATCTCGCGGCGGTGAAACGGGCTCGAGAAGCCCAGCAGCGTGAGGTGGTCTGGCCCGCTGGCGGAGAGGCGACGCTGGCCCTGTCGGCAGCTAAGGCAGCCAAGGCCAGACCGGGGGACCTGCCTCTCACGCTCTTGTCGCTTCCGCCCGACAAGGGCAAGAAACGCTCGGACACCACAGGCAAGGTCACAGTGAGGGTGCTTGACCAGAGCACCACTCGCAAGCTCGGTATCAGGGGTGTGGCTCTGACCGTCACGGGTCCCAAGAGCGGAGCAAAGGCCCGCCTGGGCATCGACTACTCCGCCTTCTCCTCTGCCTACGGAGCCGACTGGGCAGGCCGTCTGCAACTACTGCAGTTCCCCGCATGCTTGCTCGACGACGCCGACGAGGGCGAGTGCCGGACCCCCAAGACACTCCGGTCTGCCAACGACCGCAGTGCTGCGACGCTTTCGTCGACACTGACATTCGCCGCCTCCTCCACCGCTGCACCGCAGCCTATGGTGCTCGCCCTGGCCGCGGGTACGCAGTCCGGCGGCGGCGACTTCAAGGCCACCCCGCTGTCCGCCTCCTCCACATGGGAGGCCGGAGGCTCTTCAGGCAGCTTCACCTGGTCGTACCCGGTCCGGGTACCGCCGGCCGCAGCCGGTCCCACGCCGGACCTGTCCATCTCGTACGACTCCGGCAGCATCGACGGACGCACCGCCACGACGAACAACCAGGGCAGCCAGATCGGCGAGGGCTTCGACCTGACGTCGTCCTACGTCGAGCGCAAGTACGGCTCCTGCGATGACGACGGCCAGGACGACAAGTTCGACCTGTGCTGGAAGTACGAGAACGCCTCGCTGGTGCTGAACGGCAAGGCGACCGAGCTGGTCAAGGACGACACCAGCGGGAAGTGGCGGCTGAAGAACGACGACGCCTCCACGGTCACGCACTCCACCGGGGCCGACAACGGTGACGACGGCGACGACAACATCGACGGCAAGGGCGAGTACTGGACCGTCACAACCGGCGACGGCACGAAGTATGTCTTCGGACTGAACAAACTCGAGGGGGCAGCCGCCGGCGACCGCACCAACTCGGTATGGACCGCACCGGTCTTCGGTGACGACACCGGTGAGCCCGGCTACGGCAGCGGCTCCTCCTTCTCCGCCCGCGACAAGAAGCAGGCCTGGCGGTGGAATCTCGACTACGTCGAGGACACCCACGGCAACGCCATGTCGTACTGGTACACGGCCGAACTCAACAACTACGACAAGCTCGGGGACGACACCACAGGCAGCGAGTACGTCCGAGGCGGCTACCTGAAGGAGATCCGCTACGGCCAGCGCAAGGGCACCCTCTTCTCGGGCTCCCCGGCTGCGTCCGACAAGGTCGTCCTCTCCTACTCGGAGCGCTGCACGGCGTCCGGCACGGGCTGCGACTCGCTGACCGAGGACACCCGAGACAACTGGCCGGATGTGCCGTTCGACGCGGTGTGCAAGGACGGAGACAAATGCACCGGCAACGTCGGCCCGTCGTTCTTCACCCGCAAGCGCCTGACCACCATCACCACCTACGCGTGGAATGCCGCAGCCACTACTCCGGCATTTGAGCCGGTGGATGCCTACAGTCTCAAGCAGCAGTACCTCGACCCGGGCGACACCGGGGACTCAGCGGACCAGTCACTGTGGCTGGACGAGATCAAGCACACCGGCAAGCGCGGCACCGACCTCGCCCTGGACCCGGTGAAGTTCACGCACGTGTTCCTGCCCAACCGGGTCGACGGCGCGGCAGACGACATCCTTTCGCTGGACCGGCCACGGCTGCGGACCGTCACGTCTGAGACCGGGGCGCAAACGATCGTCTCCTACCAAGAAGCGGACTGCGTGGCCGGGCAGACCATGCCCAAGGTCGATGAGAACACCAAGCGCTGTTACCCCGTCTACTGGTCGCCCAACGGCGAGGAAACCCCGATCCTCGACTGGTTCCAAAAGTATCCAGTCGGCTCGGTGTCCACCACCGACGCCCGTGGCGGCTCAGAGGCCGTCCAGCACACTTACCAGTATTCCGGCGGCGGTGCCTGGCACTACAACGACGATCCGATGACCCCCGCCAAGGAACGCACCTGGTCCATCTGGCGAGGTTTCGGCAAGGTCACCCATCTCACCGGTGACAGCGACAGCACCCAGCTCAAGACCGTGACCGTCTACCTACGCGGCATGAACGGTGACCGTGTCCTGGGCGCCGACGGGAAGGCCCCCGCTGCTGACGCTCGCAGGACCGCGGAGGTCACGGGCATCAAGGCCGCCAAGATCGCGGACCCCGACCAGTACGCCGGTTTCGCCCGTGAAACGGTCACCTATAACGGCGCGACCGAGGTCACCGGCACGATCAACGATCCGTGGTCACGCAAGACGGCAACCCAGCACAAGTCGTACGCCGACACCGAGGCGTACTACGTCCGCACCGGGGCTACCCATACGCGCACGAACATCACCAGCGGTGTCGCCCCCCGCGACCGTGTCCGTACCATCGCCACCACGTACGACTCCTACGGCATGGCCTACACAGTCGAGGACCGTGGTGATGACGCCGTCGACGGCGACGAGAAGTGCACCCGTAACGACTACGCCCGCAACGACACCGTCGGCATCAACTCGCTGATCTCCCGTGTGCGGGTCGTCGCCAGAACCTGCGCCACCGCCAACGCAGACCTGGATCTGCCGTCCGATTCCACTCGCTCCGGCGATGTCATCTCGGACACGGCAACCGCCTACGACTCCAAGACCTACACAAGCACACAGACCCCGACCAAGGGGGAGGCCCAGTGGACGGGCCGGGCCAAGAGCTACGGTGCCGACTTCGTACCCAGCTGGCAGAAGATCGCCACGACCGACTACGACACGCTCGGCCGAGCTACGGCGGTCAAGGACACCAACGACCTGACGGTCGCCGCCACCACGTACGTGCCGACAGAGACCGGACCGCTCACCTCGACCAAGGTCAGCAACGCCAAAACGTACGCCACCACCACCATGGTGGACTTCGCCACCGGTGCAGCGCTCAAGACCACCGACCCCAACAGCAAGATCACCGAGAGCGAGTACGACAGCCTCGGCCGACTGACCAAGGTGTGGTTGCCGAATCGGTCCAAGGCGCTGGGCAAGACACCGAACCACGTCTATGCCTACAACGTCGTCAGCTCGGCCATGTCCTGGGTCTCCACGAGTACCCTCAAGGGCGACGGTTCCGGCTACACCACCAGTTACGAGTTCTACGACTCGCTGCTGCGCGTTCGCCAGGCACAAACCCCGACGCCCATCGGCGGGCGACTGGTGTCCCTGACCATGTACGACGACCGCGGGCTCGCCGTCAGCGCCCAGGGAGACATCTGGGACAACACCTCGGAACCCTCCGGCAGCCCGGTGCAGACCGAAGGCGCCCAGGCCCGGATCCAGACCGACACCACATATGATGGTGCAGGCCGTGCCACCAAGGTGGTGACGAAGACCAACGGCGTCACGCGCTGGAGCACCGACACCACCTACACCGGAGACATCACATCGACCAGCGCGCCGAACGGCGGCCAGGCAACCGCCACCGTCACCAACGCCCTTGGGCAGGTGACCGAACGCCGTGAGTACGCAAACCCGAAGCCGACCGGGACCGACTACACCACGACCGGCTTCACCTACACGCCGGCGGGTGCGCAGGAGACCATCACCGGCCCCGACAAGGCCAAATGGTCTTACGCCTATGACCTGTTCGGACGCCAGGTAACCGCAACCGATCCGGACAAGGGCAGCGCTGCCACCGAGTACAACAGCCTCGACCAGATCATCAGCACCACCCCGAACAAGGACGTCACACAGAAACTCCTGTATGCATACGACGACCTCGGCCGTAAAACCGATATGTGGCAGGTCGACAAGTCGGACGGCAACAAGCTCGCCGCCTGGACCTTTGACAAGCTCGCCAAGGGGCAGCAGGACACCGCGGTCCGCTACGACGGCGGGGCGACCACCACGGGCAAGGCCTACACGCAGGAAATCACGGCCTACGACAACCTCTACCAGGTCACGGGCAGCCAGCTGACCCTGCCCGACAGCGACTCGCTTCGCGAGGCGGGCGTACCTAAGACGCTCACCTTCACCACCGGCTACCGCCTGGACGGCACCATCAGCCAGGCCTCCCAGCCCGCCGTCGCCGGCCTCGCCTCCGAGACCGTCTCCTACACCTACAACGCCACCGGCCAGCAGCTCACCTCCAAGGGCACCACCGGCTACCTCCAGGGAGCTTCGTTCTCGCCGGAGGGCGACCTCACCCAGCTCCAGCTGGGCGTTCAGGGCGGCGACTCGGCAAAGAAGGCCTATCTCAACTGGGAGTACGAACCCGGTACCCGCCGACTGACCCACTCCTTCGTCACCGACGACGTACACAGCTACATGCCGCAGGAGCTGAAGTTCACCCAAGACGACGCCGGCAACGTCAAGTCGATCTTCGACGGCTCAACACAGGGCGGCACCGCGAAGGCCGACTACCAGTGCTTCACCTACGACGGCTACAGCCGCCTGACCGAGTCCTGGACCCCCAAGACAGCCGACTGCGCAACGACCGGCCGCACCACCGCCAACCTCGACGGCGCCGCGCCCTACTGGACCACGTACACGTACACAGGCGGGGGCCAGCGCAAGACGGAGACCAAGCACGCGGCTTCGACCGACAGCACGACCACGTACACGTACGACGACACCACCGCCGACACCAAGCCGCACACCCTGGACAAGACCACTGGCGCAGTCGCCGGCAGCTACACCTACGACGCAGCCGGCAACACCGTCACGCGCCCCGGCCCGACAGCCAAGCAGACACTGGCCTGGAACACCGAAGGCAAGCTGGCCAAGACCACCGAGAGCACAAAGGAAACCAGCTACCTCTACGACGCCGGCGGCGAACTCCTCATCCGCCGCGCATCCGGAGACGGCGACACGGTCCTCTACCTCGGCGGCACAGAGGTCCGCCTGACGGTCAAGGGCACGACGAAGACCCTGTCGGGCACGCGGTACTACTCGGCGAGCGGCCAGACCATCGCCGTACGCACCGCGGTCTCCGGCACCTCAGGCACCAAGCTCAGCTTCCTGGCCGCCGACCACCACGGCACGTCCAGCATCGCCCTGGACTCCAGCACGTACGCGGTCACCAAGCGCTACACAACGCCCTTCGGCGCCTCACGCGGCACCAAGGCCACCAACTGGCCCGACGACAAGTCCTTCCTCGGCAAGCCTGCCGATGCCTCAACGGGCCTGACCCATATCGGTGCCCGCGAATACGACCCGGCCATCGGCCAGTTCATCAGCGTCGACCCGTTGCTCGTCCCGGACGCGCCACAGTCCCTCAATGGCTACTCCTACGCGGACAACACTCCGGTCACGAGCTCTGATCCGACGGGTCTGTGCAATGACCCGGACTGCCCCACTCGACCGTCGCCTGGGCACGAGAACACTACTCCGGGGCACACGCCGGGTAAGGCGAAGAAGTCAGCCAACGAGCAGTACGAAGAACAAGGGCTGAGCTACAACAGCGGTACGTCTCAGACAGACAGTTCTGGGGAAACGAATAGTACGACTGATTCGGGTACTGGAGTCGTGGCAGGGCCCAGCGACACCGAGCAGAACGCTGGTGGGGGGATGACTGGCCCGGAAAGCGGGGGATCTAATTTCTTCGCAAACACAATTCTGGGCATCATCTCAAACGCTCCGTACCTGGCAGAGTATTTCGCTTGGCCGGTAGATAGTGATTGCCGAAATGGCGGTGCAGGCACTTCCGGGTGTGACTACGGAGAGAAGTTCGATGCATGGGCTGCAGAGCATGGATTCCAGCCGGAAGGGGATGCTTACCAGGTCCCCAGCCTACTGGCTGCTATCTTTGCCCACAGGCCGTCCAATACTCGGACAAGGCCCATCGGATTCCCCTCCTGGAAGAAGGTTAGTATTGACATGGTCCACATTCTTGACCGGCATACAGCGGGAGGTAAGACCTATCAGCAGAGTGTTCGGCAAGTGGAGCAGAACGGCGGCGTTAAGTATAAGGACAAGTTTGCCGACAATATGACTCCCGAGAAGATTGAGAGCGCAGTTAGGCAGGCTTATCGGAACGCCGGAACCCCCGTGAAGGTGCAGGGTGAGCGCTACAAGATGAGAGGCATGAGTGGTGGCATGACTATTGAATTTTGGTTCAATAAGGAAACTGGGATGGTTGAAACGGCCTATCCGATCGGAGGTAAGTAGTGTTCCGTACCATCGTAGAGATTGATTCGCTGGAGCGGGCACAATCCGGTGCCATTTGGGGGAATGTGTGGCATGAAGTGGAGAATCGAGGATTCCCTCACCCGGGGTGGAATGACATGGCTGTCCCCTACTTGGTGGCACTGGCGCACGAAGTGGCTGGCGCCCTTTCTGGCAGGAAGGGGGAAGTGATGTTCTTTGATGGCCCTTTCTCGATCGAAATGCTTCCGGCTGGGCGGCATGTGAAATTGGTCCCTCGGGGTGCTCCTGGGTTTCCGGTTTGTCAGGTGGACGGCGAGGAATTGTCTTCTGGAGTGGCTGGTGTGTGTCGACTAGTACTTGAAGCATGCAGGGAGAGGGGGTGGTCTGACGATAGCGATGTTCGCCAACTGGAGGCGGCTATCCGGCGACTCTTGTAAATGCTGCTCAGAGGCACCGCATTTGTGCGGCTGGTGCTGTGCTGGATTCACTTGATCCGAAACGGAGGGGCTAGTGTCTCGTGATCTTGCGTGTCTCGTTGGTGACACCGCCGGCCGGCACCGGGCTTTCGCACTGGTCGACGCGCGAACTGGCGAAGTACCTGAAGCGGACCGAGGACGTCACCGTGTCCTGACACTACATCGCGCGGATCTGGCACGAGGAGCAGCTCAAACCGCATCGCAGCGGCACCTTCAAGATTTCCAAGGACTCCGCGGCCGCAGAGAAAGTCGCCGACGCGGTCGGGCTCTACCTCGCTCCGCCCGGTGGGGCGGTCGTGCTCTCGATGACGAGAAGACGCAGTGAGGGGGCCTTGGGGCAAGCCGCGCACACTTCCTGTGGCCAGAAGCGAGCCATCAGGAGAGTGACAAACGCTGCAGTGCGGCCGAAAGTTCGGCAATCCCGCGTTGGAGGTACCAGGCTTTCGCCCGCCGCGTCCTTTGGAACGCTCCGTCGCAATTGCGGGAACGTACCCGAGCAGCTGGGGGACGATGGTGTTCTCCACGTCCGAGCCGCCGCCGGAGCCGCAGGTGCGGAAGTGGGATTCCATCTCGTCGAAGTAGGCGATGACGGGTGTGCTCTCGGATGCCTTCCCACGTGCACGTCTGGAAGGTGAGGCGGATCGTCGAGGCCGACCCGGCACGGAGGGTGACAGATGCTTGCTGCAGTTCACCCCCTCCGGCACGAACCTGCGGGACGTGGAGAGGGCTTGAAGTCCACATCTACCTGGGGTGATGCCCGGCAGAGCCATGTTGGTCCTGCCCGGGCCGATACGCAGCATGCTGCCATTGGAAGTGCCATCGGAAGGCCGTTTGGCCCGTCTGGCCTGCGAAAACGCGGAGTGTAGCGGTGCGCCCCCGGCAGGACTCGAACCTGCGGCCAAGCGCTTAGAAGGCGCCTGCTCTATCCACTGAGCTACGGGGGCCGGGTGTGGTGGCCTCGTACCTGGTGCCCGGGTGTGGGCTGATCCGTGACGTTGCCGGGGACAAGGATAGGGCTCTTGGATCCTTGTCCCTGTTGCTTCGCCTCCGTGGCTCAATGTGGAGGTTCGGTGAAGCGGTCCTGATAATCGCAGGCAGGTACGAATCGTGCATCGCTTTTGGCGTCTCACGCCCCGGGTGTTGTGCACTCGTTATGCCTGGACTGTGCCGTTGCCCCAGTCGTCCCTTCCATCCCTTGTGTTCCGTCGGCGCGCAGACGTGCTTATATGCTTCAGAAATCCCCTAAAATTGGGCATTCTTCGCATGTGGTGACCTTGGACGTACGGCCTCAGCTGCTCGACGCACTCTCCGCCCTGCGCGACCGTGTCGCCGCCGCACGCTTCCCGCTGCCCCTTGCCGGGGCTCCACGCGCGCGTGCCAACCGCGACGAACTGCTCGCCCAACTCGACGACTACTTGGTGCCCCGGTTGAGGGAACCCGAAGCGCCCCTCCTGGCCGTTGTGGGCGGCTCCACCGGCGCCGGGAAGTCGACCCTCGTCAACTCCCTTGTGGGGAGGAGGGTCAGCGAGGCCGGTGTGCTGCGGCCGACCACGCGGACCCCCGTTCTCGTGTGCCACCCGGAGGACCATCACTGGTTCAGCGGGATGCGCGTCCTGCCCGACCTCACGCGCGTGTGGGTTCCGCACCAGGAGCCGGGCGACGACATGCTGCTGCCCGGCGAGGACCCCGCGCGCGTGCTGCGCGTCGAGACCGCCGACACCCTCCCGCCCGGCCTCGCCCTCCTCGACGCACCCGACATCGACTCCCTCGTCGCCGACAACCGCACCCTGGCCGCCGAACTCATCTGCGCCGCCGACATCTGGGTCATGGTCACCACCGCCGCGCGGTACGCCGACGCCGTGCCCTGGCACCTCCTGCGCACCGCCAAGGAGTACGACGCCACCCTCGTGACCGTCCTCGACCGGGTGCCGCACCAGGTCGTCTCCGAGGTCTCCCGCCAGTACGGGGCGCTGCTCACCAAGGCCGGACTCGGCGACGTACCGCGATTCACCGTGCCCGAACTCCCCGAGTCGGCGTGGGGCGGCGGACTGCTCCCCGCCACCGCCGTCGCGCCGCTCAGGACCTGGCTCGTCCACCAGGCGCAGGACCCGGCCGCCCGGCAGCACACCCTGGGCCGTACCGCGCACGGCGTCCTGAACTCGCTCAAGACCCGGATGCCCGAACTGGCCAGCGCCGCCGCCGCCCAGTACGCGGCCGCGCTGCGGCTCACCGCCGCCGTCGAAGGGGCGTACGACAGCGAGCACGCGCGCGTACGGGGACGGCTCCAGGCCGGTGCCGTGCTCGCCGGGGACGCCCTCAAGCGGTGGCGGGCGTTCCCGCTCGACTGCTCCGCCGCGGAACTCCTCGACGCGCTCGTGGAGAGCCTCGCCGCGCTCCTGCTGTGTGCCGTCGGCGCCGCCGACGAGCGCGTCGACGAGGCCTGGCGGCGCGAACCGGCCGCCGGTGCCCCCGAACTGGCCGGCCCCGACCCGACGCTGGAGAGCGCGGAACACCGGATCGGGATGGCCGTACGACGGTGGCGGCGCGAGCTGGAGGAGTACGCCGAGGAAGAGGTGCGCGACCTCGACCGCGGGGTCGCGCCCGATCCCGAGGTGATCGCCGCGCTCGTCGCCACCGCCCTGCTCGGCGGCCGCAGGGCGCGCTCCGCGGGCGAGGGGCTCGCCGAGCGGATCGGGGCGCACGGCGCGCTCAGGCTGCGCGACCGGGGCGGACGGCTGCTCACCGAGCACCTGGACCGGGTCGTGCACACCGAACGGGAGCGCCGGCTCGCCCCGCTCGACGCCCTCGGCGTACACCCGGAGCCGCAGGCCGAACTCATCGCCGCGCTGTCCGTACTGCAGAAGGAGAGGTGACCGGTGACCGCCGTCACTGACGAGGACCAGACCGATCACGCCGAGGACATCGTCTGCGAGGACGAAGACCAGGACGAGGACCAGCACGGCATGCCGGACGAGGACGAGGGCGTGGAAGCCGGGGACGCCAGGGGGTCCGCGGACGGCGAGGCCGAGGAGCGGGGGGACGGGCACGCGCGCGTGGAGGACTTCGACGCCTCAGGGCGCGCGGAGGACCGTACCGACTCCTCGGGCTCCTGGGACGACGGGCTGATCGCGCGGCGGGTCAGCGAGACCGCCGTGGCGGAGCCCGTCGCCGTCGTGGAGACGCGGGGCGCCGCCGCGCAGATCGCGGCCCCTCTGGCGTACGACGGACCGCTCAGGTCCCGGCTCGACGCGCTGCGCGAGCTCGTGGGGCTGTCGCGGACGCGGCTCGACAGCCGGACCCTCGCCGAGGCGGGGCGGGTGCTCGACGAGGCCGCCGCGCGGCGCAGGCTGTCGGGGCAGCACACCGTCGTCGCCATCGCGGGGGCCACGGGGAGCGGGAAGTCGCAGCTGTTCAACGCGCTGGCCGGGGTGACCATCTCGGAGACGGGCGTACGGCGTCCCACCACCGCCGCGCCCATCGCGTGCAGTTGGAGCGACGGGGCGGCGAATCTCATCGAGCGGCTCGGGATTCCGCCCCGGCTGCGGCGGCGGCCCTTGCAGAGCGCCGAGTCGGAGGCGTTGCTGCGGGGGCTTGTGCTGGTGGATCTGCCGGATCATGATTCGGCGGCCGTGCAGCATCGGGAGCAGGTGGATCGTGTTCTCGATCTCGTGGACGCGGTGATCTGGGTCGTCGACCCGGAGAAGTACGCCGATGCCGTGCTGCACGAGCGGTATCTGCGGCCCATGGCCGGGCACGCGGAGGTCATGTTCGTCGTCCTCAACCAGATCGACCGGCTGCCCGGCGAGGCCACCGAGCAGGTCCTCGACGATCTGCGGCGGCTGCTCGACGAGGACGGGATCGCGCTCGGCGAGTACGGCGAACCGGGCGCGACCGTGCTCGCGCTGTCCGCGCTCACGGGCGATGGTCTCGGTGAACTGCGTGAAGCGCTCGGGCAGTTCGTGACCGAGCGCGGGGCGCCCGCGCGGCGGATCTCGGCCGATGTGGACGCCGCCGCGTGGCGGCTGCGGCCCGTGTACGCGACCGGGCGGCGGACCGGGCTGAGCGAGGAGGCGCGGGACGAGTTCGCCGTACGGCTCGCCGACGCGGTCGGGGCGACGGCGGCGGGCGAGGCGGCCGAGCGGGCGTGGCTGCGCAACGCCAACCGCGCGTGCGGGACGCCGTGGCTGCGGCTGTGGCGCTGGTACCAGGACCGGCTCGAACCGCCCACCGGACGGCTCCCGTTGCGCTCCCAGGCCGACGAGGAGGCCACCGCGCGGCAGCGCGTCGAGCAGGCGGTGCGGACGGTGGCGGAACGGGCCTCGACCGGACTCCCGGCGCCGTGGGCCCTGGCGGTGCGGGAGGCGGCCGCGCGCGGCTCGCAGGGGCTGCCCGAGGCGCTGGACGACCTCGCCGCGCGCGCGGGACTGCCGCCGGGGCGCCCGCCGCGGCCGGGGTGGTGGCCGGCGGCCGTGCTCGCGCAGGCGTCCATGACGCTGCTTCAAGTCGTGGGCGGGCTGTGGCTGGTGGGGCAGATCGTCGGGTTCATGGCGCCGAACCTCGGGGTGCCGGTGCTGCTGATGGTGGCCGGGATCATCGGCGGACCGCTCGTCGAGTGGAGCTGTCGGATCGCGGCACGCGGGCCCGCCCGGCGGTACGGCATGGAGGCGGAACGGCGGCTCCGTGAGGCGGCGGCCGGGTGCGGGCGGGCCCGGGTGCTGGATCCGGTGGCGGCGGAGCTGCTGCGGTACCGGGAGGTTCGGGAGCAGTACGGGAGGGTGTTGGGGGTGGAGGCCGGGGTGCGGTGACCGGGGGGTGGGGAGTGGGGTGCGGTGACCTGCCCTTTTGGTGGGGCTCCGGGGCTTCTCGGGGTGGGCGTCGCTCGTTCGGGTGACGGAGTTTTCCACAGGCACATCCCTGGTCCACAGCGCTCGGCGGGCTCGGGCCGGCGGCGGCAGTCTGGCTTCGCGGCGATCGCGCAGGACGCGGTCGGCGGAGCAGACGCAGCCGTACGGGACGGGCCCGTCGGCGTACGCGGGAGGGGTTCGAGATGAACGAGACGATCATCGGCGTGGTCGGGAACGTGGCGACACAGCCGGTGTGCCGGGAGACGCAGAACGGTCCGTCGGTGCGGTTCCGGCTGGCGGTGACCTCGCGTTATCTGGATCGGGAGAAGAGCGAGTGGCGGGACGGGCACACCAACTTCTTCACGGTGTGGGCCAGTCGGCAGCTCGCCGCCAACGCGGGGGACTCGCTGTCGGTGGGTGAACCCGTCATCGTCCAGGGCCGGTTGAAGGTCCGCACGGAGGTGCGCGAGGGGCAGACCTGGACCTCGGCGGACATCGACGCGGTGGCGATCGGCCACGACATGGCGCGGGGGGTGTCGTTGTTCCGGCGCGGGCGGAAACCGGAGGCGGTCGGAGCGGCGACGCAGCACGAACCGTCGCCGCACGGATCTTCGCAGACCGAGCCGAACTGGGAGACGCCCGTCGGCGAGGCGGCGGAGCAACAGGACCGGGAGCCCGTCGCGGTGACGTGACGGCAGCTGACCTCACGGCGGCCGACCGAAGTGCGGCTTATCGGCGAATGCGCGCCGAACGACCCCGGTGGATTTGTCGATAAGCCCTGGTCGTAAGCGATCTTGGCGATAACGATTCCGAGTCGGATCGGCCGCCCGACCGCATCACCGGGAACCGTGGTGCGAGCACATACCTAGGATGCCGGGCATAGCTCTCGGGGCTGCTGATTCTGCTGGTGGGACCGTTCCCCCACATCAACGGGTCCTGCGCGAAGGGGAATTCTGTGTTTTCTGCGTTGTTGTCCGCGTGCGGGCGAGGGACGGTCCGCGGTGCCGCCGCGACGCTGGTCACCGGGATCGTCGCGGCCGGTGTGCTGACGGCGGCCGGTACCGGGACGGCTGCCGCCGCCGCTGACGGCACGGCGCAGAGCCAGGGCGGGGCGACCGCCACCATAGGCGGGCTGAAGACCTACGGCACGGCCGTCATACACGACGACTCCGGGGACCTGGAGGTCTCGGCGGGCCTGTTCGAGATGTCCGTCGACGGCGGCGGCACCCTCCAGACGTACTGCGTCGACCTCCACAACCCCACACAGCGGGACGCCAAGTACCACGAGACACCGTGGAGCGGCACCTCGCTGGGCGCCAACAAGAACGCCGGCAAGATCCGCTGGATCCTCCAGAACTCCTACCCGCAGGTGAACGACCTCGCGACGCTCGCCGCCGAGGCCGGCGTCAAGGGCGGGCTCACCGAGGAGGACGCGGCGGCCGGCACGCAGGTGGCCATCTGGCGCTACTCGGACGACGCGGCCGTCGACGCCCTCGACCCGCAGGCCGAGAAGCTCGCCGACTACCTCCAGCGCAGCGCCCGCGAGCTGGCGGAACCCGCGGCCTCGCTCACCCTCGACGGCGCCGCGGTCTCCGGGCGCCCCGGCGGACTGCTCGGGCCCGTGACGGTGCGCACCAACGCGGACGCCGTGACGGTGACCCCGCCGGCGGACGCCGTCACCAGCGGGGTGCGGATCGTGGGCAAGGACGGCAAGGTCCTCACCGCCGCGCACAACGGCAGCGAGCTCTTCTTCGACGTGCCCGCGAAGGCGGCGGCCGGCTCGGCCGAGCTGACCGTGCAGGCCTCCACGACCGTGCCGGTGGGCCGCGCGTTCACCTCCGAGAGCCGGAGCCAGACCCAGATCCTGGCCGGCTCCAGCGAGTCGACGGTCTCGGCGACGGCGAGCGCGACCTGGGCCGACCAGGGCGCGATACCCGCGCTGTCCGCGGCGAAGAACTGCGCCGAGAACGGCGTCGACATCACCGCGGCCAACGAGGGCGACGCGCCCTTCACCTTCGAGCTGATGGGCATCGAGCACAGCATCCCGGCGGGCGAGTCGCGCACGGTCACGATCCCGCTCCAGGAGGACCAGGCGTACGACTTCACGATCACCGGCCCTGGCGGCCTCGCGAAGCGCTTCACCGGCGTCCTCGACTGCCAGACCCAGGGCGCGGAGACCGGCGACGCCACCCAGACCCTGAGCGAACCCAGCCCGGCCACGGTCGGCGGCGCCACGGCGGGCACCAACCTGGCCGAGACGGGCGGCTCCGGCGCGACGCCGACGGTCGTCGGCGTCGGGATCGGGTTCGTGGTGATCGGCGCGACGGCACTGCTGCTGGTGCGCAAGAAGAAGACACCCGCACAGGGCTGAGCGGCACGGCCGTACGACCCTGTGTGACGGGGTCGTCACCGGGTGGAGTGGCCGGGCGAGGGGCCTGACGGTATCGGTTTCCGTCCGGGGATGGACGTACGGCAAGATGGGGTGTATCTGCCCACTGCCAGATCTCAAGCTGCCGGACGGTTTCTCTTGGCTGAGTACATCTACACCATGCGCAAGACGCGTAAAGCACACGGCGACAAGGTGATCCTTGACGACGTGACGCTGAGCTTCCTGCCCGGCGCGAAGATCGGTGTGGTCGGGCCGAACGGTGCCGGTAAGTCCACCGTTCTGAAGATCATGGCGGGGCTTGAGCAGCCGTCGAACGGGGATGCGTTCCTGTCGCCGGGCTACAGCGTCGGGATGCTGCTTCAGGAGCCGCCGCTCGACGAGTCCAAGACCGTTCTGGAGAACGTGCAGGACGGCGCCGCCGAGATCATGGGCAAGCTCAAGCGCTTCAATGAGGTCGCCGAGCTGATGGCGACCGACTACTCCGACGCGCTGCTCGAAGAGATGGGCAAGTTGCAGGAGGACCTGGACCACGCCAACGCGTGGGACCTGGACACCCAGCTGGAGCAGGCCATGGACGCGCTGGGCTGCCCGCCCGGCGACTGGGCCGTCACCAACCTCTCCGGTGGTGAGCGCCGCCGCGTCGCGCTGTGCAAGCTGCTGCTCGAGGCACCCGACCTGCTGCTGCTCGACGAGCCCACCAACCACCTGGACGCCGAGTCCGTGCAGTGGCTGGAGCAGCACCTCGCGAAGTACCCCGGCACCGTCGTCGCCGTCACCCACGACCGGTACTTCCTCGACAACGTCGCCCAGTGGATCCTGGAGCTCGACCGCGGCCGGGCCATCCCCTACGAGGGCAACTACTCCACGTACCTCGACAACAAGGCCTCCCGCCTCAAGGTCGAGGGCCAGAAGGACGCCAAGCGTGCGAAGCGTCTGAAGGAAGAACTCGAGTGGGTCCGCTCCAACGCCAAGGGGCGGCAGGCCAAGTCCAAGGCCCGTCTCGCGCGGTACGAGGAGATGGCCGCCGAGGCCGACAAGATGCGGAAGCTGGACTTCGAGGAGATCCAGATCCCGCCGGGCCCGCGACTGGGCTCCATCGTCGTCGAGGTCAACAACCTCTCCAAGGCCTTCGGCGACAAGGTGCTGATCGACGATCTCTCGTTCACGCTGCCGCGTAACGGCATCGTGGGCGTCATCGGCCCCAACGGTGCCGGCAAGACCACGCTCTTCAAGATGATCCAGGGGCTTGAGACGCCCGACTCCGGGTCCATCAAGGTCGGCGAGACCGTCAAGATCTCGTACGTCGACCAGAGCCGCGCCAACATCGACCCGAAGAAGACCCTTTGGGCCGTCGTGAGTGATGAGCTCGACTACATCAACGTGGGTCAGGTCGAGATGCCCTCCCGGGCGTATGTCTCGGCCTTCGGGTTCAAGGGTCCCGACCAGCAGAAGCCGGCCGGGGTGCTCTCCGGTGGTGAGCGCAACCGCCTCAACCTCGCGCTCACCCTCAAGCAGGGCGGCAACCTGCTGCTCCTCGACGAGCCGACCAACGACCTTGACGTCGAGACCCTCAGCAGCCTGGAGAACGCGCTCCTGGAGTTCCCGGGTGCGGCCGTGGTCGTCTCCCACGACCGGTGGTTCCTGGACCGAGTGGCCACGCACATCCTCGCCTACGAGGGTGAGTCCAAGTGGTTCTGGTTCGAGGGCAACTTCGAGTCGTACGAGAAGAACAAGATCGAGCGGCTGGGTGCCGAGGCCGCTCGTCCGCACCGCGCCACCTACAAGAAGCTGACCCGGGGCTGATCGATCTTGCGGCACATCTACCACTGCCCGCTGCGCTGGGCGGACATGGACGCGTACGGCCACGTCAACAACGTGGTCTTCCTCCGCTACCTGGAGGAAGCCCGTATCGACTTCCTGTTCCGCCCGGAGAAGGACTTCAAGCAGGGGTCCGTGGTGGCGCGCCATGAGATCGACTACAAGCGGCAGCTCGTGCACCGGCACACGCCGGTGGACATCGAGCTGTGGGTCACCGAGATAAGGGCCGCGTCCTTCACCATCGCGTACGAGGTGAAGGACGACGACCTGGTGTACGTGCGCGCCTCGACGGTCATAGTGCCGTTCGACTTCGAGACGCAGCGGCCACGGCGGATCACCTCCGACGAACGGGAGTTCCTGGAGGGATACCGGGATGACGACGAGGAGGAGGCCGTCGCCGCATGACGGTGCTCCACCTCGCCGACGAGGGGGAGGCGGCGGATCTCGCGGCCTTCCTCTCCCGGCTGATCCACTACGACCGCGCGGCCGCCGTGCGGTTGCAGGCGGCCGGCACCGCGCTCGCCGTCTTCGGACGGCCGCCGTCCTTCGAGGTACTGGCGATCCGCGCGGCGCGGCTGGCGAAGCCGTACGAGAACGGGCTGGACGCCACCCTCGATGTGACCGTGTCCGCGGGGGAGTTGCTGGAGTCCGTGGACGAGGCGGCGGCCACCGCCGTCGTACCGGAGGCCGTCACCGGGCCGCCCTGGGCCGGGGTGCTGCCGCCTCGCGGTGGCTGGCGGGCCGTGCCCGGGTTGCCCGCGGCGGACGCGCTGCGGACGATGGTGGGTGCGGGCGTCGCCGAATTCCGGGCCCGTACCGGGGAGTTGGCGCCTGAAGGGCGTACCCGTGCCGAACTCGACCGGATCGGGCGGGAGATCTGGTCCCGGAGCGTGGGCGACACGCAGCTGCCCGTACGGGCCGTGCATGCCGCCCAGTCGCTGGGGTTCCTGCGGGGAGCCGAGGAACCGGCGTTGTTCTCGTCCGGGGCGTGGCTGCGGCTGCGCACGCCGTACGGGTCGATCGCCGTACGGCGTGCGGGACTTGGGGACTTCGGGCTCAGCGTGCGCTGAGGCCGTGGATCACTTCAGAGGCCTTTGCTTCAAAACCTTTGCTTCAGAGGCCTTTGCTTCAGAGGTCTAACATCAGCGGGCCTTACACCGGCGGGCTTTACACCAGCGGCCACAGTGCGGCCGTCAGGGCGAAGCCGATGACGCCCATCGTGGTCGTCAGGACCGTCCAGGTGCGCAGGCCGCTCGCCACGTCCAGGCCGGCCAGCTTGGTGAACATCCAGTAGCCGGCGTCGTTGATGTGCGAGACGGCCAGGCCGCCCGCGCCCATCGCCAGGGCGACCAGGGAGAGTTGGGGCGTCGACAGGTCGGCGCGCTGGAGGAGCGGGGTCAGGATGCCCGCCGTCGTGATCAGCGCGACGGTCGTGGAGCCCTGGGCGGCGCGCAGGGCGAGCGCGGTGAGGAACGCCAGCACGAGCGCCGGGAGACCGGTCCTGTCCAGGACGTCCGCGATCGCGTCGCCGATGCCGCTCGCCACCAGCACCTTGCCGAAGACACCGCCGGCGCCCGCCACCAGGATCACCATCGCCACGGAGGGCAGGGCCGAGCCCATCACGTTCGCGATGTGCGTGCGGTCCCAGCCGCGGCGGGCGCCGAGGAGGTACGCGCACAGCGCCACGTCGATGAGCAGGGCGACCATCGGGGCGCCGAGGACCGTGAGGACCGCGCGGAACGTGGAGCCCTCGGCGAGGATGTTCTGGCCGAGAGTACCGGCGAGGATCAGCAGGATCGGGGTGACGATCAGGGCGAGGACCATGCCGAAGGAGGGGGCGGCGGGGTGGGACGGGTCCGGGGACGAGGCCAGGGACGGGGCCGGGTCCGTGGTGGTCGTCGTCGGTGCGGGCTTGGTGAGTACGGCGGTGCCGTGGCCGTCATCCGCCTTGGTTGCGGCGGGAGTTGAGCCGACACCGCCGTCGGTGGTGGGGTCGGGCTGCTCGCCGTAGACCTCCGCGTGCACCGCCGGGTCCATCGGGTACTCGCGGCGGGTCATCCGGCGGGAGACCAGGTAGCCGAGCAGCACGACCACCGCGGTGACCGGGATGCCGAGCAGCAGGACCAGGCCCTGGTCGGCGCCGATGGCCTGGGTGACGGCGACCGCGCCGGGGTGCGGGGGCAGGAAGGCGTGGACCGTGAGCATCGCCGCGCCCATCGGGAGGGCGTAGACCAGGAGCGGCTTGCGGGAGGCACGGGCGACGCCGTACGCGATCGGCATCAGGATGATCAGGCCGACCTCGAAGAAGACCGGGATGCCGAGGACGAAACCGGCGACGGTGAGGGCGAGGGGCGTGCGCCGGGAGCCGAAGCGGTCGATGAGGGAGTGCGCGAACGCGGCCGCGCCGCCGGAGAGTTCGATGATCCGGCCGATCATCGCGCCCAGGGCGATGATCGTGGCGATGTGGCCGAGGGTGCCGCCCATGCCCTCCTCGATCGTCTTCACCAGGTCGGCGGCGGGGACGCCTGCGGCGAGGGCGACGCCGATGGAGACGACGACCAGGGCGACGAAGGGTTGCACCTTGGCGCGGAGGATGAGGAGCAGGAGGGTTGCCACGCCTGCGGCGGCTATCAGGAGGAGGGTGGTGTGGCTCATCGTGAACCGGCCTTCTGGGATGGGGAGTTGGGAGCGGTGGGGGTGGTGGGGGCCGTGGGGGTAGTGGTGGGGGTCTTCCTTGGGGAGAGGATCGTGACCACTGATGAGTCGTCCTCCGCGGAGAGGCCTGCCGCCTCGCCGAGCAGGTAGAGCTGCTGGGCGGCCGAGGCGAGGGGGACGGGGACGTGGGCGTCCCTCGCGATGCCGGTGACGATGCCCATGTCCTTCACGAAGATGTCCAGACGGGACTTCACCTCGGGGGTGGTGTCGTCGGCGTACGTCTCGACCATGCGGGGGCCTCGGTCCGCGAACATGAAGGAACCCGCGGCTCCGTGGCGGAGGCTTTCGACGACGGTCGCGGGGTCCAGGCCCAGGGCTCGGGCGAGGGCGATCGCTTCTGCGGCGGCGGCGATGTGGACTCCTGCGAGGAGCTGGTTGATCGCCTTGAGGGACTGGCCGTCGCCGGGGTTCTCGCCTACGACGGTGAGGGTGGAGGCGAGCAGGTCCAGGACGGGGCGGGCCTGGGTCAGGGCCTTGTCGTCCGCGCCCACGACGATGAGCAGGTCGCCGTTGCCGGCTCGGGTGGGGCCGCCGCTGACGGGGGCGTCGACTGTGCGGATGCCGTGCTCTGCGAGGCGGGTGGCGGTGGTGCGGGCGGCTTCCGGGCCGACTGTGCTGGTGAGGATGACGGTGGTGTCGGGGCGGAGGGTTTCTGTGGCGCCGTTCGGGCCGAAGAGGGCTTCCTCTACTTGGTGTTGGTCGCGGACTGCGAGGAGGACGACGTCGGCTTCGCGGGTGGCTTCGGCGGGGGTGGGGGCGGGGGTGCCGTTCGCTGCGGCGAGCTGGGCGAGGCGGGACTCCGAGATGTCGTATGCGGTTACGGGGAGTTGAGTGGCCAGGCGGGTGGCCATGGGGAGGCCCATGGCGCCCAGGCCGAGGACGGCGGTGCGGGGACGGGGGCGGGGGGTCATGAGGGGTCCTTCTGGGGAGGGGGGCGTTGGGTTGGGTGGGGTGCGGGTTACTTGGGGTGCGGGCTGTTTTGGGGTGCCGTTTCCGGTGGGGTTGCCGGAGTGGGGGCTGGGGTGGGGGTGGGTGCGCTCGCCCGCGCGCCTGCGCCCACCCGTGCCGCCCCTAGCGGCACGCCTGCCCGCAGACGGCGCGGGGTTGAGTGGCGTCGCCTGTTTGGGTGGGCGCCGCTTCTAGCGGCACGCCTGCCCGTAGCTACTCGGGCGAGATCTGCTGGCGGTCGTTGTTACGGCTGTTGTGACAGCTGGGTGATGATTCGGGACGCTGCCTCTGTTACCGCTTGTCGGCCTGCTGTCCAGATGCTCACCACGTCTGAGCCCGGTAGGGCGTTGGGGAGTTGGGACTGGACTGCCTGGAGGTAGGCCCTGCGGAGTTCTGCGTTGACGTTGATTTTGGCTACGCCTCTGGTGAGGGCGCCCTGGAGTTGGGGGGTGGGGAGGCCGCTGGCGCCGTGGAGGACCAGGGGGATCGGGACTGTTGAGTGGATCTTTGCCAGGCGGGGGAGGTCCAGGGTTACCGGGGTGGTGGTGAAGCCGTGGACGTTGCCTACCGCTACCGCCAGGGCGTCTACGTCGGTCTGTGCGACGAAGTCCGCCGCCTGGGCGGGGTCGGTCATCGCGGTGGGTGTCGTGGTCGCGTTCGTCGAGATGTCCTCGTCGCCGGGGAGGGCGCCCAACTCGGCCTCCACCCAGGCTCCGTGGTCGCGGGCGCGGCGTACCGCCTCGCGGGTGAGGGCGATGTTGTCGGCGAAGGGGAGGTGGGAGCCGTCGACCATGATCGAGGTGTAGCCGGCCTTGAGGCAGGCGGTGATTTCGTCGAGGTCGCGGCTGTGGTCGAGGTGGACGCCCAGGGAGGCTGAGGATGTTGCCGCCGCGTCCAGCGCCAGGCGCATCAGTGGGTCCCTGCCCGCGTGCTTGAAGGGGCTGGAGCCTGCCTGGAGGAGGACGGGGTGGGTGGGGTGCGCCTCCGCTGCCGCGACTATCGCCTGGACCGTCTCCAAGTTGTAGGCGACGAAGCCGGGGATGGCGCTGTGTGATGCGTAGGCCTCTGTCAGGGACTTCAGGCCTTCCGGGCCGGTCAGCAGCATCAGGCGGCGCTCCTCAGGAGGGCGACCGCGGTGGTGAGGGCGGTGTCGTCGCCGACGTTGCCGGCGAAGACGATGTAGGGGATGCCGGTGGCGGGGCCGTCGACGGGCTGCCAGAGGGAGACGATGCCGGGGAGGAGGGTGCCCCTCGCCCAGGCTCGGCGGATCTCCAGGCCGTGGGTGGCGGTGTCGCTGGAGGTGATGCCGCCCTTGGCGATGACGAAGGCGGGGCGGCGGGTGGCCGTGATCCGGCGGACCGTTTCGACCAGGGCGGCGGAGACGCTGCGGGAGATGGCGAGGCTTTCGTCGGGGTCCGCCGCGGTGACGACCGTGCGGGTGGTGCGGATGACCGTGTCCGCCGTGGCCATCGCGGTGGCGGCTGCCGTCGCCGTCTCTTGGATGTGGGTCTCCCGGCGGGCAGGGTCCAGGAGTTGGGTCACGTCCAGTTCGAACTCGGCCAGGTCCGGGGTGGTTTCGCGCAGGTGGTTCAGTTGGCGGGTGGTGAGGGAGACGTGGGAGCCGACCACGATCAGGCCGTGTGGGGACGGGGCGCGCAGGGGGGCGAGTTCGGTGGCGGACAGCGGGGGGTGTGCGGGCTGGGCCGCGCGGGCTCGGACGAAGGACGGGCCCACCCGGTAGAGGAGGCGGGTGCCCCGCGCCTCCGCCTCCGCCGCGGCCAGCGCCAGGACACGCAGGTCCTCGTCGCGGACCGCGTCCACGACCGCGACCGCGCCGTCGCGGAGGCCGCGCAGCCGGTCGGTGACATGGGCCGGGCCGCCGGTGCGCAGGTCGTCGAGGGTGATGCGGACGACCTTGTCGGCCGGGACCCGGCCCTTCGTCTTCTCCTCGACCCAGTCGGGCAGGACGGAGGAGGTGTAGCCGAAGGTGGCGTCCTTCGCGAACTCGCTCTCGCCGACCGGGAGAAGACCGTCCGGGGTGCGCATCCAGTGCGTCGAGTCGACGGTGAGACGGCCGGCCTCGATGTACGCCGGGACCAGGACGACTCCGTCCGGCGGTGTGCCCAGGGCCGTCAACTCCTCGGCCAGGACGTCCGTTTCGAGCGGGAAGTGGCCGCGGAGGGTGGAGTCGCCGCGGGAGGCGATGACGTACGGGATCTGCTCGGCCTCGGAGGCCTCGTGCAGGGCGCGGACGATCTCGCGGTTGCGGGTGGCCGCGTCCTGCGGGGCGAGGCTGCGGGTGTTGGTGAGGACGAAGAAGGCGGGGCTGTCCTGGCGCAGGGCCCAGCGGAGGTCGGCCACGGACCAGGTGGTGAGGACCGGGATGTCCTTGACGGTCTGGGTGCCGGTGGGGTCGTCGTCGAGGACGGCGAGGCGGGGGGCCTTGGTGAGGCTCGCGGCCACGGTGGTTGGGGTGATGTCCCTGATTACGGGGATATTTTGGAGTACTTCCGACTCCGGGAGGGCGTGACGGGGTAGGGACATGGCCAATCCTGGGTGGGGTGGAGTGGAGTGGAGTGGGGTGAGGTGGGCCGGGGAGGGGAATCCCGGGGCGAGCGGGGGGCTTACTCGGCGGACTTCAGTACGTGGGTGCGGTAGTCGTTCGCCGTCTGGTTCATGTGGGCGTTCATCGCGCTCCGGGCCTTGTCCGGGTCGCCGGACTCCAGTGCCGCCAGGACCGTCTCGTGGTGGGCGATGGCGTTGACGCGGATCTGGGGGACCGCGGAGGTCTCCCGGCGGCCCTCGGCGAGGAGCGGGCCGAAGGGCTCGAAGAGGAGGGGGACGAAGAGGTTGCCGGTGGCGCGCATGACCGTGGCGTGGAAGTCGATGTCGGCCTGGACGAACTTCTCCGTGTCGGCCTCGTCGGCGGCCTCGCGCATGGTGTCGAGGTGTTCGCGCAGCTCGGCGAGGTGGGTCTCGTCGCGGCGGAGCGCGGCCAGTTCGGTGGCGCCGTTCTCGATGAGGCGGCGGGCCTCGATCAGCTGCTGGGAGAGCGAGGTGTGGGCGGAGCGGGACGCGGCGCGGACCACGGGCTCCAGGGCCGTCCAGCGGTCCGGGGGGTTCACGTAGGTGCCACGGCCGCGGACCACTCGTACGACGTTCTGTGCGCGCAGCTGCTTCACCGCCTCGCGGACGGTCAGCCGGCTCACGGCGGCCTGTTCGGCGAGCTCGCCCTCCGGGGGGAGGGTGGCGTCCGGCGGGTAGGTGCCGTCGATGATCTCGCTGAGCAGGCGTTCGGCGAGGTCTTCGGAGAGCGACATCTTCGGGCCTCCGGGCGGGCGGGCGGGTGCGGCGGGTGGGGTAGTTCAGGGAGTCACCGTACGGGGTGGCGGCGGTGGCTCGGTCTGGGGTCTTGAGTATCTGACGTCAGACATCTGATGTCTCGATGTCGGTAACCATGGCAGTGGGTTTTGGGTGCGTCAATACCCTTGCCGCATTTCTGTTTGGTTACGGGGTGTGATCGGGTGTGAGTGAGTGATCAGGTGTGGTCGCTGTCGTCCGGCCATACGCCTATGTGGTCGGGCTCCAGTTCCAGGGCCACTCGGTCGCGCATGCCCAGGGCCTCCGTGTACTCGGCGGGGAGCTGTAGGCGGCCGGCTCGGTCGAGCATGGCGTATTCGCGGGCGACGACTGTTTCGTGGCCCGTCGTCGCGTCCACCTCGCTGCGGCGGAGGACCTCCGTGGAGGTGCGGCCGTCTCTGATGGCGACCGTGCGGCGGACCTCGTTCGCCACCGCCTGGTCGTGGGTGACGATGACGATCGTCGTGCCGAGGTGTTCGTTGGCGGTGCGGAACGCGGCGAAGATCTGTTCCGCGGTGTGGGAGTCGAGTTCGCCGGTGGGTTCGTCGGCGAGGAGGACGGCGGGGGCGTTGGCGAGGGCTACGGCTATCGCGACGCGTTGTTGCTGGCCGCCGGACATTTCGTTCGGGTGGCGGTCCCGGCAGTCGGCTATGTCCAGCAACTCCAGGAGTTCCAGGGCTCGTTCGGACTGTTCCTTGCGGGCATTGCGGGCATTGCGGGCAGTGCCGGGCTTGCGGGCTTCGGCCGTGGACTTCGTCGCCAGTTGCATCGGGAGGGTGATGTTCTGGGCGGCGGTCAGGTAGGGGAGGAGGTTGCGGGCCGTTTGCTGCCATACGAAGCCGACGGTTTTGCGGCGGTAGGCGAGGCGGTCCTTCGGGGTCATGGTGAGGAGGTCGTGGGTGGCGACGCGGGCTGCGCCGGCGGTGGGGGTGTCGAGGCCGGCGAGGATGTTCATCAGGGTGGATTTGCCGCTGCCGGACGCGCCTACCAGGGCCATGAGCTCGCCTTCGCGGACGAGGAGGTCGAGGCCTTGGAGGGCTTGGACCTCTATGCCGTCCGTGGTGAAGATGCGGACGAGGCGGTCGCAGGTGATGAGGGCGTCGTGGCCGTAGGTGGGGGTGTTGCGGGCCGTGGTGGCTCGGGTGGTCAGGTCTGCGAGGGTGGGGTTGGTGGTCACTTGCGGCTCCTCGGGTCGCTGGCCTGGGTGGGGGCTGAGGTCGGGTGGGTGTCGCTCGCCCGCGCTGGCGGGGTGCCGCCTCTCTCTGGGCCGGGAGCCGCCCCTAGCGGCACGCCTGCCCGCGGGCTGGGCGGCTGGGCGGGCGCCGACTGCCCGGGTGGGCGTTGCTCTGGTGGTACGCCTGCTCGCAGGCTGGGTGGCCGGGTGGGCGTCGACTGCCTGCGTGGGCGTTGCCCTGGCCGCGCGGCTGCCCGCACGTCAAGTGGGTCCAGATACTCCGTCATCTCGCATCCCCCGCCCTCAATTCCCCCACCGCCCCCCGTCTCCCCGACCACCACGCCTGAACCCCCGCCACTCCCACCGTCACCAGCAGAACCGCGGTCGCCGGGATCGCCAGGGACAGCGGAGACAGGATCAACTCGGCTCTCCCCGCGCCCGATTGGTTGGTGGAGAGAGCGATGGTCGTCAGGTCGATGCCCGGGGAGAGGAGTGCCACTGTCGCCCAGCCTGTCAATGCGCCGCCCAGGGCTGCCAGGAGGGCCTGGGGGAGGGACTCCAGGATGAGGAGGCGGCGGCCTTGGGCGCGGGTCAGGCCCATGGTGCGGAGGCGGGCCAGGAGGGCGGTGCGTTC
Organism: Streptomyces sp. NPDC046909; assembly: GCF_040644695.1. Lineage (NCBI taxonomy): Bacteria > Bacillati > Actinomycetota > Actinomycetes > Kitasatosporales > Streptomycetaceae > Streptomyces > Streptomyces sp. NPDC046909. The sequence continues at coordinate 65,690 of NZ_JBEYXC010000008.1, read as the reverse complement.
GGGGGCGGCGCGGAGGAGGGAGAGGAGGAGGGCGAGGACGGCGTAGCCCGCGCCCGCTGCCACTGCCGCCGTGTAGATGTGTTCGGCGCCTGACTGGAGGGGCGAGTTGATGTAGGCGGCTCGTTCCTCCGCGCGCAACTGGACGTGCGCTGCCCCCGCCCCTGCCCCCGCTCCCGCCGTCACCTTGCGCAGGGCCTGGCCGTCCACGTCCGGGCCCGTCACCAGCAGGGCCGTCGGGCGGGCCGCGGCCTCGGGCAGGGCCGCCCTGTTCACCAGTAGGAACTCCGTGCCGGCCACCGCCGGGGTGCGGTCGCGGATCGCTGTGATGCGGGCGGTGAAGGACGTACCGTCCGGGAGGTTCACGGGGAAGGGGCGGGTGCCGTACGTCGCGGCGACCGTGGGGGACGCCACCGCCGGCAGGACCGATCCCGATCCCGACCGTGATCCCGATCTCGAATCCGAATCCGACCCCGAACCCGAATCCGACCCCGAACCCGAATCCGACCCCGCCCCCGACTTCCTCAACTCGTCCTCATCGAACGGCCCCAAGCCCGTCCTCCTCGCCAACTCCGCATATCCCACCGGGTCCACGCCCACCACCGGTGCCGACTGGCGGCCGTTGTCGAGCTGGGCCTGGTAGGCGATGCTCACCGGCGTCACGGCCCGCACACCCGGAGTCTCGCGGACCCGGGCGGACAGCGTCGACGGCAGGGGGCCCTCCGCGTCCACGCGGGCGTCCGCGCCGACCGTGGAGAGGGCCGCGCGGTCGCGGGCCTCGCTCACGCCGGTCAGGACCGAGCCGCCGAAAGCGGCCGTCGTCAGGGCGGTGAGGAGGGCCAGGAGGGGGAGGACCGCGGAGGCCGAGGTGCGGCCCGCGCGGGCCAGGGAGAGGTGGGCGACCACGCCGCGGAGGCGGCCTGCCGGGCGGGCCAGGCGGCGGAGGGGGAGCGGGTAGAGGCGGACCAGGACCAGGGCCGCGATCACTCCCGTCAACACCGGGGCCACGTAAGAGAGTTCGTCGGCCTCCGCGCCTCTCCGGCGCAGGGTCTCCACCGCGGCCAGGGCCAGGACGAGGAGGGTCAGCTCGGCGACCGTGCGGCGGCGGGACGGTCGTACCGTCGCCACGTCCTCGCGGCCGGTGTGCAGCCGTACCACCCGGTGGGCCACCATCGCGCGCACCGGGAGGGCCGCGCAGGCTGCCGTCGTGACCGCCGCGGCCGCCGCGACGGCGTACGTCGTGCGGGCCTCGGGGATCAGCAGCAACGCCGCCGTCAGGCCCACGGCCCCCGCCGGGACGGCCACCGTCGCCGTCTCCGCGCACAGGCGGGCCGCCAGGCCGCGCAGGGAGGCGCCGCGGGCGCGCAGCAGGGCGAGTTCGGTGCGGCGGCGGTCGGCGGCGAGGCCGCCCGCCATGAGGAGGACCACGGCGGCCACCGTGCCGGCGCCGCACGCGGCCACCGCGATCAGCGGGGTGACGCCCTCGCCGAGGCGGTCGTAGGAGGCCAGGATGTCGTCGAGGTCGGTGTCGGCGTCCGTCAGGGGGCCGGTGACCTCACGGATCTTCTGGAGCGCCGGGCCGGCTTCCAGGGAGGCCACGGCGGTCCTCAGCCGGTCGGCCTCGTAGGCGTGCAGGGCGTTCGTGACCGGGGCCAACTGCCAGTAGCGCCAAGGGTTTCCGGGCGTGCCCAGCAGCGCGGGGGCCGCCTCGGGGGCGAGCAGGAGGGCGCCGAGCCAGTACTTCTCCATGTTCGCGCCGGGGACCGGGACCAGGGAGGGGCGGTGCAGGACGGGGTGGGTGGACCAGTAGGCGCCCGCCGGGTCGCTCGGGGTGACGATGCCGGTGACGCGGACGACCAGCGGGTCGCGGCCCTCGCCGGGGACGTGGATGCGTGAACCCACCCTGATGTGCAGGCTCTTGGCCGTCGCCGCGCTGACCGCCGCCTCCACCTCGGGCGTCGACGCGGACGTCGAGGCCGACGCGCGCGGCAGCCGGCCGGTGACCGAGCGGACGTGGTCGGCGAGGCCTGCCTGCGCGACCAGCGTGACCTGCGCGGGCGTGCCGGTGGGCTGCGGGATCCAGGCGTCCGGCACCTCGAAGCTGCTCGCGGTGCGCACGCCGTACGTGGACTGGGACTCGTCGGGGACCACGGGCCGTTCGACCGTGGCGAGGATCTTCGCGTACTGGTCGGCCAGGACCGAGGGACTGACGTCCTGCTCCGAGATGATCCCGTACTCGGGCTGCGCGTACAGCTGTACGGACGTCTGGTCGGGGCCGGCCTCCTCGACGGCGTGGTGCAGGCCCGCGTCCTCGTAGTGGTCGACCGCGCGCGGGAAGGCGGCGGCGAGGCAGGCGGTGAGCACCACCATCAGGGCGAGGGCCGCGGCCGCACCGGGGGCGGCCCGGAGCCGGGTGCGGATCCAGGGCGCGCGGAGCCGAGGGGCCCGCATCAGACGGGCGCGGATCCGAGAGGCGCGCATACCGGGGACCCCGGGGACACGTACGGACTTCATCTCACTCGCTCCCCTGCTCCCGCAGCGCCGCCACCGGATTCGCCCGCCGCAACGCCAGTGCGCCCGTCACGACCAGCGGCGTCACCGCCACCGCCGCCAGCAGCAACGCCACCCGTGACACGGGCAGTTGGACCAGCACCCCCGGCACCGGACGCGTCGCCTCGCCGGTCAGGACGATCAGGGGGATCACCGCGCGCGCCAGTACCGTTCCGAGGGCCGTGCCCACCAGCAGGGCCAGCGTCACCAGGACGCCCTGCTCGACGGCGATCGTGCGGGCCAGTCCGCGGCGCGGGGCGCCCAGCGCGCGCAGGACCGCGAACTCCGAGTCCCGCTCCCGCAGGGAGCCCGTCGCGCTCACCGCGAACCCGAGCGCGGCCAGCGCCGCCGCGACCCCGGCCGCCGCCGTGAACGCCGCTTCGGGGCCCGCCCCGAACGGGTCGTCGCGCAACTCGGCGGCGATCTCGTCCCGTACGACGACCTGCGCGGGGTCGATGTCCGGCCGGCCCCGCAGCGCCGCCGCGACCTCCGCCGGCCGGTCGGTCTCCAGCCACCACTCCGTCGGCGCCACACTCTCCCCGTACCGCGCCTCCAACACCCGGTTCACGGACCGCAGATCGACCAGCAGGGCCCCGCCGTCGCCCACCGTCGTCGGCAGCGCCTCGACCGACGCCACGATCCGCACCGGCAGCGTCCGGCCGCCGAACGTCACGTCCACCCGCTGCCCGGTACGGGCGCCCGCCGACTCCAGGTAACGGTCGGTCGCGACGGCCGTCAGCTCCGGCGGCGCGGCCTGCGCGACCTGGAGGCGGACGGTCAACGAGGCGATGACGTACGGGTTGTCGGCCGGGATGTACCCGGTGCCGTACTCGGCGGTCGGCGGCCGTGCCCCCGTCACCCGCGCCTTGGTGGGGAGATTGCTGGCGTCCACGTTCTCGACGATCCCGTCGGCGAGGGAGTCGACCGTCCAGTCGGACGGCAACCGCACCTGTCGTACGGCCTTGTCGGCCCCCACGGCCGCCAACCCGCCCAGGGACAGCCGCTGTTGCTGTCCCCGGCCGACGGGGAGCGGCTGGACCAGCTGTACGTCCGTCAGTGTCAACGGGCCCGACGGGACGGCGAGTTCGAGGGCGTGCGGGCGGCCGTCGCCCGCGAGGGTGCCCGCCGGGACGCGGTACGGGGTGCCGTAGCGGTCCTCCAGGGTCACCGTCACATCGGCCACCGTGTCCGCCGTCGCGCCGCCCAGGGTCGCCGTCAGCCGCAGCCGGGACGTGCCCTCGGGCACCTTCGCGCCCGCCGTCGAGCCCTTCGGACCGAGCCCGGCGAGCAGCGGCCGTACCGGCTCGGACGCCAGGTCCCGGCGCATCAGCATCGCGTCCGCCGCGTGCGCGGTGTCCAGGGCCAGGACGGAGGCCGTGCGGTCGCCGGACAGGGGGAGTTCCGTGCGGACGGCGGGAGCGGTCTGCCGTACGTCGTCCAGGGCCGCGTACTCGTCGGTGCGGCCGAGGTCGTCCTGGCCGTTGGCGGTCACGCGGACCGGTACTCCGGCGCGGAAGTCGGCCTGGTCGTCCTGCGAGCGGTTCCAGGAGGCGCCCTGGGCGATGGCCAGCATGCCCAGCGCCACGGCGAGGACGAGCAGCAGCACCGGACCCGCGCCGCGTCCCGGGCGACGGCCGATCTGCCAGCCCGCGAGGGCGGCGGCGAGACCCCGCCCGGCGGCCGCCCGGTGTTCGGCGAGGCGGGCCAGCGGGGGCAGGAGGCGGAGGGTGAGGACCGTACCGGCGAGCAGGGCGAGGGCGGGGGCGGCGACCAGCAGCGGGTCGACGCCCAGGGAATCGGAGCTGTCGTCGGTCACCGCGCCGGTGGTCTGGCCGTCGAGCCGCCAGTACGCGACCCCGGCGATCACCAGCAGGCCGATGTCCGCGCCGGAGCGGATCGCGCCGGGCAGGGCGCGGGCCCGGCTGCCGCGTTCGAAGGACGACGTCAGCGCGGGCAGCGTCACCGCCAGTGCGCAGCCCAGGGCCACTCCGGCCGCCACCAGCCACACTCCGATCCGTCCGGCGGCCGGTACGTCGAGGTGCAGGCCGATCCGGGCCAGCGCGCCCTGCCCGGCGAGCAGCCGGGTCAGCGGTCCGGCCAACAGGGGCGCCAGCGCCACGGCGGGGACGGCGAGCAGCAGCGCCTCCAGGGCGGCCAGGCCCGCGACCCGGGGGCGGGAGGCGCCGCGCGCCCTCAACAGCCGGGTCTCGCCCGCGCGTTGGGAGCTCAGCAGCCGGGCCACCAGGAGCAGCGCGCAGCCCGCGAGGAGCGCCAGCTGGAGCGCGACGATCAGGAGGGTGGAGCGGGAGACGAGCAGCGAACGCTCGACCCGGTCGAGGACGGTGGGCAGTTGGGTGTTCGCGGCCGTCGTGCCGCTCAGCGCGGACTCGCCGCGCATCGCCGCACCGCCCGCGCGGGCCGCCTCGCGCAGGGCGCCGATCCGGGCGGTCGTCAGCGTCGAGAAGTCGGCCGTCGCCAGCCACGCCGACGGACCGGCGGTCACCCGGCCGCCGGTGAGGGTGTCGGGGGCGGCGAGCAGGGGGCCGTACGTCGTGAAGTCGAGCTTGTTGACACCGCGGCCGCGCAGGTCGTCGAGGAGCTGCCAGTACGGGGCGTCGGTGCGGACGGGCCGGTACAGGCCGACGATCTCGACGCTCACCTTCACGCCGTCGAGCCGGTCGACGAGGGTGAGACGGGCGCCGGGCCTGAGCTTCAGGAGGCGGGCGGCGGACTGCGGGAGCGCCACTTCGACCGCCGAGGAGGAAGCGCTGGGGGCGCGGCCCTCGGTGATCCGCACCTGGGACCCGTCCAGGGCCGCGAAGTGCGTCAGATCCGGGTCGCCGGACCGTTCGGCGGCGGGCTGGAGCGAGCGGGGCAGCGCGTACGGGCCGGACCGTTGCAGTTTGCGCACGGTCACCGGCAGCCCGGCGAAGGTCTTCCGCGCCCCTTCGCGTACGGCGGTGTCGGCACCCTCGCGGCCCTCGGCCGGTACGTCGGCCTTGACGACGAGGGCGGTGTCGGCGGCGTTGCGGGAATCGTTCAGGGAGTGGCGCAGGGCCGCGTCGCCGATCGCGCCCGAGTAGGCGGTGAGGGTCGCCAGGACCGCCGTGGTCAGCAGGACCGCGAGCAGCGCGGCGGCCAGGAGCGGACGGTGCGCCCGCGCGCGCAGCAGGACGAACCTCGCGAATCCCCCGAACCCCGTCACGCCGAACCGGCCCCCCGCCGTGTTGTCCAGACCTCCCGGCGATGCTGTCAGAGGAGACCGGCGCGCGGTAAGCGTTTGTGGGGCGGCCTTGACCGGATCGTGATCGGAATCCGGCGTTCTATGACCGGAATCCGGGACTCAGGCGACGCGGTGGGCTGAGTGGGCGTCGGGGCCGAGTGAACGCGGTGGGTCAGCCCTCGGTGTTCACCATCGAGGCCGCCGCGTACGTCAGGTAGTTCCACAGCGTGTGCTCGTGCTCCTCGGACAGCCCGAGCTCGTCCACGGCGACCCGCATGTGCTTCAGCCACGCGTCGTGCGCCGCCCGGTCCACCTGGAACGGGGCGTGCCGCATCCGCAGCCGGGGGTGGCCGCGGTTGTCGCTGTACGTCGTCGGACCGCCCCAGTACTGGATGAGGAACAGCGCCAGCCGCTCCTCGGCCGGGCCCAGGTCCTCCTCGGGGTACATCGGCTTCAGGAGCGGGTCCTCGGCCACGCCCTCGTAGAAACGTCGGACGAGGCGGCGGAAGGTCTCCTCCCCACCGACCTGCTCGTAGAAGGTCTCCGTCTGAAGCGTGCCGCGCCGAATCTCTTTCACCCGTCCATCGTCTCAGACGAGGAGACCCAGGACTTGGGGCTTAGGACCCTTCCGCAGGACAGTGGAGGTATGGGTGCGCACGCTCTCCACAGGGATCTGGAAGAACTGGCCGCCGAGGCGCGGGCCGCGCTGGTGGAGCGGATCGACGCGAGCGGGGCCTGGGCGGACGACCCGGTGTGGCGGGAGGCCTTCGCGGCCGTACCGCGCCATCTGTTCGTGCCGTACTACTACGTCGGCGGTGGGGGTCCCCCCGCTCGAGCGAATTCGAGAGTGGGGGAGGGCGGCTACGAGCGCCGCTGGGGCCAGAGTCCCGATCCGCGCGCCCGGGAGCGCTGGGTGCGCGGTGCCTACGCCGACGCCCCGCTGGCCACCCGGCTCCGGGACGGCGAACTGGTGTCGTCGTCCAGTCAGCCTTCCCTCATGGCGATGATGCTGGCCGCCCTGGAGGTCGGGGACGGCGACCGGGTCCTGGAGATCGGCGCCGGTACGGGGTACAACGCGGCGCTCCTCGCGCACCGGCTCGGCGACGACGGCCTCGTCACCACCGTCGACCTGGAACCGGAGATCACCGAGGCGGCCCGGCAGCATCTGGCCGCCGCCGGGCACCGTCCGGTCGTCGTCACCGGCGACGGGGCCCGCGGGGTCCCCGAGCGCGCCCCCTTCGACCGGATCATCGCGACCTGCACCCTGGGCTCGATCCCGCAGGCCTGGCTCGCCCAGTGCGTCCCCGGCGCCCGGATCCTCACCCCGCTCGCCACCGGCCTGATCGCCCTCACCGTCCGCGACCCGGGGCACGCCGAGGGGCGCTTCCTGCACACGCCCGCCTACTTCGTGCCGCTGCGGGGATCGGGGCGCCCGGAACCGGAGCCCGCCCGGCTCGGCGGGGTGCCGCGCCGGGCCCGGGAGCACGAACTGTTCCGCTTCCTGCTGGTCCTGAGCCGCAGCAGCCTCGATCCGCAGGAGGCCTACCAGCTGTGGGAGAACGAGGGATGGCCGGTGCGGGAGCGGTACGGGATCACCGTGAGCGGCGGGGCGGAGTGGGCGTGGCTGGACGATCCGGAGGGGCCTTACGCGTGGCCGATCGGGGGGTGAGACGCCGAGAGGGCCGGACGACGTCGTACGTCCGGCCCTCTCGATCGTCGTGACTAGCCGCGGCGGACCGTGATCGTCGTCCACGCGCCCACGTGCACGCGGTCGCCGTCCTGGAGCGGTACGGGGACGAAGGGCTGGATCGGTTCCTCCGCGCCGTTCACCGTCGTACCGTTCGTCGAGTTCTGGTCGACGATCGCCCAGGTGCCGTCGGGCTGCTGGACCAGTACGGCGTGCTGGTGCGAGACGCCCGGGTCCTCCGGCGGCACCGACAGGTCGATGTCGGGGGTGTCGCCGGTGGAGTGCCGGCGGCGGCCGATGGTGACCTGGTTGCCGCTGAGTGTGCGCTGCTGTTCCGGGGAGTACGCGGGCAGGTTGAGGCCGGCGGCCTCGGGGCCCGAGCGCTGCATCATCGCCATGAAGTACTCGCGGTCCGGGCCGATGGTGGCGGTCCAGGTCGCGGGCTGCTGCGGGTACCCGGGGCCGGGAGGGGCCTGGGTGGAGCCGGGCTGGGGGTAGCCGTAGCCACCGCCGGGGCCGCCACCGGGACCGCCGGGGGCGGTGGAGGACGGCGGGGAGATCACCCAGTCGTCGTCACCGCCGCCGAAGCCGCCGGGACCGCCCGGACCGGACGGCTGGAACGCCGAGGGCGCGCCCCCGGGACCGCCGGGACCGCCGGCGGGCGGGGTCGGGCCGGGCGGCGGAGGCACCGGCCGCGAAGGGTCACCGCCGAAGGCGGAGGGGGCGCCGGGAGCACCGGGTCCCCCAGGTCCGTCGAAGCCACCGGGACGCCCCGGACCGCCCGGGCCACCAGGTCCGTCGAAGCCGCCGGGGCGACCGGGGCCGCCGAAGGCGCCGGGGGCACCCGTACCGCCCGGGCCGCCGGGGCCGTCGAAGCCACCCGGGCCACTGGGACCACCAGGGCCACCGGACCGACCGGGACCACCGGGTCCGCCGAACGCGCCCGGTCCGCCCGGGGCGCCGGTGCTACCCGGACCACCCGGGCCGTCGAAGCCGCCAGGTCCACCGGGGCCGCCAGGGCCGCCCGGTCCACCGAACCCACCAGGTCCGCCAGGGGAGTTGGGGCCACCCGGAGCGTTGGTACCGCCAGGTCCTCCCGGGCCGTCGAAGCCGCCGGGCCCACCCGGGCCACCAGGTCCGCCGAAGCCGCCCGGACCGCCGGGCGCACCTGTGCCGCCGGGACCGCCCGGGCCGTCGAAGCCACCGGGACCACCAGGGCCACCGGATCGACCGGGGCCGCCGAAGGCACCCGGGCCGCCAGGCGCACTCGTACCGCCCGGGCCGCCAGGTCCGTCGAAGCCACCGGGGCCGCCAGGCCCACCGAACCCACCCGGACCACCCGGCCCGCCAGGGCCACCAGCACCCCCAGGCCCCCCGGATCCACCGAACCCACCCGGACCGGGCGGTGGCGGAGGCGGGCCTCCCGCCGGTCCGGACGGGTCGCCGCCGAAGGGCGGGATCGGTTCGGCGGGGCGGTTCATCTGGGACGGGCGGGAGCCCTGGTACTCGTACGAGTCACCGGCGCCGTAGGACGCGCCGGGCGGCGGGCCCTGGAAGCGGACGCCCGGGCCGGGGGCCGGCGGGCGCGGGGCGGCCGGGGTGTACGACGTGGCCGTGTTCGTGAGGAAGTTCCACCGGCACTCCTCGCAGAAGGGCGCACCGCCCTCGCGGGGCGTGCGGCACTGCGGGCAGAGCTCCGGCTCGGGGTCCGGTACGGCGGACAGATGGGAGCGTCCGGGCTGGCCGCCGGCCCCGGGCGGGGGTGGCGGGAAGCCGTAGCCGCCGGCGGCGGGGGGCGGGGGAGGGGGTGGAGGCACGGCACCGGCCATGCGGTGACCGCAGACCTCGCACCAGTCGTCGGAACCCGACTGGTGTCCGTTCGGGCAGGTCGGCATGTCGGCGCGTCCCCCTCTCCTTCTGTGACCCAGTAGGTCGTGCTACGTCACTACTTCTTTACACGAACAGTCTTTGTGGACCGTGTCTCGAGTGTCATCTCGTCGGCCTCCTCGACCTTCGCCTTCAACCGCACAGTACCTGTCGCGGCATCGACCACGTCCACCACCTTCGCAAGCAGTTTCGCAGTATCGGCGTTCCCGGAAGCGCTTGCGAGCTGAACGGCCCGACCCAGTTTGGCCGTTGCTCCATCCATATCGCCCGCTTTGCGCAGGTCCAGCCCTTGTTGAATGACTTGTGCCAGTTCGGCCTGCCCGGTGTAGTGGGCGACCTGGGGGTTGATCGACGTCGAGGCGACCATGTCGTCGGTCCACACGGCCCGTACGAGCCCCTGCGCGCCCAAGTTCTGGGCGCTGCCGTCGGGTTGGGGGACGACGAGGGAGACCCGGGCGGCCAGCATCTCCTGGCCGATGTGGGCGGCCTGGACCTCGACGCAGAGGTGGTAGTCACGGGACTCGTCTCCCCAGGAGCCGGTGGGGTAGTCCCCGGCGCGCGGACCGGCCTCGGTGCGGCGGTCGGTCAACTCCTCGACGGTGGGCGCGACCTGCTTGACGAACCTGATGGTGGTGCCGACCGGTGTCCACACCCGCAGGGAGACGTCCGCGACCTCCTTGCCCATGGCCGTCTCCATCATCTGTGTGAAGTCGGCGGCGAGCCCGGCGGGGTCGGCGACGATGTCGGCCGTGCCGAGCAGGGCCGAGGCGATCCCTGTGACTTCACTCACTACCCAGTCGGTGCCCACGCCCCGCGCGTCACAGGTGAAGCGTCCGGCGCAGGAGTCGAGGGCGGCCTTGAGGTCCTCCGGCGACTCGTGCTCGTTGCGTCCGTCGGTGAGCAGGATGCCGTGCCGGATGGCGACGTCCACCGAGGACAGCAGCCGGTCGGCGAGGCGCAGCCAGGTGCCGATCGCCGTACCGCCGCCCGCGCTCAGCTTGCGCAGGGCCTGCTTGGCCTGGTCGCGGGTGGTGGCGTCGGCCACGGCCAGCCGGCCGCCGCCCGGATAGACCTCCTTGGCCACGTGCGTGCCGCCGATCACCGCGAAGTGCACCCCGTCGCGCAGGGTGTCGATGGCGGCGGCCGTCGCGTCACGGGCGTTGCGCATCTTGGTCGGCGGGTAGTCCATCGAGCCCGAGCAGTCGACCATGATCGCCACGGCGGCGTCCGGGCCCTGCCCCGGGGTGTACAGGTGCGGCGAGCCGACCGCGCTGCCGATGGTGCCGCCGCCGGTCGTGGTCACCGTGACGATGGCGTTGACCTCGCGCCCGCCCTCCGGCAGGTACTCGTTCTGGTACACGTCCATCGAGAACTGCGGCACGTTGGACTTCGAGAAATTGGCCATGCCGTCTCAAATCCCCCTCGGAAACCCCACGGACGTGGGGCAATGACTGTGAGCGGACCGGTCCCCTCCGGTCCGTTGAGGCGTCCCCGTAATCGGCCTCAGGCCGATCCTGCCCCCTGCGGAGGGGCGGGGAACGGCACGACGGCCACTGTTACGTTGTCGTGGCCCCCGCCGTCCAGGGCGTGACCGACGAGGACCTGCGCGCTGTGCAGGGGGCGCGCCGCGGCGTCGAGGGGGAGGGCCTCGGCCATCTCCGGCGCCGCCTCGGCGTAGTTCCACAGTCCGTCGGTGCACACCACCACTACACCCGCACGGTCCGGCTTGAAGGAAGCGGTGTGCGGCTCCAGTTCGTAGGCGTCCGCGCCGAGCCAGCCGGTGATCGCGTGGGCGCGCTCGTCGGCGTACGCCTCCGCCTCGTTCATCAGCCCCGCGGCGACCATCTGCGCGGCCCACGAGTCGTCCTCGGTGAGCCGGGCCGGGGGAGCGCTGCGGTCCACCGGGACCCAGTAGGCGCGGCTGTCGCCGACCCAGCCGACGACCAGCAGTCCGGCGGTCACCACGGTGCCGACGATCGTGCAGGCCGGGGCGTTCTGGTGCGGGGCGTGCTCACGGGCCGTCTGCGGTTCGGCGGCCAGCGAGTTGACCGCGCGGGAGGCGGCGACGATCGCGTCGTGCATGGCCTGCTGCGGGTGGGTGCCGCGCGGCAGGGCGGCGAGCAGCGACTCGCTCGCCGCGCGGGAGGCGGCCAGCGAGGCGTCGTCGGGGCGGGTCGCGGAGGAGACGCCGTCGCAGACGATCGCCACGGCGGCGGGCTGTCCGTCGGGCAGGGCGGCGGTGCCGATGGCGAACGAGTCCTCGTTGCGGTGGTGGCGCAGCCCGCGGTCGCTGACGGCGGCGATCGGGCCCGACTCCTGCTCCATGTGGTCGCGTTCGCGCGGCTGGGCGTGCCCGCAGTTCTCGCAGTACCCGTCGTGGTCGACCCGCCCGGCACGGCAGGCGACACACACCTTGACGCCCTCCGCCGGGGTCGGCACGTCGGGCGTGATCCGTGGATCGGGCGCCTGGAGCGGGTACTCGTCGGGCTCCGGCGGGCGGTCGAAGCGCACACCGGTGACCGGGGAGACCGGGGAGCCGGTGGGCGGGACCTCATGGGCGGCCGACAGGTCGTGGCCGCCCGAGTCCGTGCCCGCCAGGTCCGTCGGCAGATGAGTGGCCGGCGGGCTGTCCGAGCCGGCCGGCTCGGAGGCGACCGGCCAGGCGACTCCCTCGGCCTGGCCAGAGCCATTGGCGTTGACGGCCACGACGACCGTCGGGTCGTCGGCGGGCGGGGCGGGCACGGCGGACAGGTCGTATCCGCACGCACCGCAGAAGCGGTCACCCGATTCGAGGGGTTCCTCGCAGCTGGGGCAGGCGGACAACTGGGGCATCTGCGACATCAACTACACCCACGTCCGGGGGCGGTAACGGTTGGCACGTTCCACCAGGTCGATCCTCTCCTCGCCGCCGCGGGCCAGCCGGGCCAGCGTGCGGTACGAGCGCTCCAGGCCGAAGCGGAGTCCCCGCTCGTCCAGTTCGCTGCCGAGCAGCACCCGGCGGGTGGCCGGGGCGGTGCCTTGGCCACCGGAGAGTACCCAGTCGAGGGCACAGCCGAGGACTTCCGTGGACAACTGCTCCCGGCGCGCCGGATCCAGCCCGTACGCGTCCAGCGCCTCGACCTGCCCGGCGGCGGCGGTCAGGTCGTCGAGGAACGGTACGTCGCCGGCGGCCGCCGTACGTCCGCGCAGCCGCGCTCTCACGGCGGCCACGCGCGCGGCGGTGTAGTGGATGGACGACTCCGGCACCGACTCCAGGGACGCCACGGCACCGGCCCGGTCCCCGCTCGCGAGCTGCACGCGTGCGAGCCCGAACGCGGCGCTCACATAGCTGGGGTCGGTCGACCACACCAGCCGGTAGTACTCGGCGGCGTTGTCGAGCTGTCCGAGCACCTCCGCGCACAGCCCCAGCGCCAGCTTCGGAGCGGGCTCGCCCGGGAAGGCGTCGTAGATGGCGTCGAAGGCGAGCGCGGCGGCCTCGTGGTCCCCGGTGACGAGCGAGGCCACGCCGCGGTACCACACCACCCGCCAGTCGTCGGGCCGCTCCTCCTCCAGCCGCCGCAGCGCCTCCACGGCGGTGTACGCGTCCCCGTTCTCCAGCCACGCCCGGATCTGCCGCAGCCGCGTCTCCACGGACGGCGCGGGCGCGGCGGCGAGGGCGCCGAGCAGTTCGGCGGCGGCGGTGGCCATGAGCCCGGCGAGGAACCCGGCGTTCGGGTCGGAGGGATCGACCCGGGGCACAGGCAGGGCGAGCGCCGCCGCCGGCGTCCCCACGGCCTTGACGAGGGACTCGGTGCTCCCGAGCGCCGCGACGGCCGGGCCGCTGAGGGAGAGCTGGGGAAGCGCGGCGCCTCCACGGCGGGGCGTGGACGCCACCCGGCCGCCCAGCCGCGACACGTCCCCGTCCAGCTTCGGGAACAACTCCGTGTCCGTCACCCGCAGTTCGGGCCCGAACAGCGTCGACAGCGCAGGACGCGCCCGCCCCGTCTGGAGCGACACGACCTCCCGCAGCACCCCCGTCAGCTGCTCGGCCATCTCCTGCGCGGAGGCGAACCGGCGGGCCGGGTCGGGGTCGGTCGCCCGGACCAGGAGCCGGTAGAAGGACTCGTACTGGCGGAAGACCTCGATGTGGTCGGGGTCGGGGAGGGAGTCCACGAAGACGTTCGTGTAGCCCTGGAAGTCGAAGCTCAGGACGGCCAGCGTGCGGGCGACCGTGTAGAGGTCGGACGCCACCGACGGGCCGACCTCGGCGACCTCCGGCGCCTGGTAGCCCACCGTGCCGTAGATGGCCGACTCGTCGTCGTCCATCCTGCGCACCGCGCCCATGTCGATGAGCTTGAGCTGGTCCTCGGTCTGGATCGCGTTGTCGACCTTGAAGTCGCAGTAGAGCAGGTTGCGGCTGTGCAGGTGGCCGAGCGCCTCCAGGGCCTCGATGCCGTACGCGCAGGCCTGCTCCACCGGCAGCGGATCGCGCTTGCCGCCGGAGGTGCGGCGGCCGTTGGCGATCTCCTTGAGGGACTTGCCGCCGACGTACTCCATGACGATGTAGCCGTCCAGCGAACCCGTCCGCTGGTCGAGGTGCTCGACGAAGTTGTAGATCCGCACGATGTTGGAGTGCTCGATCTCGGCGAGGAAGCGCCGCTCGGAGATCGCCGCCGCCATCGCGTCCTGGTCGCCCGTGTCGAGCAGGCCCTTCAGGACCACCCAGCGGTCCGACACCGCGCGGTCCACCGCGAGATAGACCCAGCCGAGACCGCCGTGCGCGAGACAGCCCACGACCTCGTACTGGCCGTGCACGATGTCCCCGGCACCGAGCTTCGGGACGAACGAGTACGGGTTGCCGCACTTGGTGCAGAAGCCCTCCGTACGGCCCGCCCGGTCGCCGCGCGAACGGCCCACCGGCGCCCCGCAGTCCGAGCGGGAGCAGAAGCGCTTGCGCTCGGGAACCTCAGGGTTCTCCAGGACCATCGCGCGCGGATCGGGCCGCGGCACGTCCGGGACCTGCACCAGACCCGCCCCGAGCCGGCCCCGCGCACTGGAGTTGGTGCTGGAGCCGGAGCTGCGCACCGACACCGAGCGGCTCGTCGAACGCCCCGACAGGGAACGCGAGAGCCGTCCCGACACCGAGCGCCGTGACTTCGACGACTGCGACGACGTACGGGAGCTGGCGCGGCCGCTGGGGCGCGAGGAGCGCGAACTGCCGCTGCCCGAGCCACGGGAGCCCTTGCCGTTGCCCGTGACACCGGTCGGCGGGGAGCCCACCATGCCGTCGGCCGAGACGACCGGTGCGAGACCGCAGGTGTCGCAGTACAGCTCGCCGCCGCCCATGTCCTCGTACGACCCGTCGCAGCCGGGTCGCTGACAGGCCTGCTGTGCCTCACTCATGACTGGGCCTCCCCCCTACGGTCCTCGGGCCCGCTCTGCTCCGGCACCCTCGGGGCGCGCAGCAGTTCGGCGGCCGCCTGCTGGTAGCGCAGCACGGCCTCTCCGGCGACGCGCAGATCGCAGGGCGCGCTCCACAGCATGCGGCGCGCCGCGTCGTAGCGCTCGATCAGGAACGGGTCCTCGGCGAGGCCGTGCCGGGCGACCTTCGCCTTGTACGCGTCGAGGCGGCCGCGCAGCTCCGCGCGGACCGCCAGTGGCTGGGTGACCGCGGTCAACGACTCGCGGGCGCGCAGCAGTTCGTCCTCCGCCTTCTGCTCCAGGGACTCCAGGAGCGGGGACAGGCGGTGCCACTGGGCGTGTCTGCGGTACTCGGCGGCCGTCGCCAGCTGCTCCTGGAGCACCGTCGGCGGTCCGCTGACGACCGGCACCTCCGTGGCGGCGATCTTCGCCAGCACCTCGCCGCGCGCGGTGCGGGCCTCGGCGAGCGTGCGGTCCGCGCGGGACAGCACGTCCCGGAGCTTGATCAGCCGCTGCTCGGCGTCCTGGCGGACCGTCAGCACCGCGTCGATCTCCCGGCGCACGTCCTCCAGGGCGCGCGCCTCACGGTCGTACACCGTGGTGTCGGGACGGCCGCCGCCGGGCGCCGAACTGCCCTGGGCGGGCAGCCAGTACGCCAGCGGGTCGGAGACGACCTCCTCGCGCAGCTGGGTCAGCGTGCGGGTGATGCGCTCCAGGTCGTCGCCCGCCGGGTGCTCGCCCGGGCGGACGCCGACGGAGTGCGCGAGCTTGCGGGTGCGCTGGAGCTCCGCGGCCAGTAAATCTATCCGCGCGGGCAGCGCCGACCAGACGGCGTCGGCGGCCACGACCATGTCCAGCGAGGTCGCGTACAGCTCGTTCATGCGGTCCACGAGCGTCGACAGCGAGAACTGTTCGCTGAGCTTGCCCGAATTGCCGTGCAGGGTCGGCGCGTTGGCCGTTGCCGTGGCGCTTCCGGCCACCGTCACCGACTCGCCGCGCAGCAGTTCCGTCAGCTCCGCCAGGTCGCCCTGGCTGGACCAGCGGCGCCGGGACCTGATCTCGCGGGCGGTGCGCAACGCGTCGGTGTAGGCGTCGAAGTACGCCCACAGCAGCGTGATCGACGCGTCCGCGGCCGTCCAGCGGTCCTTGGTGACACCCGTGAGCGCGGCGCCCTCGAGCAGTCTGCGGCCCGAGTGGTCCTGCAAGGCGAGGAGCGAGGTCTCGATCGCCTCGTACTCCGCGCCGAGCCGCGCCAGCGCACGGTCCACCTCGTCCCGGTCCATCACCGGCCCGGGGGGTCCCGTGACGCCCATCGATCACCTCTCGCTGCTGGGTAGTTGGGGGTTGAGTGCCTGTTCCGTCCGGTGTCCGCGTCAGCTCTTGCGCAGGTACTCGGGGGCCGGCGGCGCCGACTCCTTCGCGTCCGCTCCCAGTGTCGCCGAAAGCCACTTGTCGTACGACGCCTGCCAGCCGTTCGCGGTGTCCTTGCGGTAGTCCGCCAGGATCTGGTTGACCCGGCGTACCAGATCGTCGGCCTTCAGGTTCATCGCCACGCCGTAGTACTCGGTGGTGAACGGTTCGCCCTTGAGCTGGACCGTCGGGTCCTGCGCGGCCTGGCTCGCGGCGAGCGCGCCGTCGGTGACCACCGCGTCGACCTCGCCGAGCTGAAGCCGTACCAGGCAGTCGAGTTGGTTGGGGACGGTGGTGGAGATGTCGGTGGTGGCGGGCAGCTTCCCCGCCGTCTTGTCGTCGTCCAGCTTCGCGTACGCCGTCGAGCCCTCCGCCGTGCAGATCTTCTTCTTGGCGAGCTTGCCGATGTCCTGCGGTCCGTACCCCGAGATCGTCGAGGAGATCGGGGCGAGGAGCTGCTGGCCGGTCTTGAAGTACGGGGCGGAGAACGACACATCGGGCAGGCGCTTGCAGTTGATGGTCATCGTGCGGACCACCATGTCGACGCGGCCGTCCTGGATCGCCGGGATGCGCTGGTTGGTCGGGATCGCCTTGTACTGGACCGCGTTCGGGTCACCGAGGATGTCCTGGGCGATCCGGCGGACCAGGTCGATGTCGAAGCCCTCCAGCTCGCCCTTGTGCTCCGCGTTGGGGTTGCGGTAGCCCCAGCGGTAGCTGTTCTGGTCGACGCCGACGATCAGCTTGCGCTTCTCGCCGACCCGGGCCTTGATCGCGGCGATCGTCGGGCCGTCCGCGGACGACGGGGACAGCGTGTACGTCTCCGGGGCCTTCGCGATCCGCGGGTCCTTCTCGCAGGGCCCGTCCTCGGCCAGGGCCTGGCTGCCGTGGGCCACGCCCTGGCCGCCGGTGGCCGGGCCGGCGCCGGACGACTGGGTCAGCGGCAGCAGCAGCGCGAAGGCGAGCGCCAGGGCGCAGACGACCGCCATCGCGGCCACCCCGCCCCAGCCCTTCAGACCGGCCCGCAGCACCCGCATACGCCGTGCGTTCATCGTCATGCCCCCTCTCACCGGTACTCCGACAGCCTGCGGCCGATGCCCAGGACCGCGCCGGCCGCGCCCAGGACGGCGAGCACCGCGGCACCCACCGGCAGCCCCGCCATCGCGTCCAGACCGTCACCGGCGGACTGCCTGAACTCGGCCTCCTCGTGGTCCAGCGCCTTGGCGAGGTTCTTGTCGACGCTGTCGAAGCACTCGCCGGTCGCGCCCTCGGAGCCGATGACCTTGTTCAGCGCCGCCTCGTACAGCCCGTCCTCGTCGGCCTTGCGGGCGTCGCCGTGCCGGAGCTTCCACTCCTTCATGTTGCCCTCGGCCGCGGTGACGGGCTGCTCGCCGGAGTCGTCGTCGGCGAGCTTCGCGGCCTCGGCGAGACCCTTGCCGAGGGTGTTCATGTCGGTCTGGAAGCTGTTGTCGTACGCGTCCTTGACCTCGTCCTCACCCTTGGCGTTCTTGACCGTCACGGTCTCGGCGCCGCGCGCCACCAGGGTCAGGTTCTCGTTGCCGCGCGCCTTCAGGGAGGCGATCCGCGCGTCGTGCAGGACGTTCAGCGAGCGGACGCCGTGGTCGTAGGAGTCGTCGAGGCCCGCGCGCGCGACGCTGTGCCCGACGACGAGCCACAGCAGGACGACGGTCGTCGTCGCCGAGGCCGCGACCAGGCCGTGGTTGAGGACCCGGTTGGTGCGCCGGTAGTTGCGGTGCTGGGCCCAGACGAGCGCGCCGAGGACGGTGACGCCGAGGCCGATCGCGGCCCACGGGTAGGGCGTCGCGTCGTCGTAGTCGGCGCGCAGGCGCTGGTTTTCTTTTTTGTACAGGTCCTCGGCCGCCGGGAGCATGTCCTTCTGCATCTTCTCGTTGGCGTACCGCAGATACGCGCCGCCGACCGGGAAGCCCTGGCGGTTGTAGGTGCGGGCGCGCTCCACGAGGCCCTTGTACTCGGGCAGCATGCCGTTGAGCTTGGTGACGGTCTCCGCGGCCGGGGAGTCCGGGTCGGAGTTCGAGGCGGCCTTGACGAGACCGGCGGCGGCCTTGTCGATGTCCTCCTCGTACCGCTGCCGGGACGCGGCCGTCTCCTGGCCGCCCGCGAGGAACCCGCTGGAGGCCGCGGTGTTGGCGTCCGCGAGGCTGCGGTAGATGTCGGCGGCGGCGCTGCTCAGCGGCTGGCTCTTGTGCAGCACGTCGTCGGCGGCGGCCGCGCGGTCCGTCATCTGCCAGGCGGTGACCGCGCCGAACGCCACGACCAGCGCGGCGAGCAGGGCGCCGATGATGCGCAGCCGGCCGGGCTCGGTGACGGCGGCGGCGCGCAGCCGGTCGACGCCCTCGGCGAACGCGGTACGGCGGGACTCCGGCGGCGAGGCGGGTGTGGGGGTGCCGGTGCCGTTGGAGTGCGCCTGTTGTGCGTGCTGCGGTGGCACGGCCGGCATCGTGGGCACGCCGGGTGCCGGTGGTGGCGCCGCGCTGCTTTTCGGCGGGTGTGTCACTGTTGACCTCCCCCATGGTCATCCGTCGCCGCAAGTATCGCTGCCGGGACTGACATCCGCACCGGCCTTCACTGGATCTTGATCGGATTGCAGCGCGGTGCGCGGTTTTACGGCACGCCGTGGCGCCCCGCACCTCCCCCTGCCCATTCACACGCGGGAGGAATCTGTTCGGTTCCCGGTTCGGGTTTCGGGGGTGGTGCGCCGATGCTTGCGGCGGCCCGTGGCCCCTTGGTGGGGGCTTGCGTTGCGCACCATTCGCCGTCGTGGGTCGGGGCCGCACCGGGGGGTGTCCGTCCTCGGTCGGGCGGCTCTGTATCTCCGGCGGTTGAACGTGTTTGACGCCCGCCGCTGCGGGCGGACACCCCCCCGGTACGTCCCCTGCTCGCCGTTGCGCCGGTGCGGACTCGTGGGTCCCTCCGTCAGCCCTCGTAGTACGCGCGCGTGCGGGCGTGTGCCTCCATGGGTGCGCCGGTCGCGTCCAGGCCCAGCAGGGCCGCGCCCAGCACCGGGCTCGCTGTCACCACCTGCGGTACGGCCTTGGGGGCGCGGGCCGCCAAGAGGTCCCGTATGCCGTCGTCCAGTTGGGGGTGACGGGCCGCCAGGACGCCGCCGCCCAGGAGGACCGGGGTCTCCTCCGTCAGGAGGTCCAGGCGGGTCAGGGCCACCGTCGCCATGGTCACCACCTCCTCCGCCAGCCGGTCCACCAGCGACCGGGCCACCGGGTCGCCGTCCGCCGCCGTGGCGAACAGCACCGGGGTCAGTTCATGGCGGCGGGCTGGTGGTATGTGCTCCAGGTGCAGGGCCTCGATGAGGGCGAGCATGGTGGCGTGGCCGAAGTGGGACGGGAGGGTGCGGGAGAGGGCTGTGGGTCCGCCCCGGCCGTCCTCCGCCCTGGCCGCGTGCCACAGGGCCTCCTCCGCCAGGCCCCAACCACCGCCCCAGTCGCCGGAGATGCGGCCCAGGGCGGGGAAGCGGGCGGTGCGGCCGTCCGGGCGCATGCCCACGCAGTTGATGCCGGCGCCGCAGACCACTGCCACGCCTCGGGGTTCGGTGATGCCGGCGCGGAGGATGGCGAACGTGTCGTTGCGGACCTCCACCGTCGTGCCCCACGCGCGCGCGTGCAGGGCCGCGGCCAACTGCTCCTCCTCCACCGGGAAGTCGGCGTTGGCCAGGCACGCCGAGACATGGTCCACCGAAGTGATGCCGGCCGCCGTGAAGGCCTCGGCCACCGCCTCGGCGAGTGCGTCCACCGCCGTCTCCACGCCCACCGCCGGCGGCCGGAACCCCCCGCCGCGCCCCGTCGCGAGGACGGTTCCGTCGGCCGCCAGCACGGCCACGTCGGTCTTGCTGTTGCCCGCGTCCACGGCGAGGACACCTGCGGTCATGCCCACGCGAGATGCTCCCGGTTGTGTGCGATCAGTCGGTCGGTGAGGGCTTCGGCGTACTCGTACTGGCCGATCAGGGGGTGGGAGAGGAGGGCGCGGAAGACTCGGTCGCGGCCGCCGCGCAGGGCCGCCTCCAGGGCCAGGTCCTCGTATGTCGTCACGGCCGCCGTCAGCCCCGCGTACAGCGGATCGACCGGCGCCACCGGCAACGGCGTCGGCCCGCTGTGCCCCACCGCCGCCTGCACCTCGATCACCGCGTCGTCGGGGAGGAAGGGCAGCGTGCCGTTGTTGTACGTGTTCACCACCTGGTACGGGCTTCCCGTACCGGTGAGGAGCGCCGCCGCCAGGTCCACCGCTGCCTCCGAGTAGTAGGCGCCGCCCCGCTTGGCCAGCAGCTCCGGCTTCTCGTCCAGCTGCGGGTCGCCGTACATCTTCAGCAACTCCCGTTCCATCTGTGCCACTTCGGCGGCCCGGGAGGGCTTGGTCGTGAGTTCCCGTACGACCTCGTCGTGCGCGTAGAAGTAGCGCAGGTAGTACGACGGGACCGCGCCCAGGTGGTTCAGGAGGGCGGGTGGGAGGTGGAGGTCCGTTGCGATCGTCTCGCCGTGGTGGGCCAGGAGGTCGGGCAGGACGTCCTTGCCCTCGGGGCCGCCGAGGCGTACGCCCGTCTCCCAGGTGAGGTGGTTGAGGCCGACGTGGTCGAGGTGGATGTCGGCGGCGGGGACGTCGAGCAGGGCCGCGAACTTCCGCTGGAAGCCGATCGCCACATTGCACAGGCCGACCGCCTTGTGGCCGGCCTGGAGGAGGGCGCGGGTGACGATGCCGACGGGGTTGGTGAAGTCGATGATCCAGGCGTGGGGGTTGGCGCGGCGGACCCGTTCCGCGATGTCCAGGACCACCGGGACCGTGCGGAGGGCCTTCGCGAGGCCGCCCGCGCCCGTCGTCTCCTGGCCCACGCAGCCGCACTCCAGCGGCCACGTCTCGTCCTGCTCGCGTGCCGCCTGTCCGCCCACGCGGAGTTGCAGCAGCACGGCGTCGGCGTCGGCCACGCCCGCGTCGAGGTCGTCGGTGACGGTGATCCGGCCCGGGTGACCTTGCTTCGCGAAGATGCGGCGGGCCAACCCGCCCACCAGGTCGAGGCGTTCGAGGGCCGGGTCCACCAGGACCAGTTCCTCGATGGGGAGGGTGTCCCGCAAGCGCGCGAAGCCGTCGATGAGTTCGGGAGTGTAGGTCGAACCTCCGCCGACCACGGTGAGTTTCACTGGGAGGTCCCTCGCTTTCGGGCGCCGGGGGCGGTCTTGATCGGCCGGGGGTCCGGGGGTTGTCCCCCGGGGAGACACAGCATGCGCGTCAGCCCTTTACTCCGGTGAGCGTGACACCTTCGACGAACGCCTTCTGCGCGAAGAAGAACACGAGGATCACGGGGGCCATGACCAGTACGGTCGCGGCCATGGTCAGATTCCAGTCGGTGTGGTGGGCGCCCTTGAAGGACTCCAGGCCGTAGGACAGGGTCCAGGCGCCCGGGTTCTCCGAGGCGTAGATCTGGGGGCCGAAGTAGTCGTTCCAGGCGTTGAAGAACTGGAAGAGGGCGACCGCGGCGATCCCGGGCTTCGCCATCGGGAGGACGACCTTCAGCAGGGTGCGCAGGTCGCCGCAGCCGTCCACCTTCGCCGCGTCCAGGTACTCGTTGGGGATCGTCATCAGGAACTGGCGGAGGAGGAAGATCGAGAAGGCGTCCCCGAACGCCAGCGGGATGATCAGCGGCCACAACGTGCCGGAGAGGTCCAGCTGCTTCGCCCAGAACAGGTACATCGGGATGACGACCACCTGGGGCGGCAGCATCATCATCGAGATCACCAGCATCAGGGACAGATTGCGGCCCCGGAAGCGGAACTTGGCGAGCGCGTACGCCACGGGGATCGACGACACGACGGCGAGCACGGTGCCCGCGCCGGCGTAGATGAGCGTGTTCTTCCACCAGGTCAGAAAGCCCGGAGTGTCGAAGACCTTGCGGTAGTTGGCCCACTCCCAGGTGTGCGGGATCAGGTCCCGGCTGAGGGCCTGGTCGTCGCTCATGAGCGAGGTCAGGAAGACGAACACGAAGGGGAGCGTGAAGAACAGGGCCGCCGCGATGCCGAGGGAGTGGATGGCGATCCATTCCAGGAGCGCCTTGCGGCGGGCCGTGCGTTCGGCGGGGGAGGCCGGTTCCTTCAACTCCACCGGCCGGTCCAGTACTTGGGTCATCTGTCAGTCACCTGCCTGGATCAGGCCGCCTCGGCGCCGCATCAGGAACGCGGTGAAGGCCATGGAGAGGGCGAAGAGGACGAGGGCCACTACGCAGGCCGAGCCGTAGTCGAAGCGCTGGAAGCCCAGGTTGTAGACGAGTTGGGGGAGGGTGAGCGTCGACTTCTCCGGGTAGCCGGGCTCGAACATGGTGCCCGCGCCCTGGATCACCCCCGAGGCGACCTTTCCCGCCACCAGGGGTTGCGTGTAGCACTGCATTGCCGCGATCACGCCCGTGACCACCGCGAACATGATGATCGGCGAGATGTTCGGGATCGTCACGAACCGGAACCGCTGCCACGCCGACGCCCCGTCCAGCTCGGCCGCCTCGTACTGCTCCTTCGGTACGTCGAGCAGCGCGGCCATGAAGATGACCATCAGGTCGCCCACGCCCCAGAGGAAGAGGAGGGTGAGGGCCGGCTTGGACCAGGCCGGGTCGTTGAACCAGCCCGGGGCCGGGATGCCGATCTTCTCCAGGAGGGAGTTGACCGGGCCCGTACCGGGGTTGAGGAGGAAGGCGAAGGCCATCGTGGCCGCTACCGGCGGGGCGAGGTAGGGGAGGTAGAAGAGGGTGCGGAAGACACCTGTGCCGGTCTTGATCTTCGTGATGAGGAGACCGATGCCGAGCCCGAAGAGGACTCGCAGGGTCACCGTGATCACGACCAGCCACAGGGTGTTGCGCAGGGCGGGCCAGAAGTAGGGGTAGTTCTCGAAGACGTACGTCCAGTTCTTCGTCCCGCTCCACGTCGGCGGCTTGAAGCCGTCGTAGTGCATGAAGGAGAAGTAGAGCGTCGAGACCATCGGGTACGCGAAGAAGACCGCGAAGCCGATCAGCCAGGGCGACATGAAGGCCAGGGTCCGAAGCGCCGATCGGCGGCGCTTCGACCTCAACGTGACGGTGCTCATCGCTACTTCGCCTGCGCGATGTCCGTGTCGATCTGCGCGGCCGTCTTCTTCAGGCCCGCCGTCAGATCGGTGGTCCTGCCGCTCTCGTACTCGTAGCCGAAGTTCTGGATCGTCTGGAGATACACGCCGCCGTTGAGGGAGGCGGGAGACGTCGTCGAGTTGGGGTCGGCGGCGATGTCCAGGAACGTCTTGAAGCGCGGGTCGTACTTCAGCTTCGGGGACTTCAGGGCCTCCAGCGTGGAGGGCACGTTGTGGATGGCGTTGGAGAAGTCCACCACCGCGTCGGTGTCCGTGGTGATGTACTTGACCAGCTCCCAGGCCGCGTTCTGCTTCTTGCTGGTGGCGGCGATGCCGGTGATCGTGCCGGTGATGTAGCCCTTGCCGTACTGGTCGGCCTGGTCGTCGGGGACGGGCAGCGGGGCGACCCCGATCTCGAAGTCGGGCTTGGCGTCGAGGGCCATCCCGAGCCGCCACTCGCCGTCGAGCTGCATGGCCACCTGGCCGGTGTGGAAGGGGTGCTTCGGGCCCCACTCGTCACCGAGCTTGGCGCGGTACTTCTCCAGCTTGGCGTAGCCGCCGAGTTCGTCGACCAGCTTCTTCTGCGTGGTGAAGGCGGCGGCGACCGCCGGGTCCGTCGCGACCGTCGACTTGCCGCTCTTGTCGAAGTACGTGGGGGAGAACTGGCCCATGTAGTGCTCGGTCGTGGTCTCCCAGCCGTGGTAGTTCGGCATGAAGCCGAGCTGCTTGTAGCTGTCGCCCTGAGTGATCGTCAACTTCTTGGCGTCGGCCTCGAATTCGGACCAGGTCTTGGGCGGGCTGCTGATCCCCGCCTTCTCGAACGCCGTCTTGTTGTAGTAGAGGCCGTACGCGTCACCGAGCAGCGGGGCCGTGCAGCGGTTGCCCTCGAACTGGGTGTACTCGCTCATCGCGGTCGGGAACGTCTTGTCCGGGTCGATGCCCGCCTTCTCGAAGAAGGGGTTGAGGTCGACCAGGGCGCCGGAGGAGCAGAACTTGCCGACGGCGTTGGTGGTGAAGGACGAGATCACGTCGGGCGCCTTCGAACCGCCCGCGCGCAGCGCCTGGTTGATCTTGTCGTCCGTCATGTTGCCGACGATGTTGACGTGGATGTTGGGGTGCGCCTTCTCGAACCCGGCGATCAGGGACTTGACCGCCTTCACCTCGTTCGGCGCGCTCCAGGCGTGCCAGAAGTTGAGGGTGGTCTCGGCGGACGCGTCGTCGTTCGCGCCGGACTCCGACTGGCCGGTACAGGCGGAGGTGGTGAGGAGGGCCGCGGAGGCGATCAGGGCAAAGGCCGTTATTCGGGCGCGCTGGGGCATGGCGAGGTCTCCCTGGGGCGAGGGCGGAGGGCTGGCGGTGAGGTGAGGGGGCTTGCGGTGAGGTGAGGGGGGTTACGGAGAAGCGGAGAGGGGGCTGCGGATCAGCGGGATCAGCGGGATCAGCGCGAGGTGTCGAAGACCTCGTCGCGGGTGGCCGCCAGCGCGCTCTCCAGCGCGCCGCGCAGCACGGGGTGTTCGGGTACGGCGCCGACGACGAGCTTGGGCCTGGCCGCGGCCAGTTCCGCCAGCTCGGACTCGACTAGGGAACGCAGGACTTCGCCGCCGGAGGTGAGCGAGGCGCCGCTCAGGACGACGAGTTCGGGGTCGAGGACGGAGACGAGGGAGGCGAGACCGGTGGCGAGATGGGTCGCGTAGGTCTCCAACAGCCGCAGGTGCAGGGGGTCTTCGGACTCCGCGGCTCGCCGCACGAGGGCGGCGGCGACCTCGGCGTACGGTCCGGTGGGGATGTCGTGGACCCCGAGTTCACGGGCGAGCTTGGGGATGGCCTGTGAGCCGGCCAGCTCCTGGTAGCCGCCGCTGTTGGCCTTGGTGACCTGCCGGACCAGCGGGGCGCCGGGCACCGGCAGGAAGCCGACCTCACCGGCGCCGCCGGTCCAGCCGCGGTGCAGCCGGCCGCCGAGGACGAGCGCGGCGCCGAGTCCGCCCTCGTTCCACAGCAGCACGAAGTCCTCGTGACCGCGGGCCGCGCCGAGCCGTTGTTCGGCCACGGCGACGAGGTTGACGTCGTTCTCGTACTCCACCGGCATCGGCAGCGCGGCGGCGAGTTCGTCGAGGAGGGTCGGGGTGTGCCAGCCCGGGAGGTGGGAGGCGTAGCGCAGCCGGCCGGTGCCCGGGTCGAAGGCGCCGGGGGTGCCGATGACGAGCCGCTGGATGTCGGCGCGGGCGAGCCCGGCCGCCTTCACGGCGCCGTCGAGGGCGTCGGTGACCTGCTGGACGACGGGCCGCGCGGGGCGTCTGCCAGGGGTGGGCAGTTCGTACGACCCCACCGTGCGGCCGGTGATGTCGGCGACGGCGGCGAGGATCCGTTCGGGGGTGACGTCGAGGCCGGCGGCGTAACCGGCGGCCGGATTGACCTCGTACAACTGGGCGTTGGGGCCGGGTCGTCCCTCGGTGGTGCCGGTGGCGAGGACCAGTCCCGCGGCTTCCAGGCGGGCCAGGAGCTGGGAGGCGGTCGGCTTGGAGAGGCCGGTGAGCTTGCCGATCCGGGTGCGGGACAGCGGGCCGTGCTCCAGGAGGAGGTCCAGGGCGGCGCGATCGTTCATGGCGCGCAGCGTGCTCGGGGTGCCGGCCATGTGTACCCCTCTCCCGGGACGGTTCCGCAGCAGACTTTACGGAAGGTGACTGTTAGGAAGGTTTCCTATCGGATGCAGGGAACATAGGTCTGGACCGTGGGGGAGTCAAGGGGGGTCAGGCAAACCGCCCCCGCAGGAAACGGAGTCGTTACCTGCGGGGGCGGTCGAGGGGGCGAGTGGTGACTACCGCACGTCGATGTAGTCGCCGGACGCCTTCGCGGCGGCGGTCGTGGACGTGCCCGCGAAGACGTACCGGAAGTAGCCGTCCTTGGTCGCCGTCACCGTCGTCTTGAGGGCGCCGCCGGTGCCGGAGGTCACCGTCTTGACCGTGCTGTAGGTGTCCGAGCCCTTGGCGCGGAACTGGAGGGTGGCCTTCTGGGAGACGTAACCGCTGTAGCTGCCGGTCTCCCAGTTGGCGCGGCTCAGCTTGCCGCTGACCGTGATGGTCTTGCCCTTCTTCACCGGCTCGGGCGAGGCGTTGACGGTGAGCTTGGCGGCGCGCTGGATCTTGGCGGTGCCCTTGTTGCCCCAGGCGGCGTAGCCGTATTCGAGGCTGACCTTGTCGTCGGAGTCGTCCATGTCCGCGGCGAGCTGCCCGTAGAAGCCGCCGACCTTCCAGGTCGTGGCGTCCGCGGCCTCGAAGAGGTCGTACGACGGGTCGATGGTCAGCGTGTCGGAGCAGGACTCCGTGATCGTGGTGTCCGTCGTCGCCGTGGTGGTGCAGCTCGGCGAGGCGTCGCTCTCGATCTCGTTCTCGGCGGTCGCGAGCCCGCCGCGGTAGAGCAGGATGCCCGCCGCGTTGTTCTCGTAGTCGATCGTCAGGTCCGAGGGGCGAGTGAGGGTGTACGTCACCGGGACGGTCACCTTGTTGGTGGTGCCGACGACGATCGTCTTCCCCTTGTTCACCGTCACATCGGCGAAGACGAGATCCGGCGTGGCGGCCTGGGCGGCGGGCACGGCCAGCGCGGACAGAGCCAGGGCACCGGACACGACGGTGCCTATGGCGAGCTTTCTCATGTGTTTCCCCACATTCAGGGCGGGCCCCTGGGCGTTGCGCTCCAGAACAAGGGCCCGCTGATGGCCCGAACCTAGACGAGGGGAGCGTGCGTTGGGAATGCAAAGGAGCTGTGAACAAGATTAAATCCGGCCCGGCTTCCCGAGCGGCGTCACGGCTTCATCACGATCCCGCTTTCCGCAGGTGAAAGGGCTCGCCTTCACAGGGTCCTGTAATTTCATCCGCCTGCGAAGGGGAGAGTGGGAGGGGGTGCGGGGTGAGGACCTCGGTGGTGTTGCTGTGTGCGGCGGCGTTGCTTGTGACCGGGTGCCGGGTGGGTGGGGACGACTCCGTGGCGGTGACGCGCACGGGCGCGGCGCCGGCGTGCGCCAAGGGGGCGATCCGGTGGGTCGGCGTGAGCAAGGAGCGGAAGCTCGTCGCGGTGTCCCGGCCTCGTGAGGTGGCCAAGGACGAGGGATGGGTCCGGCTGTCCCCGGTGCGGGTACGGGAGTTGGAGCCGCGCATCGAGATGAGCGGGGACGGTCCGGCCGCCGAGCGGCTGCTCGCGTCCCTCGCGAAACGTCTGGGGTGGGACGGGGAGGAACTGGCGGGTCCGGGCGAGCCGTCGGACGTCGAGGAACACGACGAACGGGCCGACTTCCAGGGCGCGGGCACCTTCGTGGCCGCCCAGGGCGTCTGGTCCATCGAGGCGAGCTTCACCGCGGACTGCTCCGGCAAGCCCGTCTACGGCAGTGTCTCGACCTGGAGGAACGGCGCCACGGCCTCCCTCCAGTGCGGCTACGACCCCTCGAAGCACGGCTCCCACGAGGCGTGGGTCCTGGAGGCCTACGAGTTGGCGTGCGGGTCATGAGGCTGGCGACGGCCTGCTGGCGGGCGAGCGCGGCCAACGCCGCCCCGCTGATGGCCCTTTCGCTGCTCGGCTCCCTCTGGGACGACCGCTCCACCTGGTCCGGCATGGCGCAGGACGTCGTGGCCATGGCGGGGGCCTGGGGTGCCGTCAGTCTCGTCTGGGCGGTGCTGGCCTGGCTGCTGCTCGGGCGGCGCGCGCGGCGGGCGGGGGTCGGGCTCTCCGTGGACGCGCTGGAGGAACGCCAGACGCATCTGCTGTGGCCCGCCGGACCCGACGAGAACCTGCCGGAACGGATCCGTGAGCGACTGGCCTCGTCCGACCGCGCGTTCCTCGTCCTCGAACCGGCCCAGGACGAACTCACCTTCCGCTGGCGCCCCGTCGGCCGCCGCTCGGACCAGTCGGTCCGGGTCTCCCTGACCTTCGAGGAACTCGCGGGAACGGTCCTGGTCGACATCCGGGGCGGCGAGCACCACCTCGGCGTGGCGGGCCTGCACAAGGGCACGGCCTTCGTCGCGCTCTCCCAGATCGCCGTCACGCTGGGCCTGACGGGCGGGAAGGGGCGCCCGCGTGAGCGCGTATGACTGGAGCGCGGTCGTGCTGGGGTGCGGGCTGCTGCTGACGGGGGCGTTCACCGTCGTGACGGGACGGCTCGTGCTCCCGGCGAAGTCCGTGGTACGGCCTCGGTTCGTGGGGGTGTCGGAGCTGTGCTGCGGGCTGATGGGGCTCGGCCACCTGCCCCAGGTCGACGCGGGCGGTACGGCGAGCCTCGTGCTGATGGGCCTGAGTGCTCTGGCGATCCAGATCAGCTGGTGGGCCCCTCGCAGGCAGGCCTCTCCCGCACACGAAGAAGCGGCGCCCTGAACCCCCAGGACGCCGCCTTCCCCGTACCGCCCCCTACTTCTGCGTGAGCGGGGTCGCCGCCTGGGCCTGCGGTGAGGAGGTGTTGGAGTATGCCGACGGGGCCGCTATGGCGGCGGTCGGGTCGGTGTCCGGGGTGTCGTCGGCGGGAGCCGCAGGGCCGCCGACGATGGGGATGTCGGCGGCGTCGAAGGCGCGCTTGACGCGCCAGCGGAGTTCGCGTTCCACCGTGAGGGCCTTGCCCGGCATGGTCTTCGCACTGACGCGGACGACCATGGAGTCGAGGAGGACGTTGTCGAGGCCGAGGACCTCGATGGGGCCCCAGAGGAGTTCGTTCCAGGGCTCTTCCTTGCTCATGCGCTCGGCGACGTCGTCGATGGTGCGCTTCACGCGGTCGAGGTTCTCGTCGGCGCGGACCGTCACATCCACCCCGGCCGTGGCCCAGCCCTGGGAGAGGTTGCCGATGCGCTTGACCTCGCCGTTGCGGACGTACCAGATCTCGCCGTTGTCGCCGCGGAGCTTGGTGACGCGCAGGCCGACCTCGACGACCTCGCCGGAGGCCACGCCCGCGTCGATCGTGTCGCCGACGCCGTACTGGTCCTCCAGGATCATGAAGACGCCGGAGAGGAAGTCCGTCACCAGGTTGCGCGCGCCGAAGCCGATCGCGACGCCCGCGACACCGGCGGAGGCGAGGAGCGGGGCGAGGTTGATCGCGAAGGTGGAGAGGATCATCAGGGCCGCGGTGCCCATGATGATGAAGCTCGCGACCGAGCGGAGGACCGAGCCGATCGCCTGGGAGCGCTGACGGCGGCGCTCGACGTTCACCAGAAGGCCGCCGAGCGCCGTGCCGTCGACCGCCTGGACCGTGCGGTTCATGCGGTCTATCAGCTTGGTGATCGCCCGCCGCACCACCACTCTCAGCACCGCCGCGATCACCAGGATCAGCAGTACGCGCAGACCGATCGCCAGCCAGGTCGACCAGTTCTGCTCGACCCAGCTGGCGGCGTTGGTCGCGCTCTCCTGGGCGTCCTGGAGCGTGGGGACGGCGGGCGTCTGCGACTCCGAGGGGGAGGGCGACGGCGACGCCGAGGCGGCGAGCAGGACAGCGGGCAAGGACACGGCGGGTACCTCCAGGTGC
This sequence comes from Streptomyces sp. NPDC046909, assembly GCF_040644695.1. Lineage (NCBI taxonomy): Bacteria > Bacillati > Actinomycetota > Actinomycetes > Kitasatosporales > Streptomycetaceae > Streptomyces > Streptomyces sp. NPDC046909. The sequence continues at coordinate 35,918 of NZ_JBEYXC010000008.1, read as the reverse complement.
AGCGTCCGCGGCCCGGCCGGATGGTCAAGGTCACGAAAAGGTCACCGGGCGGCAGACCCACCACACTAACGGTGCATCGTGTGCGGATCGTCGCCATGTTCGAGGGAGAGACCGTGCTCACCTGGGGATGAAGAAAGCAGTGGTCGTAGGTGTGGTCGAAAACACTCTCAGCCCGTTACCGGGAGATGGTGGCGTTTCCACCAGGCATGAGGGGAGACTGACTACAGATCGTCCCGGCGCGAGCCACGCGCCGCCGACGCCCAAGGAGGCATCCGTGCCGCATGTCCTGGTCCTCAACGCGTCGTACGAGCCACTGGGCGTCGTACCGCTTCGCCGCGCGCTCGTCCTCGTCCTGGAGAACAAAGCGGTCTCCCTGGAGGAATCCGGCGCCTTCATGCACAGCGCAACCGTCACAGTCCCCGCACCAAGCGTGGTCCGGCTCAAGCGATTCGTCCGGGTTCCCTATCGGGGGCCCGTTCCTCTTACCCGGCGCGCGCTCTTCGCCCGCGACGGGGGCCGGTGCATGTACTGCGGTGGCGTCGCAACCAGCGTCGACCACGTCATCCCGCGCAGCCGCGGGGGCAAGCACGTCTGGGACAACGTGGTGGCCTCGTGCCGCCGCTGCAACCACGTGAAGGCCGACCGACACCTGTTCGAGATCGGCTGGCGGCTGCGCCACAAACCCGCACCACCCACCGGTCTGGCCTGGCGCATCATCGGGACCGGACACAGGGACCCGCGCTGGCTGCCGTACTTGCAGCCGTACGGCGCGGAAGACGCGATGGCCCGGATCGACGGCATCTCTGCCTGACGACGATCCGGGCCTTTGTGCACCCGTGGACGCCGGTGCGCGGACGCTTGTGCACGGACGGTTGTGCACGGACGGTTGTGCACCGGCCCCGGGGGTCCCCCGTACCCCCGGGGCCGGCTCGTCCGCGCGCGCTCACGCGTAGCGCAGCTCCGCGGGTCGCAGGGTGCGGCGCAGCAGCGGGAGCGAGGTGGCGGCGGCGAGGAGACAGGCCGCGTACACCGTGAAGGGGACCAGGAGCGCGGCGTACGGCGTGACGGTCACCTCCTGCTGCGGGAGCCGGGAGTACCAGACGCCGATCGCCATGCCTCCGGCGCCGCCCAGCAGCAGGGCCGGCGCGAGCGGCAGCGCGGTCTCCAGGAGCAGCGCCCGGCCGAGCACCCGCTGCGGCACCCCGGCGGCGGTCTGCGCGGCCAGGCCCCGGCGGCGGGTGGCCAGTGACTCGGCGGTGCCCACGGCCAGGCCGGAGAGGGTGATCACGAGGGTGGCGGCGATCGCGGCGGCCACCAGGTTCACGCCCGTCGTGTAGTACGCCATGGGCGCGGCCAGCTCCTCGGGCTTCCTGGCGCGCAGCACACCGAGCAGCACCTGCCGCACGCCCACGAAGCCCGTCCCGACGACGGTCACCAGCAGCACCGCGGCGTGGGTGCGGGCGGCGGCCCAGGGGTCCTCGCGCAGCCGTTCCGCCGCGATCAGCGTTGCCGCGGTGCGCGCCCGCCGGGCCAGCCACCGCCCGGTCAGCGTGGCCACCGCCCCGACGATCCCCACCGAGGCCACCCCGACCAGGAGCAGCGCCCCGGCCAGCAGCAGCGGTCCACTGGCGTACGAGGACCTCTCGCCCGGCATCCCCGAGGACGTGCTGCGCGTGGCGGCGAGCGCGAGCCCGGCCACGAGCAGCACCCCGCCCGCGAGCAACGCCCAGAACCCGCGCCCCGACCCCGGCCGCACCCGCCGCACCCGGCCCAGCGGCGAGGCCACCACCCGGCGCAGCGCCAGCACACCCGCCACGGCCCCCAGCACGGGCACCGCGAGGGCGATCACCGCGATCCCGGCCCAGGCGAGCCAGGTCGGACGGTCCCACTGGCCCAGCAGGACGGCCACCGAGACGACGGTGGCGAGCACCGAGCCGAGCAGACAGGCCAGCCCGGTCTCCAGCCCCGCGATCCGCCGCACCTGCGCCGCCGAGGCCCCGGCCAGCCGCAGCCCGGCGAGCCGCCGGTCGCGGTGCACGGCCCCGATACGGGCGCTCTGCCCGAGAAACCCGAGCACGGGCACGAGCAGGAGCAGCAGCACGACGATCACCCCGGACCGCGTCCCGGGATCGTCGAGCAGCCCCGCGCCCACGGGCAGGTGATACCGCCCCTGGAGCGCGGCGAGACTCACGGCGGCCAGCGCGAACCCGGTCGCCAGCGCCGCCCCGACCGCGGTGAGCCCGACCCGCCACCACTCCCGCCGGTCGGAACCACGGGTGAGCAGCCAGGCGAGCCGAAGATCCCCGACGAGGCCCCGCAGGGCGGACCGGATCCCACCCCGCGTGCCGCCACCGCCACCGCTCCCGGCGCTCATGCCGCCACCCGCACCGATTTCGGAGCTCATGCCGCCACCCCCACCGGCGCGACGGCCCCGTCGCTCAGCCGGACCTCGCGGTCCGCGTACGCCGCCACTTGGGCGTCATGCGTGATGAGGAGCACGGCTGTGTCCTGCTCGCGGGCGGTGTGCACCAGGGCCGCCATGACCTGCTCACCGGCCAGGGAGTCCAGCGCACCCGTGGGCTCGTCCGCGAAGACGATCCTCGGCCCGGTGACCAGGGCCCGGGCCAGCGAGGCCCGCTGGGCCTGGCCGCCGCTCAGCTCGCCGGGCCGCAGCGCCTCCTGCCCGCGCACCCCGAACCGCTCCAACCACTCGCCGGCCTTGGCGTGGGCGTCGGTGCGGGAGCCGCCCGCCAGCATCAGGGGCAGGGCGACGTTGTCGAGGACGGTCAGCTCGGGGATCAGCTGGCCGAACTGGAACACCACCCCGAACTCGGTCCGGCGCAGCTCGCTCAGCCGCTTATCGGGCAGCGTGTCGAGCCGCTCCCCGCCATAGCTCACGGAGCCCGCGTCCGGACGGACGATGCCGGCGAGGCAGTGCAGCAGCGTCGACTTTCCGCTGCCGCTGGCGCCGGTCACGGCCAGGATCTCGCCGGCCCGCAGCTCGACCGAGGCACCGCGCAGGGCCTCGGTCCTGCCGTGCGCCTTGACGAGGTCGCGGGCCGCGAGAAGCGGCACTGGGTTGCTCATGCTGTGTCGACCTCCGCGGTCAGGGTGGTCAGCCGGCCCGCCGTGGTGTTCATCCAACGGAGGTCGGCATCAAGGTGGTTGAGGGCGTAGTCCGCCGAGAGCACGGTCGCGAGATCCGCGCCCTTGGCCGTCTTCACCTGGGTCAGCTCCCGCATCCGCGCCATATGGGCGGCACGCTGGGCGCTCAGATACGAGGCGGGATCCCCGCCGGAGAGGATCGCGACGACGACCTTGGCGAAGATCTCGTTGGCCACGAACGGCGCGGGCGGCGTGATCTCCCCGGCCCACGAGGCCAGTTCACGCCCCCCGTCGTCCGTCGACCGGTACATGGTCCGCTCCGGCCCGCCGTCGGAGTCGATGCCCTCGACTTCGGCGAGCCCGTCGCGGACGAGCCGCTGAAGGGTTGTGTAAACCTGCCCGTAGGCCAGCGGACGGGCCTGCGGAAAACGTTCGTCATGGCGTCGCTTGAGGTCATAGCCGTGGCTGGGCCCCGAGGCGAGCAGCCCCAGCAGGATGTGGCGGGTGCTCATGCGGACGATTATGCACTCGATACATGTACTGAGTGAATAGTGATCAGCGAGAAAATTCTGCGGTCGGACCGAGGGCGGAGGCGCAGGTGCCGGGACAGAATGTGACGAGAGCCGCGATATCCCTTCCGGGGCGTCTGCCGCCGCGCCCGCTGGGTAGGGCTGCGGTATCCGCACGTCGTATCCGACAAGGAGGCCCCCGTGGCCGCATCGGCACAGCTCCTGCTCTCGGCTCTCTCCAAACCCACCGAGACGTACGAGAGGTACGAGACCCACGAGCCGCACCTCTGCGTCTTCAGCGCGGAAGGCGCGGCGGCCGAGCCCCCACTGACCAGCGAACCGCCCCTCCCGGACGCCGAGCAGCCCCTCACCAGCGAACCGCCGCTCGCCGACCCCGCCCATCTGACCAGCGAGTCGGATGCCGGTACGGAGCTGTAGATGACCGCACCGTCCGAGGACCTCGCCCGCCTCGCCGAGCTCTACGGCGTGGCCACCTCCTACAACCCGTCCCCGGACCGCACGGTAGCGGCCTCCGCCACCGCACTGACCCTGACCCTGACAGCGCTGGGCGTGGACGTGACCAACCCGGCCACGGCACTGACGGCCCGAGAACACGACCTGAGCACACGCCTGCTGCCCCCCACGGTCGTGTCCTGGACCGGCGCACCGCTCCCGCCGGCCCTGACGTCCCTCCCCGCCGGCACCCGCCTGCGCATCGAGACGGAACAGGGCGAGACCCGGTCGTCCCCCGAGCAACTCCCGCCCGGCGTCCACGGATTGACGGCCGTAACCCCCGACGGCCGCACCGCCACCGCCCACTTGGTAGTGGCCCCACCCCACATCCCTCCCCCCACCGGCCGCTCATACGGCCTACTCGTCCAGCTGTACTCCCTCCTCTCCCACCACTCCTGGGGCATGGGCGACTTGGGCGACCTCGCCGAACTCACGGCCTGGGCCGGACGCGGGCTGGGCGCAGGCTTCGTCCAGGTCAACCCCCTCCACGCGGCGGTACCCGGCGCCCCCACGGACCCGTCCCCCTACCGCCCCTCCTCCCGCCGCTTCCCGGACCCGGTACACCTACGGGTGGAGGACATCCCCGAGTACGCGTACGTCACCGCCCCGGACACGATCCGCTCACTCACGGAACGCGCCGGCCGACTGCGCGAAGCAGTACTGGAGAAGGGGGCGTTGATCGACCGGGACGCGGTGTGGGACCTCAAACGCGAGGCACTGGAACTCCTCCGGGAGGTCCCACTGGGCCCCGGCCGCCGAGCGGCATACGCCGACTTCCTGGCCGAGGAGGGCCAGGCCCTGGAGGACCACGCGACGTGGTGCGCACTGGCGGAGGTCCACGGCTCGGACTGGAGCACCTGGCCCCCACCCCTACGGGACCCTCGCTCGCCGGAAACGGCCCGAGCGCGCACGGAGTTGATGGACAGGGTCGACTTCCACTGCCGCCTGGCCTGGCTGACGGATGCGCAGTTGACTGGCGCGCAAAGGGCGGCGAGGGAGGCCGGCATGCCGGTGGGAGTGGTGCACGACCTGGCGGTCGGCGTACACCCCGGCGGCGCCGACGCATGGGCACAACAGGAGTACTTCGCCCCCGGAATGTCGGTGGGTGCCCCACCGGACGCCTTCAACGCCCGGGGCCAGGACTGGGGCCTCCCGCCCTGGCGCCCGGACCGCTTGGCAGAGTCCGGCTACGCCCCCTACCGACGTCTCCTCAAGGCCCTCTTCCGCTACGCCGGCGCCCTCCGCATCGACCACGTCATGGGCCTGTTCCGCCTCTGGTGGGTCCCCCAGGGACACCCCCCGACCGAGGGCACGTACGTCCGCTACGACGCCGAGGCGATGCTGGCGATCCTGGTCCTGGAGGCGTCCCGAGCGGGATCGGTGGTGATAGGCGAGGACTTGGGCACGGTGGAGCCCGGGGTCCGGGAAACGCTGCGCGCACGAGGAGTACTGGGCACATCGGTGCTGTGGTTCGAACGCGACTGGAACGGAGACGGCCGCCCCCTGCCCCCCGACCGCTGGCGCTCCGACTGCCTGGCCACCGCCACGACCCACGACCTGCCGTCCACCGCAGCCCGCCTGAGCGGCGACCACGTGGAACTCCGCCACCGACTGGGCCTGTTGACCCGCGACCTGGCGGAGGAACGAGCAGAGGCCGCAGCCGACACAGGGGAGTGGCTGGAGGTACTGACCCGCCTGGGCCTCCTGCACAGCACGGGCGGCGCCCACGGCACCTCGACGGAGGAGGCCGAGATCCAGGCCGTACACCGCTTCCTCCTCCGCACCCCGGCCCGCCTGGTGGGCGTCTGGCTACCGGACGCGGTGGGCGACCGACGCCCCCAGAACCTGCCGGGCACGTGGGACCAGTACCCGAACTGGCGCCTGCCGATCGCGGACGCGGAGGGAACGCCGGTGACGCTGGAGACCTTGGCGTCGTCGGCGCGTCTGCACGCCCTGATGGAGGTGCTGCGGGCGGCCCGCGCCGCTCGGGGGCAGGCGGGGTGAGGCGGGGTGAGGCGGGGTGAGGCGGGGGGGGGTGAGTGATTGGCAGATCCGTTCCACCCCCAGCCGCCAAAACCGCAGGTGGCCGAGGCCCGGGACGGAACAGATCTGCCAATCACCCACCCAACCCCTCCGCCCCCGCCCCCGCTCCCCGTCCCACCGCCCCCTCATACGGCACCCCCGGACGAGCGCCCCCGTAAGTCGTTCGATACTTTTGGCACCGTGGACAAGAAGAACGCCCTGCGCGCCGGTGCCCTGGCTGCCGGTACGACGCTGATGATGCTGCTCATGACGTCTCCCGCGCTCGCGCTCACCCGCGACGACGGCGACGACCCCGGTACGGGCCTGAGCGTCATGGAGACGCTGGGGCTCTACGTCGTGGCCCCCGCCGCGATCTTCGCGGTCATCGCCGGCCTGGTGATGGTCCTCGACCGCTCCTCGGACCGCGCACCGAAGACCAAGTCCAAGGCACCGGCGAAGGCCAAGGCCAGCGCCTGACCTGACCCCAGGCTCCCCGAGGGCGCCGACCCGCCGCACACAGGCGAGGCCGGCGCCCTCGATGTGTTTCCGGGCGCGGCGTCGGGGCGAGGGGTTGGCCTGCGCCACGGACTGCCCTCCCTCAGGCGCTCCCCCTCAGGGACTCCCCGCCGTCAGATACCGCTGCACAGTAGGGCCCACCCAAGCCACCACCTCCTCCCGCGCCAACCCCACCGCCGAGGGAATCCGCAGCACGTACCGCGTCAGCGCCAGCCCGAGCAGCTGTGACGCGACGAGTGCCGCCCGCGCCGGGACCTGCTCGGGGTCGGGGCACACGTGTCGGGCGATCGGCAGCAGTTGGTCCCGGAAGATGCCCTGCATGCGCTCGGCCCCGGCCTGGTTGGTGACGCCGACCCGGAGCAGGGCGGTGAGCACCTCGTTGTCCTCCCAGGTGTCGAGGAAGTGGGTGACGAGGACCCGGCCGACGTCCTGTCGCCGTGACACCGCGCCCCCCACGTCGGGCATCCGCAGATCGATGGCGACGGCCGCCGCGAAGAGGCCCTCCTTGTTGCCGTAGTAGCGCATCACCATCGAGGGATCGATGTTGGCGTCCTTGGCGATGGCGCGGATGGTGGCCCGCTCGTAGCCGTCGGCGGCGAACCGCTCGCGGGCCGCGGTGAGGATCGCTCCGCGGGTGGCGTCGGAGCGGCGGGAGGTGCCGGAAGCGGAGTCTGTGGTGCCGCTGTTACTGCCGTTCATGCCCACGAGAGTAGGCCAACAACTGTTTGCCAACAACTGTTGACTCGTCCTGAAAAGCCTCGCTACTCTCATCAACGAGCGTTGGCAAACAGGCGTAGGCAAACAACCGTTGGCGAACACCCGTTGGCAACAGGAGGCCACCATGAACGGCACCGCCACCACCCCCACTCCCACCACCCCGGGCTCCGTGATCGTCATCGGCTCCGGCCCCACCGGCCTCCTCCTCGCCGGAGACCTCGCCGCCGCCGGCGTCCCCGTCACCCTCGTCGAGAAGCGCCCGCGCAAGATCAGCAACCTCTCCCGCGCCTTCGTCCTGCACGCCCGCACCCTGGAGCAGCTCGACGCCCGCGCCCTCGCCGACGAACTGGAGGCGACCGGCCAGGCCCTCGACCGCCTCCGCCTCTTCGGACGCCTCACCCTCGACCTGCGCACCCTCCCCTCCCGCTTCAACCACCTGCTGGTCATCCCGCAGTACGAGGTGGAGAAGGTCCTGCTGAACCGGGCCGTGGAGGCGGGCGTGGACTTCCGTTACGACACCGAGCTGACGGGCCTGACCCAGGACGCGGACGGCGTCACGGTCGAACTCCGCACGGCCGACGGAACCGCCGACGGAACCGTCACCGAGCAGCGCGCCGCCTACGTCGTCGGCACCGACGGCATGCGCAGCGCCGTGCGGGACGCGATCGGGCTGCCCTTCCCCGGCCACTCCGTCATCCGGTCCGTCGTCCTCGCGGACGTACGGCTGGCCGAGGAGCCGGAGACGCTGCTCACGGTCAACGCCGTCGGCGACGCCTTCGCGTTCCTCGCGCCCTTCGGCGACGGCTACTACCGGGTGATCGCCTGGAACCGCGCCCGGAACGTCCCCGACACCGAGCCCCTCGACCTGGACGAGGTCAAGGAGGTCACCCGGCTCGCGCTCGGCCGTGACTTCGGGATGTACGACGCCCGCTGGATGTCCCGCTTCCACAGCGACGAACGCCAGGCGCCCGCCTACCGGGTCGGCCGCGTCTTCCTCGCCGGGGACGCCGCCCATGTGCACACCCCGGCGGGCGGCCAGGGCATGAACACGGGCCTCCAGGACGCGGCCAACCTCGGCTGGAAGCTGGCCCAGGTCGTCCACGGCCACGCGGCCCCCGACCTCCTCGACACCTACCAGGCCGAGCGCCACCCCGTCGGCAAGGCGGTCCTGCGCAGCAGCGGAGGCCTGGTCCGCCTCGCCATGGCCAAGCGCCCCTGGACCCTCGCCCTGCGCGCGGCCCTGACCACGTTCCTCAACACCGCCGCCCCGGCCGCCCGCAAGATGGCCGGCCAGGTCACCGGCATCGGCTACAAGTACCCCGCCCCCCGAGGCACCCACCCCCTCACCGGCACCCGCGTCCCCGACGTGACCCTGGAGACCGGCCGCCTCTACGAGGCCCTGCGCGGCGGCCGCTTCGCGCTGATCACGCCGGAGCCCTACGAGAACCAGGCGGCCCGCAAGGACCGCCTGACGGTGGAGCGCTGGGCGAGTGACCGGCGTACGACGATCCTCGTCCGCCCCGACGGATACGTGGCGTGGGCGGCGGACACCACGGATGTGGCGGGCATCGAGGAAGCGGTGACCCGGTACGTCGGTTAGCACCCGACCCCAGTGTTCCGGACCTAATGCTCCGAACTCTGCGCCCCCGCCAGCAACTCCCGCAACAGGTCGGCCAATTGGCCGACCTGTTCGTCGTTCAGCGCGGCCAGCGCCTCCGTCTGGACGGCCAGCCCCGCCCCGACCGCCTGGTCGATGACCTCCAACCCCTTCTCGGTCAGGGTCACTTGGAGTCCGCGGCGGTCGTGCGGGTCGGGTGAGCGGCGCAGCAGGCCCGCGCGTTCGAGCTTGTCGAGGCGTCCCGTCATGCCGCCCGTGGTGAGCATCAGCGTGGCCGAGAGCTGGCGCGGCGAGAGGGTGTACGGCTCTCCGGCGCGCCGGAGTGTCGCCAGGACGTCGAACTCGCCGCGGGAGATGCCGTGCGGGGCGTACGCCTTCTCCATGCGGTCGCCCATGGTGCGGGAGAGGCGGTAGATCCGCCCGAAGACCTCCATCGCCCGGGTGTCGAGGTCGGGCCGCGCGGCCGCCCACTGCTCGATGATCGCGTCGACGGCGTCCTTGCGCTGAGCACTCATGCACCGAGTATCCGCACCGACAGGGTCACCCGCAAGAAAGTAGCTTGACGGAAAGTTGCTTAGTGCTAAGCTAATCACCACCAAGCGATCTGCCTCTCTCAGACATCAGCCCCAGACCTCACCCCAAGGAACCCGGTCATGAACAGGTCCGCGACCATCCTTCTCACCGCTCTCGCCCCCGTCTCCTGGGGCACGACCTACGCCGTCACCACCGAGTTCCTCCCGCCCGACCGCCCGCTGTTCACCGGCCTCATGCGAGCCCTGCCCGCCGGGCTGCTGCTGCTCGGGCTCGCCCGGGTGCTGCCGAAGGGGGCCTGGTGGTGGAAGGCGGCGGTGCTCGGGGCGCTCAACATCGGTGCCTTCTTCCCGCTGCTGTTCCTGTCGGCGTACCGGCTGCCGGGTGGGCTCGCGGCGGTCGTCGGGTCGGTGGGGCCGCTGGTCGTCGTCGGGCTGTCGGCGGGGCTGCTGGGGCAGCGGCCCACGGCGCGGAGTGTGGTCACCGGGGTTGTGGCGGCGTTCGGCGTCAGTCTCGTCGTACTGAAGGCGGCCGGGGCGATCGACGCCGTGGGGCTGCTCGCGGGGCTCGCCGCGACCGTCTCGATGGCCACCGGGACCGTGCTCACCAAGCGGTGGGGACGGCCCGACGGGGTGGGGCCGCTCGCGCTCACCGGCTGGCAGCTGACGGCGGGCGGGCTGCTCATCGCGCCGCTCGCGCTGCTGATCGAGGGCGCGCCGCCCGCGCTCGACGGCCGGGCGGTCGGCGGCTACCTCTACCTCGCGCTGGCGAACACGGCGGTCTCGTACTGGCTCTGGTTCCGTGGCATCGGGCGGCTCACCGCCACGCAGGTCACTTTCCTCGGGCCGCTGTCACCCTTGACCGCGGCGATCGTCGGGTGGGCGGCGCTGGGGCAGGCGCTCACGGTGGTGCAACTGGCGGGGATGGGGCTGGCGTTCGGGGCGACGGTGGCGGGGCAGTTGCAACCGCGCTCGGTGAGGGCGGAGCGCGAATCGTTCAGTTCTGCTGAACGGAATCATCGAAAAGATTCGATGGACGTGACAGGTTCCGCGCTGCGACGGTAGATCCACCGAGATCACCGCCCAGTGGAAGGACATCAGTGACCGTCGTCCTCGAAAGGACCTCCCGTACCTCCCGTACCACCCAGATCCCGATCCCGAGGGCCGCTGCCCTCGGGATCGTCTTCGCCGCCGTCGCGACCGTCGTCTGGTCCGGCAGCTTCGTCGCCTCCCGTGCGCTGCACGACAGCGTGCCACCGGTGCAGCAGGCCTTCTGGCGCTGGATGGTCGCGCTCGTCGCGGTGGCCCCCTTCGGGGCCCGACAGGCTTGGCGGCAGCGGGAGTTGATACGGCGGCACCTCGGCTTCGTGCTCCTCGCCTCGCTGCTCGGTGTAACCGTCTACAACACCCTCGTCAACCAGGCCGGGTTGACCACCTCGGCCGCCAACATGGGCATGATCATGGCCGCTTCGCCGGTGCTGATGGCGGTGTTCGAGCGGGTGGGCGGCGTACGGCTGGGGGTGCGGCGGGCCGGTGGGTTGCTGGTCGCGTGTGCGGGGGTGGTGCTGCTGGTCGGGGGCGGTGGGGCGGGGCTTGCCGCAGGGGATGTGTGGATGATCGGCGCGGCCTGCTGCTTCGGGTCGTACAGCGCGCTGTTGCGGCGGAAGCCGGCGGAACTGGGCAGTGCGGCCTTTCTGTTCACGACGTTTCTGTTCGGCGCGCTGATCCTGCTGCCCGCGCAGGGGGTGAGTCTTGCCGTCCAGGGCGGGTTCGAGCCGGCGCCGGGGACGGTTCTGCCGCTGCTGTACGTCGGTGTGGTGTCCTCCGCCGTCGCCTTCTTCGCCTGGAACCGGGCGATCTCGCTGGTGGGACCGTCGCGGGCCGGAGCGGTGTACTACCTCCAGCCGGTCTGTGTGGCCCTGCTGTCCTGGGCGGTGCTCGGGGAGACGGTGTCCGGGGCGCAGGTGCTGTGCATGGCGCTGATCCTCGGCGGGGTGATGCTCGGTGCCGCCGGATAGACCGGCCCCGCCGGATAGGCCGGCCCCTCCGGATAGGTTGGCCGCCATGCTCGACTGGGACATCCGGAAACTGCGCATTCTGCGGACGCTGCGGGAACAGGGGACGGTGACCGCGACCGCCGAGGCGTTGCGGATGACGCCGTCGGCGGTGTCGCAGCAGCTGACCAATCTCGCGAAGCAGCTCGGGGTGCCGTTGCTGGAGGCGCAGGGGCGGCGGGTGCGGCTCACGGACGCGGCGCGGCTGGTGCTGCGGCACGCGGAGGCGGTGTTCGAGCAACTGGAGCGGGCGGACGCCGAGTTGGCCTCCTACCTGCACGGCGAGGTGGGGGAGGTCCGGGTCGGGGCCTTCTCCACCGCTGTGCCCGCGCTGGTCGTGCCCGCGGTGCGGGTGCTGCGGGAGGCGTGTCCCGGGGTTGTGGTGCGGGTGCGGGAGGCGGAGGCCGGGGAGGCGTACGAGCTGCTGGCCGGCGGGGAGGTGGATCTCGCGCTGTCGCTCGCGGCGCAGGCGCCGGAGGTGGGGGACGGGCGGTTCACGCGGGTGGAGTTGCTGGCGGATCCGCTGGATGTCGCGCTGCCTCGGGGGCATGAGCTGGCGGAGGTGGAGGGGGTGCGGTTGGCGGATCTTGCCGGGGAGTCCTGGATCTTCGGGGGGAGCGGGGCGTGGTCCGACATCACCCGGGGGGCTTGTGAGGGGGCCGGGTTCAGTCCTCGGCAGGGGCATTCCGCGGCGGGGTGGACGGCGATTCTGGCGATGGTGGAGGCGGGGATGGGGGTGGCGTTGGTGCCGCGGATGGTGGCGGTGTCCCGGGATGGTGTGGTGATGCGGGAGCTGGGGGTGGACCGGCCCGTACGGCATGTGGTGGCCGCGGTGCGGAGGGGGAGTGAGGCGGGGGTCGCGGTGGGGCGGGTGCTGGCGGCGTTGCGGGGCGTCGCCGGGGGGCTTGCTTGAGTGTGGCTCTGGGCGGCGGCTGAGGCGGGGGCGGGTGTCGCTCGCCCGCGCCGGCGGGGTGCGGCGACTGGACCCACCCAAGGGGCGCGGGGAACTGCGCGACCAGCCCCCACCGGCCCGCACGCGCGTCACAAGCTGCCGCCCCTCCGTCCTGCCGCCCCTCCGTCCCGGCGCCCCACGACAAGGGGCGCCCGGCATCACGCCAGGCGCCCCCGATCCACGTACCGCCGACTACGACGCGGCCGCGTCCGCGGCCTGGGCCTTCAGGGCTCGCTCCACGCCCGAGCGGGACTCCGAGACCAGGCGGCGCAGGGCCGCGTTGGGCTCGGCGGAGGCCAGCCAGGCGTCGGTCTTGTCCAGGGTGTCCTGGGAGACCTGGATCGACGGGTAGAGGCCGACCGCGATCTGCTGGGCGATCTCGTGGGAGCGGGTGTCCCAGATGTCCTTGACGACCTCGAAGTACTTGTCCGTGTAGGGGGCGAGGAGCTCTCGCTGGCCCGTCTGGACGAAGCCTCCGATGACGGCTTCCTGGAGGGCGTTCGGGAGCTTGTCGGACTCCACGACCTGGGCCCAGGCCTCCGCCTTGGCCTCCTCCGTGGGGCGGGCCGCACGGGCGGTGGCCGCGTGGCGCTCGCCCGCCGCCGTCTTGTCGCGCTCGTACTCGCCCGCGATCTCCGCCTCGTCGAAGCGGCCGACCGCGGCGAGACGCTGCACGAACGCCCAGCGCAGCTCGGTGTCCACCGCCAGGCCCTCGATCGTCTGCGAACCGTCCAGCAGGGCCTCCAGGAGGTCCAGCTGCTCCGGCGTACGGGCCGTCGCCGCGAACGCGCGCGCCCACGCCAGCTGGTGGTCGCTGCCCGCGGTCGCCGACCGCAGGTGCGCCAGCGTGGCGTCGGTCCAGCGGGTCAGCAGCGCCTCGCGGGCGGTCGGGTCGGCGTACAGCTCGATCGCCAGCTTGACCTGGCGGTGCAGGGACTGCACGACACCGATGTCCGACTCCTTGCCGATGCCGGACAGGACCAGGGAGAGGTAGTCGCGGGTCGCCAGCTCCGCGTCCCTCGTCATGTCCCACGCCGACGCCCAGCACAGGGCACGGGGGAGCGACGACTCGAAGTCGCCCAGGTGCTCCGTCACGAAGGACAGGGACTGCTCGTCCAGGCGGACCTTCGCGTACGACAGGTCGTCGTCGTTCAGCAGCACGACCGCCGGGCGGCGCTTGCCGACCAGCTGCGGTACGGCCGTCAGCTCGCCGTCCACGTCCAGCTCGACGCGCTCGTCGCGGACCAGCTTGCCGCTGTCCTCGTCGAGCTCGTACAAGCCGACCGCGATGCGGTGCGGGCGCAGCGTCGGCTCGCCCTGCGCGCCCGCGGGGAGCGCCGGGGCCTCCTGGCGGATGGCGAAGGAGGTGATGACGCCGTGCTCGTCCGTCTCGATCTCGGGGCGGAGGATGTTGATGCCGGCCGTCTGGAGCCACTTCTGCGACCAGGTGCCCAGGTCACGCCCGGAGGTCTCCTCCAGCGCGCCCAGCAGGTCCGAAAGGCGCGTGTTGCCGAACGCGTGCCGCTTGAAGTACGCCTGCACGCCCGCGAAGAACTCGTCCATGCCGACGTACGCGACGAGCTGCTTGAGCACGCTCGCGCCCTTGGCGTACGTGATGCCGTCGAAGTTGACGAGCACGTCGTCGAGGTCGCGGATCTCCGCCATGATCGGGTGCGTGGAGGGGAGCTGGTCCTGGCGGTACGCCCACGTCTTCATCGAGTTGGCGAACGTCGTCCAGGAGTGCGGCCAGCGCGACTCCGGGGCGTACGCCTGGCAGGCGATCGACGTGTATGTGGCGAACGACTCGTTCAGCCACAGGTCGTTCCACCACTCCATGGTGACCAGGTCGCCGAACCACATGTGGGCCAGCTCGTGGAGGATCGTCTCGGCACGGACCTCGTACGCGGCGTCCGTGACCTTCGAGCGGAACACGTACTGGTCGCGGATGGTCACCGCGCCCGCGTTCTCCATCGCGCCCGCGTTGAACTCCGGCACGAACAGCTGGTCGTACTTCTTGAACGGGTACGCGTAGTCGAACTTCTCCTGGAACCAGTCGAAGCCCTGCCGCGTCACCTCGAAGATCGCGTCCGAGTCGAGGAACTCGGCGAGCGAGGGGCGGCAGTAGATGCCGAGCGGGACGGACTGGCCGTCCTTCTCGTACACGCTGTGCACCGAGTGGTACGGGCCGACGATCAGCGCCGTGATGTACGACGAGATGCGCGGGGTCGGCTCGAAGACCCAGACGTCGTCCTTCGGCTCCGGCGTCGGGGAGTTGGAGATGACCGTCCAGCCGGTCGGCGCCTTCACGGTGAACTGGAAGGTGGCCTTCAGGTCCGGCTGCTCGAAGGAGGCGAAGACGCGGCGGGCGTCCGGCACCTCGAACTGGGTGTACAGGTACGCCTGCTGGTCGACCGGGTCGACGAAGCGGTGCAGGCCCTCGCCGGTGTTGGTGTACGCGGCGTCCGCGGTCACCCGCAGCACGTTGCGGCCCTCCAGCAGGCCGGGGAGCGCGATGCGGGAGTCCTGGAAGACCTCGGCCGGGTCGAGCTGGTCTCCGTTGAGCGTCACCTCGTGGACCGTGGGGGCCACCAGGTCGATGAAGGTCTCGGCGCCGTTCTCGGCGACGTCGAAGCGCACCGTGGTCACGGACCGGTAGGTACCGCCCTCTTGCGCGCCGGAGAGGTCGAGATCGATCTCGTACGAGTCGACGCTGAGCAGTTTTGCCCGCTGCTGCGCCTCTTCGCGAGTCAGGTTTGTGCCAGGCACGCGGTCATCTCCTCGTTATGGGTAGGTTCGGCGGTTCCGCCATCCTTCCATGGGAGCTGCACGGAAAGCGATGTCCGGAACCCGCCGGTGACCGGGGCGTACAGCCGGGAGTGTGGAACACATGACCACCTACACCGCACGCCCCATCACCCCCGGGATCCTGAAGGAGCTCCGCTCCACCGACGACTCGGGGCGCGAGATGGTTCCCCTGACCGACGACGAGGGCGGGGCGCCGCTCAGGTGCTGCCTGCGGCGCAGCGCGCCCGGCGAGCTGATCGCCCTCGTCTCCTACGCCCCGCTGCGGCGCTGGGCCGCGGAGACGGGCGCCGAGCCGGGGGCGTACGACGAGCAGGGACCCGTCTTCATCCACGCCGGGGAGTGCCCGGGACCGGACCTCGACGGCCATCCGTTCGCGGGCGCCCACCGGACCGTCCGCCGCTACTCCGCCGACGGGCGCATCCTGGGCGGGCAGTTGGTCGACGCGCTCGACGACGGCGCCTTCCGGAACGCGTTCGACGACCCGGCCGTGGCGCTCGTCCACGTCCGGGCCGTCGAGTACGGCTGTTTCCTCTACGAGGTCAGGAGGCCTTGAGCTCCGCCGCCACCAGCTCCGCGATCTGCACCGCGTTCAGGGCCGCGCCCTTGCGGAGGTTGTCGTTGGAGATGAAGAGGGCGAGGCCGTTGTCGACGGTCTCGTCCTGGCGGATGCGGCCGACGTACGAGGCGTCCTTGCCGGCCGCCTGGAGGGGGGTCGGGATTTCGGAGAGCTCGACGCCCGGGGCGGTCGACAGGAGCTCCGTCGCGCGCTCCGGGGAGATCGGGCGGGCGAAGCGGGCGTTGATCTGGAGGGAGTGCCCGGAGAAGACCGGGACGCGCACGCAGGTGCCGGAGACCTTCAGCTCGGGGAGCTCCAGGATCTTGCGGG
Organism: Streptomyces sp. NPDC046909; assembly: GCF_040644695.1. Lineage (NCBI taxonomy): Bacteria > Bacillati > Actinomycetota > Actinomycetes > Kitasatosporales > Streptomycetaceae > Streptomyces > Streptomyces sp. NPDC046909. The sequence goes on along the minus strand of NZ_JBEYXC010000008.1, from coordinate 19,691 downwards.
ACTCGTTGCGGAGCTTCTGCTCCTCGTCCGTCTCGTTCAGGCCGTCCTCCACGAGGTTGCCGGCGAAGGGCAGGACGTTGAAGGCGATGGGGCGCTTGTAGACCTGCGGCTCGGGGAAGTCGATCGCCTCGCCGTCGTGGGTCAGCTTGTCGGCGTCGGCTACGACCTTCTGGACCTGGCCGTGCAGCTCCGCCACGCCCGCGAGGCCCGAGCCGGAGACCGCCTGGTAGGTGGTGGCGACCAGCGCCTGGAGGCCCGCCTCGGTGTCCAGGACCTTCAGGACCGGCATCGCGGCCATCGTGGTGCAGTTCGGGTTGGCGATGATGCCCTTGGGGCGGTCCGCGATCGCGTGCGGGTTGACCTCGGAGACCACCAGGGGCACCTCGGGGTCCTTGCGCCAGGCCGAGGAGTTGTCGATCACCACGGCGCCCTGCGAGGCGACCTTCTCGGCCAGCGCCTTCGAGGTCGCGCCGCCCGCGGAGAACAGCACGATGTCCAGGCCCGTGTAGTCGGCCGTCGCCGCGTCCTCCACCGTCACGCCGTCCAGGACCGAGCCCGCCGAGCGCGCCGACGCGAACAGCCGCAGCTCGGTGACCGGGAAGGCGCGCTCCTTGAGGATCCTGCGCATGACCGTGCCGACCTGACCGGTGGCTCCGACGATTCCGACCCTCACGGTGACTCCTTCTACATGGCGGGTGCGTGGCCTGGACGTTTCCATCATGCGTCTCTTACCGGCCGGTGTGTCCAATCGTTTGCCCGAGGGATGGGACGGCATGCCGGTCAGGGGCGCAGTTCCATCGTCCACTCACCGAGGCACCGGATGTGGAGGATCGAGGCCGATATGCGGTACGGGCCGGAAGAAGCCGTGAGTTTCCGGTGCGGGAACAGATTTTCGTCGAGTTCGAAGACATGGATCATGCCCGTCGCGACGGGCACCAGCTCGGCCTCGGGCCCGGTGTGACGTACGACTCCATACCAGCCGCCGGGGGTGCGCGCCCCGAGCAGGGGCGCCGCGGCGATCGGGGCCGGCTCCAGCCGCCACTTCGTGTCCTCGTTGGCGCGGACCGTCACGAAACAGGTGCCGCCCGGGTCGACCCACACCGGGCCGAGGGTGGGACGGCGGCGGCCGAGGGTGTCGGCGATGACCACGGTCTTGCCGTAGGGATGGTTCAGGGCCAGGGCGCTCAGGTGCTCGTTGTCGCCGCGTGAGGTCCGCTGCACCGTCATCAGGGTGGGCGGCCCCTGATAGCGCAGGACCGTGCTGCCCCGTCCCTCGGCCGGGCCGGTGAGCAGCGGGGCCTGCTCCTCGGGCAGCAGCCGCAGCGTCCAGTCGCCCGCGCACTTGACCCGTACGGCCTGCTCGGCCCGGCCGTCGGAGAACAGTGCCGACGTGCCACGGGTGCCGTGCTGGCGGCCGGTGAGCCACTCGACCTCGTCGCCGTACTCGTCGACGCGCTTCACTTCGAGGCTGTAGTCGGCCCTGGCGCCCGGGAAGTCGTACTCGATCAGGGCCGGGCGGCCGGGGCGGGGGTTGAGGAGGGTGACCGTCTTGTCGCCGCGGCCCTGGTAGGTGCCGGTGTGCCGGCCCTTGGACGGGTCGCGGACGGGGAGCGGCTTGGCGGTGAGCTCCCAGTCGCCGTCGCCGTGCTCGACGACGAGCAGCAGCGGGCCGTCGGGGACCGGGACGGTCTGCTTGAGCCTGCCGGTCTCGTTGCACAGCAGCTCGTGCTCGTCGAGGTCGTCGAAGTGCTCGGTCTCGTGGCATCTCAGGACGAACCACTCGCCGCGGTCGGCGCCGCCGTCGAAGCGGACCTTCACATCGGCCATCGTGCCCGCGTAGGAGACGACGTCGGGGCCGCGCCCCTTGAGCGTCCAGGTGCCCAGCGGACGGGCCGCCGACAGCGGCAGGACCCTGATCGTCCAGTCGCCGTCGTAGTTGACCTTCATCCGCAGCGGACGGTCGCGCGGGGGCTGCACCAGGGCGCGGCCGTGGAAGTCGCGCAGGGTGGTGTTGAAGACGGTGTCCTCGTCCTTGTTGCGCCGGTTCAGCGTCTCGACGAGAAGCCATTCGTCGCCCCGGACCTGTGCCTCCACGATCACCGGTCCGGGCGGCAGCGGTACGTCGACGGAGACGACGCCGTTGCCGCGGCCGCTCTGGACGTACGGGGCGAAGTCGGGGCCGAGGGAGACGGGGGAGTGGGCCGGGGCGGGCATCGAGATGAGTGTGGCGGTCGGGGGCGCGCTCGCCTTCGACACGGGCGCCGCCATCGGAGCCACGGGCACCGGCACGGGCACCGCCACCGGCGCCTCCACCACGATCCCGAAGTCCGTCGCCAGCCCCGCAAGCCCCGACTCCCACCCCTGCCCGACCGCCCGGAACTTCCACTCCCCGTTGCGCCGGTAGAACTCCCCGAGCACGAACGCCGTCTCACCGGCGGCGTCCGTCACGTCGTAGTGCACGACGAGCGAACCGTCCGCCGCGACGGTCTGGAGCGCGAGCCCCGGCACCGCCCCGAAGGTGCCGTCGTCGCAGGACGCGGCGATCAGGACGCGCTGCACCGCCGGTTCCACCCGGGGCAGGTCCAGCTCCAGCCACTCGGCGAGCTGGTCCGGGCCGTCGCCGGTGCCGAGGTGGCGTACCGCGCCGGACGGATGGACGGGCTGGTTGTGGAAGACGAGATCGGCGTCGCCGCGCACCGTGCCGGTCGCGTCGAGCAGCAGGGCCGAGACCTCCACGACGGGCGTCCCCGGTGCCTTGCGGCGGGTGACGGCAACCCTCAGAAGACCGGCGGGAACAGGGGTGTTGGCCCCCTTCGCGATGTGCGTCATGGGGCTCATGGTGGCAGTGAAGATCATGTGAAGAAAGAATTCCGGGAATCGGGCCGAACGTTGCCGAACGTTTCCGCCCGCCCCGGCGTCTTAGGGGAAACGCGGCTAGGGGAGGGGTGGCTGTGCTGCGCAGAAAAGCCCGCCGCGGGCAGGGGGAGGGCCTCCACGAGGGGCCGGACGACCCGCTCGACGCGGCCCAGGAACGTCGGGTGCGGGCCGTGCTCGCGCTCGGCGGTGTACCGCAGGCGGACCTGCCGGACGGGGTGCAGCAGGTCCGTCTGCGGTTGCTGGAGCGCGCGGCGAAGGGGTACGAGGCGCCGCGGGACGTCTCCGCGTGGGCGGCCGTCGTCGCCTCCAACCTCGCCATGGACTGGCACCGCGCCAAGCGCCGCCAGGAGCGGATCGGCGAACGCCTCGCCTCGCTGCGGCAGTTGGAGCACCCCTCAGGCGAGGACACCAGCGTGCTCTCCCTCGCCGTCGCCCAGGGACTGGACGAACTGCCCGAGGCCCAGCGCCAGGTGCTCGTCCTGCGGTTCTTCGCCGACCTGCCGGTGCGCGACATCGCGCACGAACTCGGCGTCCCCGAGGGCACGGTCAAGAGCAGGCTGCACACGGCGGTCCGCGCACTGCGCGATCGCCTGCACGAGGGTGAGGTGGTGTGACATGACCGCCGAACACGACGGCATCGACGCGCTGATGGCCGCGATCACCGACGAACCACTGACCGACGAGGCCCGCGCGGACACCGCGTTCATGGCCGAGCACGACAAGGCCACCGCCGATCTCGCCGTCCTGCGCGCGCAGTTGGGCATCATCGGCGCCGCCCTGGCCGAACCGCCGCCGAGCACGAGCGAGAACCCGAGCGCGAGCGAGAACCCGAGCACGAGCCCGGCTCCGAAGCCCGCTTCCGGCCCCTCCTCTCGTCCCGCAGGCCCCTCGCGCCTCCGCGTCTGGGCGCCCAAACTCGCCCTTGGCGGGCTCGTGGCGGCCGCGGCGGCCTCCGTGGTCGCCGGTATGGGCTGGCTGATCGCGACGGGCGGGAACGACGCCATGGACTCCGGAGGGGACACCAGCAGCGCCCAGAAGTCCGACGCCGAGGCCGACGCCGGCAGCCGCTTCGGCAGCCCCCACTACCTCGCCTGCACCCGCCTGGTCGTGGAGGGGGAGATCGCCTCGGTCGAACGCCTTGAGGACGGGGTGCAGTTGAGGATCACCGTGGACGTGGTCCGCTACTACAAGCAGGACGGCGAGCGCCCGGACCGGCTCACCTACGTCGTCGACGACACGTTCTCGCCCGGTCTGCTCCGGGGCGACCGGGTGCTGTTCGGGGTGCCGGAGGGCGACGCGGTGCCCGACCACTGGGTGGTCGGCGAGAAGGAGGTAGCCCGGGAACGGGCCTGGATCCAGGCATCGTTGCCGGAGTCGCGCCAGCTGGCCTGCGGGTGACCGAACGATCTGTGACGCTCCCACGTCTCAGGAGAAACGCGTCAGGAGAAACGCGTTCGGTACGACGAAGGGGCGGGCGCCTCCCCAGGCGCCCGCCCCTTTTCCCCCGTACCTCGTCGTGTACGCAGGCCCACCGATCCGTACTAGATCGGCTCCTTGTCCCACACCCAGCTGCCCTTGTCGGTGTCGTTCTTCGGCGGCTTGGGCAGGTTGCCGTCGTCGAGGTCGTCTCCGTCACCGCCCACGCCGGCGGCCGTGACCGAGGTCTGCCCGGCCGGCGCTGAGGAGGCGCTGTGGATGCCGAGGACCAGCGGCAGTGCCAGCGTCGCGAGGGCTGCCGCAGTGCCGATAGCCGTCCGAACGACTCGCCCGGTGATGTGTCCCATTTCTTCGCCTCTGCAATCCTTGTGCCTGCGTGCTGCTGCGTACTTACTGCGTTCTGCCGCGCTCTGTCGCGTGCTGCTGCGTCCTGCGTGACCGATCATTCCGTGGCGTTCATGTCCCTGTCATTGGCTTCAGGGTGGCCTGAGGCGGACATGGCAGTCTCATGCCAGCTGTACGTCGGTCCGCTCAGATAGCGGTCGGGACGGCAGCCACCGATCACCCAGTCCGGCAGCAACCCCGAACCCAGCCATCGGTTCCAGCCGTGCCGTGCCCGGGCCATCGCCTCCTCCGGGCCGCCGGCCTCGACGAAGGTCATGGCGATCAGGCTTCGTCCCCAGCGGGCCAGGCTGACATGGGCGATGCCCGGCTGCGGGACGGTCCGCGTGTGCTGGGCGATCGCGTCGAGCCGCTGGTCACCGGGCATGTCGCTGGGAGGGCCCGGGGCGTCGGGGAACGCGGGATCCGGTGAGGGCAGGAGAATGACCTTGACTGCGTACACCTGCCCAACCTAGGCAAGAGACCGGACTGGACCACTGCGGTGGGTCTGTCAGCCCCCGGTCATGGCAGGGAGCGGCCACGTGCCGGCGGCAGCTCACGTCACGGTGGTCACAGCCACCCCCGCCGGACCGCCTCCGCCCCCGCCTGGAAGCGGCTCTGCACCCCGAGGCGCTTCTGGAGGTCGGCGGTGTTGCGGCGGACCGTGCGCAGGGAGACGCCCATCTTGCGGGCGATGCCCTCGTCGGTGAGGCCCGCGACCAGCATCTTGAGCAGGGCCGCCTCCCGGTCGGTCGGCTCGTCCTCGGAGAGGTCCTGCGGAATCGTGCCGAGCGGTACCGCGCTCTCCCACACCAGGTCGAACAACTCCTCCAGCGCCCGCACCATGCTGGGGTACCGGATCAGCAGCGCGCCCTGTCTGCTGTCGTCGGCGTCGATGGGGATCACGGCGGCCGTGTGGTCGCACAGGATCATCCGCATCGGCAGCGTGGGGGCCGTACGGGTCTCGCCGCCGACCGAGGCCAGCCACGTGGCGTACTCGACGGTCGGGGCGTCGTTGCGGACGCTGTCCAGATACACCGTCTTCATCCGGACGCCGCGCGCGAGGTTCTGTTCGTCCAGCGGCCGGCCCGCCTCCAGGGCCGCGGCGCTGAGCGCCCCGCCGGGCACGAAGGTGCGCACCTCGACGGCGGCCCGGTGCGCCAGCTCCATCAGCCGGACCCGTACCGCGTCGAGGCCTTCGAGCCGTTCCACCCCGCTGTCGGTGCGGTGGGTGGTGAGGGTCGCGTACTCGGTGGCGAGGGCGGCGAGCGCGGCGCGCTCCTGGGACAGCCGGGCCCGCTGCTCGTCGAGTTCGGCCTCCCGGCGCAACAGCAGGGGGGAGAGGCCGACTTCGGGGCTCACGGGCACGAACTGGTGGTCGGCGGCCTCGTGCAGCAGGGACAGCTGGGTGAGCCGGTCGAGCGCGGAGCGGACCTCGGGGTCGGTGAGGCCGGTGTCCCGGGCGATGTCCTCCAGGGTCCAGGAGGGGTGCAGCAGCAGGGCTCGATAGACGTCGTGGGTCGATCTGTCGATGCCGATGGTTTCCAGCACTCATCCCCCTGCAAGATCGGTGACCGGTCGGGTCCGTGACTGGTCGGGTCCGGTGACCGGTCGGGTCCGATGACTGGTCGATTCGAATGGACAGACGGTATCCGATCGTCCGTTTTGGTGGGTGGATGTGCCTCGCGTCCTGCCCCGCCGTCCCTGCACTCCGTCCGGCCGGGCTCCCGCTGGCAGCCCCCGGCCATGGCCACCGGGTGCCAGTCGGCAAGCGGTCCAACGGCTGTTCCGGGGGCCTAATGTCTTGCTCACCGGGAAGCGACAAGGCGGAATCCGCCGAAGCCGACCGGTGAGAAGACATCCAACTACCCATATATGAAAGGGAGTTCAGTCGTGGCCCTGACCAAGCCCACCAACTCCTGGCGCACCGCCGCCCGCACCGTCCTGACCGTCGCAGCGGTCACCGCTCTGGCCGCCGCGGCCCCGAGCGCCGCCTTCGCGGACGACACCGATCCCGCCACCGAAGTGGTCGTCGGCACCCAGCCGCCGGCCGAGCCCGAGGAGGACGTCACTGACGTTCCCCCTTCGGACGTCACCCAGACGCCGGGTACCGGTACGGGTACGGGGGACGGCAGCGACCTCGACGACCCCGTGCCGACCAAGCCCTCCAAGCCGGGTGACACCACCAACAGACCGTATTGCGATCCGGCCAACATCTACACCCCGACGAGCAAGGGCTCGAAGTACCACAAGGGTGTCGGCGCGACCCTCTCCAACACCAACAACACCTCGCGCACGGCGAAGTCGACGTTCACCTCCGAGGTGTCCGGCACGGTCGGCGTCAGCGTCACGACCGGGCTCTCGGTCAGCGTCGACGCGATGATCGCCAAGATCGAGGCCAAGTACGACGTCACCCTGTCCGCGTCGATGACCGCCAAGCTCGGCAACACCATCAGCGTGGACACCCCGGCGAAGACGACGACGAACGCGAAGTACGGCGTCTACCGGCTGAAGAACACCGGCACCAGCTACCACATCTACGACAACTGCGAGGCCTCGCCGAAGAAGACCGTCACCAGCTACACGCCGATGAAGGTGGGCTGGTACCTGTGGGAGGGATGATCCTCCGCCGCCCGGGCCGGGCCGCCGTTCTGGCGGCGGCCTGCCTGGCGGTGGCACTGAGCAGCGGCTGCTCGGGCAGCAAGGACGAGGCGGGGAGCGGTGGTTCTTCGGCCACGGCTCCGGGGAACGCCGCGTCCGCGCACCCCGAGGCCACCGCGGAAGCCACCCGGCGGGCGGAGAACGTCGAGGGCGAGTCGGTGACCGAGGCACCGCAGTTGATCGACGGCGAGACCGTGACGTCGGTGACCGACGTGCGGGGGAGCCGGGCCGTCGAGATCAAGGGCGGGGTACGGCCGGGAGCGGTGGGCATCGCCGTGAACTGCCGGGGCGAGGGCACGCTGACCGTCGAGTTGCACCCGGTCGGGCTCAGCTTCCCGCTGAAGTGCGTCGCCGGCGAGATCAGCAGCACGTACAACCAGATCGACCTGAAGAAGGCACGCGAAGAGGCCTGGGTTCAGGTGACCGCAGGCTCCGGAGTGCGCTGGGCGCTGTCCGTCGGACAGTGACGGACGGCGAGTGGCGGGACTTCGGGAGCCGGACGGCGCCACGCGGGGGGTGGCGCCGCCCGGCCATGGGAAAGGGGCGGGTGCTTTGGGGAGCGCCCGCCCCTTTCGCGCCGCCGTCACCGACGGCAGCGATGATCACTCGGTGGTTACTCGGTGGTCTTCTCGATCACGACCGTGCCGACCCCGGCCGCCGTGCCCCGCGCGTTGGTCAGCTTGATCTCGCCGAAGAACTGCCGGCCCTCGGGGCCCGCCGTCTTCGCCGTGACCTCGCCGGAGACCGTCGCGGAGGCGCCGTTGGCGAGCGAGACCGTCTTGGCGGTGTCGACGCTCAGCGAGCCCAGCGCGGCGGAGTAGTAGACGTCCTTGTAGTTGTACGTCGTCGTGCCGGCCGGGACGTCGTAGCCGTCGACCCGCACGGTGTACGTACCGGCGGCCGGCTTGTCGATGCTGACCGACTCCTCCGAGTCGCCGTCGGCGGACTGACCGACGACGGCGCCGTCCTTGAGGACGAAGAGGTCGAGGTCGGCGCCCGCGTCCGAGACCCCGCCGATGGAGACGTCGAAGCGCTCGGCGCCCTCGGGCACGACCACCGTGGTCTCCTGCGAGGCCTGGTGGGCGATGGTCGGCGTCGCGAGCTTCGCGGAGCCCAGCGAGCCGCCCGCCAGCTTGCCCTCAATGGCGGCGAAGGTGTTCTTCACGGTCCACTCGGCGGTGGCCGGCGTACCGATCTTCGCCTCGGGGATCGTGACGACGGCCGGCTCGAAGACCGTGCCGAGCACGGAGACGTCCAGCTTGTACGGGTTGTCCAGCTCCGGCGACGTACGCCGCGACTCGACCTCGATCTCCCAGACACCCGGCGTCGGGTCGGTGTACGTCCGCAGGTCGGGACGGCACGTGTTGGGGTCGCTCGGGTTCGAGTAGTGCGGGTAGCAGTAGATCGTCGAGCTGTCCTCGACGGCCACACCGTACGGGTGGATCGAGATGAACCGCGTCTGGCTCTCGCCCTTCAGACCGCCGAGCGCGACCTCCAGGGTCTTGGCGCCCTCGGGCACGGTCACGAAGTACGACTTGCTGCTGTTGCGCTGCACCGAGCCGGAGTCGGAGAAGGAGTACGCCGGCGAGGCCAGCGGGCGCGAGACCACGACCGTGCTGAGGATCTGCTTGTCGACGCCCTCGGTGCGCTCGTCGTCGAGCTCCAGGATGGCGCTGTGCACCCCGGCGGTCTTCGCCTTCGCGCGGACCTTGACGGTGACGGGCTGGTTCAGCGGCAGCGCGATCTCGTCGTCACCGACGACACTGAAGGTGCCGTCGTTGTAGCGCCACTCCAGCTCGTGCTTCACGGCCCGGTCGGGCCCGCTGGTACGGGTGACGGTGACGTCGTACGTCTTCGACTGACCGGTCTTCAGGCCGCCCTCGCGGTCGTAGAGGCCGGTGCCGAAGCCCGGGTCCTTCAGGAACTGGTCGAGCGCGGTGTCGACCGGGGCCTTGACCGTGTAGTCGTGGGCGGTGGCGCCGTCCTTGATGGCGTCCCAGGCCTGCACGATGCGTATCAGACCGGCGCCCTGGACGTGCGCCGGGACACCCTTGATCTCGCGGGCGGTGCTCACCAGCGCGGTGCGCAGGGTCAGCGGCGACAGCTCGATCTTCTTCTGCTTGGCGGCGGAGATCAGCAGAGCCGCCGCGCCCGTCGCCTGCGGCGAGGACATCGAGGTGCCCTGCAGCATGGCGTAGCCCGGCGGGAGGCTGTAGCCGGCCTCGGCGATCGGGGCGCCGGGCGCCCAGGTCTGGATGGTGTTGATCGCGGCGCCGGGCGCGGTCAGCGTCGGCGTGAAGCCGCCGTCCTCGCGCGGGCCCGCGGAGGAGAAGGGCAGCATCGCGTACTTCTTCTCCACGACCGAGCCGTAGTTGGCGGCCCAGGTCTCCTTGGAGATGGCGGCGCCGACGCTGATCACCTTGTCGGCGAGCCCGGGGTCGCCGATGGTGTTCGTGCCGGGGCCCTCGTTGCCCGCGGAGATCACCAGCTGGACGCCGTACTCGTCGATGAGGCGGGTGTAGAGCTGCGCGCGGGCGTTGTTGCCGTCGTTCAGCGGGGGCAGACCGCCGATGGACATGTTGACGATGTCCACACCGCGCTTGGTGACGAGGTCGATCATGCCCTCGGTGAGCGCGACGTTGGTGCAGCCGCCGGTCCAGGTGCAGGCACGGGACGAGACGAGCTTGGCGCCGGGGGCGGCGCCGTTCATCTTGCCGCCGAAGAGGCTGTTGGCCGCGGTGATACCGGCGACGTGCGTGCCGTGCCGGCCCTCGATGACACCGATGTTGACGTAGTCGGCCTTGGCGCCGGCCGCGTTGTAGACGACGTCCTTGCGGATCTCGACGACGAACGGGATGCGCTCGGAGACCGCGGTCGCCGGGTCGTCCGTACCGAAGTAGCCGATCTGGAAGTTGTCCTTGTACGGCTTCAGCGCCTCGTTGTTCGTGAAGTCGCCGTCGTTGTCGAGGTCGACGCGGGCCGTGCCGGCGGCCGGGTCGTAGAGCACGCCCCAGACGTCGGTCGTGTCGCCGTCCCGGTTGAGGTCACCGGCCATGTCGCCGCCGCTGGTGGCCGACTCGGCGAACAGCTGGAGCTTGTACGAGCCCGCGGGCGCCTTCCAGGTGCGGCCCCCGGCGGTGAAGTCGGGGCCGGTCACCGAGGCGGTCATACGCAGCCAGGTGCCGTCGCGGTCGGCGACCGGGTCGGTGGCCGTCACCCAGTCGACGATCTTGCGCTCGCCGGTGGTGGTCTTCTGCAGCGCCGGGTGCCCGAGGTCGACACCGGAGTCCAGGATGCCGATGGTCACACCACGGCCGTCGTACTTCGGGTGGTCCTCGACGAAGGACACCGCGCCCGTCTCGAACGACGGGTTGTACGGGTTGGCGGCGGGCGTCTTCTTGCCGGGCCCCGTGTAACCGGCCCCGGCGGCGGAGCCGCTCGTGGCGGACGACGTGCTCGTGCCGGTGCCGCCCGGCTCCGGGTCGTCGAGCGGGATCTCCTGCTTGAGGTCGATCGCCTGGACGGAGGAGAGCTTCTGGGCGGCGGCGAGGGCCTTCTCGGCCTTGGCCGTGGGGACCGTGGCCCGGACGTAGCCGAGCTTGTCGTCGGTCTTGCCGACCAGTCCGCCGGCCAGCCCGTCGAGCTGCTCGGCGACGGTCTCGGTCTGCCCGGGCTTGGTCGCCACCATGAAGGTGACGTTCTTGTCGCCGTCGGCCTGCGCCTCGGCGAGCAGGCTCGCGTCGTCCGAACCGAGCTTGTCGTGCGCGGACTTGACGACCGGGTCGGCCGCGGGAGGCGCGTCGGCTGCGGCGACGGCCATGGGTATCGGTCCGGCCGCGGAGAGCGCGGCCACGACACCGGCGGCGACGGCTATGCGCACCACGCGTCTCGCGCCGCCCGATATCGGGCCGCGCTGGGGGGTGAAGGTCATCGGCATCCCTTGTAGGTAAAGGAACGTGCGGTGGCGGCCGGGGCCGATCGGTCCTGACCGCGAAGGTCCGGAAATGCGACCCGGACGATCGCACAGCTTTACGCATGGGAAGGATGTTTAGGGAGAGTTGACCGAATCGATATGGGGCGGTGGGGAAAACCCGCTATCCCCTTTAGGGAGTTGCCCCACAAAAGGGGCAAACCGGAGACCGGATCCTCAGGATTCTCTGGTACGCGCGTAATGCCGCGACGCCTTCGCCCGGTTCCCGCACGCCGCCATCGAGCACCAGCGGCGCGTGCCGTTCCGTGAGGTGTCGAAGAAGTGCAGGACACACGCCTCGTGGGCGCAGCCGCGGATCCGGTCGGGCGCGACGGAGAGAAGCTCCAGGTAGTCGCGGGCGGCGAGCCAGGCCGGCCCCCAGGCGGGGTCCTTGAACTCCGGTGTCTCGCCTGGCCCTTCGGCGGTGAGGGTCGCCCGGATCCGGCCATGCCCGAGCACCGCGTCGACCCCTTCCGTGACGTTCTCGTGAACGGCTGCGTACAACGCGTCCCGCGCCCGGAGCACATGGCGCAAGGTGGGCGCGTCCGCCGCGAACCGCCCGTCGAGCGCGTTGGCCGCCAGCCATACGGCGAGCCCGTCGGTGCCGGTGAGCAGGTCCTGGAGGACCCCGTCCCGCATCCACCGCGTGTTGAGCAGGTCGAGCGCGAGGGGCTCGCCGGTGAGGGGGCGGGGGTCGGCGGACATGCGGGGCTCCTTCCGGGCTCCTTCCGTACTAACCGGTCAAGGGTACGTGACTGGTTGCGCGATCCGTGACTAACCTTTAATTTATATGTGAGAGGTTAGATCTGCTGAAGGGGACAGCCATGACCTTGAGTACGAGCCATGTCGGCCTGAACGTCACGGACCTCGACCGCTCCCTCGCCTTCTACCGGGACGTCCTGGGCTTCGTCCCGGCCGGAGAGGGCAAGGAGGAGGGCCGCCGGTACGCCTTCCTCGGCGACGGCGAGCGCCTCGTCCTCACCCTGTGGCAGCAGGCGGAGGGGGCGTACGACGCCGACCGCGCGGGCCTGCACCACCTCGCCCTCCAGGCGGACTCGATCGAACGGGTCAGGGAGTACGAGGAGGCGCTGCGGACGTTCGGCGCGCGGTTCGCCTACGAGGGCGTCGTCGCGCATCGCGAGGGCGGCGCGTCGGGCGGCATCTTCTTCCACGACCCGGACGGCACCCGCCTGGAGATCTCGGTACCGAGCGGCGCCGAGGGCGCCCCGGCACCGGTCGAGTCCGCTCCGACCTGCGGGTTCTTCTAATGCCGGGCACGACGGGCATCTATCACGCGGGCTCGCTGGCCGTGCAGGAACGGGTGGGCGTGAGGGAACTCGCCGCGCGCATGGGGCGGGCCAGCGGCGAGGGCATCAAGCCGGTCGCGGCGGCCTTCCTGGAAATCCAGCCCCTGCTCGTGGTGAGCGCCGCGGACCCCTCGACCTCCCGGGTCTGGACGTCCCCCCTCACCGGGACGCCGGGCTTCGTCCGCGCCACCGGCACCCACCAGATCTCGGTGATCGGCCGCGCCCCGGAGACCGACCCCCTCGCCACCGCCCTGGCCACCCCCGGCACGCCCCTCGGCACGATCGCCCTCGACCCGCGCACCCGCCGCCGGATGCGCCTCAACGGCCGCGTCCGGCCCACCGCGCGCGGCTACGCCGTGGAGGCCGACCGCGTCTTCGGCAACTGCCCCAAGTACCTCCAGAAACGGGACTCGTACGAGGTGGTGGCCGGCCGGGGGGCCGAAGCCGCCCGGCGCGGCAGCGAACTGACCTCGGAGCAGGCGGAGTTCATCGCCTCGGCCGACACCTTCTTCCTGGGCACCGTGCACGCGGAGGGCGCCGACACCAGCCATCGCGGCGGCAACCCCGGTTTCGTGAGCGTCGATTCACCGGGTGAGCTGAGCTGGCGGGACTACGCGGGCAACTCCATGTTCCTGTCCCTCGGGAACATCGAGGCGGACCCCCGGACAGGGCTGCTCTTCCTGGACTGGCAGACGGGGACGACACTGCAACTGACAGGGGAGGCACTGCTGGAGTTCGGTGCGGACTCCGGTGCGGACAGCGGCGAGGAACGCCGGGTCCGCTTCACCGTCACGGAGGTCGTCGAGCGGCCGTCGGCGGTTCCCCTGCGCTGGTCGGCACCGGAATACTCACCGGCCAATCCTGACCTCGCAGGCTAACTTCCGTGTATGCGGAAGAAGTTGAGGGTGGCGGCCTACGCCATATGCGTCCGTGAGGATCAACTCCTGCTCGCCCGTTGGATCGACGACGACGGCAACCCGGAGTGGACCCTGCCGGGCGGCGGGATGGAACACGGGGAGGATCCGTACGACACGGTGCTGCGGGAGGTGGAGGAGGAGACGGGGTACCTGGTGGAGATCACCGGCCTGCTCGGCGTGAACTCCTTCCGCCACTCCATCCCTCGCGGCCTCGGCCAGGACATCGACCAGCACCAGGTACGGCTCGTCTACGAGGGCCGCGTCACCGGCGGCGAACTCCGCCATGAGATCGGCGGCTCCACGGACATGGCGGCGTGGCATCCGCTGGAGGACGTGCCCGCGCTGAACCGGGTCGGGCTCGTCGACGTCGGCCTCCGGCTGTGGCGCGAGCGCCCGGCGGCGGGGCGGGCGGTGTAGGGGTGAGCGGGCGGCCGGTGCGGCACTGGTCGGGCGGCCGGTATAGCGGGCGTACCCACGAAGATGAACACGGAGTGACCGCCTCCGAGCCGTTCGAGGAGCGGTCGTGGACGCGGAGGGTGGCCGTGCCGTAGCCCAAGATCCACGTACGGTGATCGGCGTTGCGCGTTGCCGTCTCGTTCACGCGCAGGTCATTCCCGGTGCCAACGATCCAGAGCGAGCGGGTCGTTCGCGACAGCGAGCCCCCGCGACCACTGCCGACGCGTTCGCACTCGGGGAGACCGCGCCATGTCGCGCATACGCTCTGTCGCCACCTCCGCCCTGGCGGTCAACCGCCGTACCGTCCTCGCCGCCACCGGCGCCGCCGCCGTCTCGGTGGGCGTCGGCTACGCCCTGCGGCCCACCGACAGCCAGGCCGCCACCAACGCCACCGGCACGGCCGACGCCGGTGCCGCCGAGGCGCCCGTCGCCCAGTCCCGGCAGGCCCCGGCGGCCGCCCCGCTCGCTCCGTACACGCGCGGCACGACCGTCGCCACGGTCGCCGCCGCCCGTACCTCCTCCGGCTTCCGCCGCCTCGGGAACGGTCACGGCTGGGCGCGGGTCGTCCGCAGCGACCTGGCCGCGCCGAAGTCCGGCCGCGCCGGTCGCCGTACCGCGCTCGCCGCGTTCGTGCAGCTCACGGACATGCACCTGATCGACGCCCAGCACCCGCTGCGCCTGGAGTACCTCCGCTCGACGGACGTGCACGCCTGGCGGCCGCAGGAGGCGCTGACCGTGCACGGCGCGATCGCGCTGGTCGAGCGGGTCAACGCGCTGCGCGGCGGCCCGGTGACCGGCGCCCCGCTGCACTTCGCGATGACGACCGGCGACAACACGGACAACAACGCCAAGACCGAGCTGGAGTGGTTCCTGAAGGTCATGAGCGGCGGACGCATCAGCGCCAACTCCGGTGACCCGCGGCACTACGAGGGCGTCCAGAACAGCGGCCTCAAGCAGTACTGGCAGGCCGACAGCGCGGTCCGCGACCACGACAAGCAGCTCGGCTTCCCGCACCTCGACGGCTTCCTCGCCGCCGCGATCCGCGAGCTCAACAGCCCCGGTCTGAACCTCCCGTGGTACTCCACCGTCGGCAACCACGACGCCATGCCGCTCGGCTGCTACGCCTCGCACGCCGACCCGTGGCTCACCGAGTTCGCCGTCGGCGGCAAGAAGCTGATGAACCTGTCCGCGTCCGAGGCCAAGAAGCTCCAGGACGCCATCAGGAACGCCAAGGACCCCAGGGGTGTCGGCTTCCGCGACCTCCTCAAGTCCCACGCCCGGGACATGCGCTCGGTGACCCCGGACGAGAAGCGGGCGCCGTACACGCCGAAGGAGTACGTCCAGGCCCACCTGGACCCGGCCTACCGCGGTCTCGGCCCCGTCGGACACGGCTACTCCACCGCCAACCTCGACGCGGGCACCCAGTACTACTCCTTCCGCGTCGCCGAGGACGTCATCGGCATCAGCCTCGACACCACCGACGCCGGCGGCCACTACGAGGGGTCCGTCGGGACCGCCCAGATGAAGTGGCTGGACAAGACGCTCACGGACAACAAGGACTCGTACGCCGTCGTCTTCAGCCACCACACCAGCAAGTCGATGGACAACACCCGCCCCGACCCGGCCCGCCCCGGTGAACGCCGGCACAGCGGTGACGAGGTCGTCGCCCTGCTCGGCCGCCACCGCAACGTCCTCGCCTGGGTGAACGGCCACATCCACCGCAACGAGATCACCCCGCACGCCTCGTCCGGCGGCCGGTCCTTCTGGGAGATCTCCACCGCCTCCCACGTCGACTACCCCCAACTCGCCCGCGTCGTCGAGCTGGTGGACAACAAGGACGGCACGATCTCCCTCTTCACCACCTGCGTCGAGTCCTCGGCCCCGCACCGCACGGACTTCGCCGACCTCTCCCAGACGGGCCTGTCCGCCCTCTACCGCGAGCTCTCCTTCAACGCGCCGGGTGCGAGCACGAAGCTGGGGGGCTCGGCCCGGGACCGGAACACGGAGCTGGTGCTGAAGAAGGGCTGAGCCCGTTCGGCTGGCGTACGAGGAAGGGCACGTCATCGGTCTCTCCGTTGAATTCGGTCAGCTCCGCCCGCGCGTGTCCTCAGGGTGGTCACCTCACTCGGACGGGTGATCGTCGGCGAACGTGCGGCGGACAGTCGCACATGTGCGTACGTTGGGTAATCGTGAAGCTGGTGGTGCAGGTCAAGCTGCTGTCAACGCCTGAGCAGGCGTTGGCACTTGAGGCGACCCTGCACGCCTGCAACGAGGCGGCCAACTGGCTGTCAGCCCAGGCGTACGGTCGGCAGGTGACCTCCCGGTCCGGCCTCCAGGCCCTGGCCTACGGCGAGCTGAAGAGGCAGGGCCTGTCCGCGCAGCCCGCCCTGCATGTGCTACGCAAGGTTGCCGACGCCTACACCGCGCTGGAGGCGAACCTGAAGGCCGGAAACCTGGGAAGGCCCGGCTCGAAGCGGCACATCAAGGCCACCGGCAAACCAGTCGCGTTCCGCGAGGACGCGGCCCAGCCGTACGACGACCGCTGCTTGTCCTGGCAGACGGCCGAGCGCACGGTATCGATCTGGACCACGACCGGCCGCCTGAAGAACCTTGCCTTCACCGGCCAGGACGACCAGCTCGCCGTCCTGGCCGCGTACCGCAAGGGCGAGTCGGACCTGCTGCGCCGAGGCGGCCAGTGGTACCTGATCGCGACCTGCGATGTTCCCGAGGCCATGCCGAACATCCACCCGGCGGGATTCCTCGGTGTGGACCTGGGGATCGTGAACATCGCCTCCACCTCCACCGGCAAGCGCCACTGCGGCCGGCGGCTGAACCGGCGCCGGGAGGCGGACCGCAAGCTGCGCTCCAAATTGCAGAAGAAGAACACCAAGTCCGCCAAGCGGCGGGCGAGGAGACGCGCGGGCAAGGAAGCTCGCCGGGCCCGGGACATCAACCACAAGATCAGCAAGAGCATCGTGGCGGAGGCTCAACGCACCATGCGCGGGATCGCCCTGGAAGACCTGGGAGGGATCCGCGAACGGGCACGGCTACGCAAGCCCCAACGCGTCACACTGCACTCCTGGTCCTTCCACCAACTCGGCAGCTTCATCGCCTACAAAGCCAAGCGGGCCGGGATCCCACTGGTTTACGTGAGCCCGGCGAACACCAGCCGGGAATGTTCCAGGTGTCACCACGTCGACAAACGCAACCGGCCCTCTCAGGCCGTCTTCAGTTGCAGGTCCTGCGGCTTCGTTGAGCACGCCGACCTGAACGCGTCCCACAACATCGCCGATCGCGGCTGGATGGTGTGGGTCCGCGGGGCCGAGTCACAGGCCCCTGCCCTCACCCTTGTCGCGTGAGAGCTGGACGCAGCCGGGCCTCATCACCGCCAGTGATGACCCGAGCAGCAAGCCCGGGACGTCAGCCTCGGGCAGTTGACCGGGGACTGGTCGGGGCAGTGACGGAGTGGTCGAAGCGGGATTCTGTGGCAAGTAGGCCTTTGCCAAGAAGGGTTTTACGACCTGCGCGTTTCGGTGTAATTGCGCCGACCCCGACACGAAGCACCGCGTTCATGCGTATGTAATGTCCGTACCGCCTCATATCGGCTAACCCGCAGTTCACGGGGATGGCTCGATATGAGTGCAAGGCGGGTGATCGTGTGCGTGTGCTCTCGGTCTACGAGGGGTTCTTCTCCGGAGGAGCCCGGATCGTGCACAGCGACATCGTTCTGGGCCTGCTGGAAGGCGGCCAGGACCATCGGGTGCTGAGCGTGCACGGCGAGGTGCACCGCGAGGCCACCCGGCAGCGCATGGAGGACGACGCCTGCTACCGCTCGCTGACCTCGGCGGGCGTGGCGGTGTCGTCCCTCGGCCGGGTGCACGGCGTTTCGGCCGCGTTCACGGGCGAGGAGCTGGCCGAAACGGCGAGGGTGACGGCCGCGGCGGACGTCATCCTCTCCCTGAAGGAACAACCGCTCGCCCTGCTGAACCAGGCGGGCCTGCCCCGCCGCCCGGTCGTGGTCTGCCTCCACCGCTCCGACCCGGAGAACCAGGGCGAGGCGCTGGAGGAGCTGAAGGCCGCCATCGCCGACGGCACGGTCGCCGCGTGCGTCTGCTGCGCGGAGTCGACGCGGGCGGCGTACGCGGCGGCGGGCATCCCGGCCTCGCTCCTCCACGTCATCCCCAACGGCGTCGACCTGTTCCGCTTCCGCCCGGACGCGGCCCGCCGGGTGCGGCTGCGCGCGGAGCTGGGCATCCCGGCCGACGCCCCGGTGGTCGTCTTCGCCGCCCGCTACGACGGCATGAAGAACGTCCCGCTGTTCGTGGCGGCGGCGGGGGAGTTTCTACGCCGTGAGCCGGACGGGCAGGTCCTGATGTGCGGGGCGGGGATGACGGAGGCGAACGCGGCGCTGGCGGCGGAGCTGGGGCTGGGGGTGGGCGCGGTGGACCGCGGGCGTCTGCATCTGTTGGGCGTACGACGGGACATGGAGACGGTGTACGCGGCGGCGGATGTCGTGGCGCTGACGTCGGCGTGGGGCGAGGCCGCCCCCCTCTGCCTCATCGAGGGCATGATGTGCGGCGCGGTCCCGGTGACCACGGACGTCGGCGACAGCGCGGCCATCGTGACCGGCCACGGCATCGTGACGGGCTGGGACCCGACGGAGATCGCGGCCGCGTGGATGGAGGCGGCGGCACGGCGGGGGGAGCTGGCTCCGATTCTGGAGGCGAGCCGCGAACGCTTCAGCCGGACGCGGATGGTGGCGTCGTACGCGGCCTTGATCGAGAGCGTGGTCAGTGGGGGAGGGGTGTTGACAACCGGTCAGCGGACCGCCGAAGATCCGCTGGCTGACAAGGAGATGTGGTGATGTCGAGGTTGTCCGTCCGGGTCGCGCTGCGGTCCCAGAGGTTTCTGGAGCCCGGTGAGCAGATCCGGGGTGTGGTGCTGGCGCAGGGCGGGATGAATCCCTGGCTGCTGACTGTCTGCTTCATGGCCGGGTTCCTCGGCGTGCGATTCGCCGTCCTCGTGGCCGGTGCGCCGGGTGGGGCGGCCGATGTGGCCTGGGGCGCGCTGGGCGCGGTCGTCGGGACGGCGCTCGCCAACGCGTTCTTCACCCGACGGGTGCTGCTGGCGACCGACCGGGGTCTCGTGGTGCTGGAGTACCCGCGGTTCGGGTCCATACGGCCGACACGCGTGCGTGCCCGACTGCCGCTGGGCACGGGGATCGGCCCCCTGTCCGGCATCTGGGCCCGGACCGAGGTCGCCGGTGAGCGGCTGTGGGTGCACAAGAAGTGGCACAAGCACGCGGCCGCGTTCGTGCCGGTGCGGATCGCCTGAGTCGCTGAATCTTTGGGTCGCTGAGTCGTGGACGCGCGTGGCAGTGGCCGCCGCCGCTCCGGGCGCCCCGGCTACCGGTGCCCCGGCTACCGTTGCTCCGCATGACCCACACCGAGACCGAGATCACCGCGGACTTGATCCGGGACCTGCTGCGCGACCAGCATCCCGACCTCGCCGACCACCCCGTGCGGCTCGGCGCGCGCGGCTGGGACAACCAGCTGTGGCGGCTCGGCGACGACCTCGCCGTCCGGCTGCCGTGGGCCACACAGGACGCGGACACGCTCCTGCGCAAGGAGCACACCTGGCTGCCCGCCCTCGCCCCGCACCTCCCGCTCCCCATCCCCGTCCCGC
>NZ_JBEYXC010000007.1:377637-496792 GCF_040644695.1 Streptomyces sp. NPDC046909 | reverse complement strand
GCGCCGACGAAGACCCTGCTGTCAGAGACCTGTTCAGACAGGCCTACCGACTTCTGGAGATAAAGAACCGCCCCACGCAGCAGACCGCGGCCTTCAACGCCTTCTTCTACATGCGTGACGTGGCCAACCTGACCCGGCGCCTGCTGTGGATCTACACGGAGCCGAGCCCGCATGCGCCCTGATCATCCCATGCTGCTTCACAACTCGTCCGCGCTGACGCATACCGAGCGCGTCCTGTCGCGGGGGTTCTGGTGCGAGTGGCGCCACGTGGATGGACGGCGGATCGCCTCTGCCCGATGTCCGACCCCCGGCTCAGCCATCCGCTGGGCACGCGTTCAGATCCGCATCGTCGCCTCGGCCGTCGCGCCGGACTCCGTGGACCCTCTCGTCGACCGCAACTATCAGGGCTGGCGTGACGCCGTCGCAGCGCTTGAGCAGGGCTCGGACTTCACGTTGCCCCTCGTGGCAGAACCATTCTCCTTCGTGTGGCACGCCCGGCCCACCGCCTTTCTACCCCTCATCGACGACCAACCCCCGGCTCACCACCGGACGGAGGACGCGCTATGGGGTTAAGGCCGGAGGAACTCTGGAGCCGCTTCGACTGGCAGCACGGCAACTGCTTCAGATGCGAGCAGACCGGCGTCCCTGTCGCGGAGATCGGCGACATCACGGTGGCCGACGTGACCTTCTCACTCTTCGCCTGCCAGCGCTGTGTGTTCCGGCTCGAACAGCTCCACTGGACGATGAGCGAACGGGCCGTCCGCCGCCAGAGCGCCTTCTTCCCCGCCGGACCTCCTCCCTCTACCCAACGGCCCCCTGAAGCTCAGCTCCCCAGACCGCCCGCCCACGTCGCGTAGAAGGACAGCCGCGCCCTGGGCGGGCCCTCATCCCCCGTCCCTGCTGCTCGAACTGGAGGTTTCCCCCACCTCAGAAGGACAAGTCGCAGCGGGGACGGGGTCCAACCCGGGAAAAGAGGTACAGAATGCACCAGCTGATCGTCAGCCCGTTCCTGGATGGCTACCTGGCCGTCCGGCCGGGGAGCGCCGCCTGCGTACGCTTGCCGGCCGACCACTACGAGGACGTACGACAGCGCGCCCGGACCGACGACCGCGTGCCCGACTGGCTGGCCACCGCCGCGGCCGAAGCCTGGAGTCTCGACCTGGCCGGCCAGACCGCCGGGGCGGCGCTCCTGGTGCGCGAGCCGACCGAACTCGCCTTCGCCCGGGCGAGCTGGGAGATCAACCTCTACTGCAACTTCGGCTGCAAGCACTGCTACCTCGGCGAACGCCCCCTGGCCGGCCTGAGCTGGGAGGAGAAGGTCAAGCTCATCGACATCTTCCGCGACTCCGGCGTCCTCTGGCTCCAGATCACGGGCGGCGAACCGACCGTCGATCCCGACTTCGAGGGCTCATACCGATACGCCTACCGCCAGGGCATGATGCTCACGGTCTCCACCAACGCCTCGCGCCTGTGGAAGCCCGAGGTGTTGCGCCTGTTCCGGGACTGCCCGCCATACCGCGTCGTCGTCAGCATGTACGGCGCCACCGAGGGCTCCTTCGACGAACTCACCCAGCGCAAGGGCGCCTGGAGGAACTTCCAGAGGGGCATGGCTGCGGCGCGCAACGCCGGTCTACCTTTGCGGGTGTCGGTCGTGGTGACGGAGGACAACGCCCACGAGGTCGACGCCATGGTGTCTCTGCTCCAGAGCTGGGGTCTGGACCACCATGTCTACACCAACATGCAGCCGACCTTCTCGGGCACGGGCGAGCCCCTGCTCGTCCAGTCCACGGAGCACCTGCGCGAACGGCCGGTCTTCCAGGGCTGCAACGCCGGTGTGACGTTCTTCCACGCCGACCCGCACGCCAGGGTCTCGATCTGCAAGATCGGCCGGGACGACCAGATCGACCTCATGGCCGAGGGTCTCGACGGTCTTCGCCGACTCGAAGCGATCTCCGATCGGCTGATGCTTCGCACCGGTGGCTGCTCGGGCTGTTCGCTCTCCGGTTCCTGCCGGGTGTGCCGACCGCTCGCCAAGGTCTACCAGGAAGCGAAGGCACCACTGCACACCTACTGCCAGCACTCGGACCCCAAGAAGATGGTGCACGCATGAGTCCCGTTCCCGTCAGGATCCTCACGAGCCGCCCGCCGGCCGTCCGCCCGGCTCTCCCGTCCAGACTCGTCGCCACCGCGGCGCTCGTCATCGAGCCCGACGCGGACGCCCTGATGGAGGGCAGTGCCTGCTCCTGCGCGGCTGGCGACGACAACCCGAACTAACCGGAAGTATCCCGTCACCTGCGCTCAGGCCCTGGCGCATCCGTGTCAGGGCCTGAGCCCTTGAGTACGAGATGAGTATCCTGAGCACATGCGCTTCCGCTGGGACTGGCTACGTCCAGTGGTGTCGGCGCCCTACGTGCCGACAATCGGACCTGTCCACCCGTCTGTCCTCACCGAGGACCTGTTCACGGACACCTTGATCGCCGCCTCCACCGACCGGTGGTTCTTGCGCTATGACAAGGACATCCGCTGGTCCGACAGCAAGGACGAGACCGTTCTCGTCGGGAACATCGCGCACCGGCCCGGTGAGACCCTGATTCCCACGGTGTCCCGGCGAGGCGCCGGAGTGGTCAAGGTCCACCTCTACGGCGTCGAGCCCGACAGCACGTTTGCAGCCACCGAACTGGCTCGGAAGCTGGCGGCCGAGTACGGCGCGGGGAAGGCACGGGTGGTGCGCGTCCTCGGCCCCGAGGCCCCGGATGGCCGCGGCACCCGCATCCAACTCCAGGACTTCAGAGGGGCGGTCCGCCCGGCCGTCGTCGGCCCCGTCGCTCCGTTCGACGACTGGCCGGCGGGCGTGCAAGGTACCTTCGCCGACTTCGCCGAGGTGATGGCCGCGGGCGGCTTCGCCTTCCTCTACAGGCAGATGAAGGCAGGGCGGGTCGGCCCCGTCCTGACCGCCGCACGGGGCGGCAGGGTGGTCGGCGCCATCGGTCCGATGGAGATCAGGCCCGACGCGATCGGTACCCCTCAACTGATGCCGCAGTACTTCGGCGTCCTCCAGGAGCACCGCGGTCAGGGACTCGGGCGTTTGCTATGGCGCGCTGCAATGTATTGGGGACAGCTCAACGGGGCCACGTACCAACTCCTGCAGACCGAAGTCGGAGGGCCTTCGGATCGCCTCTGCCGGTCCGAAGGACTGACGTCGCTCGGCTTCACCTACTGGCAGGACGCTTGAATCCGCCAAGGTCCGAGCGAGTACGAATCGCGTGCGCACACTGCCACGACGCCAATACGGCCGCGGCCTCCTGGCAGCGGCTGCGGTCTTCCCCGGGCACGGACGCCGTTCCGGTAGGGACGGGGGAGCCCCTCCCTGAAGCCGTGGCCTACGCCCGCGCCTGACTCAGCGGGGAGCCCGTAGGGCGGCGCACACGAGAGGCAACAGGGCATGCTCAAGGGCCGACGGAGGGCTTGCGCTGCCGGATCGGCCACGGGGTACTCCTCCATTCCGGTGACGGAGCACTCCAACGCGAGCACGTCGCGCAGGCAGCCGTCGTGTCATCGCCGACAACGGCGGTGGCCGCCCCCCAATCTCCCTTTCCTGAGCACACTCGCACCCGCACTCGGCTTCAGAATTCCGGTCAGCCATTAGTGCTGCAACAGGCGATTCACTGCAGCACCAGTACGCGGGACACCACGACAGTTCGCCTACAGCAGACGCGCAGGCTCCGAACACGACTGGAAGCTGATCGGTGAGCCATGTCAACGTACTGACCCCAGCAAGAACCAAAGGCCAGGTAGGGGCTAATGACGTTGCCATCCGAACTCCCAGGACTTAATAGCCCAGAAACCCCGCAGCCTCCGATTCACTGCCTTCATCCGCATGGTACTGAGCCACTAAAAGCGAACCTCCTCAAGGCATTCCTGTAGAGGAGAACGTGTACCACAAAACCCAGATGTGGAACACGAAACGACTAGCGTCCAGCGCACACCCACTCACCCTCACGAGTCGCAAGGCACCGACAGATAGATTTCGTGACGTGAACACGCCACGTTGCACCCCATCAGAAATCCACCCCACTGAACCGCGAGGAAATATGGCGTCCATCGAAAAGCGCCCCCTGAGGCGAAAAATCGACGGAAGGAGTGCATTCAGCTACAGAGTGATGTGGCGTGACCCCGACGGCAAACAGAAGAGCCGCACCTTCCAACCCGGAGACAGGCCCAATATCCCCCAAAAGGGCAGGGCCGGACATCACGCGGCAGCTCTGGAATTCAAAGCAGAAATAGAAAAGCAGCTCAGCGCCCAAGCCTACATAGACCCCCACGCGGGCAAAATAACATTCCGCACATACGCAGACGCCTGGCTGGAAACTGTCAAGGCAACAAAGAAGCCTAGAACATACAACAACTACTCCTCACGACTCAGACTCCATGTCTATCCAACCATCGGAAACTGGCCCCTTGCGAAGATCCAGCGCGCAACTGTGCAGCGGCTCGTCAACAGCCTCTGCGACGACCTCGCCGGCCGAACCATCCGCCAGATCTACGACACCACAGCCAGCGTCTTCACCGAGGCGGTCTTCGACCGGAAGATCGGCAGCACCCCTTGCGTACGGATCAAACTGCCCGATGCGGAGAGCGAGGAAGTCAAGCCGCTCACGATCGACGAGGTCGAGGCGCTCTCCGAGGCGATGCCCGATCACCTCCGCGCCTGGCCGATCGTGAACGCCGGCAGCGGTCTGCGGACCTCCGAGATGCTGGGGCTCACCTGGGATCGCCTCGACTTCGACACGGCGACCGTGAAGGTCGACCAACAACTCGTCGGCTCCAACCGCGCCACGGGCGCACCCCGGTTCGGGACCCACAAATCCAAAGCCAGCTACCGCACCATCCCACTGCCCCGTACCGTCGTGCAGGCATTGCGCGAGCACAAGAGGACAGTCCTGAACTCCCACGGCCTCGTCTTCGCCCGAGAAGACGGCAGGGCCTACAACCGCGGCTCGTTCTCGCGCGTCTGGGTGCCCACCATCGCTCTCTCCGGTCTCCCAGAAGGAACCGAGCCCAAGCAGCTGCGTCACACCTACGCCTCGCTTCTCATTGACGGAGGCGAGTCGCCCAAGGTGATCCAGAAGCGCATGGGGCACAGTTCGATCAAGATCACGATGGATGTGTACGGACACCTCTACCCCGAGTCCGAGCAGCGGACGCGCAACGTGATCGACCGCGCTTTCGACGGTGGCGAGTCCACCATTGGGTACGCGGATGAAGTCATGGACGCTGTTGCCGCATAAGCTCGTGCCCGGGCAACCCCGAGCTGTTGCCTCGTTGTTGCCTGGCAGACTGAGAGAGAAGAGGGACAGCGGTGTTTTGGCAGGTCAGCGGGATGACCAGGACTGCGGGGTCGAGCTAGGTGCACATCGTCGTCATGGGAACCTCGTTGCGGTGCCGGGGCATGGGCTCCCAGACCACGTAGGCGGTATAGGCGAAATCGGAGTGCTCGGCAGACGCGTCGATGGTTTCGACGGGGGCGCTCGCGGCGTCGCAGAGCGCGATGGTGCGTTCCGAGCCGGTGCGCCAGTGGATCAGACGGACTCGGAAGAGATGAGACTCCCCGTCGTGCTCGAAGCTCAGTTCCTCGGACTGTTCCTCGTCCTCGATCTGGGTGAGCGGGTCGATGAGCTGGCCGTCGTAGGTGACGCGGACGTCGGTCCAGGTGAGGAGATAGGGCGCAAGGGCCGCCGTGATCTGGGTCGCGGCCTTGGGCTCCAGCAGCCGATCGAGATGACGGGACTGCTTCCCCCACGACTCGACCGACGTGCCGGCACCGGCCGTTTCGGCTTCTGGCCGCGAGTCGATGCGCCACGTCGTACGGCGGCGGACCTCGGACTCGATCGTCGTGCGCATCAGCCTGCCGTCGGCTGCGCGGGCAGTGCTCGCCCAGAGCGTGTGGTCGCCGAGAGCGAAGGCCCGCAATCGCCCGCGACCGGCCTTCCCGTGGAGAGGCCGCCCCAACCGTGGAGTCGTGCCGCCTTCCCGCTTGTCGGAGTTGCCGACCTGCCTGAACGCGGTTCGGGCCTTCTCCGGGGTAATGCCGTCGCCGTTGTCGCTGACAACGACCTTCTCCACTGCCCCCATGACGGACCGTTCGATGGACACGTCGACCTTGGTCGCGTCAGCATCCAGGGCGTTCCACACGAGCTCAAGTACCGCTTTGACGGTCTCACGCTCGTGGGAGAGCTGCCGCACCAGGTCGTCGCCCGCTTCGAGAAGCACGTGATCCGCCATGACAGGGCATCCTTCAACAAGACAGGACAGATTGTCCATGACTCATCAGCAGGGAGTAGCACGATGCGGCCGACAGGCCCGCCGTCCGCGAGCTGCCCCAAGGACCCGCAGGCGAACAACTGCAGTAACACAAACTTCGCCGTCATGGGCTGTGCCGCCGATCGACGACAACGCCGTAGGGTGCAGCAACCGCACCTCACGGATCTCGCCACGACGGCGGCCCTCAAGAGCCACTGCGGCTGCCGTTCACGTCCACCCGATCCACAGGGCGCGGGATCCGGCTCTCCCGACGCCAGCGGGCCAGCACCGCCCGACCGTAGTTGTTCGTCCCTGCCACCCGGTCCAACTCCGCACCATTGGGCGTCCGTCCGGCGGAACTGCCGCTGGAAGTGCTCCCACATCACCTCCTCCGCCGTCGCCCCAGTCGACCGAGACCGGCCACCCGGCGGCTGCGCCCGCTCCTCTCGCCCACCATCCTCTGCCGACTCCCGGCCCCTCCCCCTCACCGGTCGCCGGCCGGACGCAGTCTCGCCTCGGGCCCCGGAGTCTTCCTCTCGCCCGGCACCTCCGGTTTCGTCTCGGTCCGGCTGCGAGCCACGGGCTCGTTCCCTTTGCCCAGATGGCGACGACCGACCGCGAACGCCCTCGTCCGATCCTCGGCGGCCGAGACGGTGTGCGAGCAGTTCCACGGCCAGCAGCAGAGCGACCGGTGGCCAGCCCGCCACCAACATCGGCTTCCACGCCACCACAGGCGCTGCAGCAATGTTCGCGGCGAGGGAGACGGCGATGCGCCCGACGCCCCACCCCACGACTCGTGTTGAGCAGCCCGACCGTCGCCAGCAACAAGAGCCCATCGACGGACAACGGCCACAGTGTCGCGCTCACCGCATCGGCCCCGCCCTGCAGGGCGAAATCCCGCTGATGCACATACGAGGCGTACGCAGCCACCGACGCCACCACCAACGCACAACCCCGCCGCACCCACCCCTCAAAGCCGACGCCCGTATCAGCGCCGCCCGGAGGAGCGTCATGGACACCCGGAGACTTACCGTGCGGTGTTTCGCTCGGGGCGGTCACCGGGAACCACCCCTACAAGGGCGCCGACGAGCCCGCGGCACCGTCACCGTGCCGGAAAGCACCAGCTCACGGCGGCTCTGGGCCCGTACAGATGCTGTCGCTGCCCCGCCCGGGGCTCCAACTTGCGGCCAAGCGACATCCGCCACTTCAACTGGACAGGTTGGCAGCGACCGAATGGCGAGCACCACGACCGCCGACCTCGACGGCCGTTCGCTCGCCATAGCCGGAACGCACCACGGCCACCAGCATCCTGGCCCTCGCCGCTCCTACCCGAAGACGCTTCCGCAGAGTCTCGGCAGAGATCGGTCGCCGGAACTCCTCCCAATGACGAGCGTCTTCCTGTCGGGCACGTTCGAGCAATTCATACTCGCGAGACTGCCTCCAGTTCCACTGCTCACCATTGGGCGAAGTGGCTGCTGACTCGCTGTCGAATGGACTGCGCCGAGCATCTGTTGAACCCAACGCGGGACGGCGGCACTCATCATCGCTTCCTCGGTCTTCCAAGGCGCCTGATGGTCCATCCGGCAGACTGCTGATGGCCTGCAGCAGGCCGGGGCCCACCTCAGCCCACCCGATCAGCAGCAACGGCCCCACCGCATCGAAGGCCGCCTTACCCAACTGTCCAGCGAGCAGCGGGTCAGTCACGTTCAAAGCCAAGGTCATGAGACTGGAGAACACCAGAAGCCGGCGAGCGGGACGCAGCTGCTCACGGCTCGCTCCCCGGAGCGCGAGGTACCGGGTGCCCAGCAACAGCCCCACCACCGACAGATCCACCGCCGGAGCCACCAGCGGTGCCACCCACGGCGGCACGCCCAAGCGCAGAGCCAAGGTCCACACATTCCCGAAGCCGAACAAGAACGTCAGCCCCACCACCGCAGCCATGATCGCCGTCACCAGACGCAGGGTGATCTTGCGCTCGAAGGAATCGGTCGCACAACTACCCGAAGACGTCGACTCGTTGGCAGCCATCAGACCACCCCGTCCTTCGCCGCAGGCACGTGCCTCGGAGGAATCCCCTCATCTCGAGCCACCATTGCCGCGGTTTCAGCTTCAGGATCAGCGGGTCCAATACTCAAACGATCGCCGACCGGCAGGGTGCGGGAACGCGAGGCCGCAGGCTCGACCCAGACCGCGAGCCCGTACTCACGAAGGAGCGCGCCACGCTCCTCATCGCTCTTTTCAGCCCACGCATCCGCCAACGTCCGGCCCGTCGGAGTCTGCTCCCAGTGCGGTGCAACATCCGGAACACCTGCGAGCGCTTTCCGGCGCTCTAGAAGCCTCCCCATACGCTCCCGGAAGTCGTCCTCGTCGTCCTCGAAGAGCCCAGCGTCACGGTCATCCCGAAGCCTCTTGATGGCCGCGCGGGCATCGCTCAACTCGCGCTGCGCATCGTTGCCGGAGACCCAGCGCCGGTCGACTTCATGGAGGTGTCCGAACTCCTGCGGAAAGACCTCCCGGACCCAGTCGGCCAACCCGTCGCGGCGGACGTACAGCGTGTGCTTTCCCTCGGTGCGTTCCGACCGCTCGCCGGCACAGGCGAACTTGGCCGTTCCCGTGGTCGGCGTGTGTTGCTTCATGGTCCGCGCGCATACAGAACAGCGCACCACTCCCGACAGCCAGTGGGACGCCCGGGGTTCGCGGCGTCGCGGCCCCGACCGCTGGGACTCCAGCATGCTGACGATCGCGTCCCACTCGTCCCGGGTCACGACCGGGTCCCAGACGACCACCGGCAAGCCTTCTTCATTGCACTGAACACCGCCGCCCGGCAGCGGACGGTAGCCCAGCATCAGGGGAGAGGCGACGACTTCGACGACCGCTTTGGCGCGCCACCGAGCCTCTCGCGCCCGCTCGGCCCCCTTGAGGACCGCGCCCCGCTGGCGGCTCGTCAGCTCCCCTCGGTCGTTCAGGCGCCGGGCCACCTGCGTGGGGTTGAGCTCCTCCACGATGATCCACGCAGCCATCTCGCGGAGCACGTCCATCCCGTGCTGATCCCGCACCAAGACGCGCCCCTTGCCCGAGGGATGATCAGCAACGGTCAGCCCGTACGGGACCCGGCCCCCGTGAAAGCGGTTCTCATCCCTCGCCCTGCGCATCGAGTCCGCGACTCGCGCTTTGATCATCTCGCGTTCGAGCTCGGCGAAAACTGCGATCATCTGCGCCATCGCACGGCCGGTCGGTCCACTCATGTCCACCGGCTCCGTAGCGGAGATCAGCGCCACGCCATGCGCATCCAACGCCGTGACGATCTCCGCGAACCCCAGAAACGACCGAGCGATCCGGTCGATCTTCCAGACCATCACGGCATCCATGCCCGACAAATGGTCGAGGAGTTCCTTCATCCCTGGACGCTCCAGGGGCGGTTTGGCCCCGGAGACCCCTTCGTCCGTCCAGACACCGGCGACCCTGCCGCCGCGCCTGCGGACCTCCGCCCGGCACGTCTCGTCCTGCCGCTCGATCGACGTGCTCGCCTCAGTGACCCGTGACAGCCGTTCGTAAATGCCGTACCTGTCCACCGGTACGTCCTTCCCCAACTAGTGGCCTTCAGGCCCCTACGTCAGGTCGTACGCGGGCTGGATGTCGTTGAGGAAACGCACGTGCTGCACATCCCAGTCGATCAGAGGTGGCCCCCGGACAGGTCAGCCAGGGGGAAGAGCACGTACTTCATTGTCCCATGTCCACCGGAATGCGATGCCCGGGCGGATCGTCCAGGCAGGTCAGAGGCCCGCCTGGACGATCCTACGAATCATGCCCGGGCCCGTCCGATCTCCCGCTTGAGGATCTTCCCGGTGGCGGTCAGCGGCAGCGCCTCGGCGAACTCGACGATGCGCGGGTACTTGTACGCCGCCAGCCGTTCCCTGGCCCAGGCGATCAGCTCGTCCTCGCCGGTCGGGTCACCGGCCTCCTTGACGACGACGGCCTTGATCTCCTCGCCGTGCGACGGGTGCGGGACGCCGATGACGGCCACGAGGGACACCGCCGGATGCTCCATGAGGAGCTCCTCGATCTCGCGCGGGTAGACGTTGAACCCACCGCGAATGATCATGTCCTTCGAGCGGTCGACGATGTAGTAGTACCCGTCGGCGTCCTTGCGGGCCAGGTCACCGGTGCGGAACCAGCCGTCCCGGAGCACCTCGGCCGTGGCCTCGGGCCGGTCGTGGTACCCCTTCATGACGTTGTGGCCCCGGATCGCGATCTCCCCGACGGCTTCGGCGTCGCCCTTCGTCCCGGACCAGTCGGCGTCGATCAGCTTCATCTCGACGCCCGGGATCGGCACCCCGATCGAGCCGACGCGCGGCTCCTGCCCGAACACCGAGAAGGAGGCGACCGGCGAGGTCTCCGACAGCCCGTAGCCCTCCAGGATCGTCACCCCGAACCGCTCCCGGAAGGCGCGATGCACCTCGCGGGGCAGCGCCGAACCGCCCGAGGCGGCGACCCGGAGATGCGCGGCGAGGGCGCCGACGTCGACGGAGTCGTCGAGGGCGCCGAGCAGGCCCCAGTACATCGTCGGGACCCCCGCGAAGAACGTCACCCGCTCCTTCAGCATCAGCCGAAGCGTGGCGGCGGCGTCGAAGCGCGGCAGCAGCACGAGCGTGCCACCGAACGCGAAGGCGCCGTTCTGCACGACGCTCTGCCCGAAGGAGTGGAACAGCGGCAGCACACACAGATAGGTGTCCGGACGGTCCTCCGACGCGTCGAACAGCGTCTCCCCGGCCAGCGCGTTGTCGCGCATGTTCCGGTGCCGCAGCTCGGCCCCCTTGGGCTGTCCCGTGGTCCCGGACGTGTAGAGGATGACCGCGGTGTCGTCCTCGTCCGTGCCCACGGTCTCGAACTCCGCCGCCTGTCCCGCCCAGGGCAACCCCGCCGCCGGGTCGACGACGAACAGCTCCGGCCCGCCCGCCTGTTCCGCGCCCGCGCGCGCCGCGTCACCGATCGGCAGCTCGGCCGTCCCCTCGAAGGCGAAGTAGACCTTCGCGCCGGAGTCCTGGAGGTGATACGCCACCTCCCGCCCCTTCAGCAGCACGTTCAGCGGCACCACGGCCGCGCCCGCCTTGAGGATGCCGAAGTAGACGATCGTGAAGTAGGGCAGGTTCGGCATCGACAGCGCGACCTTGTCGCCCGGCCCGATCCCCCGCGACACCAGCAGGTTCGCCACCTGGTTGGCCGCCGCGTCCACCTGCGCGTAGGTGAGGCGGGTGTCGCCCAGCACGACCGCGGTCCGCTCGGGATACCGGGCGGCCGAACGCTCCAGCAGCTGGGCGAGGTTGTAAGTGGTCACAGCTCGTTTCCTTTACCTACGTTCAGCGGGCGGACCCACCGAGGGCGAGCACCACGGACAGCGCCGGCGTCCGGTCCACCGCCTCCCCGAACACCTCCACGGCGGTCTCCCACTCCCCTGGCCGCCCCTTCGCGTACGGCCGCCAGTTCCGTACGACGACCAGCAGTCCCGTCTCCACGGCGCCCTCGGGCCAGACGGTGTGGTCGGAGAGGGAGTCGGTGAGGGCGTCCCAGTTGCGTCCGAACCAGTCGGGCAGCCGAAGCGCGTCGGCGCAGCGGTCCATCAGGCCCGCCTTGTCGGTGACGCCGTCGAGGTCGAGGTCGACCACGAGCTGTGTCATCTCAGCACCGCCCTGAAGGAGTTGTAGTGATCACCGGTGTAGTAGATCTCGCCGCCCTGCCCCGTGACAATGCGCCGGGCCCCGCGGTCGCGCGAGCCCGGCGTGGGGACGGTGTATTCGTGGTAGTAGCCACGCTTTTGCTGCGGCAGCAGTCCCTCGAAGTTCCCGAAGACGGCGCCGTCCTTGGCATACGGGTAGGGGCCGCCCTCGTCGATGAGGGCGAGGGTCTCCCGGGCCTCGGCGGGGAGCCGGTCCTCCTGGACGGTGGCCATGTCGCCGGCCCACGCGGGCGTGGAGGCACCGGCTCGCGCGTCGGCGTCGGTGGAGGAGCAGCCCGTCAGCAGGACGACGAGACAGACGAGGGCGCCCGCGAGTACGCGGGGGACGAACCGCAGCAGCATGCCCTCCACGCTGCCACGGCCGCCCTCTCACGACCTTCGGTCAGGGTCCGTCCGGGTCGGCCCTGTTCAGCGCGGGCTTCGGCGTCGGACCGGCGGCCATCAGCACATCGGCCGCGGAGGTGTCCGTCACCAGGCTGGTGACCAGCCCGGAGCGCAGCACCGCGTCGATCGCCATCGCCTTGCGCGCGCCGCCCGCGATCGCGACGACCTCGGGGATACGGCGGAGCTGGTCGGCCTTGACGGTGATGCACCGCTCGCCCAGGTCCCGGCCCACCCGGCGCCCCTCGGCGTCGAAGAGGTGCGCCGAGGTCTCGGCGGCGACACCGAGCGTCGAGTAGTGCGCCCGCTCCTCCTCGCTGAGCATGTCGTACACCGTGGAGACACCCGGTCCCCAGGAGCCGATGGAGACACAGGCGACCGTGACCTTGTCGAAGTACTCGAAGGCCCGCGCGATCCCGGTCTGGTTGCGCAGCGCCGCCGCGGTGGCCGCGTCCGGCAGCAGCATCGGCGCGTAGATGGGGTGGGCATCCCCGCCCGAGACCTGCGCGGCCCGCCGTACCGCCTCCACCGAGCCGCGCTCGGCGGTCCCGGCGTCGTACACGCCGGTCAGCTGCACGACCGTGCACGGCGGCAGCCGGTCGAGGGCGGCCGCCATGTGGATGGTGGACCGGCCCCAGGCCAGACCCAGCACATCGCCCTCGTTGACGAGCTCGCCGAGCAGGTCGGCGGCCGTCTCCCCGAGGTTCTCGGGGTCGGGCGAGTCCTCCGCCTCGGCCGGCGACTCCACCACGACGGCGTGCCTGAGGCCGTACCGGGCGCGCAGCGCGTCCGAGCGCTCGGCGTCCAGCTCGGCCGGCACCCGGATCTCGATCCGTACGAGATCCCGTTCGAGAGCCGTCTCCAGAACCCGGGCCACCTTGAAGCGGCTCACGCCGAACTCCTCGGCGATCTGGATCTTCGACTTGCCCTCGAGATAGAAGCGGCGGGCCATCGCCGCCGCCTGCACCAGCTCAGCGGGTCCCATCCGCATGGCTGACCGGCCCGCCGACATACCCGACACGGCCATCTCCTCACTGCTGTTCACACTCTGGATTCGCCGTTCATCCTTGCAGATCCGGCGGACTTGATCAGCCCTGATGGGAGCCGTTCACGTTCCTGTGGCTCAGTGGCCGCATGCCCAGCTCGCCTTGGCGGTCGCCTCCTCGGCTCGGTTGCGCAGTGCACGTACCGCCTCGGCCGGGTCCGACGCGTTGTACACGGCCGAGCCGGCGACGAAGACATCGGCGCCCGCGTCCGCGCACTGCTCGATGGTGGACGCCGAGACTCCGCCGTCGACCTGGAGCCACAGCTCAAGTCCGTGCTTGCTGATCAACTCGCGGGTGCGGCGAATCTTCGGGAGCATGATGTCGAGGAACGCCTGCCCGCCGAAGCCCGGCTCCACGGTCATGATCAGCAGCATGTCGAGCTCGGGGAGCAGATCCTCGTACGGCTCGATCGGCGTCGCGGGCTTCAGCGCCATGGAGGCTCGGGCGCCCTTGGCCCGGATCTCCCGGGCGAGCCGGACCGGGGCGGCGGCCGCCTCGACGTGGAAGGTGACGGAACCGGCCCCCGCCTCTACGTACTGGGGCGCCCACCGATCGGGGGCCTCGATCATCAGATGGCAGTCCAGCGGGGTGTCCGTCGCACGGGCCAGCGACTCTACGACCGGCACGCCGAGCGTGAGGTTCGGGACGAAATGGTTGTCCATCACGTCGACGTGGAGCCAGTCGGCTCCCTCCACCGCCTTCGCCTCGTCCGCGAGGCGGGCGAAGTCTGCGGACAGGATGCTGGGGTTGATCTGCGCGGCCATGCCCCAAGCCTGCCATGCCCTCCGGGGGTTGGCCGCATGGGTGCCGGGTGGGTACGGTCATTTGTCCGGTGCGGGCCGTATATGGCTGGTGACGCCCGCGCGGCGGAGCCGCAGGTGTCACGGTCCCGCGCCCCTTACGGGGCGTGGTTGCGGGGGTGGGTATGAACGGCAAGCGTGGGATCGGGCACCTCGTCTGCGGGCGGCGAGCGAAGTGGGTCGTAGTGGCCCTCTGGCTCGTGGGACTGGTCCTGCTGGCGCCCCTGGCCCAGAAGCTCACCGACGCGCAGGACAACGACGCCGCCTCGTGGCTTCCGGGCTCGGCGGAGTCCACTCAGGTCCTGGAGATCTCCAAGGACTTCAGGCCGGAGCAGATCCCCGCGGTCGTCGTCTACGCCCGTGATGGGGGCTTGACCGCCCAGGACCGGGCGCGGATCGACGAGGACGCTCAGCAGCTGAAGGCGCTGCGCGAGCACGGCATCCGGGGCGCCGAGACGACAGGCCCCGTCTACGACCGCAAGACGGACCCCCGCGCGGCCCAGATCTTCGTGCCGATCACCATGGACGAGAAGGGCTGGGAGGAGATCGCCCCCGCGGTCGACGCCATCCGTGACGACGTCGGCGAGGGCGGCAACGGACTCGCCGTGCACATCACCGGCCCGGGCGGCACGTCGGCGGACTTCTCCAAGGCCTTCGAGGGCATCGACTCGACACTCCTGCTCTCGGCGATGGGCGTGGTGATCGTGATGCTCCTGATCACCTATCGCAGCCCCTCCCTCCTCCTGGTCCCCCTCCTGTCGGTGGTCGCCGCCCTGTTCACCGCCCAGGCCCTGATCTACCTGCTGGCGGAACACGCGGGCCTGACGGTCAACGGCCAGAGCGCGGGCATCCTCACGGTCCTGGTGTTCGGCGCGGGAACGGACTACGCCCTGCTGCTGGTGGCCCGCTACCGAGAGGAACTGCACCACCACGAGGACCGCCATGAGGCGATGGCCCTCGCCCTGCACCGCGCGGGCCCGGCGGTGATCGCCTCGGGCGCCACGGTCGTCCTGAGCATGC
Source organism: Streptomyces sp. NPDC046909 (assembly GCF_040644695.1). Classification (NCBI taxonomy): domain Bacteria; kingdom Bacillati; phylum Actinomycetota; class Actinomycetes; order Kitasatosporales; family Streptomycetaceae; genus Streptomyces; species Streptomyces sp. NPDC046909. Next base: position 481,511 of record NZ_JBEYXC010000007.1, on the reverse strand, counting down.
TCGTCCTGCTGGCCGCGGAGATGAACTCGACCCGCGGTCTTGGCCCGGTAGCGGCGATCGGCGTGGCGGTGGCCCTCCTGGCGATGACGACCCTGTTCCCCGCCCTGCTGGTGATCTTCGGCCGCTGGATCTTCTGGCCGGTGATCCCGCACTTCGGCGACCCCGACCGCATCGAGACGGGCGTCTGGGCCCGCATGGGCCGCCGTATCGCCCGCCGCCCCCGCATGGTCTGGGGCGCCACCGCCCTCATCCTCGCGATCTGCTCCCTCGGCCTCATCCAGCTCCGCGCCGAGGGCATCAGCAACGCGGACGCTTTCACCGGCAAGCCGGACTCGATCGTCGGCCAGGAGGTCTCGGCGCGCTACTTCCCGGCGGGCGCCGGCGACCCCTTGGTCATCATCAGCAACCAGGCCCAGGCACAGCAGGTGGGCGAGACAGTGGCCGCCACGCGCGGGGTCGTCCCCACCTCACTGGGCCTCCCACCGGGCACCAAACAGTCGTACGAAGGCAAGGTCCTCTTCGAGGCCACGATGACCGACCCGGCCGACAGCGAGGCCGCGAAGCAGACCGTCGAACGGGTCCGGGACGCCGTCCACGCCATACCGGACGCCGACGCCCGGATCGGCGGCGGCACGGCCGCCCTGCTGGACATGGACAAGGCGACCACGCACGACAACATCCTGATCATCCCGCTGGTCCTGGCGGTGGTCCTGCTGATCCTGTGCGCCCTGCTCCGCGCCCTGATCGCCCCCCTGCTCCTGATCGGAACGGTGATCCTGTCCTTCGCGGCGGCCCTGGGCATCAGCGCGCTGGCGTTCCGCTACCTGTTCGACTACGCAGGGGAGACAACGGACTTCCCCCTCTTCGTCTTCGTCTTCCTGGTGGCCCTGGGCATCGACTACAACATCTTCCTGACCACCCGCATCCGCGAGGAGGCCACCCGCCAGGGCACCCGCCCGGGCGTGGTCACGGGCCTGGCGGCAACAGGCGCGGTCATCACCTCAGCGGGCCTGGTCCTTGCGGGCACCTTCGCCGCCCTCGGCACCCTCCCCATGGTGGCCTTCGCCGAAATCGGCTTCACGGTGGCCCTGGGCGTCCTCCTGGACACCTTCATCGTCCGCTCGATCCTGGTGACATCCCTGTTCCTGGACGTGGGCCCGAAGGTGTGGTGGCCCAACAAACTGGCGCAAGAGGACGGTACAAGGACTGAGGTCCCTGAGAAATCAGCGGTTGGGCAACGCCCTTAGGGGCGCGGGGAACTGCGCGACAAGCCACGACGGACCCGCACACGCACGACGATCCGCACCCCTACGGCGCGACGGCGAACCCTCACCCCGTCCGACGAATCAACGCCAGATACATCGCATCCGTCCCATGCACATGCGGCCACAACTGCACATCAGGCCCTTCCCCCAGCCCAGGCACCCCCGGCAGCAGAGCCCGCGCATCGATCAACTCAGCGTCGGGCCACTGCTTGAGCACGTCCTCGACAACCGCCCGGGTCTCAGCAAGATGCGGCGAACAGGTCGCATACCCCACAACCCCGCCCACCCGCACGGAGTCCAACGCGGTCTTCAAAAGGCTCCGCTGCAACGGCCCGAACCCCTCAAGGTCCTCCACCCGCCGCCGCCACCGCGCCTCAGGCCGCCGCCGAAGCGCCCCCAGTCCGGTACACGGCACATCCATCAGCACCCGGTCGAAACTCCCGCTCCGCCACGGCGGCTTGGTCCCGTCCGCGGCGATGACCTGATAAGGCCCCGGATTACCGTCGAGCGCCTTGGCGACCAGGCCGGCCCGATGAGGCTGCTTCTCGGAGGCGAGCAGGACAGCCCCCCGCTCAGCAGCCAGCGCGGCGAGCAGCGCAGCCTTCCCACCGGGCCCCGCACACCCGTCGAGCCACCGCTCGTCACGCCCCTCAAGCGGCGCGTCGGCCAGCGCGAGAGCGACCAGCTGACTGCCTTCGTCCTGCACCCCCGCACGCCCGTCCCGTACGGCCTCGATGGCCCCCGGCTCTCCGCCCTCGGCCAGCCGCACGGCATACGGCGACCAGCGCCCGGCGACGGCGGCCTCCTCCCGCAGCAGCTCCTCGGTCGTGGCCCGCCCGGGCCGCGCGACGAGGGTCACCTCGGGCCGCTCGTTGTCGGCGGCCAGCAGCTCCTCGATCCCGGCCCGGGGCCCGCCGAGCGAGTCCCAGAGCGCGGAGACGACCCAGCGGGGGTGGGAGTGCACGACGGCGAGATGGTCCTCGGGGTCGTCGTCGTACGGCGGCGCGACACGAGCGATCCACCCGTCCAGATCGTCCTGCGCGACCTTCCGCAGCACGGCGTTCACGAACTTGGCCCGCCCGTCACCGAGCACCACCCGCGCCAGCTCGACGGACGCGGACACGGCGGCATGCGTGGGGATCCGCGTCCCGAGCAGCTGATGCACCCCGAGGCTCAGCACATCGAGTACGGGCGGGTCGACCTCCCGCAGCGGCCGGTCGATGCACGCGGCGATGACCGCGTCGTACGTCCCCTGCCGCCGCAGCGTCCCGTACACGAGCTCGGTGGCCAGCGCGGCGTCCCGCCCGTCGAACTTGTCGGGTCCCTCCTTCTCCCGCGCCTTGCGCAGCAGCGGCGGCAGCACGAGGTTGGCGTACGCGTCCCGCTCGTCCACGGCCCGCAGGGCCTCGAAGGCGAGGACGCGGACGGGGTCCTTCTTGGGCCGACGGTAGGGCTTGCCGGACGGGCGGGGCCCACGGGACTGCTCGCTCACGAAAAAGGTGCTCCGGATGTGTCGATGGGATACGCCTCAAGCGTACGTCCCACCTGTACGCGCGTTACCCGCCGAGGGTCTCGCCGTCGCCGATCCGCACCCCGCGCGCCCAGTCGGCGGCCTTCATCGGCTTCTTCCCCTGGGCCTGCACCCACAGCAGCTCGACGCCGTAGGAGCCGGTGCCGACGTGGACGTTGTTCTTGCCGACGGCCAGCTGCCCGGGGGCGAGGTCCGTGCGGTCGGGCACCGGCTGGACCTGGATGAGCTTGAGCCGCTCTCCGCGGAAGACGGTCCAGGCGCCGGGGGCGGGGGTGCATCCGCGCACGACCCGGTCGACCCGCAGCGCGGGCGTAGCCCAGTCGACCTGGGCGTCCTCGACGGTGATCTTCGGGGCGAGGGTGATGCCGTCGGCAGGCTGCGGTACGGCCTTCAGGGTGCCGTCCTCGATGCCGTCCATGGTCGCCGCGAGCAGCCCGGAGCCGGCGAAGGCGAGCCGGGTGAGCAGGTCACCGCTGGTGTCGGTCGGCCGGATCTCCTCGGTCACCGTCCCGTACACGGGCCCGGAGTCGAGGCCCTCCTCGATGAGGAAGGTGGAGGCCCCGGTGATCTCGTCCCCCGCCATGATGGAGTGCTGCACGGGCGCGGCCCCGCGCCAGGCGGGCAGCAGCGAGAAGTGCAGGTTGACCCAGCCGTGGGCGGGCACGTCGAGGGCGACCCGGGGAAGCAGTGCCCCGTAGGCGACGACGGGACAGCAGTCCGGCGCGATCTCCCGCAGCCGCTCCAGGAACTCCGGGTCCCGCGGCTTGAGCGGCTTCAGCACCTCGATGCCCGCCTCCTCGGCCCGCTCGGCCACCGGACTCGCGACGAGCCTGCGCCCCCGCCCGGCCGGCGCGTCGGGCCGGGTGACGACGGCGGCCACCTCGTGCCGCCCGGAGGCGATCAGAGCGTCCAGAGCGGGAACGGCGACCTCGGGGGTACCGGCGAAGACGAGCTTCATGGGTGGGTTCGGGCCTCTCGGGCGGGGGTCGGTGCGGGCAACGCACAAGTCTATGACCACGGACGGAGATACGGCCGACGAGGAGAGACCGGGCGGGGCAGGACGAGCACCGCGCCGGAACCTGGGCGCGAACCCCCCTGCCGGGGCGCACGCATATGCCGCTACGCCCCCTCTGCGTGACCAGCGGAGCGCCCACGCGTTGGTCAAGAAAGAGTTGACCACAACGGGCCGCTTTGGCGGCCCGATCCTTTTCACGCCGGTTCGAGAGGCTTGTTCATGGCCGACCACGCAACCCACGACGCCCAGGCTCGGGCCAGCCTGCACTTGCTGGTGCGGGACATCGAGCGGGTCCGCCGGCAGGTGGACGCACTGCGCACGCTCACCGCCCAGTTGGGGAACGTCTACCGCCCGCGCCGCTCCGGCCCCTCCACGGGCTTCGTCGTCTACGGACGCGCTCCCGCCCCCACGGTCCGCCTCGCGCAGGAGCTGCGGGACAGCGTGGAGACGCTGGTGACGGCCGCGGTCGACTTCGACCGCTCGCTCGGCTTCTCGTGGGACGCGGTGGGCTCCGCGCTCGGCGTCACCAAGCAGGCGGTCCACCGCCGTTACGGCGCCCGCCGCGCCGCGACCCAGGCGGCCGCCGAGGCCGAACGCACCACGGACACGTCGGCCACCCGCACGGTCAACGTGAACACCGGCATGCCGACCATGCCGACGGTCCCCGCGGCCCGCTCCATGCCGACCCAGCCGACGGCGGGCAGCCCGTCCCTACGCGAGGACGTAAGACCCACAGCCTTCCCGGGCCCCCGCAACGGCTGACACACCCGCTCCCCTGCCCTCCTGGAACTCCCGGGAGGGCAGCCGCATGTCAGCGCTCGGGAGTTGCCTCGGACGGCTGGACGGACGGCCGCCGACGGCGCTGGGCCCCCACAGGGGCCACCCGCACCCGACAACGAAAGTGGTACGGCGGTGCGGGTGGGAACCCACATCCGGCCGAAGGCCGGATACCCACAACGCACCCGCACCCACCAAACCCAACGTCACCCAATATCAGGCGGATCGATCCGCACCCGCACCACCGCCTCCCCGCCCCCCCGAGCCATCCGAGCCGCCTGCGCCCCCTTCAACGCCGCGGCCAACGCCGCCCCCTTCCCAGGCGGCACCCGAATCAAGGCCCGCTCCCACCGCTCCCCCGGCGGAGCCGCCCCCACCCGCCGAGGCCCCCCGACCCCCGTGACCGCCATGGGCACCGGCCCCAACACCTCCGCCTCCCCCGGCAGTTCCACAGTCCCCAGAAACCCCGCGACCGCCTCCGCCTCCCCCGAGACGGCCGCCATCCGGGACACCGGCGGAAACCCCAACTCGGCCCGCTCGGAAAGCTCCCGCACCGCATGCCCGACGGGATCCCACCGCACAAGAGCCTGCACAGGCCGCAACGTAGGTTCAGCGACGACAACCACGGTCCCCCCACTCCCCTGCGGCCGCACCAACGCCGCGGCCGCGATCCACCGCCGCAACGCATCCTCCCCGGCCCGCAGATCGGGCCGCCCGAGCATCGCCCACCCGTCCAGCAGCAGAGCCGCCGCATACCCGCCCTCGGCCACCGGCTCGGCCCCCGGCGTACTCACGACGAGCGCGGGCGCCCCCGGCACCGTGTCCAGCACATGCTCCCGCCCGGACGTCCGCACCGGCACCGCCGGGAACGCCCGCCCCAACTCCTCCGCGGTCCGCCGGGCCCCCACCACCTGGGCACGCAGCCGGAACCCCCCGCACTCGGCACAGTGCCAGGCACCTTCCTCCCGCCCGCACCAACCACACGCCAAGGAGTCCACACCCTCCCGAGCCTCCAACGGCCCCGAACAGTGCCGACACCGCGCAGGCGCCCGACAGTCGGCACAGGCCATCCGCGGCACATACCCCCGCCGCGGAACCTGCACGAGCACCGGCCCCTGCTTCAGCCCCTCCCTGACGGCCTGCCAGGCAAGCGTGGGCAACCGTGCGGCCCGAGCGGCCTCGTCCCGGGCCAGATCCCCGTCCCCCACGGTCCGTACGAGCGGCGCGGCCCCCCGCACCTGCTCGCGCACGGCGACGAGCGGCCGAGCCCACCCGCTCTCGACCAGCTGCGCGGCCTCGACGGTGCAGCTCCAACTCCCCAACAGGAACGCGCACTTGTCGAGAGCGGCCCGCAGCAGCAGCACCTCACGCGCATGAGGCTGCGGAGCATGCGGCTCGCTATGACTGTCGTCCCCGTCATCCCAAATAGCCACGAGCCCAAGGTCCCGCACCGGCGCGAACATGGCGGCCCGAGTCCCCACCACCGCCCGCACGCTGCCCCGCCGCACGGCCAGCCACTCCCGATACCGCTTCTCGGGCCCGGCATCGGCGGTGAGCACGGCATGCCGCCCCTCCCCCAGCAAGGAGGTCAGCGCGGCATCGACACGCGCTACGGCCCGCCCGTCAGGCACGACGACAAGAGCCCCCCGCCCCGACGCAAGGGTGGCCGCGACAGCACGAGCCAGCTCCTCACTCCACTCGGGCCCGGGCAACGCGTTCCACACGGCACGCGGCGCCCCACCGGACGCCAACGCCTCAAGAAACCCGGCCCCCCGCTCGTACCGCCCCCAGGACCCCACCTCAGGCGCCCCGGGAGCCGGCAGCGCGGCAGCGGAAGCCCGCTGCTCGGCCCGAGCGCTACGCGGCGGCACGGCCAGTTGCAGCACATCGGCGAGACTCCCCGCGTACCGATCGGCCACGGCCCGGGCGAGCCCCAGCAACTCCGGCCCGAGCACCGGCTCAGGCGACACGACCTGAGCCAGCGCGGCGAGCGGCCCGGAGTAGTCCGACTCGGCCACCCGCTCGACAAGAAACCCGTCGATCAGCCCCCCACCCTCACGCCGCCCGTCCCGCACCCGCCCCCGCCCGGCCCCGAACCGCACCCGAACCCGCACCCCGGGCTGCGCCTCGGCATCAAGCTCCTCAGGCACGGCATAGTCAAAGTAGCGATCAAGGTGCAGCACACCCTTGTCCACGAGCACCCGCGCCACCGGCAGCTCCTTGGCCAGCGCGGCCCCCCGCCAGGTCCGCGGCTTCGCCCGCGGCACCTTCGCCTTCTTCACACTCTCCCGAATAAACGCAAGCTGCTCAGGCGCCGCCCCCTCGCCCCCACCACCAACCCGCTCATCCTCGCTGCTCACCCTTGCATTCTTACCAAACCCCACTGACAACCGACGCCGCCCGAACGCGCCGAGGCCCGGCACCCCCCAAGGGACACCGGGCCTCGCAGAGAAACCGTGGAACCGAGCCCTACAGCCCGGCCGCCTTGCGCAGCGCGTCCACGCGGTCCGTCTTCTCCCACGTGAAGTCGGGCAGCTCGCGGCCGAAGTGGCCGTACGCCGCGGTCTGGGCGTAGATCGGGCGGAGGAGGTCCAGGTCGCGGATGATCGCGGCCGGGCGGAGGTCGAAGACCTCGTCGATGGCCTTCTCGATCTTCTCGGCGTCGACCTTGGCGGTGCCGAAGGTCTCGACGAAGAGACCGACCGGCTCGGCCTTGCCGATCGCGTAAGCGACCTGCACCTCGCAGCGGGAGGCGAGGCCCGCGGCGACGACGTTCTTGGCGACCCAGCGCATCGCGTACGCGGCGGAACGGTCGACCTTGGACGGGTCCTTGCCGGAGAACGCGCCGCCACCGTGGCGGGCCATGCCGCCGTACGTGTCGATGATGATCTTGCGGCCGGTGAGGCCCGCATCGCCCATCGGGCCGCCGATCTCGAAGCGGCCGGTCGGGTTGACGAGGAGGCGGTAGCCCTCGGTCTCCAGCTTGATGCCCTCGTCCAGCAGCGCCTTCAGCTCCGGCTCGACCACGAACTCGCGGATGTCGGGGGCGAGCAGCGACTCCAGGTCGATGTCCGACGCGTGCTGCGAGGAGACCACGACCGTGTCGAGGCGGACGGCCTTGTCGCCGTCGTACTCGATGGTGACCTGCGTCTTGCCGTCGGGCCGCAGGTAGGGGATCGTGCCGTTCTTGCGGACCTCGGACAGACGGTTCGCCAGACGGTGCGCCAGGAAGATCGGGAGCGGCATCAGCGTGGGCGTCTCGTCCGACGCGTAGCCGAACATCAGGCCCTGGTCGCCGGCGCCCTGCTTGTCCAGCTCGTCCTCGTCGCCCTCGACCCGGGACTCGTACGCCGTGTCGACACCCTGGGCGATGTCCGGCGACTGCGCGCCGATGGACACCGAGACGCCGCAGGAGGCGCCGTCGAAGCCCTTCTTCGAGGAGTCGTAGCCGATCTCGAGGATCTTGTCCCGCACCAGCTGGGGGATCGGCGCGTACGCCTTGGTGGTGACCTCTCCGGCCACATGCACCAGGCCGGTCGTGATCAGGGTCTCGACCGCGACCCGGGAGGTCGGGTCCTCGCGCAGGAGCGCGTCGAGAATGGTGTCGCTGATCTGGTCAGCGATCTTGTCAGGGTGACCCTCGGTCACGGACTCCGAGGTGAACAGACGACGGGACACAACGCTCCCTGGGGTTGCAGCGGCTGCTGGCTGATCATGGGCGGACGGGCTCGGGGGCTGCGCCCGGCATCGTCCGAGAACAGTTTATCGGTCGCGCTCGGCCACGGACTCACCTGTCTCGCCAGTCGGGAGTCCCGTGACCTGCGGCACGGGCATTCTGCCCAATCCCGAGCGGGCTTGGCCAGGCCCGCCACGCCTCTATTACCGAGGTGTCAGAGCGCAGTGAAGCGAATGAAACATTCACTTCATGCGCCGGGCCACCAGGTCCCACACAATTTCGGCCAATGCTTCCTTCGGGCCGTGCGGGACCGGCGTCTCGGTGCCGTCGGCGCCCAGTACCACCGCCTCGTTCTCTTCCGCCCCGAAAGTCTTGCGCTCCCCCACCTCGTTGACGACGAGGAGGTCGCAGCCCTTGCGGGCGAGCTTCGTACGGCCGTTGGCCAGCACGTCGTCGGTCTCGGCGGCGAACCCGACGACCACCTGTCCGGGGCGGGCGCGGTCGGCCGAGATCTCCGCCAGGATGTCCGGATTCCGCACCAGGACGATGGGCTCCGGCTCCTGGCCGTCCTTCTTCTTGATCTTCCCGGCCGCATAGGTCTGCGGTCGGAAGTCCGCGACCGCGGCGGCCATGACGACCGCGTCGGCGTCCTCCGCCGCCTTCAGCACCGCTTCCCGCAGCTGTACGGCGGTACCGACCGGGACGACGTCCACGCCCGCCGGATCCGCCAGCCCGGTGTTCGCGGCGACGAGCGTGACCCGGGCCCCGCGCGCGGCGGCGGTCCGGGCGAGGGCGTACCCCTGCTTGCCGGAGGAGCGGTTGCCGAGGAAGCGGACGGGGTCGAGCGGCTCACGCGTGCCGCCGGCGCTGACGACGACATGGCGGCCGACGAGATCGGGCTCCCGCACGCCCCGCGCGAGGACGCGGCGGCACACCTCGAAGATCTCCGCCGGGTCGGGCAGCCGGCCCTTGCCGGTGTCGACGCCGGTCAGCCGCCCGACGGCCGGTTCGATGACGACGGCGCCCCGGCGGCGCAGGGTCGCCACGTTCTCCTGGGTGGCCGGGTGCTCCCACATCTCGGTGTGCATGGCGGGCGCGAAGACGACCGGACAGCGGGCGGTCAGGAGCGTGTTGGTGAGCAGGTCGTCCGCGAGCCCGTGGGCCGCCTTGGCGAGCATGTCGGCGGTGGCCGGCGCGACGACCACCAGGTCGGCGTGCTGCCCGATACGGACGTGCGGCACCTCGTGGACGTCGTCCCACACCTCGGTGGAGACGGGGTTGCCGGAGAGGGCGGACCAGGTCGCCGCGCCCACGAAGTGCAGCGCGGAGGCGGTGGGGACGACGCGCACGTCATGGCCCGACTCCGTCAGCCTCCGCAGCAGCTCACAGGCCTTGTACGCGGCGATGCCACCACTGACCCCCAGCACGACCCTCGGCTTGTCCACCAGGTCTCCCATCCCTAGAACCTCGGACTCCATGACACACCACAGGCCCGACAGTCGCGCTGCCGGGCCTGTGGAAAAGCCAGCTCAAAGCCGGAAATACTACTTACTGCGCCGGGCCCTCGACGGCCTCGGACGTCAGCAGACCCGCGTTGATCTCGCGGAGCGCGATCGAGAGCGGCTTCTCGTGCACGTGGGTGTCGACGAGCGGACCGACGTACTCGAGGAGACCCTCGCCGAGCTGCGAGTAGTACGCGTTGATCTGGCGCGCACGCTTGGCCGCGTAGATCACGAGGCTGTACTTCGAGTCGGTGGCCTCGAGGAGCTCGTCGATCGGAGGGTTGATGATGCCCTCGGGCGCGGTGATGGAAGAGGACACGCTCTGCCTTCCGATGGGTGGGAAAGAATCAGTCTGAGTGATCAACGCCGATCGAACAGCATCGATCACACAACGTCCATCAAGGCTAGCAGCTCGCGCGCCACGTCCTCGACGGAGGTGTTGACCAAGGTCTCGTCGAACTCCGGCTCGGCCGCCAGTTCGACCTTCGCCGCCTCCAGGCGACGTTCGATCACCTCGGGCGGCTCGGTGCCACGTCCCGTGAGCCTGCGCACGAGCTCCTCCCAGGAGGGCGGAGCCAGGAACACCAGCTGGGCCTCGGGCATGGACTCGCGGACCTGCCGGGCGCCCTGGAGGTCGATCTCCAGGAGGACCGGCTCACCCGCCTCCAGCCGCTGCAGCACCGCGTCGCGCGGGGTGCCGTAACGGTTGCCGGCAAACTCGGCCCACTCCAGCAGCTCACCGTTGGCGATCAGCTTGTCCATCTCCTCGTCGGTGACGAAGAAGTAGTGGACACCGTGCTTCTCGCCGGGGCGGGGCTTGCGGGTCGTCGCCGACACCGAGAGCCAGACCTCGGGGTGTTCCTTGCGCATATGGGCGACGACCGTGCTCTTGCCGACCCCTGAGGGGCCGGAGAGCACGGTCAGCCGCGGACGTTCACTCATGCAGCGATTATTCCAGCAATCCCGGAGTGCCCGGGACTCCCGGTCCGGAGCGGGCCGGACTCAGGAACCGGTGCTGCCGAACTCACGCTCCAGGGAAGCGATCTGGTTCGAGCCGAGACCACGCACACGGCGGCTCTCGGAGATGCCCAGACGCTCCATGATCTGCTTGGCGCGGACCTTGCCCACGCCCGGCAGGGACTCGAGCAGGGCGGAGACCTTCATCTTGCCGATGACGTCGTTCTCCTGGCCCTGCTTGATGACCTCGTGAAGAGAGGCGCCGGAGTGCTTGAGTCGATTCTTGACCTCGGCCCGCTCCCGGCGAGCCGCGGCGGCCTTTTCGAGCGCGGCTGCGCGCTGTTCAGGGGTAAGGGGCGGAAGAGCCACGCCTACGTCACCTCGGATGTTGAACTGTCGGATACGGACCGGTGAGGAACCTAGTCGCCCCACACCTGGCGAGCCACGAGCAACACGCTTGCCCGTTGACTCTGCTCGGAGACTAGCGGCCAAGTCCGCCAGAGTCAGCGAGAACAGCGGAAAAGTCCTGGTCAGCCTCCGTCAGGCCGGACATTTCAGACAAACTGCCCCGGATTTGAGGATGTATTCAGCCTCAAGTCGCCCTGGAAGCACTCATCGGAGGTCTCCCGAGCGCGTCTCGAACGCCCTGGACGACCGTCAGACGACTGTCATACGAGCGCCACGGCCGCCCTGGTCTCCTCCGCGAACCGCTCCGCGGCCGCCCGCAGCGCTCCGACGTCGGGACCGTGCCGCAGCACACCCCGGCTGACGTTGGGGACGACGTTGCGCACCACGGACCCGAACACCTGGGGAAGGTCCGCCGGAGTGGCCCCCTGGGCGCCGATGCCGGGCGCGAGGAGCGGTCCGTTGATGTCCAGGTCGTAGGACGACAGATCGCCGAGCGTGGCACCGACGACGGCACCGAAGGACCCGAGGGGCTCCTCCCCCGTGTTCTCGGCCGCCAGGTGCCCCAGCATCGTCGCGCCGACGTTCCGGCCGTCCGCGCGGACCGCGTGCTGCACCTCGCCGCCCTCGGGGTTGGAGGTGAGCGCCAGCACGAACAGGCCAGCGCCGCTCTCCCGCGCCAGCGCGACCGCCGGCGAGAGCGAGCCGTAGCCGAGATACGGCGAGACGGTCAGCGCGTCGGAGAACAGCGGCGAGTCCTTGTGCAGGAAGGACTCGGCGTACGCGGCCATGGTCGAGCCGATGTCGCCGCGCTTGGCGTCCATGACGACCAGCGCACCGGCCGCCCGCGCCTCCTCGACCGACTTCTCCAGTACGGCGACCCCGCGCGAGCCGAACCGCTCGAAGAACGCGCTCTGCGGCTTCAGGACGGCGACGCGGTCGGCCACGGCCTCGACGACCGTGCGGCTGAACCGCTCCAGACCGGCCACGTCGTCGTTGAGGCCCCACTCGGTCAGCAGGGAGGCGTGCGGGTCGATGCCGACGCACAGCGGGCCGCGCTCGTCCATGGCGTGGCGAAGGCGTGCGCCGAAGGGTTCGAGAGAGCTCATGCCGTCTTCCTCACGTCGGCGCCGACCGCGTCGGCGAGAGTGGCGTACGGGCTCGTGCGCAGGCGCGCGGCGAGCCCCTTGTGGATCGCGCGGCCCCAGAAGGGCCCCTCGTAGATGAACGCGCTGTAGCCCTGTACGAGCGTGGCACCGGCGAGGATGCGCTGCCAGGCGTCCTCGGCGTCCTCGATGCCGCCGACGCCCACGAGGGTGATGCGGTCGCCCACGCGCGCGTAGAGGCGCCTGAGCACCTCCAGGGAGCGCGCCTTCAGCGGCGCGCCGGACAGCCCGCCGGTCTCCTTCACGAGCGAGGGTTCGGATGTCAGACCGAGTCCCTCGCGCGCGATGGTGGTGTTCGTGGCGATGATCCCGTCCAGGCCGAGCTCGACGGCCAGGTCGGCGACCGCGTCGACGTCCTCATCCGCGAGGTCGGGCGCGATCTTCACCAGGAGCGGGACGCGCCGCGAGGTGACCGTACGGTCGGCGGCCTCGCGCACGGCGGTCAGGAGCGGCCGCAGCGCCTCGGTGGCCTGGAGGTTGCGCAGCCCGGGCGTGTTGGGCGACGACACGTTCACGACCAGGTAGTCGGCGTACGGCGCGAGCCGCTCGGTCGACTTCACGTAGTCGGCGGCGGCCTCGTCCTCCGGTACGACCTTGGTCTTGCCGATGTTGACGCCCACGACCGTCTTGAAGACGGGCGTACGGGACGCCAGGCGGGCCGCTACGGCCAGCGAACCCTCGTTGTTGAAGCCCATGCGGTTGATGAGCGCGCGGTCCTTTACGAGCCGGAACAACCGCTTCTTGGGGTTGCCGGGCTGGGCCTCCCCGGTGACCGTGCCGATCTCGACGTGGTCGAAGCCGAGCATCGACATGCCGTCGATGGCGACCGCGTTCTTGTCGAAGCCGGCGGCCAGCCCGAAGGGGCCGTGCATCCGGAGGCCGAAGGCCTCGGTGCGCAGTTCCTCGTAGCGGGGCGCGAGCGCGGCGGCGACGAAGGTGCGCAGCACGGGGACGCGGACGGCGAGGCGGATCCAGCGGAAGGCCGTGTAGTGCGCCCGCTCCGGGTCCATCCGTTTGAAGACGAGCTTGAAAAAGATCTTGTACATCGGTGTCCTCTTGAAGTCTCAGGTGACCTCATGCCTCATGAAGAGGGGGACACCGTTTCCGGTGTCCCCCTCAGGGCTGCTAGTCGCGGGCCGCGGTCAGGTGTTCCGCGTGTTCCTGGAGCGAACGGACGCCCACGTCACCGTGGTTGAGGGCGTCGATGCCCTGGACGGCCGCGGCGAGTGCCTGGACCGTCGTCAGACACGGAACCGACCGCGCCACGGCCGCCGTACGGATCTCGTAGCCGTCGAGGCGGCCACCCGTGCCGTACGGGGTGTTGACGATGAGGTCGACCTCGCCGTCGTGGATGAGCTGGACGATGGTCTTCTCGCCGCCCGGGCCGGTGCCCTCGGACTGCTTGCGCACGATGGTGGCGTTGATGCCGTTGCGCTTGAGGACCTCGGCGGTGCCGGAGGTGGCGAGAAGCTCGAAGCCGTGGGCGACCAGCTCGCGCGCCGGGAAGATCATCGAGCGCTTGTCGCGGTTGGCGACCGAGATGAACGCGCGGCCCTTGGTGGGCAGCGGGCCGTAGGCGCCGGCCTGCGACTTGGCGTACGCCGTGCCGAAGACGGAGTCGATGCCCATGACCTCGCCGGTGGAGCGCATCTCCGGGCCGAGGACGGTGTCGACGCCGCGGCCGTGGATGTCCCGGAAGCGGGACCACGGCATGACGGCCTCCTTGACGGAGATCGGCGCGTCGAACGGCAGCTCGCCGCCGTCGCTGTTCGCCGGGAGCAGCCCTTCGGCGCGCAGTTCGGCGATGGTCGCGCCCAGCGAGATACGGGCGGCGGCCTTGGCCAGCGGTACCGCGGTCGCCTTCGAGGTGAAGGGGACGGTGCGGGACGCGCGCGGGTTGGCCTCCAGGACGTAGAGGATGTCGCCGGCCATCGCGAACTGGATGTTGATCAGGCCGCGTACACCGACACCGCGAGCGATGGCTTCCGTCGAGGCCCGCAGGCGCTTGATGTCGAAGCCGCCCAGCGTGATCGGGGGCAGGGCGCACGCCGAGTCGCCGGAGTGGATGCCGGCCTCCTCGATGTGCTCCATGACGCCGCCGAGGTAGAGCTCGGTGCCGTCGTAGAGGGCGTCGACGTCGATCTCGATGGCGTCGTCGAGGAAGCGGTCGACGAGGACCGGCCGGGAGGGGCTGATCTCGGTCGACTCGGCGATGTAGGAGGCGAGGCGGGTCTCGTCGTAGACGATCTCCATGCCGCGTCCGCCGAGGACGTACGACGGCCGCACCAGGACCGGGTAGCCGATCTCGTCGGCGATGGCCTTGGCCTCGGCGAAGGTGGTGGCGGTGCCGTGCTTGGGGGCCGGGAGGCCCGCCTCGGCGAGCACGCGTCCGAAGGCGCCCCGGTCCTCGGCCGCGTGGATGGCCTCGGGCGAGGTGCCGACGATCGGCACGCCGTTGTCCTTGAGCGCCTGCGCCAGGCCCAGCGGGGTCTGGCCGCCCAGCTGGACGACGACACCGGCGATGGGGCCCGCGAGGGACTCCGCGTGGACGATCTCCAGTACGTCTTCGAGCGTCAGCGGCTCGAAGTACAGGCGGTCGGAGGTGTCGTAGTCCGTGGAGACGGTCTCGGGGTTGCAGTTGACCATCACGGTCTCGTACCCGGCGTCGCTCAGCGCGAAGGAGGCGTGGACGCAGGAGTAGTCGAACTCGATGCCCTGGCCGATGCGGTTGGGGCCGGAGCCGAGGATGATGACGGCCGGCTTCTCGCGGGGCGCGACCTCCGTCTCCTCGTCGTAGGAGGAGTAGAAGTACGGCGTCTGCGCGGCGAACTCGGCGGCGCAGGTGTCGACCGTCTTGTAGACCGGGCGGATGCCGAGCGCGTGCCGGACCTCGCGGACGACGTCCTCGCGCAGGCCGCGGATCTCGCCGATCTGCTGGTCGGAGAAGCCGTGCCGCTTGGCCTCGGCGATGAGGTCCTTCGTCAGCTCCGGCGCCTCGGCGAGCTCGTCGGCGATCTCCTTGATGAGGAAGAGCTGGTCGACGAACCAGGGGTCGATCTTCGTGTACTCGAAGATCTCCTCCTGCGTGGCGCCCGCGCGGATGGCCTGCATGACGGTGTTGATCCGGCCGTCGGTGGGCCGTACGGATTCCGTGAGCAGGGCCTGCTTGTCGCCGGGCTCGCCGACGAAGGTGAACTGGCTGCCCTTCTTCTCCAGCGAGCGCAGCGCCTTCTGGAAGGCCTCGGTGAAGTTGCGGCCGATGGCCATGGCTTCGCCGACCGACTTCATGGTCGTGGTCAGCGTGGAGTCGGCCTGCGGGAACTTCTCGAAGGCGAAACGCGGGGCCTTCACGACCACGTAGTCGAGCGTGGGCTCGAAGGAGGCCGGGGTCTCCTGCGTGATGTCGTTCGGGATCTCGTCCAGCGTGTAGCCCACGGCCAGCTTGGCGGCGATCTTGGCGATCGGGAAGCCGGTCGCCTTGGAGGCCAGGGCCGAGGAACGCGACACGCGCGGGTTCATCTCGATGACGATCACGCGACCGTCCTCGGGGTTGATCGCGAACTGGATGTTGCAGCCGCCGGTGTCGACGCCGACCTCGCGGATGATCGCGATGCCGATGTCGCGCAGCCGCTGGTACTCGCGGTCGGTGAGCGTCATGGCCGGGGCGACGGTGATCGAGTCGCCGGTGTGCACGCCCATGGGGTCGAAGTTCTCGATGGAGCAGACGACCACGACGTTGTCGTTGGTGTCGCGCATCAGCTCCAGCTCGTACTCCTTCCAGCCGAGGATGGACTCCTCCAGGAGCACCTCGGTGGTCGGGGAGAGCGTGAGGCCCTGACCCGCGATGCGGCGCAGCTCGTCCTCGTCGTGGGCGAAGCCGGAGCCGGCGCCGCCCATCGTGAAGGACGGGCGGACGACGACCGGGTAGCCGCCGAGCGTGTCGACGCCCTTGAGGACGTCGTCCATGGAGTGGCAGATGACCGAGCGGGCGGACTCGCCGTGGCCGATCTTCGCGTTGACGGCCTCGACGACGCCCTTGAAGAGGTCGCGGTCCTCGCCCTTGTTGATGGCCTCGACGTTGGCGCCGATCAGCTCGACGCCGTACTTCTCCAGCGTGCCCGCCTCGTGCAGCGAGATGGCCGTGTTGAGGGCCGTCTGGCCGCCCAGGGTGGGCAGCAGGGCGTCGGGGCGCTCCTTGGCGATGATCTTCTCGACGAACTCCGGGGTGATCGGTTCGACGTACGTGGCGTCGGCGATCTCCGGGTCGGTCATGATCGTCGCCGGGTTGGAGTTGACCAGGATGACCCGGAGGCCCTCAGCGCGCAGGATGCGGCAGGCCTGGGTCCCGGAGTAGTCGAACTCGGCGGCCTGGCCGATGACGATCGGGCCGGAGCCGATGACCAGGACGGACTGGATATCGGTGCGCTTAGGCACGCTGGCCCTCCAACGAAGCGGTGCTCATCAAAGACGTGAAGCGGTCAAACAGGTAGGCGGCGTCGTGCGGACCCGCTGCCGCTTCGGGGTGGTACTGGACGCTGAAGGCCGGTCGGTCGAGGAGCCGCAGCCCCTCCACCACGTTGTCGTTGAGGCAGACGTGGGAGACCTCGGCGCGGCCGTAGGGGGTGTCGGACACCTGGTCGAGCGGGGCGTCGACGGCGAAGCCGTGGTTGTGCGCGGTGACCTCGACCTTGCCGGTCGTACGGTCCTGCACCGGCTGGTTGATGCCGCGGTGGCCGTACTTCAGCTTGTAGGTGCCGAAGCCGAGCGCGCGGCCCAGGATCTGGTTGCCGAAGCAGATGCCGAAGAGCGGGGTGCCACGCTCCAGGACCGCCCGCATGACGGCGACCGGGTGGTCGGCGGAGGCCGGGTCGCCCGGCCCGTTGGAGAAGAAGACGCCGTCCGGGTTGACGGCGTAGACGTCTTCGACGGTCGCCGTGGCGGGCAGGACGTGCACCTCGATGCCGCGCTCGGCCATGCGGTGCGGGGTCATGCCCTTGATGCCGAGGTCGACGGCGGCGACGGTGAACTTCTTCTCGCCGATCGCGGGGACGACGTACGCCTCCTTAGTGGCGACCTCGGCGGACAGGTCGGCGCCCTTCATCTCGGGGGCGGCCTGGACCTTGGCGAGGAGGGCCGACTCGCGGACGCCGGTCCACGCCTCGCCGGAGAAGATGCCGACGCGCATGGCGCCGCGCTCGCGCAGATGCCGGGTCAGGGCGCGGGTGTCGATGCCGGAGATGCCGACGACGCCCTGTGCGGCGAGCTCCTCGTCGAGGGAGCGCTTGGCCCGCCAGTTCGAGGGCACGCGCGCGGGGTCGCGCACGACGTATCCGGCGACCCAGATCCGCTGCGACTCGGGGTCCTCGTCGTTGACGCCGGTGTTGCCGACGTGCGGGGCGGTCATCACGACGACCTGACGGTGGTACGACGGGTCGGTCAGGGTCTCCTGGTAGCCGGTCATGCCGGTGGAGAACACGGCCTCGCCGAAGGTCTCCCCCACGGCCCCGTAGGCACGGCCGCGGAAGATCCGGCCGTCCTCCAGGACGAGTACCGCGGGAACCTTCGAGGCTCCCCTTGTGGAGGTCGTCATCGTGCGCCTTCCGTTTCCGTCTTCTTGTTGATCATGGAGTTAATGACGTCGACCCACTCGTTGTGCTCGGCCGCGCGGTCGGAGCGGAACCCGGAGTCGATCAGCCGGTCGCCGTGCTCCCAGGTCACGATCAGCAGCCCGCCCTCGGTGAGGACCTTGCCGGCGATGCCCTTGCCGAGCACGGCCTCCCGCAGTGCGCCGACCGGGATGAAGAAGTCGGTCGCGCCGGGGCGTACGACGTCCAGTCCCGCGT
Organism: Streptomyces sp. NPDC046909; assembly: GCF_040644695.1. Classification (NCBI taxonomy): domain Bacteria; kingdom Bacillati; phylum Actinomycetota; class Actinomycetes; order Kitasatosporales; family Streptomycetaceae; genus Streptomyces; species Streptomyces sp. NPDC046909. The sequence goes on along the minus strand of NZ_JBEYXC010000007.1, from coordinate 463,374 downwards.
CCGTCAGCGTGAGCTCGACCAGGCTGCGGGTGCCGAGGCCGTGCGCCACGATGCGGTCGAGCCACTGCCCGGCGGTGGTGGAGCCGTGGTAGCGGCCGCTCATCGTCAGTCTCGCCGCACCGAGGTCGTCCGGCGCGCTGGGCAGCTCGGGCAGATCGCCCTGGAGCGTGCCGCGCCACTTCCAGCCCTCGCGCATCAGCCAGTAGATGAGCGCGACGAACAGCGCGAGGCCGACGAGCCAGCCGATACGGGCGGCCCAGTCGGTGACCTCAGCCGATTTCTGCTCGGCGGCGAGATCGGCGGCCAGCAGGGTTACAGGTGCAGGTGTCACGTGAGCTTCCCGTCGACGAGCGTGGCCTTGCCCCGGAGCCACGTGTGCGTCACACGGCCCGGCAGCTCACGCCCCTCGTACGGGGTGTTCCGGCTGCGCGAGGCGAAGCCCGCGGGGTCCACATCCCCACGGTATTCCGTGTCGACGAGCGTGAGGTTGGCGGGCTCACCTGCCGAGACGGGACGCCCGTGGCCCTTGGCCTGCCCGATCCGGGCGGGCTTGAAGGACATGCGGTCGGCGACCCCGGCCCAGGTGAGGAGCCCGGTGTCCACCATGGTCTCCTGCACCACTGACAACGCGGTCTCCAGGCCCACCATCCCCATGGCGGCCGCGGCCCACTCGCAGTCCTTGTCCTCGTGCGGGTGCGGGGCGTGGTCGGTGGCGACGATGTCGATCGTGCCGTCGGCGAGCGCCTCGCGCAGGGCCAGCACGTCGCGCTCGGTGCGCAGCGGCGGGTTGACCTTGTAGACCGGGTTGTAGGTGCGCACCAGCTCGTCGGTGAGGAGCAGGTGGTGCGGGGTGACCTCGGCGGTGACGTCGATGCCGCGGGACTTGGCCCAGCGGACGATCTCGACGGACCCGGCGGTCGACAGGTGGCAGATGTGGACGCGGGAGCCGACGTGCTCGGCAAGCAGGACATCCCGGGCGATGATCGATTCTTCGGCCACCGCGGGCCAGCCCCCGAGCCCCAGCTCGGCGGAGACGATCCCCTCGTTCATCTGGGCGCCCTCGGTCAGCCGCGGCTCCTGCGCGTGCTGGGCGACGACCCCGCCGAAGGCCTTCACGTACTCCAGCGCCCGGCGCATGATCACCGCGTCGTCGACGCACTTGCCGTCGTCCGAGAAGACGGTGACCCCGGCGGCCGACTCGTGCATGGCACCGAGCTCGGCGAGCTTCTTGCCCTCCAGGCCGACCGTGACGGCGCCGATGGGCTGCACGTCGCAGTACCCGTGTTCCTGGCCGAGCCGGTAGACCTGCTCGACCACGCCGGCGGTGTCGGCGACCGGGAAGGTGTTGGCCATGGCGAACACGGCGGTGTAGCCACCGGAGGCCGCCGCGCGCGTGCCGGTCAGCACGGTCTCGGAGTCCTCACGGCCGGGCTCGCGCAGATGGGTGTGCAGGTCGACCAGTCCCGGCAGCAGGACCTTGCCGGCGGCCTCGACGACCTCGGCGCCCTCGTCCGAGAGCCCCTGGCCGACCGCTTCGATCAAGGAACCGCTGATCAAGACGTCCTGCGGCTCGCCGCCGAGCACCTTCGCACCACGGATCAGGATCTTGCTCATGGTCTTACTTCTCCTCGGTACGGGTGTGGCTGACGGCGGGCTCGTTGCCACCGAGCAGCAGGTACAGAACGGCCATCCGGATGGAGACTCCGTTTGCGACCTGCTCGACAACGGTGCAGCGGTCGGAGTCGGCGACCTCGGCGGTGATCTCCATACCGCGGACCATCGGCCCGGGGTGCATCACGATGGCGTGCTCGGGCATCTTCGCCATGCGCTCGCCGTCGAGGCCGTAGCGCCGCGAGTACTCGCGCTCGGTCGGGAAGAACGCGGCGTTCATCCGCTCGCGCTGCACGCGCAGCATCATCACCGCGTCGGACTTGGCGAGCGTGCGGTCCAGGTCGTACGACACCTCGCACGGCCAGGTCTCGACGCCGACCGGCACCAGGGTGGGCGGGGCGACGAGGGTGACCTCGGCGCCGAGGGTGTGCAGCAGGTCGACGTTGGAGCGGGCGACCCGGCTGTGCAGGACGTCGCCGACGATCGTGATGCGCCGCCCGGACAGGTCCTGGCCGATCCCGGCGTCCCGGCCGACGAGCCGGCGACGCATGGTGAAGGCGTCCAACAGGGCCTGTGTGGGGTGCTGGTGGGTGCCGTCACCGGCGTTGATGACGGCCGCGTCGATCCAGCCGGAGGTGGCGAGCCGGTACGGGGCTCCGGAGGCGCCGTGCCGGATGACGACGGCGTCGACGCCCATGGCTTCGAGGGTCTGGGCGGTGTCCTTGAGGGACTCGCCCTTGGACACGCTCGACCCCTTGGCCGTGAAGTTGATGACGTCCGCCGAGAGGCGCTTCTCGGCGGCTTCGAAGGAGATACGCGTGCGCGTGGAGTCCTCGAAGAAGAGGTTGACGATGGTGCGGCCGCGCAGGGTCGGCAGCTTCTTGATGGGCCGGTCGGCGACCCGGGCCATCTCCTCGGCGGTGTCGAGGATCAGGACGGCGTCGTCGCGGGTGAGGTCGGCGGCCGAGATGAGATGACGCTGCATCTGTCAGGCTCCGTAAGGAAGTTCGGGAGATTACGGGCAAGTGCGGGCATGCCGAGGAGAGGCGTCCCGGTCGGCTTGCTACGGGGTCGGCTTGGCACCGAGCAGCACGGTGTCGCGACCGTCCTCCTCGGCGAGCTGGACCTTGACCGTCTCCCGCAACGACGTGGGGAGGTTCTTGCCGACGTAGTCGGCGCGGATGGGCAGTTCACGGTGGCCGCGGTCGACGAGGACCGCGAGCTGCACCGCGCGCGGACGCCCGATGTCGTTCAGGGCGTCGAGGGCGGCGCGGATGGTGCGGCCGGAGAAGAGCACGTCGTCGACGAGGACGACGAGGCGGCCGTCGATGCCGTCACCGGGGATCTCGGTGCGGGCCAGCGCACGCGGCGGGTGCATCCGCAGATCGTCCCGGTACATGGTGATGTCGAGCGAACCGACCGGAATCTTGCGGTCGGTGATCTCCTCCAGCTTGGCGGCGAGCCGCTGGGCGAGGAAGACGCCCCGGGTCGGAATCCCGAGGAGCACCACGTCGTCGGCGCCCTTGGCGCGTTCGACGATCTCGTGGGCGATGCGGGTCAGTACCCGCGCGATGTCCGGGCCTTCGAGCACGGGCCGGGCATCGGACTGTGCGTCCTGCTGTGTGTCCTGCTTCTTGTCCATACGAAACGGACCCCCTTCTCCGCCTCACGGGACGGACCTTAAAGGACGTCGGAATTGCGCCATCCACGGTAGCAGGCCGGTCCGGCCGCCCCGATCACCCCCCTGGCCTAATCGGCCACCACGCTCACGGAAGAGTCGGTGTGGACCATTCGGCTTGACGCGCAAGAGTCACGCTGCGTAACCTCACAGTGAGTTACCAGACGCGCGGCATGGAAACCAACCCAGTCGCGTCGATCCAGTGTCCGGGGAGCTATATGTCCAGCGAATACGCCAAACAGCTCGGGGCCAAGCTCCGGGCCATCCGCACCCAGCAGGGCCTTTCCCTCCACGGTGTCGAGGAGAAGTCCCAGGGACGCTGGAAGGCGGTCGTGGTCGGTTCGTACGAGCGTGGCGACCGTGCCGTCACCGTGCAGCGTCTCGCCGAGCTGGCGGATTTCTACGGCGTACCCGTCCAGGAGCTGCTGCCGGGCACCACGCCGGGCGGCGCCGCCGAGCCGCCGCCGAAGCTGGTCCTCGACCTGGAGCGGCTGGCCCACGTACCGGCCGAGAAGGCGGGCCCCCTCCAGCGCTACGCGGCGACGATCCAGTCGCAGCGCGGTGACTACAACGGCAAGGTGCTCTCCATCCGCCAGGACGACCTGCGCACACTCGCCGTCATCTACGACCAGTCGCCCTCGGTCCTCACCGAGCAGCTGATCAGCTGGGGCGTCCTGGACGCGGACGCGCGTCGCGCGGTCTCCCACGAGGAGAGCTGAGCCGCCCCACGCCTCAGCAGAAACGTGCCGCCGGGGTGGCCGGAACTTCACGGTTCCGGCCACCCCGGCGGCGTTCTGCGGCCCTCCAGGGGCGCGGAGGTACGGGAATGCCAGAGGGCCCGCAGCAATCACGCTGCGGGCCCTCTGGCATGTCGTGCCTCTGGCGATGGCATGTCGTGCCTCTGGCGGCGGGGCCTCTCAGGCCTCGTCCCGACGGAGAGACGGCTTCAGGTCCTTGAGACGGCCCAGCAGGCCGTTCACGAACGCCGGCGACTCGTCCGTGGAGAACTCCTTCGCCAGCTGCACCGCCTCGTCGAGGACCACGGCGTCCGGGGTCCCGTCGACCCAGATCAGCTCGTAGGCACCGAGACGCAGGATGTTGCGGTCCACGACCGGCATCCGGTCCAGCGTCCAGCCGACGGAGTACTGCGCGAGCAGCTCGTCGATGCGCTTCGCCTGTACGGCGTAGCCCTCGACCAGCTGCATCGTGTACTCGCTGACCGGCGGCTGCCGGGTGTCGTCCCGGGACAGCCGGATCCAGTCCGCGAGGACCGTCAGGACGTCCGCGCCGCGCTGGTCGCCCTCGAAGAGGATCTGGAAGGCGCGCTTGCGGGCCGTGTTGCGGGCAGCCACGGTTAGCTGTTCACCCGGCCGAGGTAGTCGCTGGTGCGGGTGTCGACCTTGATCTTCTCACCGGTGGTGATGAAGAGCGGGACCTGGATCTGGTGACCGGTCTCCAGGGTGGCGGGCTTGGTGCCACCGGTGGAGCGGTCGCCCTGCAGGCCCGGCTCGGTCTCCTGGACGACGAGCTCGACGGCGGCCGGCAGCTCGACGAAGAGCACCTCGCCCTCGTGCTGCGCGACGACGGCCGTGAAGCCCTCGATCAGGAAGTTGGCGGCGTCGCCGACCGTCTTGCGGTCGATCATCAGCTGGTCGTAGGTGTCCATGTCCATGAACACGAAGTACTCGCCGTCCATGTACGAGAACTGCATGTCGCGCTTGTCGACAGTGGCCGTCTCGACCTTGACGCCGGCGTTGAACGTCTTGTCGACGACCTTGCCGGACAGCACGTTCTTGAGCTTGGTGCGCACGAAGGCCGGGCCCTTGCCGGGCTTGACGTGCTGGAACTCGACGACGGACCAGAGCTGGCCGCCTTCGAGCTTGAGCACCAGGCCGTTCTTGAGGTCGTTCGTGGAAGCCACGGTTGCGGAATCTCCTGGACTGACGTGGACGACCCCGGTGCACGCCTCTGCCTAGAGGGCGAGCAGCTCCTTGGTCGTGATGGTGAGTAGCTCGGGTCCGCCGTCCGCCTCGGGGCGGACGACGAGCGTGTCATCGATCCGGACACCGCCCCGGCCCGGGAGGTGGACCCCCGGTTCGACGGTGACCGGCACGCAAGCGTCCAGTTTACCCATGGCCGCGGGGGCCAGCTGCGGGTCCTCGTCGATTTCGAGTCCCACGCCATGTCCCGTCAAGGCCGGAAGGCCCTCTCCGTACCCCGCGGAGTCCAGCACCTGCCGTGCCGCGCGGTCCACATCACGGTAGGCGGCACCGGGTGCGAGGGACTCCCGTCCGGCGCGCTGGGCGGCGAAGACGAGGTCGTACAGCTCGATCTGCCAGTCGGCCGGCGACGTACCGATCACGAAAGTACGGCCGATCTCACAGCGGTAGCCGCGGTACGTCGCCCCGAGGCACACGGAGAGGAAGTCGCCCTCCTCGACGCGGCGGTCGGTGGGGCGGTGGGCGCGTCTGCCGGAGTTCGGGCCGGTCGCGACGGACGTCAGGAACGCCGGTCCGTCGGCGCCGTGGTCCACCAGACGGCGCTCCAGTTCCAGGGCGAGGTGTCTCTCGGTACGGCCGACGAGGATCGACTCCAGGAGCTCACCGAGGGCCTGGTCGGCGATCTCCGCGCCGATGCGCAGGCAGGAGATCTCCTCCTCGTCCTTGACGACCCTGAGCTGTTCGACGGCTCCGCCGAGGTCCGCGAGGCGCAGGCGGGGGGCGACCGAGCGGATGGCTCTGTGCCGGGTGACGGTGAGGTGGTGTTCCTCCACGGCGAGGGAGTCGCCGCCCTGCGCTGCCGCGAGGTCGGCCGCGGCAACGGCGGGGTCACCTGCGGCGCCGGGGAGCACATGGAGGCGCAGCGCCTCGTCCGGGCGGCTCTCGGGCTGACGGTCGTCCGGTGGGCCTACGCACACCAGGAGGTCCTCGGTCTTACCGAGGAGCAGTACGGCACCATGCGGGGCCGCACCCGCGAGGTAGCGCACGTTGGCGGGGCGGGTGACGACTGCTGCCGCGCTGCCGACGGCGTTGCAGCGTTCCCTCACTCTGGTGCGGCGGGCCGCGTAGACCTCTGACATGACAGCAGCGTAGGAGTCCCGCAGGTCGGGCGCCGGTTGGGAGAGGCCGAGTGGGTACGTCCCCTATCGGGGCGCTACCAGCTAGGCGGGCTTGCGATGGACCGGGCGAGTACGTCGTCCAGGACCCGTGCCGTCTGCGGTACGTCCAGCTGTGAGTTGTCGATGATCGGCAGACCCGAGCCGTACCAGCCCGCCATACGGCCATGGATGCGGGCCACCTCCTCGTCCGTGAGGCGGCGGTTTCCGGACCGTTCGGCGTTGCGCTCCAGGACGATCTCAAGTCCCGGGAGGAGGACCACCGGCAGCAGACCTGGCCCCACATGCCTCTTCCAGCCGCCGAGGCCGACGACCGGGCGGTCCGGGAAGACCGCGTCGTCGAGGATGCAGGAGATGCCGTTGGCGAGGAAGTTGCGGGCGGCGAAGCCGCAGGTGCGGCGGGCGAGACGGTACTGGGCCTCGGAGTGGTCGTTCCAGCCGGACTGGGGGTCGGCGAAGCCGGAGCGGACCCATTCGCGGACGTCGTCGAGGCTGATGTGGGCGGTGGGGACCCGGCGGTGGTCGGCCCAGTACTTGGCGACACTCGTCTTGCCGGCGCCCGCGGGGCCGATCAGCAGGACCGCGAGGGTCGTACCGGCGAGGTCGGGGGCGGCCATGGCGGGCGGGGCCGAGGGGACGCCGACCGGGCCACCGGGGGGCAGCGGTACATGACCGGTGGTGTCCGGGGCCGCGGGGGCCTGGGGTGGCGGCTGGGGGGCGAAGCCCGGGGCGGGGGGCGGTGGGGGCACCGGGGCCGAGCCCTGGTGCGCACCCGGGTGGTGGGGACCCGGGTGATGTGCGGCCGGCGACCAGCCGGCGGCCGGTCCGTGCCCCGGCTGGTGGGGCGGCGGCAGCGGAGAACCCACTGCGTGCTGCATCCGGTGCCACTCCGTCTCATACAGGCAATTGGCGCTGGCAGCAGGGCACGAACCCCACTCCTTACCGAACGGTACCGTCCCCGGCCGCCGTTTGGTGAACGGCCGGGGACGGCCCTAAGTGCCCGTGCCCATAAGGCAAATGGGGCGGATGGTTCCTCGGCGGACTACTCGCCCACTTCTCCGTACGCGGCGAGCAGCACCGCCGGGTCGGGGCCCTCCAGGACGGTGGGCTTGGCGAGACCGTCGAGGACGATGAACCGCAGCAGGTCGCCGCGGGACTTCTTGTCGACCTTCATGGTCTCCAGCAGCTTGGGCCACTGGTCGTAGCGGTAGCTCAGCGGCAGGCCGACCGATTCGAGGACCGTGCGGTGCCGGTCGGCCGTCGCGTCGTCCAACCGGCCCGCGACACGGCCGAGTTCGGCCGCGAAGTGCATGCCTACGGCGACGGCGGCGCCGTGCCGCCACTTGTACCGCTCGTTCTTCTCGATGGCGTGGGCCAGCGTGTGACCGTAGTTGAGGATCTCCCTGAGGCCCGACTCCTTCAGGTCCGCGGAGACGACCTCGGCCTTGACCCGGATGGCCCGCTCGATCAGCTCGGACGTGTGCGGGCCCGCCGGGGTGCGCGCGGCCTGCGGGTCGGACTCGATGAGGTCCAGGATCACCGGGTCGGCGATGAAACCGGCCTTGATGATCTCGGCGAGCCCGGAGACGTAGTCGTTGACCGGGAGGGAGTCCAGCGCGGCCAGGTCGCACAGGACGCCGGCCGGCGGGTGGAAGGCGCCGACGAGGTTCTTGCCCTCGGCGGTGTTGATGCCGGTCTTGCCGCCGACGGCCGCGTCCACCATCGCCAGGACGGTGGTGGGGATCGCGATCCAGCGCACTCCGCGCAGCCAGGTCGCGGCCACGAAACCGGCCAGGTCAGTGGTCGCGCCGCCGCCCACCCCGACGACCACGTCGGAGCGGGTGAAGTTGGACTGGCCCAGCGCCTTCCAGCAGTAGGCGGCGACCTCGGCGGTCTTCGCCTCCTCCGCGTTGGGCACCTGGATGGCGACCGCCTCGAAGCCCTGCTCGGCGAGGTCGGCCCGCAGCGCGTCCCCGGTCTCGGCGAGCGCCTCGGGGTGGATCACCGCGACCCGCTTGGCCTTGGGCCCCACCAACGAGCCCAGTTCACCCAGGAGTTGACGGCCCACCAGGACCTCGTACGGCTCGCTGCCAGCGGTGCCGCCGACCTGGATGCGAGTGACTGCCTCGCTCATGCTTCCTTCAACTCCAGTGCGTCCAGGGCGGCTTGGGTGACTTCTTCGGGGGTACGGCCGTCCGTGGGGACGACCGCCGTGGCGATCCCCTCGTACAGGTGCCGTCGGGCCTCCATCAGCTCGCGCCACTGCTTGCGCGGGTTGACCGCGAGCAGCGGGCGGGCGGCGTTGAGGCCGGTGCGCTGGACCGCTTCCTCGACGTCCATGGAGAGGTAGACGACCCGGTGTCCGGCGAGCAGCGCGCGCGTGTCCTCGTCGAGGATCGAGCCGCCGCCCAGCGCGAGGACGCCGTCGTGCTCGGCGAGCGCCTTGTGCACCGCCCGCTTCTCGATGGCCCGGAAGACCGGCTCGCCCTCGTCGACGAAGATCTCGGCGATGGTGCGGCCCTGCTCGGCGACGATGTCGTCGTCGGTGTCGCGGTAGCCGACGCCGAGGCGCTCGGCGAGCAGCTGCCCGACGGTGGACTTGCCCACGCCCATCGGGCCCACCAGTACCACCTGGGGAGCGGTCATCGGATGGCCAGGTTGTCGAGGTACGACTGGACGTTGCGACGCGTCTCGGGGACCGAGTCGCCGCCGAACTTCTCCGCGACGGCGTCCGCGAGGACCAGGGCGACCATGGCCTCGGCGACGATGCCGGCGGCCGGGACCGCGGAGACGTCGGAGCGCTGGTGGTGGGCCTGGGCGGCCTCGCCGGTGGTGACGTCCACGGTCTGGAGGGCGCGCGGGACGGTCGCGATCGGCTTCATCGCGGCACGTACGCGCAGCAGCTCGCCGGTGGTCAGACCGCCCTCGGTGCCGCCGGAGCGGCCGGAGACACGGCGGATGCCCTCGGGCGTGTTGACGATCTCGTCGTGCGCCTTGGAGCCGGGCACGCGGGCCAGCTCGAAGCCGTCGCCGAGCTCGACGCCCTTGATGGCCTGGATGCCCATGAGGGCACCGGCCAGGCGGGCGTCCAGCTTGCGGTCCCAGTGGACGTGCGAGCCGAGGCCGACGGGGACGCCGTACGCCAGGATCTCGACCACGCCGCCGAGGGTGTCGCCGTCCTTGTGTGCCTGGTCGACCTCGGCCACCATCGCCTTCGAGGTGTCCGCGTCCAGGCAGCGCAGCGGGTCGGCGTCCAGCTTCTCGACGTCGGCCGGGGTCGGGTACACACCCGCCGGGGCCTTGACCGAGCACAGCTCGACGACATGGCTGACGATCTCGATGCCGGCCGTCTCCTTGAGGTACGACCGGGCCACCGCGCCCAGCGCCACACGGGCCGCCGTCTCACGGGCGGAGGCGCGCTCCAGGATCGGCCGGGCCTCGTCGAAGCCGTACTTCTGCATGCCCGCGAGGTCGGCGTGGCCGGGGCGCGGGCGGGTCAGCGGGGCGTTGCGGGCGAGGCCGGCCAGGATCTCCGGGTCGATGGGGTCGGCCGCCATGACCTGCTCCCACTTCGGCCACTCGGTGTTGCCCACCATGATCGCGACCGGGGAACCGAGGGTGAGGCCGTGCCGGACGCCGCCGAGGAAGGTGACCTGGTCCTGCTCGAACTTCATCCGCGCGCCGCGTCCATAACCGAGGCGGCGCCGGGCCAGGTGGTCCGCCACCATCTCCGTGGTGATCGGCACGCCGGCGGGAAGGCCCTCCAGCGTCGCGACGAGTGCGGGGCCGTGGGACTCCCCCGCGGTCAGCCAGCGCAACCTGCTCAACGGTGCTCCTCAGTGCTCGCGCCCTCGTACTGCCCTGCGTACGCGCGTCCTCGCGTACGGCGATGGCGCGACCGGGTGCGCGGCGCCGGCCCGCCACCTTCGATCCTCCCATGTCCGGCAGACTGCGCCCGCCGCTGGTCCATCAGGCGGACGCGGGCGCACCGGAAAGGCTCAGGCGGAACCGTTCTGCTGCCGGTTCTGCGGCGCGTAGGTGCCCAGGAAGTCGGCACCGCTCGGCTGAGCGGGGGCGGGTGCCGCCGGCTGCGGCTGGGCCGGACCCTGCTGCTGGGGCGCGGCCTGCTGCTGGGGGGCGTAGGCACCGAGGTAGTCGGCGCCGCTCCGCTGTCCGTGCTGGGCCGCCGCGTGGATCGGCTGCCCGTTGCGCAGGGCCCGCCGGTAGTCGATCTTGCGCTTGAGCTTGATGACCCAGGACACGACCACCGCGAGCACGACCAGGCCGATCACCGTGATCTGCACCCAGTCGGGCATGAACTTGAGTACGGCCTCGAATATCTCGCTCTTGCCGGATGCCATCTGCATGCCTGCGGACACGCCTGTTCTCCCCTCCCGGTTCCGCCCCCTGCGGAACCCGGACAGACCCTAGCGGTCCGCCAGTGCCTGCTCGCCCGCTTTTCGCATGGCCGCCAGCGGGGCCTTGGCGCACCCCGTCATCTGCTCGACCTGGAGCACCGCCTGGTGCACCAGCAGATCGAGTCCGCTGACGACGGCCCCGCCGAACATGGACCAGCGGGCGGCGAGCTCGGTCGGCCAGGGCTCGTAGAGCACATCGAAGAGGGTGGCGGGCCGTTCGGGTACGGCGCCGGCGAGGGCGTCCGTCGTACCGGCGGGGGTGGTGGCGATGACGAGCGGCCGCTCCAGCGCGTCCGCCGCATGCGCCCAGTCCTCCGTACGCACCTCGACTTCGAGCCGCTCGCCCCACTGCCGCATCTCGGCGGCCCGGGCCGCGCTGCGCACATAGACGACGACCTCGCCGGTGCAGACGCGGGCCAGTGCCGCGAGGGCGGACGACGCGGTGGCGCCCGCGCCGAGGATCGCGGCGGAGTCCACCTGCTCGATGCCGTGCTCGCGCAGGGCGGCGACCATCCCGGGGATGTCGGTGTTGTCGCCGACCTTGCGGCCGTCCCCGGTGAACACGACGGTGTTCACGGCTTCGACCGACGCGGCCGTCTCGCTGATCTCGTCCACCAGCGGTATGACGGCCCGCTTCAACGGCATCGTCAGCGACAGCCCGGCCCACTCCGGCCCGAGCTCCGCGAAGAACCCGGGCAGCGCGACCTCGTCGACCTCGAACCGGTCGTACGACCAGCCGGTCAGCCCCAACTCCTCGTACGCGGCGCGGTGCAGCACCGGTGAGAGGGAATGAGCGATGGGCGAACCGAGCACGGCGGCCCGGCGGGCGTCAGTTGCCCCTGCTTTCATCGAACTTGTCCTTGAGTTTCTGGAATTCTTCGTGCGTCTTGGCGAACTCGGTCTTGCTCACGCCGTCGGTCGCCACGAAGTAGTACCAACCGTCGTCGGTCGGGTTCAGCGTCGACTTGATCGCCTCGTCACCCGGGTTCCCGATCGGGCCGGGCGGCAGACCCTTGTTGGTGTACGTGTTGTACGGGTCCTTGTCCTTGTTGATCTCCGACTCGCTGATGTCGATGTTGCTCTCGTTCTTCGCGTAGTTGAAGGTCGAGTCGAATTGCAGGAAGCCGTAGGTCTGCGGGTTCGCGTAGTCGAGGCGGTTGTAGACCACTTCCGCCATCTTGCGGTAGTCGTCGGTGGTCTTGCCCTCGGCCTGGACGAGGCTGGCGATCGTGATGATGTCCATGGGGCTGTCGAGCTTGAGCGCCTTGGCCTTGGCTTCCAAGTTGAGCGCGTCGTACTTCTTCGTGGCCTCGGACACCATCTCCTTCAGCACGGCCTCGGGCTTCATGCCCTCGGCGGCGGGATAGGTGCCCGGGGACAGGAAGCCCTCCAGCGGATCCTTCATCTCGCTGTTGTCTTCCGCCCAGTCCGGAAGTCCGAGGCTCTTGTACTCCGCCTTGGCGGCCTTTCTGGTGGTGCCCGACTTCAGGCCGAGTTTGTCGTCGATGATCTTGTAGACGGCGATGTTGCGCTGCCCCGGCGTCACCATCACGGCATTCTGGCTCTTCGGGTCGAGCATCATCTCCACGGCACTCTTGGCGGACATCTGCGTGTTCAGCAGATAGGCGCCGGCCTGGATCTTGTCTCCGTCGTTCTGGGTGAACGCCGATACGAACGCGTCGACGCTCTTGACGACGTCCTTCGCCTTCAGCAGCCGTCCGATCTCGGCGCCTCCCGCGCCCTTCGGGACCACGATCGACACCGTCGTGTCGGTGCCGTCGCCCGCATAGTCCGGCGACGAGGCGAAACGATCCTGGTAGAACTGGTATCCGAAATATCCGACCCCGCCGATCCCGCCGCCGAACACCAGCACGACCACCAGGCAGGCGCAGCCGCTGCGCCGCTTCTTCGGTTTCTTGCCGCCGCGGCCTCTCCGGTCGCCGCGTCCGCCCTCGTCATCGTCGAGGTCGTCGCCGTCATCGTCCCCGCCGCCCGCGAAGAAGGCGTGTTCGCCCTGGTCAGGGCCGGGATCCCAGTCCGTAGGCTGCGGTTCTGGCTCGGTGCGCCGGCGGCTCGGCGGCTCCGGCGGCGGGTACGCGTCGGGGGTGCCGTAGTAGTCGGGCTGGTCACCGGCGCCGTACGCCGCGGCCTGCTGGCCGTACGGGTCCTGCGGGTCGGTGTACTGGACATGCGTGTGCGTGCCCGTGCCCCAGCCGTTGTTGTCGTAGCTCTGCTGCTGGTAGCCCTGGGTTCCGTACTGCTGCTGGTCGTAGCCGCCCTGATACGGATCGTACTGCTGCTGCGCCTGACCGTAATCGGCCTGTTGGCCGGTGCCCCAGTCGCCGTACTCCGCCTGCTGCGGCTGCTGCGGATAGTGCTGCTGCTGGCCGCCGTAGGCAGCTTGATGGCCGACGTGGCCCTGCTGCCCTTCCCATCCGCCGTCCCCGTAGTACGGGTCCTGCGGATGCCACGGTTCGGAGCCTTCCTGGCCCCCGCCATACTCAGTCATCGATCCCCTAGAGCCGCGAAGCGGCGGTCGCGCGGCTTGTGGCCCGGCATCCGTTCCGCCTCTCTCTGTGCGGCACCTGTTCGAACAGCGCCGCAATCGCGCGGAACGTTACCGTATCGCGATCAGATGACCACTTCGACGCTCTCGCCGGGTGCTTTACCTGACACCCGTTCGGATTCGAGCGCCTGCTGAAGGATGATCACAGCGGCTGCCTGGTCGATGACGGAGCGGCCCTTCTTGGATTTCACGCCCGAGGCGCGCAGTCCCTGGCTGGCCGTCACGGTCGTCATCCGCTCGTCCACCAGGCGGACCGGGATCGGCGCGATGCCCTTGGCCAGCTCCTGGGCGAAGGCCCTGACCTTCACCGCGGCCGGGCCCTCGCCCCCCTTGAGGGAGCGAGGGAGTCCGACGACGACCTCGATCGGTTCGTACTCCTCCACCAGCTGCCGCAGCCGGCGGTGGGCGGCCGGGACGTCCCGGCCCGGGACCGTCTCCACCGGAGTGGCGAGGATCCCGTCGGGGTCGCACGAGGCGACCCCGATCCGGGCGTCCCCGACGTCGATCGCGAGTCGACGGCCTCTGCGCATCGTCACTTCGCGGTGTCCGTGACCAGCCGCTCGACGGCCTCGACGGCCTCGCCGATCGCCGCCGGGTTCTGGCCGCCGCCCTGCGCGACGTCCGGCTTGCCGCCACCGCCGCCGCCGAGGGTCTTCGCGGCCGTACGGACCAGGTCGCCGGCCTTGAGGCCGCGCTCGCGGGCGGCCTCGTTGGTGGCGATGACCGTCAGCGGCTTGCCGTTGGCCACCGTGAAGAGCGCGACCACGGCAGCGCGTCCGCCCTGGATGCGGCCGCGCACGTCGAGGACCAGCTTGCGCAGGTCGTCGGCGGTGGTGCCGTCCGGGACCTGACCGGTCACCACGGCGATTCCGCGTACGTCCTTGGCGGACTCGGCGAGACCGGCCGCGGCCTGGAGGACCTTCTCCGCGCGGAACTTCTCGATCTCCTTCTCGGCGTCCTTCAGCTTGCCGAGCATCGCGGAGACCTTCTCCGGCAGCTCCTCCGGGCGGCCCTTGATCAGCTCCTGGAGCTGGGCGACGACCGTGTGCTCACGGGCGAGGAAGTTGTAGGCGTCCACGCCGACGAGGGCCTCGATACGGCGGACACCCGAGCCGATCGACGACTCGCCCAGCAGCTTGACCAGGCCGAGCTGCGAGGTGTTGTGGACGTGGGTGCCGCCGCACAGCTCCTTGGAGAAGTCGCCGATGGTGACGACACGGACCCGCTCGCCGTACTTCTCGCCGAACTCGGCGATGGCGCCCTGCTTCTTGGCCTCGTCGAGGCTCAGGATCTCGGCGTGCACGTCGAGGTCGCGGGCGAGGACCTCGTTGATCTTCTGCTCGACGTCGGTCATCACGGCCGTCGGAACGGCGGACGGCGAGCCGAAGTCGAAGCGGAAGCGGCCGGGCTGGTTCTCGGAACCGGCCTGGGCGGCCGTCGGGCCGAGCGCGTCGCGCAGGGCCTGGTGGGTGAGGTGGGTGGCCGAGTGGGCGCGGGCGATGGCCGTACGGCGGCGGGCGTCGATCGAGGCGTGCGCCTTGGCACCCACGGTGACCTCGCCGAACTGGACGACACCCTTGTGGACGTAGACGCCCGGGACCGGCTTCTGGCAGTCGCGGATCTCGATGACGGCACCGGAGTCGACCTTGATCTTGCCGGTGTCGCCGATCTGGCCGCCGCCCTCGGCGTAGAACGGGGTGCGGTCGAGGACGATCTCGACCTCGTCGCCCTCGGTCGCGGCCGGGGAGGAGGCGCCGTCGACGAGGATGCCGACGATCGTGGACTCGCCCTCGGTGTCCGCGTAGCCGATGAACTCGGTCTCGCCGGTCTTGTCCGCGATCTCGCGGTAGGCGCCGGCACCGGCGTGGCCGGTCTTCTTGGCCTGGGCGTCGGCCTTGGCGCGCTCCCGCTGCTCCTTCATCAGGCGCCGGAAGCCGTCCTCATCCACGGAGAGGCCCTGCTCGGCGGCCATCTCCAGGGTGAGGTCGATCGGGAAGCCCCAGGTGTCGTGGAGCAGGAACGCCTTGTCGCCGGCGAGGACCGTGCCACCGGAGGCCTTGGTCTCGGTGACGGCGGTGTCGAGGATGTTGGTGCCGGCCTTGAGCGTCTTGAGGAAGGCGTTCTCCTCGGCGAGGGCGACCTTCTCGATGCGCTCGCGGTCGGTGACGAGCTCGGGGTACTGCTGGCCCATCATCTCCAGGACGGTGTCGATGAGTTCCTTGACGACCGGTCCGGTGGCACCGAGGAGGCGCATGTTGCGGATGGCGCGGCGCATGATGCGGCGCAGGACGTAGCCGCGGCCCTCGTTGCCGGGGGTGACGCCGTCGCCGATGAGCATCACCGACGTACGCATGTGGTCGGTGACCACGCGCAGGGAGACGTCCGAGTCGTGGGCGTCGCCGTACTCGACACCGGTGAGCTCGGTGGCCTTCTTGATGACGGCCATGGAGGTGTCGATCTCGTACATGTTCTGCACGCCTTGCAGAATCATGGCGAGCCGCTCCAGGCCGAGGCCCGTGTCGATGTTCTTGCTCGGCAGGTCCCCGAGGATCTCGAAGTTGTCCTTGCCGGTGCCCTCGCCGCGCTCGTACTGCATGAAGACGAGGTTCCAGAACTCCACGTACCGCTCGTCGTTGACGGCGGGGCCGCCCTCGACGCCGAACTCGGGGCCGCGGTCGTAGTTGATCTCGGAGCAGGGGCCGCAGGGTCCGGGGACGCCCATGGACCAGAAGTTGTCCTTCATGCCGAGGCGCTGGATGCGCTCCTTGGGCACGCCGACGACGTCGTGCCAGATGCGCTCTGCCTCGTCGTCGTCCTGGTAGACGGTGATCCACAGGCGCTCGGGGTCGAGGCCGTAACCGCCCTTGTCCTGGGAGCTGGTGAGCAGCTCCCAGGCCATCGTGATGGCGCCTTCCTTGAAGTAGTCGCCGAAGGAGAAGTTGCCGCACATCTGGAAGAACGTGCCGTGGCGCGTGGTCTTGCCGACCTCTTCGATGTCGGGCGTGCGCACGCACTTCTGGACGCTGGTGGCGCGCGCGTACGGCGGCTTGACCTCACCCAGGAAGTAGGGCTTGAAGGGCACCATGCCCGCGGGGACGAGGAGCAGAGTCGGGTCGTCCGCGATGAGCGACGCCGAAGGGACGACGGTGTGACCGCGCTCCTCGAAGAAGCTCAGCCAGCGGCGGCGGATCTCGGCCGACTCCATCAGTGGTCCTCGTTTCGGTTGTACGGGTACGTCTGGTACGTCGATCCCTCGACGTACTTGGGGTTGTTGCGGTTCTCGATGGCGGCGTACCGCCGGGGCGCGGGGAGTTCGGGGTCGACCGGGGCGTTCAGCCCCAGCGCGTCGCCGAGTTCGGCCTCCCGCTGGGCCATGTTGTCGCGGACGTCGAGCGCGAAGCCCACCGCGCGGTCCTTGATGCGGTGACCGGCCTCGAGAGCCTTGTTCGCCGCGGAGGCGGCGAGGCTCTCGGGGGTCAGCTGCCTCAGCTTGCGGTTGACTTTGGTGGTGGCCCACACACCGGCGGCGACGCCCGTGCTGAACCAGAACGTACGGCGGAACATCGCTGGTCTCAGTCCTTCTTCCGCTTGCTCCGTCGTGACGCCGGAACGGTGCGGCCCACGATCACGGTACGCCGGGGCGCCTTCTCGGGCACGTCGTCCTTGCGGCCGCTGATCGCCCGGCGCACGCCGTACCCGAAGGCCGCGACCTTGACGAGGGGGCCGCCGAAGGTGGAGGCGACGGTGGTGGACAGCGCGGAGGCGTTGGAGGTGACCTCCTGGACGTCCGAGGCGATCGCGTCCACCCGGTCGATCTGGGTCTGCGCGGAGCGCACCGCGGAGGAGGCGTCCGCCAGGAGCGGGACGGCCTGGTCGGTCACGTCCGCCACCAGCTTGGTGGTCGCCCTGAGCGTCTGGGCCAGCCTCGCCAGCGCGACGGCGAGGAAGGAGACCAGGATCGCCCAGAAGACGGCCACCAGGATCCCGGCCACCTCGCCACCGGACACTGCGCACCCGCTCCCGTATACGTGCCTGAACATCGAAAAAGTCGTGAGCCGAGCCTATCGCGCCGCGGCCGGGGCTCCGCACCGGATTACCGTCCGCGCGCGGGCCGCGTCGCGCGAAGCAATTGTTCCGAGTTGCGCGGAGCGATTGTACGGACTGAACACGGTTCAGTACGCTCCGTGTTCTATGCGTGACGATCGGCTCTGCGACGGCAATCTCCCCCTCGAACCGGACGCGTTCGTGGGCCGCTCGACCGAACTCGCCGAACTGTCCCGGTTGCTGGAGCACTCCCGGCTGGTGACCGTGACCGGCCCCGGCGGCATCGGAAAGTCCCGCCTCGCGGCGCGGGCGGCGCTCGGCACGGGGGCGTGGCGGGTGGAGCTGGCGCCGGTGCGTGATCCGGAGTTCGTCGACTACGCGGTCGTCGAGGCGTTCGGGCTGACGGACCACACCACGCGGCTGCCGCGCGAGACGCTCCTCGCGCACCTGACCGAGCCGGGGCGTGAACTCCTGCTGATTCTCGACGGGTTCGAGCATCTGGTGGACGCGTGCGCGGAGCTGGTCACCGATCTGCTGAGCCGGGTGCCGGGCCTCAGAGTGCTGGCCGTGGGCCGCAGACCGCTGTCCGTCGCGGGCGAGCGGGTGTTCGCGCTGGAGCCGCTCGCGCCGGACGAGGCCGTGGAGCTGTTCGTGGACCGGGCCGTCCGGCAGGGCGTGTCCGCGGCGGCCGATCCCGACGTACGGGAGCTGTGCCGACGCCTGGACGGGATCCCGCTCGCCGTCGAGCTGGCGGCCGGGCGGCTGCGGGCGCTGTCGCCGGGTCAGTTGCTGGAGCGGCTCGACGACCGGTTCCGGCTGCTGACCGGCGGCGGGCGGGACGCGCTGCCGCGGCATCGGACGCTGCGCACGGCGATCGGCTGGAGCCATGAGCTGTGCACGCCTCAGGAACGGCTGCTGTGGTCGCGGCTCTCGGTGTTCGCCGGGCCCTTCGACCTGGAGGCCGTGGAGTACGTGTGCGTCGGCAACGGACTGGCCGAGCAGGACGTCCTCGACGTACTGACGGAACTGCTCGCGCAGTCCGTGGTCGGGCGGGAGGAGACCGCGACGGGGGTGCGCTACCGGATGCTGGACACGGTCCGGGCGTACGGCGCCGACTGGCTGGAGGCGACCGGGGACGCGGCCCGGCTGCGGCGGCGGCACCGCGACTGGTATCTGGGCCTGGCGACCTGGTGCGAGCTGGACTGGTTCTCGCCGCGGCAGGCCGAGGTGGCCGCCCGGGTCGAGGCGGAGCTGCCGAATCTGCGGGACGCCCTGGACCACTGTCTGGCCGACCCGGACGAGGCGCACCTGGGCCAGTACCTCGCGGGTTCGCTGTGGTTCTACTGGGCCGGGTGCGGGCGCCTCTCGGAGGGCCGGCACTGGCTGGAGCAGGCCGTGCGGCTGGAGTCCGACAACGAGCTGTCGCGGCTGAAGGCCCTGTGGGTGCTCGGCTATGTGGCCATCCTCCAGGGCGATCACGTGCCCGCGCTGGCCGCGCTCCACGAGTGCCGTGAGGAGGCGGAGCTGTCCGCGAACCCCACGGCGGTGGCGTACGCCGAGCACCGCACCGGCTGTCTGGCCCTGGTCACCGACGACATGCCGCGCGCGGAGACCCTGCTGCGTTCGGCGCTGGAGCGCTACCGGGACATCGGCGAGCTCAACAGCAACGTCCTGATGGGCCAGGTCGAGCTGGCGATGACCCGGGCCTTCCAGGGCGATCTCCCGGAGGCGGTACGGCTGTGCCAGGACGTGCGCCGGGTCTGCGAGGACCACGGGGAGCGCTGGACCAGGTCGTACGCGCTGTACGTCCTGGCGTACGCGGCCTGGAGCAAGGGCGAGCTCAGGGCGGCGCGCGAGCTGCTGACCGACTGCCTGGGCGCCGCCCACGCCTTCCACGATCTGCTCGGCTCGGTGCTGTCGATCGAACTGCTGGCCCTGATCACGGCGGCCGAGGGCGACCCCGCCGAGGCCGCGGTGCTGCAGGGCGCGGCGGCCGCGATGTGGCCCTCGGTCGGTCTGCCGCTGTTCGGCTCCGCCTACTACAACGCCCCGCACGAGCTGTGCGAGGCGATGGCCCGGGAGGGCCTGGGCGACGAGCGGTACGAGGAGTGCGTACGGGCCGGGGGCCGGCTCGGCCGGGAGGCGGCCGTGGCTCGGGCGCTGGGGCGGCCGCTGGAGGCGCTGCCCTCGCCGCGCGGTCCGGCACGGCACACGCAGGGTGCCGTCGCCATGCAGGAACCCGCCGCCTCGCCCACCCGGAAGGGCGGGGAGACGGCGGGCTGAGGTGGTGCGTGTACTACCGCCTGCTGGTGATCAGCGGGCGTAGTACTCGACGACGAGCTGCTCGTCGCAGATCACCGGGATCTCCTTGCGGTTCGGCTCACGGTCCAGGCGGAACGCCAGGGCCTTGAGGTTCACCTGGAGGTAGCGCGGGGTCTCACCCTCGGGGGCGAAGCCGCCCTCACGGGCGATGGAGAAGAGGGTCTTCTCACGGCTGCGCTCGCGGACCATCACGACGTCGTCGGGACGGACGCGGAACGACGGCTTGTCGACCTTGCCGCCGTTGACCTCGATGTGGCCGTGGACGACCATCTGGCGGGCCTGGTAGATCGTGCGGGCGATGCCCGAACGCAGGACCAGCGCGTCGAGACGGCGCTCGAGCTCGATGATCAGGGCCTCACCGGTCTTGCCCTGAACCTTGGAGGCACGCTCGTAGGCGCGGACGAGCTGACGCTCGGACACGTCGTACTGCGCACGCAGACGCTGCTTCTCCAGCAGACGGACCTTGTAGTCCGAGTTCTGCTTGCGGCCGCGGCCGTGCTCACCCGGCGGGTAGGGACGGGCCTCGAAGTACTTGACGGCCTTCGGGGTCAGCGCGATGCCGAGGGCACGCGACTTCTTGACCTTGGGGCGGGACTGGTTCGCCACAATCTCTCATTTCTCAGTGTTCGGCTTGTCAGGGTTGTGGGAGGTCGCATCCGCAGCCGGGGAAACCCGCCTGGTCCGTTGCCGGGCCCGGTGGGCAGCCGCTCCCTGGTCTGGGCACATACGTGCAGCACGCGAGTGACCCACCGACCGTTCTCCCCAGATGGCGAGTGGTGGTGGGTTGCCCGCGACACCAATCGAACGGTGCGCGACGCTCCTGGAGCCGGTTTGAGGACGGGGTCCTTTGACTGGCTCCGGCTGACCGTCCCGTTCTGACAGCACGGGACACAGCACTTCGAGGGATTCTACAGGGCGCTCAGGACCGCTTGCGACCGAGGTGGTTCCTGGTCCACTCCACGGCGTCCGCGTACCGCGCCTCGGCGCCGTGCCTGGTCGGCGCGTAGTACTCGCGGTCCTTGAGGGCGTCCGGGGCGTACTGCTGCTCGGCGATGCCCTCGGGCAGGTCGTGCGGGTAGACATACCCCTGCGCGTGGCCGAGCTTGGCGGCGCCCTTGTAGTGCCCGTCGCGCAGATGCGGCGGCACGGACCCGGCCAGTCCCTTGCGTACGTCCTCCATGGCGGCGCCGATCGCCATCGTCGCGGCGTTGGACTTGGGGGCGAGCGCGAGGGCGATGGTGGCGTGGCTGAGGGTGAGGGCGGCCTCGGGAAAGCCGATCATGGCGACGGCCTGGGCGGCGGCGACCGCTATCGGGAGGGCGTTGGGGTCGGCGAGGCCGATGTCCTCGCTCGCGGAGATCATCAGGCGGCGGGCGATGAAGCGGGGGTCCTCGCCGGCCTCGATCATGCGGGCCAGGTAGTGCAGGGCGGCGTCGACGTCGGAGCCCCTGATCGACTTGATGAGGGCGCTGGCGACGTCGTAGTGCTGGTCGCCGTCGCGGTCGTACTTCACCGCCGCGCGGTCGACCGTCTCCTCCAGCGTGGTGAGGGAGATCTCCGCCTCGCCCTTGTCGAGCGCGGCCCCGGCGGCGGCCTCCAGGGCGGTCAGGGCGCGGCGGGCGTCGCCGCCGGCGATCCGCAGGAAGTGGTCCTCGGTGTCCTCGGGGAGGGTGACGGCGTCCTTGAGGCCGCGCTCGTCGCTCAGCGCACGCTTCAGCAGCCCTCGGACGTCGTCGTCGGTGAGGGGTTCGAGGGTGAGCAGCAGGGACCGGGAGAGCAGCGGGGAGATCACCGAGAAGTACGGGTTCTCGGTGGTCGCCGCGATCAGGGTCACCCAGCGGTTCTCGACGGCTGGGAGAAGGGAGTCCTGCTGGGCCTTGCTGAAGCGGTGGATCTCGTCGAGGAAGAGGACGGTCTCCTTGCCGTACCCGCCGGTGGCGCGGCGGGCGCCGTCGATGACCGCGCGGACCTCCTTGACGCCCGCGGTGATCGCCGACAGTTCGACGAAGCGCTTGTTGGTGGCTTTGGACACGACATAGGCGAGGGTCGTCTTGCCGGTGCCGGGCGGGCCCCACAGGATCACCGAGGACGGTCCGGCGGGGCCGCCCGCGCCCTCGCCGACCAGGCGGCGCAGGGGCGAGCCGGGCTTCAGCAGATGCTGCTGGCCCACCACCTCGTCGAGGGTGCGCGGGCGCATCCGCACCGCCAGGGGACTCCCCGCGGGGTCTTTCTCCTGGCGTTCTTCTGCGGCTGCGGTGAACAGGTCGGGCTCCACGTCCAAAACCCTAGTTCACGGCACTGACAATCCGGCCGGGCCCTTGGCAGGCCCGGGGATCAGCTGGTCCAGAAGTCCCACCAGCGGGTCAGGATCAGCATGCCGATGATCCCGATGTGCAGGACCGGCAGGACCCAGGTGAACTCGCCGAAGAAGCTCTTCAGCCAGCGCGGGGCGGGGAGGAAGCCGTTGCGCACGTTGAACGACGTCACATACCAGAACATGATGATCGTCGCGACCCAGGCCAGGGAGCACCACAGGCACAGCGCGTTGATGCGGTACAGCGACTGGAACATCAGCCAGGCGCAGAAGGAGACGCCGAAGAGGGTGCCGGCGTTGAAGGTCAGCCAGTACCAGCGCGGGAAGCGGGCGCGGGCCAGCAGGCTCATGCCGACGCAGATGACGATGCCGTAGGCGACGAGACCGAGCATCGGGTTGGGGAACCCGAAGGCGGCGGCCTGCTTGGACTCCATGACGCTGCCGCAGGAGACGACGGGGTTCAGGCTGCACCCGGGGGTGAAGGACTTGCCCTCGACCTTGGCCTCGAGGAGCTTGAACTTGTCGATCGTGATGACCCACGCGGCGAGCAGCCCCGCCGCGCCGGTGAGCAGCAGCATGATGGCGAAGGCGCGGCTGCCGCCCACCGACCGCGGCTCGGGGGCCGCGCGATCCGGCTCGGGCTCGGTGGAGACGTCTTTGACTGTGGTCTTGCTCATCACGCCGATTCCGTCTGCTTGAGAGTTGGACCTTCTTCGGGCAGGGGCCATTGTGCCGTACACGCGGCCGTGTCCACCGTTCGGTGGACATAAGGAAGTACGGCTGGTCGTCCCTGAGCGTTCGGTTCCGGCCGAGTCTCGAAGGCATGACAACACACGCGAACGAACTCGCGGTGGACGTACGGGGGCTGCGCAAGCAGTACGGCGACGTGACCGCGGTCGACGGTATCGATCTCGGCATCGGCCGGGGCGAGGTGTTCGGCCTGCTGGGGCCCAATGGCGCGGGCAAGAGCACGACGGTGGAGATCCTCCAGGGCA
This sequence comes from Streptomyces sp. NPDC046909, assembly GCF_040644695.1. Taxonomy (NCBI): domain Bacteria; kingdom Bacillati; phylum Actinomycetota; class Actinomycetes; order Kitasatosporales; family Streptomycetaceae; genus Streptomyces; species Streptomyces sp. NPDC046909. Next base: position 440,311 of record NZ_JBEYXC010000007.1, on the reverse strand, counting down.
ACCGGAGCCGGGACGCGGGCGAGGTCCGGGTGCTCGGTTCGGATCCGGCGAGCGGCACGCGTGCGTGGCGTTCACGGGTCGGAATCGTCTGGCAGGACGAATCGGCGCCCGCCGAGTTGACGGTCCGCGAGACCGTACGGCACTTCGCCCGCTACTACCCGAGGCCGCGCGACCCGGAGGAGGTCATCGGTCTGGTGGGTCTTGAGGCGAAGGCGGGCAGCCGGATCAAGGCCCTGTCGGGCGGCCAGCGGCGCCGCCTCGACGTGGCGCTGGGCGTGATCGGCGACCCCGAACTCCTGCTCCTGGACGAACCGACGACGGGCTTCGACCCGGCGGCCCGCCGCCAGTTCTGGGACCTCATCCGCACCCTCTCCGACGAGGGCACCACCATCCTCCTCACCACGCACTACCTGGAGGAGGCCGAGGCGCTGGCCGACCGGCTCGCCGTGGTGACGGCGGGCAAGATCGTCGCCGAGGGCCGCCCGGCCGCCCTCAGGGAGCGGTACGGCACCGAGGCCACCGTCGAGTGGACCGAACCGGACGGCGTCCCGCGCACCGAACGGACGGCCACCCCGACCCGCACGGTCGCCGAGCTCACGCACCGCTTCGACGGCGAGATCCCGGGCCTGCGGGTGAGCCGCCCCACGCTGGAGGACGTCTACCTCCGGCTGACCGGACAGGAGGACGCCCGATGACCACGACCACGACCGCCGTACGACCGCGCGCGGACGCGGCCGCCGAGCGCCTGCCCGGCGCCTTCGGCATCGGCCTCCAGCAAGGGGCGCTGGAACTCAAGCAGTTCTTCCGCCAGCGCGACCAGGTCGTCTTCACCTTCGCCTTCCCGGTCGTCTTCCTGTTCCTCTTCGCCTCGATCTTCAGCGACGACGTCGAGGGCGCCGGCATCACCGCCTCGCAGCTCTACGTCCCCGCGATGATGGCCGCCGGCATCATGTCGACGAGCTTCCAGTCCCTCGGCATCTCGATCGCCATCGAACGCGACGAGAAGGTGCTGCGCAGGCTGCGGGGCACACCGATGCCACCGGCCTCGTACTTCCTCGGGAAGATCTGGCTGGTTCTGGTCACCGGCCTGATGGAGACGGCGATCCTGCTGCTCGTCGGCACGACGCTGTACGACGTCGATCTCCCCTCGGACGCCACGCACTGGTTCCACTTCGCCTGGATCTTCGTCCTCGGCCTCACCGCGTGCGCCCTGCTCGGCATCGCGATCAGCTCGATCCCGAAGTCCGGCAAGAGCGCGACCTCGGTCGTCGTACTCCCCTTCCTGGTCCTCCAGTTCATCTCCGGGGTGTACATCGCGATCGACACCATCCCCGGCTGGATGCTGAACATCGGCGCCCTGTTCCCGCTGAAGTGGATGTGCCAGGGGCTGCGCGGGGTGTTCCTGCCGGACTCTGCGCGGGTGCTGGAACAGGCCGGTGACTGGGAGTTCGGGCGCATCGCCCTGGTCCTGGCGGCCTGGTGCGTCGGAGGATTGGCGCTGTGTCTGCTGACCTTCCGGTGGAAGAACCGGCGCGACGGATGAGGATCCCCGCGGGGCTCGTCGGCGCGTACACCTGGGACCGCTCGTTCCGGCTCTGGGACACGTACTTCGCGCTGATCTGGCTGGCCACCCTGGTGTTCGTGCTCGGCGCGAACTTCCCGGGGTGGCCGGTCCGGCTCTCGACCGCGGCACTGCTGGTGCCGCTGATCCCGCTGTACGTCCTGGTCGGCCGCCCCATCCTGTGCGGTGACCCGCCGGACGAGCGGCGGGCGCTCGGCTATCTGACGGGGGCGCTGGCGCTGTTCCTGCCGTCGGCGGTGCTGGTCGGCGAGACGAGGCTGATGACGTTCGCACTGGTCCCGCAGTGCTTCATGACGCTGCGGCTGCGGTGGGCGTTCGTGGCGGTGGCCGTGATCAACCTCGCGCCGGTGCTCGGCTGGGCGCTGCTGTGGCGGCCCGGGGACGAGGCCGTGTTCTTCAACTCGGTGTTCGCGGTGGTCACCTTCGTCTTCTCCGTCGCCATCGGCAGCTGGATCATCCGGATCATCGAGCAGAGCCAGGAGCGGGCCGAGCTGATCGCGGAGCTGGACGCGAGCCGGCACGAGGTGTCGCGGCTGTCGACGGCACACGGGGCGCTGGCGGAACGGGAGCGGATGGCGAGGGAGATCCACGACACCCTCGCCCAGGGCTTCACGAGCCTGCTGATGCTGATCCAGGCGGTGGAGGCCGAACTGGAGACCGATGTCGCGCAGGCCCGCCGGCACCTGTGCCTGATGGACGAGACGGCCCGCCAGAACCTCGCCGAGGCCCGTGCCCTGGTCGCCGGCGGAGCGCCCGCCGACCTGGACGGCGCCTCGCTGCCCGACGCACTGCGCAGGCTCGCCGCCCGCCACGACGCCGCCCTGGAGGTGACCGGCCCCGTACGCGCGCTGCCCGCAGGGCCCGAGGTCGTGGCCCTGCGCGCCTGCCAGGAGGCACTGTCCAACGCCCGCAAGCACGCCGGGAGTTCGACGACCGTGGGCATCGCGGTGACGTACGCCGACGAGTCGCTCACCGTGTCCGTGCGGGACGACGGCGACGGCTTCGATCCGGCGTCCCTGACCGACGGCTACGGTCTGGCGGGACTGCGTGCGCGGGCCGCCGAGGTGGGCGGCACGACCGAGATACGCAGCGCGCCGGGCGCGGGCACCACGGTGACCGTCCGGCTGCCGGTACCTGGGAGCACTTCATGATCCGGATCATTCTGGCCGACGACCATCCCGTCGTACGGGAAGGCCTGCGCGCGATGCTGAGCGCCGAGCCGGACCTGGACGTGGTCGCCGACGCGGCCAACGGCCCCCAGGCCGAGGCACTGGCCGCGGAACTCCGCCCCGACATCGTGCTGATGGACCTGCGGATGCCGGGCGGCGGAGGCGTGGACTCCATCGAGCGGATGGCCGCGGCCGGTCTGCGCTGCCGGGTGATCGTCCTGACGACGTACGAGACGGACCGGGACATCCTGCGCGCCGTGGAGGCCGGCGCCGCCGGCTACCTGCTCAAAGACCTGCCCCGCGCGGAACTGGCCGAGGCGGTACGGGCCGCCGCACGCGGCGAGACGGTACTGGCACCCTCGGTGGCGGCAAGGCTGGTGGACCAGCTGCGGACCAAACCGGAGCGACCGCGGCTGTCGGACCGGGAGACGGCGGTACTGCGGCTGGTGGCCGAGGGCTGCACGAACGCGGAGATCGGACGCCGGCTCTACATCGGGGAGTCGACCGTGAAGACCCATCTGCTGCGCGTCTTCGGCAAGTTGGGAGTGGACGACCGGACGGCGGCAGTGACGAGCGCGATGCGGTACGGGCTGCTGGACCAGTGACCGGGGCGCCAGGAGTCGGTTCCTGGCGCCCCGGTCCCGTCAGCCGAGCCGGGCCTCCAGCTCCGCCACGATCTCGTTGACGCCGATCGCCGTCTGCTCGCCGGACTCCATGTCCTTGAGCTGGACGACGCCCTCCGTCAAGTCACGCTCGCCCAGGACGAGGGCGTAGCGCGCGCCGGATCGGTTGGCCGCCTTCATCGCCGCCTTCAGCCCCTTCGCGCCGTACGAGAAGTCCGCCGCGATACCCACCTTGCGCAGCTCGGTCACCTTGGCGAACAGGAGCCGGCGGGCCTCCTCGCCGAGCGGGACCGCGAAGACGCTGGTCGTGGAGGGGAGTTCGAGCTCGACGCCCTCCGCCTCCAGGGCGAGGACCGTGCGGTCGACGCCGAGGGCCCAGCCGACGGACGGCAGCGCGGGGCCGCCGATCATCTCGGACAGGCCGTCGTAGCGGCCGCCGCCGCCCACCGCGGACTGGGAGCCCAGACCGTCGTGGACGAACTCGAAGGTCGTACGGGTGTAGTAGTCCAGGCCGCGGACCAGCTTGGCGTCGTCCTCGAAGGCCACGCCCGCCGCGGTGATCAGCTCACGGACCTCCTCGTGGTACGCCTTGCAGGCGTCGCAGAGGTAGTCGCGCAGGAGCGGGGCACCCCCGAGCTGCTTCTGGACCGCCTCGCGCTTGTCGTCCAGGACGCGCAGCGGGTTGATCTCCGCGCGGCGCAGCGTCTCCTCGTCGAGGTCGAGCCCGCGGAGGAAGTTCTGCAGCGCCTCCCGGTACACCGGACGGCACTCCTTGTCGCCCAGGCTGTTGAGCAGGATGCGGAAGTTCCGCAGGCCCAGCGAGCGGTACGCCTGGTCGGCCAGGATGATCAGCTCGGCGTCCAGCGCCGGGTCCTCGGCACCGATCGCCTCGGCGCCGACCTGGGAGAAGTGGCGGTAACGGCCCTTCTGGGGGCGCTCGTAGCGGTAGTACGAGCCGGAGTACCAGAGCTTGACGGGGAGGTTGCCCGCCTTGTGCAGGTTGGCCTCCAGCGCCGCGCGCAGCACGGACGCCGTGCCCTCGGGGCGCAGGGCGAGCCGGTCGCCGCCCTTGGTCTCGAAGGCGTACATCTCCTTGGTCACGATGTCGGTGGACTCACCGACACCGCGCGCGAAGAGCTCCACGCTCTCGAAGCCGGGCGTCTCGATGTAGCCGTAGCCGGAATTACGCAGCGGAGCCGCGATCGCCTCGCGGACCGCCAGGAACTTGGCGCTGTCCGGCGGGATCAGGTCGTACGTGCCCTTGGGGGCCTTGAAGGTGCTCACGGAAGGTCTCGTCACATTCCTCGTCGGGGAGCCTCAGCGGCTCCCTGGCCGGCCGCCACCTGTCGCAGATATGCGTTGGTGGCGCGCTCCTGGCCGATGGTCGTCTGGGGGCCGTGGCCGGACAGCACCACGGTCGAGTCGTCGAGCGGCAGGCACACGCGGGCCAGCGAGTCGAGCATCTCGGCCATGTCACCGCCGGGCAGGTCGGTGCGTCCGATGGAGCCGGCGAAGAGCAGATCCCCGGAGAAGAAGACCGACGGGATCTCGGTCGTCTCGGGCATCTGGAAGGTCACCGACCCCTTGGTATGGCCCGGCGCGTGCGCGACGGAGAACTCCAGCCCGGCGAGCGCGAGCCGCGCGCCGTCGGTGAGTTCCTTCACGTCGTCCGGCTCCCCCACGGTCAGCTCGCCCATGAGCGGCATCCCGATCGAGCGGCCGAGCGCCTTCTCCGGGTCGGCCAGCATGTACCGGTCCTCGGGGTGGATCCACGCCGGTACGTCGTGCGCGCCGCACACCGGGACGACCGAGGCCACATGGTCGATGTGGCCGTGGGTGAGGACGACGGCGACGGGCTTGAGCCGATGCTTCTTCAGCGCCTCTTCGACTCCCTGGGCGGCCTGGTGGCCCGGGTCGATGATCACGCACTCCTCACCGGCGGCGGGGGCGACGAGATAACAGTTCGTCCCCCAGGCCCCGGCGGGGAACCCGGCAATGAGCACGATCGTCCTTCGTTGTGTCGATAAGGGTGGGCTTAAAAAACGGCTGCGCCTGTGGTCAGAGCCTACCGGCGCTGCCGTTTCCTCAGCGAACCCATATACGGTACGGGGCACACGCACGCGGTCGGCTCATAGGACGCAGGCGTCCCAGCAGTCGTACGAGACGCATGAGGAGAGAACCCGGTGGTCACCCAGGAACAGCGGAAGCGGCAGCTCGCCCGGGAGAAGTTCTTGCGGCAGCAGCAGCGGCGCACGGCCGCGCGGCGCAAGGCCCGCATGCGCAACTCCGTGATCGCGTCGGTGCTCGGCGTGATCCTGGTGGGCAGCGTGGCGCTCTACACGACGGGCGTCATGAAGGGCGACGGCGACGACAAGGCCGACGCGAGCACGTCGGCGCAGCCCACCCCGAGTGCGGTCGCCGACCCGTGCAAGAAGGCCGAGTCGGGCAAGGTCAAGACGGCGACCTGGAAGAAGGAGCCGTCCCTCACGATCGACAAGTCGGCCAAGTACACGATGAAGCTGGCGACGACGTGCGGTGACATCGACATAGCGCTCAAGACGGCCGCGGCCCCGCACACCGTGAACTCGTTCAACTTCCTTGCCGCGAAGGGCTACTTCGACCACACGAAGTGCCACCGGCTCACCACCAACGGCATCTACGTGCTCCAGTGCGGTGACCCGACGGGCTCCGGCAGCGGCGGGCCGGGCTACACCATCCCGGACGAGAACCTCAAGGACAAGAGCCTCAAGGGCGACACCTACCCGGCGGGCACGGTCGCGATGGCGAACCAGTTCAACTCCTCCACGGGCGAGGGCAAGAACACCGGCGGCAGCCAGTTCTTCCTCGTCTACCAGGACAGTCCGCTGCCGGCCAACTACACACCGTTCGGTACTGTTTCCGAGTCCGGTATGACGGTCCTGAAGAAGATCGCCGCCGCGGGTGAGAGCACCGGAGCCGGTGATGGTGCGCCGAACGCGACGGTCGTGATCAACAAGGCGACTGTCACCAAATCCTGACCGCCAACTGCGAAATTTCGGTCGCGCGGGATGCGGACAGGCAACCCGCCGGTCGCCTATGTTGGCCGTGACGAAACTGTGGACGATGCCCGGGGGCACTGAGGCCCCTTGCAGGCATCATGTGGAGGAGGCGCTGTGAGCAGCGACCCGTGGGGCCGCGTCGACGAGACGGGGACCGTGTACGTGCGTACGGCCGATGGCGAGCAGGTCGTCGGTTCCTGGCAGGCCGGCTCCCCTGAGGAGGCGCTGGCCTACTTCGAGCGCAAGTACGAGGGCCTGGTTGTCGAGATCGGCCTCCTCGAGAAGCGAGTCAAGACCACCGATCTGTCGGCGAAGGACGCGCAGGTCGCCATCGATCACATCCGCGAGCAGGTGGACGCCCACCACGCGGTCGGCGACCTGGACGCCCTGAAGGTGCGTCTCGACAAGCTCGTGGAGACCGTCGACAAGCGGCGCGAGGAGCGCAAGCAGCAGCGCGCGAAGCAGTCCGACGAGGCGCGGCACGCCAAGGAGGCGCTGGTCGTCGAGGCGGAGGAGCTGGCGCAGTCCGACCAGTGGCGGGCGGCCGGTGAGCGGCTGCGGGCCCTGGTGGACACCTGGAAGGGTCTGCCGCGGCTCGACCGCAAGTCCGACGACGAGCTGTGGCACCGCTTCTCGCACGCGCGGTCGGCGTTCTCCAAGCGTCGCAAGGCGCACTTCGCGTCCCTGGACGCGCAGCGCGAGGAGGCCCGTAAGACCAAGGAGCGACTGGTCTCCGAGGCCGAGGCGCTGTCCGACTCCACCGACTGGGGTCCGACGGCCGCCCGCTACCGCGAGCTGATGGCGGAGTGGAAGGCCGCGGGCCGCGCCCAGCGCGAGCACGAGGACGATCTGTGGAACCGCTTCCGCGGCGCCCAGGACGTCTTCTTCGCGGCCCGCAGCTCGGTCTTCGCCGAGCGCGACGCCGAGCAGACGGAGAACCTGAAGCTCAAGGAGGAGCTGGCCGAGGAGGCCGAGAAGATCCTCCCGGTCACCGACCTGAAGGCGGCGCGTTCCGCGTTCCGGCAGATCAACGAGCGCTGGGAGGCCATCGGCCACGTCCCGCGCGACGCGCGTCCCAAGGTCGAGGGCCGGATGCACGCCGTCGAGCGGGCCATCCAGGAGGCCGAGGAGGCCGAGTGGCGCCGGACCAACCCGGAGGCACGCGCGCGTGCCGCGGGCCTCACCGGTCAGCTCCAGGACGCCGTGGCCAAGCTCCAGGGCCAGATCGAGCAGGCGCGCGCCCAGGGCAACAACGCCCGCGCCGACAAGCTGGAGCGTGAGCTGGAGGGCCGCCAGGCGCTGCTGGACCAGGCTCTGAAGGGTCTGGAGGAGTTCGGCGGCTGACAGCCGTATGAGCTGATACGACGAGAGGGGCCCCGTACTTCGTGTACGGGGCCCCTCTCGTCGTATGCCTGCTTCTTCGGTCGCCCTTACGACCGGCTGCGCGCCGACGTCACGCGGTACACGTCGTAGACGCCCTCCACGCCGCGTACCGCCTTCAGGACGTGCCCGAGGTGCTTCGGGTCGCCCATCTCGAAGGTGAAGCGGGAGGTGGCGACGCGGTCGCGGGAAGTCTGGACGGCCGCGGAGAGGATGTTGACGTGCTGGTCGGACAGGACGCGGGTGACGTCGGAGAGGAGCCGGGAGCGGTCCAGGGCCTCGACCTGGATGGCGACCAGGAAGACCGAGGACTGGGTGGGCGCCCACTCGACGTCGAGGATGCGCTCGGGCTCGCGGGACAGTGACTCCACGTTCACACAGTCGCTGCGGTGAACCGATACGCCGCTACCGCGCGTGACGAAACCGATGATGGGGTCGCCGGGTACGGGTGTGCAGCAGCGGGCGAGTTTGACCCACACGTCGTCGACGCCCTTGACCACGACGCCGGGGTCGGCGCTGGAGCGGCGCTTGCGGCCACGGCCGCGGGACGGCGGGACCGACTCGTCGATCTCCTCGGTGGCGGCCTCCTCGCCGCCGAGCGCGGAGACCAGCTTCTGCACGACGTTCTGCGCGGAGACATGGCCCTCGCCGATCGCCGCGTACAGGGCGGAGATGTCGGGGTAGCGCATCTCGTGGGCGAGGGTGACGAGGGAGTCGCCGGTGAGGATGCGCTGGATCGGCAGGTTCTGCTTGCGCATCGCGCGGACGATGGCGTCCTTGCCCTGCTCGATCGCCTCGTCGCGGCGCTCCTTGGAGAACCAGGCGCGGATCTTGTTGCGGGCGCGCGGGGACTTGACGAAGCCGAGCCAGTCGCGGGACGGTCCGGCGCCGGCCGCCTTGGAGGTGAAGACCTCCACCAAGTCGCCGTTGTCCAGGGTGGATTCGAGCGGTACGAGGCGGCCGTTGACCCGCGCTCCTATGGTGCGGTGGCCGACCTCGGTGTGGACCGCGTACGAGAAGTCCACGGGGGTGGCACCGGCGGGCAGCGCTATGACGTCGCCCTTGGGGGTGAAGACGAAGACCTCGTTGCGCGACAGGTCGAAGCGCAGGGACTCCAGGAACTCGCCCGGGTCCTCGGTCTCCTTCTGCCAGTCGAGCAACTGGCGCAGCCATGCCATGTCGTTGAGGTGGTCGTCCTTGCCGGTGGTCTTCGGCGCGTCCGAGCGCACCTTGGAGGCGCCGGCGACGGCCTCCTGCTTGTACTTCCAGTGCGCGGCAATGCCGTACTCGGCGCGGCGGTGCATGTCGAAGGTGCGGATCTGGAGTTCGACGGGCTTGCCGTTGGGGCCGATGACCGTGGTGTGCAGCGACTGGTACATGTTGAACTTGGGCATCGCGATGTAGTCCTTGAACCGGCCGGGGACCGGGTTCCATCGCGCGTGCACGGTGCCGAGGGCGGCGTAGCAGTCACGGACGGTGTCGACGAGGACTCGGATGCCGACCAGGTCGTAGATCTCCGCGAAGTCGCGACCACGGACGATCATCTTCTGGTAGACGCTGTAGTAGTGCTTCGGGCGGCCGGTGACGGTCGCCTTGATGCGGGCCGCGCGCAGGTCCTGCTGCACCTCGTCGGTCACTATGGCGAGGTACTCGTCACGCTTGGGGGCACGCTCGGCCACCAGCCGTACGATCTCGTCGTACATCTTGGGGTAGAGGATCGCGAAGGCGAGGTCCTCCAGTTCCCACTTGATGGTGTTCATGCCCAGGCGGTGGGCGAGCGGCGCGTAGATCTCGAGGGTCTCGCGCGCCTTCTTCTCCTGCTTCTCGCGCTTGAGGTAGCGCATGGTGCGCATGTTGTGCAGGCGGTCGGCGAGCTTGATGACCAGGACGCGGGGGTCCTTGGCCATGGCGACGACCATCTTGCGGACGGTCTCCGCCTGGGCCGCCTCGCCGAACTTGACCTTGTCGAGCTTGGTGACGCCGTCGACGAGGAGGGCGACCGAGTCGCCGAAGTCGCGGCGGAGCTGGTCGAGGCCGTACTCGGTGTCCTCGACGGTGTCGTGCAGCAGGCCCGCCATGAGGGTGGCGGGGTCCATGCCGAGCTCGGCGAGGATGGTCGTGACGGCGAGCGGGTGCGTGATGTACGGGTCGCCGCTCTTGCGCTTCTGCCCGCGGTGCCAGCGCTCGGCGACCTGGTAGGCCGTCTCGATCTTGCGGAGGGTCGCGGTCTCGATCTTCGGGTCGTTGCTGCGCACTATCCGCAGCAGCGGCTCCAGGACCGGGTTGTACGGGTTGGAGCGCTGCACGCCTAGGCGGGCGAGGCGGGCGCGGACGCGGTTGGAGGAGCCGGAGCGGGCGGGCTGCCCCGCGGGCGGGCGGACCGCGGCAGGGGTGGACGCGGGAGGCGTGGAGGCCGGTGCGGGGCGCTCGGGCGGGGCCGGCTTGGGGCGCGGCTGCTCTGCCGACTTGTCGACGGGCGCGGACTGGGCGTGCTCGACCGAGCCCTTCGCGCTGGGCGCGGGGGTGGGCGCGGCGCCGGCCGAAGGCTCGGGCTTGGCGGCGGTCAGTGGCTGGGCCTCGTCTGGCAAGAGGACTCCTCGTGCGCGATCCGGGTCCCCCGATCAGGCTCCGGAGACCCCATGGTAGCGATCCTGCGGCTCGGGATCGCCTTCAGGCCGGTGTGAGGGACGTCTACCGGAGAAACACAAGAGGCTCGGGCGGGATTCCTGGAGGAGGCCTGGGGGTGCCCTTCGGGTGCTCTGTGGGTGGCTGGGGGCTTGCGTGGGGTGGGGATGGGTGAAGTGGCCCGGCAGGGGGCTCGCGGAGGGCCGACCGGGTCTCGGGCGGGGGCAGACGGTGCCTGGGGGCGCCCTCCGCAGGGGTCGGCTCGGTGGGCTGGGGTCGGGCGACGTGCGCGCCGCGCTCGACGATCGGTCAGGACAGGCGTGGGTGGGCGCTTGCGCGGAGCGCGGGTCCTTTCGCTCCGCCTCGCCCTCGAACCCGTCCCGATCCGATCCCATCCGCCCCGACCCCGGCCATACCTCGTGGCCGTGCCCACTCCCGCTCCGGCTGACCGTCGCGCCCCAGCCCCAGCGACGGTCGTCGGCCCACAACGCCGGGCGGGGTCGACACGCGAACGGCCGTCCCTGGGTGGCGGGACGGCCGTTCGTTGTGTGCTGGTGTTGCGTGGGTCAGACCTGGAGGAGGGCCTCCAGCGGTGCCCCCTCCAGGGCCGGTTCCAGGCGGGGGCGGCCGGCCAGGAAGCCGAGTTCCATGAGGACCGCGAGGCCTGACACCTGGGCGCCTGCCCTGCGGATCAGCTGGATCGCGGCCTCGGCGGTGCCGCCGGTGGCCAGGACGTCGTCGACGATCAGGACGCGGTCCTCGGCGGTCAGGTCCTCGGCGTGGACCTCGATCTCCGCCGAGCCGTACTCCAGGTCGTACGTCTGGGACAGGGTCGCTCCGGGGAGCTTGCCCGCCTTGCGTACGGGGATGAAGCCGAGGCCCGCGCGGACGGCGACCGGGGCGCCGAGGATGAAGCCGCGGGCCTCCAGGCCGACGACCTTCGTGGCGCCGGTGCGCTCGGCGATCTCCGCGAGGGCGTCCGTCAGCGCGGTGAACGCCGCCGGGTCCGCCAGGAGCGGGGTGATGTCCTTGAACATCACGCCCGGCTCCGGGTAGTCGGCCACGTCACGGATGCGGCTGAGCAGCAGCTCCTTGATGTCGGTCATCGGCGCTTCCCCGAGGGTCGGCCGCGGCCCCGGTTGCGGGCGGGCTGGGAGCGCGGGCCGACGACCGCGTGGGCGTCCTCCGGCTCGTCGCCGCGCGGGGTCTCGCCCCGGGCCTCCGCCTGCTCCTCCTCCGCGCTGGCCTGGGCACGCTTGGCCAGGACCCGCTTCCGGAGGGCCTTCATCTGCGGCTCGAGTTCCTTGAGGTCCGCGACGAGCGGCGTGGCGATGAAGATCGAGGAGTACGCGCCGGCCGCGAGGCCGACGAACAGCGACAGCGAGATGTCGTTGAGCGTGCCCGCGCCGAGGAAGCCGCCACCGATGAACAGCAGGCCCGCCACCGGCAGCAGCGCGACCACCGTGGTGTTGATGGAACGGACCAGGGTGCCGTTGATCGAACGGTTGGCGACATCGCTGTAGGTCCAGCGGGTCTGCTTGGTGATGTCCTTCGTCTGCTCCTTGAGGGAGTCGAAGACGACCACCGTGTCGTAGAGCGAGTAACCGAGGATCGTGAGCAGACCGATCACCGTGCCCGGCGTGACCTCGAAGCCGACGAGGGCGTAGATGCCGACGGTGATGGTGATGTCGTGGATCAGGGCGACGAGCGCCGCCATGGCCATGCGCCACTCGAAGGCGATCGCCAGATAGATCACCACGAGGATCATGAAGATCGCCAGACCCTGCCAGGCCTTGTTGGCGATCTGGTCACCCCAGCTGGGGCCGACCGACTCACCCGTGATGTCGTCCTGCGACACCTTCATGTCCTTGGCCAGCTCCGCCGAGACCTTGTCGGCCTGGTCGGTGTCGATGCCCGCGATCTGGATGCGCAGGCTGCCGTTGCCCAGCTTCTGCACGACCGCGTCGTGGCCGGAGGCGCTTTCCGCGTACTCCTGGGCCTGGGAGACGGAGACGCTGGTCTTCGGGGTGGTGAAGACCGCGCCGCCCTGGAAGTCGATGCCCATGTTCAGGCCGCGGACCGCCAGGCCGACGATCGCCGTGATGGTGATCAGGATCGAGATGCCGTACCAGAGCTTGCGGTGGCCGATGAAGTCGTAGCTGACCTCGCCACGGTGCAGTCGGGCGCCGAGGTTGCCGAGTTTCGACATGCTCACGCCTCCTTCGTCTCAACGGGGGCGGGACGGCGGGTGCGGCGCAGCGGCGGCTTGGCACCCAGGCTCTTCGGGTCGAGGCCGGACCACTTGTTGCCGCTGGCGAAGAACGTCCGGCGGGCCAGCAGCGTCATCAGCGGCTTGGTGAAGAAGAACACCACGACGACGTCGAGGACGGTGGTCAGACCCAGCGTGAACGCGAAGCCCTGGACCTTGCCGACGGTGACGATGAAGAGCACCGCGGCGGCGAGGAACGACACGAAGTCGGAGACCAGGATGGTGCGCCGGGCGCGCGGCCAGGCCCGCTCGACGGCGGGACGCAGGGAGCGGCCCTCACGGATCTCGTCCCGGATGCGTTCGAAGTACACGATGAACGAGTCCGCGGTGATACCGATCGCGACGATCGCGCCGCAGACGGCCGGCAGGTTCAGCGCGAAGCCGATGGCCGGGCCGAGCAGCGCCATGATCACGTAGGTGAGGATGCCGGAGACCAGCAGCGAGGCCATCGCGACGAGCGACAGACCGCGGTAGTAGAACACCAGGTAGAGCACGACCAGACCGAGGCCGATCGCACCGGCGAGCAGACCGGCGTGCAGCTGGTCACCGCCGAGCGCGGCGGTCACCGTGGTGACGCTCTGCTCCTGGAAGGAGAGCGGGAGCGCGCCGTACGACAGCATGTTGGCGAGGCTCTGGGCCTCCTCCTGCGTGAAGCTGCCGGAGATCTGGGCCTGGCCGCCGGTGATGGACTGGCTCACGTACGGGCTGGAGACGACCTCGCCGTCGAGGACGATGCCGAACTCGTTCTGCGGCTGGGTGTTCTGGGCCAGCTCGCCGGTGATCTTGGCGAACTTGCTGGCGCCGCTCTTGTTGAAGTCCATCGTGACCTGCCAGCCGGCGGCGGTCTGCGTGTCGTACACGGCCTTGGCCGTCTTGACCTCGGTGCCGGCGACGGCGGCCGGGCCGAGCACGTACTTGTACCAGACGCCGTCGACCTCACCGCACGCCACGGTCGAGTCCTCGGGCTTGGCGCCCTCGCCGGCCTTGCTGCGCTGCGACTCCTTGGAGCAGTCGAGCGCGGCGTACTCGGCCTGCAGCTTGGCGTCGGCGGAGGTGCCGGCGCTGCTGCTCGCGGAGGCCGACGGGGAGGCGGAGGCGCTCGCGGACGCGGAGGGCGACGCGGTGGAGTCGGCCTTCAGCGCGTCGGTGACGGCGCGGCCCTGCGAGGTGGCGGAGGACGACGGGCTCGCGGACGAGGAGGAGGTCGCCTTCTCACCGGTGGCGCTCGCGGACGGGCTCGGCGAGGCGCTGGAGGAGGCGCTCGACGACGCGCTCGCGCTCGGCGAGGCCGACGCGGCGGGGCCGGTGGCCTCCTGGGCCAGGACCGGGCGGAAGTACAGCTTGGCGGTGGTGCCGACCTGGTCCCGGGCTTCCTTGGAGTTGGTGCCCTTGGGGATGTTGACGATGATGTTGCGATCGCCCTGGGTCTGCACCTCCGCCTCGGAGACGCCCAGACCATTGACACGGCGGTTCATGATGTCGACCGCGGTGTCCATGTTGGCCTTGTTGATCGCGGAGCCTTGGTCGGCCTTCGCCTCGAGCGTGATGCTCGTACCGCCGGCCAGGTCGATGCCCAGGCGCGGAGTCGTGTGCCCGGAGAGGAACATTCCCCCGGTGAGCGCCACGATGGCGATCAGGATCAGGGCCAGCGAGCGCCCTGGCTTGCTCTGGGCGCTCGCGCTCCGGCCCCTCTTAGGTGCTGCCACCTTCTCGTACTCCCTCTCGGGCCGCTGCGCGCCGGGTCTGCGGGCGGGCGGCCATGACATGGTGTCGATCCCGTGCGAGCTGCGTACGTCCGAGGGCGCGCAGGCCTGGCCCGCGCGCCCCGGGTACGACTACTTCGCGTCGGAGTCGCCGTCGGTCTTCTTCGGCTCGTCGTCCGTCTTCGCCTCGGCGGCCTCGTCGGCCTTCTCGGCCTCGTCGGCGGGCTCGTCCTTCTTGCCGAGGTCGACGGACTTCTCGTCGGAGGCGGCGGCAGCTTCGTCGTCGGACTCGTCGGTCTCGGTGAGGGAAGAGGCGTCATCGGGGACGACGTCGGTCTTCAGGTCGTGCTCGATGCCGTGGACGATGCGGTTGTACTCGTCGTCGGTCAGGACGGCACCGATCGCGTTCTTGGCGAAGAGAAGTTCGACGCCCGGACCCGCGTCGACGAGAACCGTGTCCTCACCGACCTCCTTGACCGTGGCGTACATCCCCCCGATGGTGCGGACGCCACTGCCGGGCTGCATCTCATTCCGCATGTTGGCGGCCTGCTGCTGCTTCTTCTTCGCCGACCGGGTCATCAGGAACATGGCCCCGATGAGCACGATGAACGGGAGGAGGGTCACGAGACTCACGGGTCGGTACTTCCTTCACGTGACCGCGTCGGTGAGCGGCCTGATGGTTGGGGGTATGTGCGCCGCCGACAAAGGCGGCATCGGCGGAGTCTAAGCGAGTCCGCGCGCAGGGAACAACGCTCAGCATGGCACCCGGGTTCCTGACCCGGCCAATCCCGCGCCGTCACGATGGCATCACGTCCCGAACAGGTCCTGTTGTCCGTTTCCTGTGGCCGCCGGGCGGGGCGGGGTGAGGCCGAGATGCGCCCATGCCGCGGGCGTGGCGACGCGGCCGCGCGGGGTGCGGGCGAGCAGTCCCTCGCGTACGAGGAAGGGCTCGGCCACTTCTTCGACGGTTTCGCGCTCCTCCCCCACCGCGACGGCGAGCGTGGACAGGCCGACCGGGCCGCCGCCGAACAGCTTGAGGAGGGCTTCCAGGACGCCGCGGTCGAGGCGGTCGAGGCCGCGGCCGTCGACCTCGTAGACCTTGAGGGCGGCCGCCGAGATCTCGCGCGTGATGACTCCGTCGGCCTTGACCTGCGCGTAGTCGCGCACCCGGCGCAGCAGCCGGTTGGCGATCCGGGGCGTGCCGCGGGAGCGCCCGGCGATCTCGGCGGCGCCGTCGGTGTCGATCTCGACGTCGAGGAGGTTCGCGGAGCGGTGGATGACCCGCTCCAGTTCGGCGGGCTCGTAGAACTCCATGTGCGCGGTGAAGCCGAAGCGGTCGCGCAGCGGGGGCGGCAGCAGGCCCGCGCGCGTGGTGGCGCCGACCAGGGTGAACGGGGGCAGTTCGAGGGGGATGGCGGTGGCGCCGGGGCCCTTGCCGACGATGACGTCGACGCGGAAGTCCTCCATCGCCATGTACAGCATCTCCTCGGCGGGCCGGGACATGCGGTGGATCTCGTCGAGGAAGAGGACCTCGCCCTCCTGGAGGGAGGAGAGGATCGCGGCGAGGTCGCCGGCGTGCTGGATGGCGGGGCCGCTGGTGATGCGGATGGGGGCGCCCATCTCGGCGGCGATGATCATCGAGAGGGTGGTCTTGCCGAGGCCGGGGGCGCCGGAGAGCAGCACGTGGTCGGCGGTGGCGCCACGCGCGCGTGCGGCGCGCAGGACGAGGTCGAGCTGTTCGCGGACCTTCTCCTGGCCGATGAACTCGTCCAGGTCCTTGGGGCGCAGGGCGGCCTCTACAGCCTGGTCCTCACGGTCGGCGACAGAGCCCACCAGCCGCTCGGGGGCGGTTTCGTCGGTGGTGTCGTCCCAGTTCACTGACGTTCTCCTAGCGGGCGCGGTTCAGGGTCTGCAGGGCGGCCTTCAGCAGCTGGCCCACCTGTGGCGTGCCCCCGGCCGCCTCGGCCTGGGGTGCCACGGCGGACACGGCCTCGTCGGCCTCGCGGGTCGCGTAGCCGAGGCCGATCAGCGCCGCGTGCAGCTGGTCGCGCCAGCCCTGGGTGACCGGGGCGCCGATCGCCGGGGCGCCGATGGGCTCGCCGAGACGGTCCTTCAGCTCCAGAAGCAGCTTCTGGGCGCCCTTCTTGCCGATGCCGGGGACGGCGATCAGCGCCTTCTCGTCGCCGGTGGCCACCGCCCTGCGCAGAGCGTCCGGGGTGTGCACGGCGAGCATCGACTGGGCCAGGCGGGGGCCGACGCCGCTCGCGGTCTGGAGCAGCTCGAAGACCTGGCGTTCGTCGTCGTCCACGAAGCCGTACAGGGTCAGCGAGTCCTCCCGTACGACGAGGGAGGTGGCGAGCTTGGCCGGCTTGCCCAGGCGGAGCGTGGACAGCGTGTTCGGCGTGCACTGCACGGCCATGCCGACCCCGCCGACCTCGACGACGGCGGCGTCGGGGGCGAGGGCGGCGATCGTGCCGCTCACGAAGGCGATCATGCCGTACGGCCTTTCGTTGCGTTGGCTGTGTGCAGGGCGACCGCCTGCTGGAGCCGGTTCTGTGCGGGGGCGCGCCAGATGTGGCAGATGGCGAGCGCGAGGGCGTCGGCGGCGTCGGCGGGCTTGGGCGGGGCGTCGAGCCGGAGCAGACGCGTGACCATGGCACCGACCTGGGCCTTGTCGGCGCGGCCGCTGCCGGTGACGGCGGCCTTGACCTCGCTGGGGGTGTGCAGGGCGACGGGGATGCCGCGGCGGGCGGCACAGAGCATGGCGACGGCGCTGGCCTGGGCGGTGCCCATGACCGTCCGGACGTTGTGCTGGCTGAACACCCGCTCCACGGCGACGCATTCGGGCCGGTGTTCGTCCAGCCACTGCTCGATGCCCTGCTCGATGGCGACGAGCCGGTGCCCCAACTCGGCGTCGGCGGGCGTCCGGACGACCCCGACGCCGAGCATGGTGAGCGGCCGTCCCGCGACCCCTTCGACCACACCCACACCGCACCGCGTCAGTCCGGGGTCCACCCCGAGTACGCGCACCGCTCCCCCTCCCCTTTTTGCGGCTGAACCGCCGCCGCTCTCGCGGACCTGGCTGAGCGCCGTCGGGGTTCCTCAATTGATGGTTGCGGCCCGTGGACGGCGATCTTTGACTCTCGTCAGGCTATCCGCTGGCACCGACAACAGCGGCGGGCCGGTGGGACGTGTCCCAACCGGCCCGCCAAAACGGCTCAACTCGCGGCAGCCTTACGCGTCGACCTTCTCCATGACCTCGTCGCTCACGTCGAAGTTGGCGAAGACGTTCTGGACGTCGTCGCTGTCCTCCAGCGCGTCGATCAGCTTGAAGATCTTCCGCGCGCCTTCCTCGTCGAGTTCGACCTGCATGGTCGGGACGAAGTTGGCGTCGGCGGAGTCGTAGTCGATGCCGGCGTCCTGGAGGGCGGTGCGGACCGCGACCAGGTCGGTGGCCTCGGAGAGGATCTCGAAGGATTCACCGAGGTCATTGACTTCCTCGGCACCCGCGTCCAGGACCGCTCCCAGGACGTCGTCCTCGGTCAGCTCGCCCTTGGGGACGATCACGACGCCCTTGCGGTTGAAGAGGTACGAGACGGAGCCCGGGTCGGCCATCGAACCGCCGTTGCGGGTCATGGCGACCCGCACGTCCGAGGCGGCGCGGTTGCGGTTGTCGGTGAGGCACTCGATGAGCACCGCGACACCGTTGGGGCCGTAGCCCTCGTACATGATCGTCTCGTAGTCGGCGCCACCGGCCTCGAGGCCGGCACCGCGCTTGACCGCGGAGTCGATGTTCTTGTTCGGGACCGAGCTCTTCTTGGCCTTCTGGATGGCGTCGAACAGCGTCGGGTTGCCGGACACATCGGCGCCGCCGGTACGGGCCGCGACCTCGATGTTCTTGATCATCTTCGCGAAGAGCTTGCCGCGCTTGGCGTCGATCACGGCCTTCTTGTGCTTCGTCGTAGCCCATTTAGAGTGGCCGGACATCTGCCTGTCTCCTTCGCGTAACCCATCCAAACAACGAACGCCAGAGATCCTACAAGGACTCCGCCGCCCGCTTCGCGCGCACCATGTCGACGAACAGGGAGTGCACGCGGTGGTCGCCGGTCAGTTCCGGGTGGAACGACGTGGCGAGCGCGTTGCCCTGGCGGACCGCGACGATGTGGCCGTCGTGCTCGGCCAGCACCTCGGTCTCGGCGCCGACGGACTCCACCCAGGGGGCGCGGATGAACACGCCCTCTACAGGATCGCCCTCGACGCCCGTCACGTCGACCGCCGCTTCGAAGGACTCGTTCTGGCGTCCGAAGGCGTTGCGGCGCACGATCATGTCGATGCCGCCGATCGTCTCCTGGCCCGAGCGCGGGTCGAGGATCTTGTCGGCGAGCATGATCATGCCCGCGCAGGTGCCGTAGACGGGCATACCTGCCCGCACGCGCGCGCGGAGGGGCTCCATCACGCCGAAGAGGACGGCCAGCTTGGAGATGGTGGTGGACTCGCCGCCGGGGATGACCAGGCCGTCGACCTCGGCGAGCTCCTCGGGGCGCCTGACCGGCCTGGCCACGGCGTCGGCCGCGGCCAGGGCGATGAGGTGCTCCCGTACGTCACCCTGGAGTGCGAGCACTCCGATCACGGGGTCGGTCATTACCAGCCTCGGTTGGCGTAGCGCTCGGCCTCGGGGAGGGTGTCGCAGTTGATGCCGACCATGGCCTCGCCCAGGTTGCGGGAGGCGTCGGCGATGATCTTCGGGTCGTCGTAGAAGGTGGTGGCCTTCACGATGGCGGCGGCGCGCTTGGCCGGGTCGCCGGACTTGAAGATGCCGGAGCCGACGAAGACGCCCTCGGCGCCGAGCTGGCGCATGAGCGCGGCGTCGGCGGGGGTGGCGACGCCACCGGCGGAGAAGAGGACCACCGGGAGCTTGCCGAGCTCGGAGACTTCCTTGACCAGCTCGTACGGGGCGCGCAGCTCCTTGGCGGCGGCGTACAGCTCGTTGTTGTCGAAGCCGCGCAGCTTGGCGATCTCGTTCTTGATCTGGCGCAGGTGGCGGACGGCCTCGACGACGTTGCCGGTGCCGGCCTCGCCCTTGGAGCGGATCATGGCCGCGCCCTCGGCGATGCGGCGCAGGGCCTCACCGAGGTTGGTGGCACCGCAGACGAAGGGGGTCGTGAAGGCCCACTTGTCGCTGTGGTTGACCTCGTCGGCCGGGGTGAGGACCTCGGACTCGTCGATGTAGTCGACGCCGAGGGACTGCAGGACCTGGGCCTCGACGAAGTGGCCGATGCGGGACTTGGCCATCACGGGGATGGAGACCGCCTCGATGATCTCCTCGATCATGTTGGGGTCCGACATCCGGGCGACGCCGCCGTCCTTGCGGATGTCGGCGGGGACCCGCTCCAGGGCCATGACGGCCACGGCGCCGGCGTCCTCGGCGATCTTCGCCTGCTCGGCGTTGACCACGTCCATGATCACGCCGCCCTTGAGCTGCTCCGCCATGCCGCGCTTCACGCGTGCGGTGCCGGTCTCGGGAGCCTGGTTCTCGGTGCTGGACACGGGTTGACCTCGCTGGTGTGAAAAGAGGATTTCTACGGCACCGAGGAAACGTGAACGGACCAGTCCACAGCAAGGGCCAATGAGGAGACGGTGGATCGTTTTCCGGCCAAGGCCGGTCCAGGACGGCTATGCGGCCCGGTCCACCAGGGCCACCGGAGGCTCGTCGTCCATCTCGAACGCCATCGGGAACGGCGCGTGCCCGGCCAGCCGGAACCAGCGCACCTTGCGGTGCCGGCGCAGGGCGCGGGCGGCCCGTACGGCGTCGTTGTGGAAGCGGCGGGCCATCGGTACGCGGCGCACCGACTCGGTGAGTTCGCGGATGGCGGCCTCTCCGCCAGGGGCCTCCCGGACCGTCTCCACCTGCGGTGTCTCCGCGAAGACGGCCCGCAGGGCCTGGCTCAGATCGCTCTCGGCGACCTCCCGCTGCTCCTCCTCGGCCTGCCGGGCGGCATGCGCGGCCTCGTACAGGACGATCGAGGCGGCCGGGTCGAGGACCCCGGCGGTGGCGAGTTCCTGGGTCACCGAGGCGCGGCGCAGCAGCTGAGCGTCGAGGGCGGCCCGGGCGGCGTCGATCCGGGAGTGCAGCCGGTCCAGTCGTCCCGCGGTCCAGCTGAGATAGAGGCCGATCGCGATCAGGACGACGAGGATCCAGATGAGGGTTGGGGTCACGGACGCACAGGTTACCGACGTACGGGCCGGACGCTACGAGCCCCTCGGCCCCCGGCCCGCCTCCGTACCGCGCCCCGCGTGGATCTCAGTCCCGCGCCAGCCCGAACCGCGACAGCAGCCCCGGGGTCCGGTCGTCCTCGGCCGCGGCCACCGCCGCCGCTCCCGCCGTGACCGTCTCGTACACCGACAGGATGTCCGCGCCGACCGTCGACCAGTCGAACCGCCGTACGTGCGCGCTCCCGCGCTCCCGCAGTTCCTTCCGCCGCTCGGGGTCGGCGAGCAGCCGCAGCGCGGCTTCCGCGAGCGCGTCGGCGTCCTCGTTGGCGAAGAGTTCGCCGGCCGCGCCCTGGTCGAGCACCTGGGCGAAGGCGTCCAGGTCCGAGGCGAGTACCGGGGCGCCCGCCGACATGGCCTCGACGAGGATGATCCCGAAGCTCTCGCCGCCGGTGTTGGGGGCGACGTACACGTCGACACTGCGCAGGAAGCGCGCCTTGTCCTCGTCGCTGATCATGCCGAGGAACTCCACGCGTGAGCGCAGTTCGGCGGGCAGCGACTCCACCGCCTCCTCCTCGTCCCCGCGACCGGCCACCAGGAGCCGGGTCTGCGGGCGCTCGGCGAGGATCTTCGGGAGGGCCTTCATGAGCACCGGCAGGCCCTTGCGGGGCTCGTCGATGCGGCCCATGAAGCCGAGGGTGTCGCCCTGCCACTCGGGGTTGGGCTCGGCCTCGGCGAAGAAGCCGACGTCGACGCCGTTGGGGATGACGACCGCGTCCCCGCCGAGGTGTTCCACCAGCGTGCGCCGGGCGTACTCGCTCACCGCGATGCGCGCGCTGATCTTCTCCAGGGCGGCCTGGAGGATCGAGTACGCGGCGATCATGGCCTTGGAGCGCGGGTTCGAGGTGTGGAAGGTCGCCACCAGCGGGCCCTGCGCCGCCCAGCAGGCCAGCAGGCCGAGGGAGGGCGAGGACGGCTCGTGGATGTGGACGACGTCGAACTCGCCGTCGTGCAGCCAGCGACGCACGCGTGCGGCGCTCAGGAAGCCGAAGTTCAGCCGGGCCACCGAGCCGTTGTAGGGCACCGGCACCGCGCGGCCCGCCGAGACGACGTACGGCGGCAGCGGGGTGTCGTCGTCGGCCGGGGCGAGGACGGAGACGTCGTGGCCGAGCCGGATGAAGTACTCGGCGAGGTCGCGGATGTGGAACTGGACGCCGCCCGGCACGTCCCAGGAGTACGGGCAGACGATGCCGATCCTCACGCGGTCCCCCCGGAGGGCGTGCGCGCGGGGTCGAGATCCTTGAGCCACAAGCGCTGCAGCATGTGCCAGTCCTCCGGATGGTCGGCGATGCCCGAGGCGAAGGCATCGGCCAGCGCCTGTGCCATGACAGACGTCTTTTCGGCCCGGGTGCCTGTCTCGGGTACCTCGACCGGGGGATGCACTCTGCCCTGCATCACGGGCGAGTCGTCGTACCAGAGTGTCACCGGCAGCAGGAGTGCGCCGGTCTGCTGGGCGAGGAGCGCGGGTCCGGCCGGGATGCGGGTGGCCTCGCCGAAGAACTGGACCTCGACGCCGGAGGCGGACAGGTCGCGCTCGGCGACCAGGCAGACCAGGCCGCCGTCGCGCAGCCGCCGGGCCAGGGTGCCGAAGGCGGTGCCGCCGCTGTGCGGGAGGACCTCCATGCCGAGGCCCTCGCGGTAGGCGACGAAACGGTCGTACAGCGTCTCGGGCTTGAGCCGTTCCGCGACCGTCGTGAAGGGGGTTTCGAGCTTGGTGGTGACCCAGGCGCCCGCGAGGTCCCAGTTGGCCATGTGCGGCAGCGCGAGGATGACGCCCCGGCCGGAGGCGAGGCCCTCGGTCAGGTGGTGCACATCCTTGGGGTCGAAGCCGCCCTTGACGCGCTCCTTGCTCCAGGCGGGGAGCCGGAAGGACTCCATCCAGTAGCGCAGATACGAACGCATGCCCGCGCGGGACAGCTCCTTGAGCCGCTCGGGGCTCGCGTCGGGCAGCACGCGCGCGTAGTTGCTCTCCAGGCGCTGCACGCCCTTGCCGCGCTGCTTCCAGGCGAGGTCGGCGACGGTCCGGCCCAGGCGTACGGCGACGGGCTCCGGGAGCTTCTTCACCGCTCCCCAGCCGAGGCCGTACAGCGCGTCGGTGAGCCGCTCCTGGGCACTCACTTGGCCGCCTCGCTCCCCTGGGTCTCCTGGGTCCCCTGCTGAGCCGCCGCGTCCGCCTCGGCCGACTCCCGGCGGACCGTGACGACACGCTGGATCAGCGTGACCAGGCTGCCGACGGCGACGAGCCACAGGGCGACCGGCAGCAGGTACTGGATGCCGGGTACCCCGAACTTGTGCAGGCCCGCGAGACCGGCCGCGACCAGCGAGACCACCAGGCGCTCGGCCCGCTCGACGAGTCCGTTGACCGCGACCGGCAGCCCGATCGACTCACCGCGGGCCTTGGTGTACGACACCACCTGGCCGCTCGCCAGACAGAAGATCGAGACGGCGCACAGGACGTTGTCGTCGCCGTTGCCCGCGTACCAGAGGGCGAATCCGCCGAAGATCGCGCCGTCGGCGACCCGGTCCAGCGTGGAGTCCAGGAAGGCGCCCCAGCGGCTGGAGCGGCCGAGCTGGCGGGCCATGTTGCCGTCGACCAGATCGGAGAACACGAACAGCGTGATCACGATCGTGCCCCAGAAGAACTCGCCCCGGGGGAAGAAGACCAGCGCGCCCGCGACCACTCCGGCGGTGCCGAGGAGCGTGACCGTGTCGGGGCTGACGCCCCTTCTGATCAGAAATGAGGCGAACGGTGTGAGGACACGCGTGAAGAATGCACGCGCGTACTTGTTCAGCATGGCCTTCCCGAGGGTCGGTGTGGCCGCGCGGCCCCTGCTGGCCACCGGCTGGCCCATCGTAGCCACGCGCGCGCATGTGCGAACGCCGGGCACTCGCGCCCCGTGTCACGGCCGTATGGCATACGGGTAACGGCGCGATCGCGTCCGCTGTATGGACGCACCGTGACCGGAGTGGAAAGCTCGAAGAACCGCGGGCGTCACCGGAGCCGCCATCGCACGCGGACCGGCATGTCCGCGCCCACAGTGACCTCACCGTGCACGGGAGGCAAGGCCATGGGCGACAAGGCGAACGCACACCCCGGAGCCGCCGGAAGGGCAACAGCGGCCGACCACCCCGCGTCCGTACGGAATGTGGTGCTGGTCGGCCACTCCGGATCGGGCAAGACGACATTGGTGGAAGCTCTCGCGCTCACCGCGGGGGCAGTGAACCGGGCGGGCCGCGTGGAGGACGGCGGCACCGTCTCCGACTACGACGAGATCGAACACCGGCAGAACCGTTCGGTACAGCTCTCCCTGGTGCCCGTCGAATGGGACGGCATCAAGATCAATCTTCTCGACACCCCCGGATACGCCGACTTCGTCGGGGAACTGAGGGCCGGTCTGCGAGCGGCGGACGCGGCCCTTTTCGTTGTCTCCGCCGCGGACGGCGTGGACGGCTCGACCCGCATGGTGTGGGAGGAGTGCGCGGCCGTCGGCATGCCGCGCGCGCTCGTCATCACGCACCTGGAGGCCGCGCGGGCGGACTTCGAGGAGATGACACGGACCTGCGCGGAGGCGTTCGGCGGGGACGACCCCGACGCCGTGCTCCCGCTGTATCTGCCGCTGCACGGGCCGCAGGGCCCCGACGGGCACGCGCCCGTGACGGGTCTGACCGGTCTGCTCTCGCAGAAGCTGTTCGACTACTCCTCCGGTGAGCGCAAGGAGTCCGAGCCGGGCGAGGACCAGCTGCCGGAGATCGAGGACGCCCGCAACCGGCTCATCGAGGGGATCATCGCCGAGAGCGAGGACGAGACCCTCATGGACCGCTACCTCGGCGGAGAGCAGGTCGACGTCAAGACACTGATCGAGGACCTGGAGCGGGCCGTCGCGCGCGGCGTCTTCTTCCCGGTCCTGGCCGCCGCCCCCGCGGCGGAGGGCGCCAGGCAGGGGCTCGGCACGGTCGAGGTCCTCGAACTCATCACGCGGGGCTTCCCGACCCCGTTCGAGCACCCCACGCCGGGCGTCACCACCCTCGACGGCGAGCCGCGCGAGATCAAGGCCTGCGACACGGACGGCCCGCTGGTCGCGGAGGTCGTGAAGACGTCCTCCGACCCCTACGTCGGCCGGGTCTCCCTCGTCCGCATCTTCTCCGGGACCCTGCGCCCCGACGAGACGGTGCACGTCTCCGGCCACGGCCTGGCCGACCGGGGGCACGAGGACCACGACGTCGACGAACGGGTCGGCGCGCTGTCCACGCCGTTCGGCAAACAGCAGCGCCCGGTGACGCACGCCATCGCCGGCGATCTGGTGTGCGTGGCGAAACTCAGCCGCGCGGAGACCGGCGACACCCTCTCCGCCAAGGACGACCCGCTCCTCATGGAGCCCTGGGAGATGCCCGACCCGCTGCTGCCGCTCGCCATCCAGGCGCACAGCAAGGCGGACGAGGACAAGCTCTCGCAGGGCCTGTCCCGGCTGGTCGCCGAGGACCCGACGATGCGGCTCGAACAGAACCAGGACACCCACCAGGTGGTCCTGTGGTGCCTGGGCGAGGCCCACGCCGACGTGGCGCTGGAACGGCTGCGCAGCCGGTACGGCGTCCAGGTCGACGTCGTCCCGCACAAGGTCTCCCTCCGGGAGACGTTCGCCGGGAAGTCGGGCGGCCGCGGCCGGCATGTGAAGCAGTCCGGCGGGCACGGGCAGTACGCCATCTGCGAGATCGAGGTGGAGCCGCTGCCGGGCGGCTCGGGCATCGAGTTCGTGGACAAGGTCGTCGGCGGCGCGGTGCCCCGGCAGTTCATCCCGTCCGTCGAGAAGGGCGTACGGGCTCAGGCGGCCAAGGGAGTCGCCGCCGGGTACGCGCTCATCGACGTACGGATCACGCTGCTCGACGGCAAGGCGCACTCGGTGGACTCCTCCGACGCCGCGTTCCAGACGGCCGGCGCGCTGGCGCTGCGGGAGGCGGCGGCCGACGCGAAGATCCATCTCCTGGAGCCGGTGGCCGAGGTGAGCATCCTGGTCGGCGACGACTACGTGGGCGCCGTCATGAGCGACCTGTCCGGGCGGCGCGGCCGGGTCCTCGGCACCGAGCAGACCAGCGGGAACCGCACCCTCGTCAAGGCCGAGGTGCCGGAGATCGAGATCGGCCGGTACGCCGTCGACCTGCGCTCCCTGTCGCACGGCACGGCCCGCTTCAACCGCTCCTACGCACGGCACGAACCGATGCCGCCGCAGATCGCGGAGCGGATCCGGGAGGAGGCGCGGGACTCCTAGCGCGGGAACGCGCCGCCTGGCGCGTGAAAGGGCGCGCGACTGGCGACAGTTGACGCCGGGAACACTACAAGTGGCTTGTGTGGAACGCTCCCCTCCGAGTCGGCGGGCGGCTTCGGCCGTCCGCCGACGAATGTCGGTGGGGGCCGATACGCTGATGTCATTGATCAAGTCGGGCCCCGGCGCGCCGGGTGACCTGATCAACAGGTGTGCGGGGCAGGCAAGTCGGGAAGGCCGCAGAAGCGACAGTGGCGGCGATCGGGGGCGGGAATGTCCGTGGGGACCGGTTACGAGGATGCCTTCGGGCCTCAGGTGCCGCGCAACGGCGACGAGAGCCAGACGGCCACATTCGCCCTGGCCTCCGCGGCCTACCGGGACAACCCGGTCGAGGAGATGACCAAGGCCAACAACGAGTGGCATGAGACCACCGTCAAGGAAGGCAAGGTCAAGCTCTTCAAGCCGAATCTCGGCGAGGCCTTCTCCCGGGCCGTCATCGAGCGCATGATCGGCACCGGCCGCAAGCCGCTCATCCAGTCCTTCGGCACCGAACCCCAGGTCGTCGTCGACCACTGCCTCGCCGCCTACCGGCTGCGCCGCGAACGCGACAAGAAACTGTCCGCCGTCATGGTGCTGTGCGGTCTGCTGTTCCTGCCCGGACTCCTCGTGGGACTCCTGGTGTTCCAGATCCGCGCCACCATCGACAAGAACCCCAACAAGAGGGCCTCCGCCCTCGCCACGGCCCTCCTCGTCGGCGTCGGCGCACTCGCCGTGATCTTCCTCATCAAGATCCCGTTCACGGGATTCTGGGGCTTGTACGCGCGCGCGTGCGTGGTCGCGCCCATCCTCGGCTGGTTCTGGGCCAAGCAGATCTGCGACAAGGCGGCGAAGGACCTGCGGGCGCGCTGGGACGGCCTCATCGCCGGCAGCAGCGTCGGCGCCCAGGTCCCCGAAGCGGTACCGACCAGCCCCGGCGAGACCCAGGCCGAGCAGATGCGCCAGTCGCTGGCCAAGCTGGGCGCCGAGCAGCAGTCCAACCACGTCTTCTACGCCGGCCCCAAGGGCATCCTGGGCATGGGCACCCGCTGGGGCGGCTGGCAGCTCGCCGAGGACCTCACCCCGGCCGACTCGGACCGCGAGATCCACCCCTTCCGCAGCTGGGACGTCATCCGCGCCATCCACGACCGCCTGCGCATGCTGGAGCGGAACACGATCAACACCGGCGGCTTCCCGAAGGCGTCCATACGCCACTGGATCGTCACCCCGATCGCGGAGGGCGCCAAGGCCGTCGCCCGGACCGAGCAGTCCGCGGACATCGAGGCGTTCCAGCACCGGTCCCACTCGATACAGGACATCTGCAACAAGCAGCAGTTCGGCAGCGGCGACCGGCACTACCTCGGCGTGCAGTGGACGCTGTGGGACGGCCAGTTGATCCTCACCATGATGATCACCGTCACCGTGCTGCACGAGACGCTGCGCATCGAGGTGACCGGCCACGCGCTGGGCCCCGTGAACTCCCTGTTCATGGGCAAGCCCGAGGCGCCGACCAAGGACGTCCCGAAGTCCTTCAAGCCGTGGGAGACCCGCAAGGTGAACCTGCCCCTGGTCCCCACGGGCGAGGTCGTACGTCTCGCCGTCCGCGCACCCCTGTCCTGGTACCCGCCCCTGCTGAACTGGCTCGGCGGGACGATATCCCTCCCCGAGCCGTTCGGTCTGCGGCACGTCTGGGCTGACCAGCCGTGGCGCCACCGCTTCATGGCCGACGACGCGATGCGCGCCGCGACACCGGTGCTGCGCGTGGTCCACGCGGCGGCGATCAAGGTCCTGGCCGACAACGGCGTGGACACCGAGAAGTTCGGCACGAGGTCGGCGTTCCTCAGCACGGCGGTCCAGGACCCCGCACCCAGGAAGGCCGACCTGTACGACGCGTAGCCGCTACGCGGGCCAGGCGTCCGCCAGCATCTTGCGGGTGTCGGCGAGCAGCTGCGGCAGCACCTTCGTGTGCCCCACGACCGGCATGAAGTTCGTGTCCCCGCCCCAGCGCGGGACGATGTGCTGATGCAGATGGGCGGCGATCCCGGCACCCGCCACCGTGCCCTGGTTCATGCCGATGTTGAACCCGTGGGCACCGGACGCGGTGCGCAACGCGGTCATCGCCTGCTTGGTCAGCGCGGCGAGCTCCGCCGTCTCCGCGTCGGTGAGATCCGTGTAGTCGGCGACATGACGGTAGGGGACGACCATCAGATGGCCGCCGTTGTACGGGTACAGGTTGAGCACCGCGTACACCTGCTCACCGCGCCGCACGATCAGACCGTCCTCGTCGGACTTGGCCGGAATGGAGCAGAAGGGACAGCCGTCGTCGGCACCCGGGCCGGTCGGCTTGTTCTCGCCCTGGATGTAGGCCATCCGGTGGGGCGTCCACAGACGCTGGAACGCGTCCTGGGTCCCCACTCCCCACTGCTGCTCCGGCTCACTCGTCATGCAGGGAAGCATATGGCTTCGCCCGTTCGCGGCGTGTCGCCGGGGTTGCGTCACCCGCGCCCCGGGCCAAGCTGAACCGGTGGACGACGACACCCCGAAGGCCCGCTGGGAACGGCGCACCGAGCTCCCCCTCGCCGTGGCGTCCCTGGTGTTCCTCGCCGCGTACGCGCTCCGCGTCCTGGCACACGGCATGCCCGACGTCTGGACCGACCTGTGCCTCGCGGTCGCCCTGGGCGCCTGGCTGCTGTTCGCGGTCGACTACGCGGTGCGCTGGCGACTCAGCGGCCGGCGGCTGAGCTTCGTACGGACGCACTGGCTGGACACCCTCGTGCTGCTCCTGCCGCTCCTGCGCCCCCTGCGGGTCGTGAAGTTCTACGAGGCCGTCCAGCGCCGGCACGGCAGGCCCCGGCTCGCGCTGCACGCACGCGTGATGGTCTACGCCGGGCTGGCGACACTCCTGCTCGGGTTCGCGGGCTCCCTCGCCGTCTACCAGGAGGAACGCGGCGCCGACGGAGCGACCATCCACACCTTCGGCGACGCCGTCTGGTGGACCTGCGCCACCCTGGCGACCGTCGGCTACGGCGACGTCTCCCCCGTCACACCGACCGGACGCCTGATCGCGGTCGGCATCATGGCCATCGGCCTCGCCCTGCTCGGCGCGGTCACCGGCACCTTCGCCTCCTGGCTGCTCCAGGTGTTCGCCCGGGAGGACGACGAGAGGCCCCCGGGAAGCTGAGCCTCCCGAGGGCCTCTCCGCTACTGAGCGATCAGACCTGCACCCGCTCCTCGACGACCTTCGCGATCTTCGCGATGGCCTCGTCGAACGGGATGCCGTTCTCCTGGGAGCCGTCGCGGTAGCGGAAGGACACCGAGCCGGCCGACATGTCCTCGTCGCCCGCGATGACCATGAAGGGCACCTTCTGCTTCTGGGCGTTGCGGATCTTCTTCTGCATGCGGTCGGAGGAGGCGTCCACCTCGACCCGCAGCCCCTGCTTCTTCGCCGCGGCGGCGAACTTCTCCAGGTACTCGACGTGCGCGTCCCCGATCGGGATGCCCACCGCCTGCACCGGGGCCAGCCACGCCGGGAACGCGCCCGCGTAGTGCTCAAGGAGCACCGCGAAGAACCGCTCGATGGAGCCGAACAGGGCGCGGTGGATCATGACCGGGCGCTGCTTGGAGCCGTCGGGGCCCGTGTACTCCAGGTCGAAGCGCTCGGGCAGGTTGAAGTCGAGCTGGATGGTCGACATCTGCCAGGTGCGGCCGATGGCGTCCTTGGTCTGCACGGAGATCTTCGGGCCGTAGAACGCGGCGCCGCCCGGGTCCGGGACCAGCGGCAGCCCCTGCTTCTCGGCAACCTGGCGCAGCGTCTCGGTCGCCTCTTCCCAGACCTCGTCCGAGCCGACGAACTTCTCCGGGTCCTTGGTGGACAGCTCCAGGTAGAAGTCGGTCAGACCGTAGTCGCGCAGCAGGCCGAGGACGAAGGTGAGCGTCTTGTCGAGCTCCTCCGACATCTGCTCGCGGGTGCAGTAGATGTGCGCGTCGTCCTGCGTGAAGCCACGCGCGCGCGTGAGGCCGTGTACGACGCCCGACTTCTCGTACCGGTACACGGTCCCGAACTCGAAGAGGCGCAGCGGTAGTTCGCGGTAGGAACGGCCGCGCGCGTCGAAGATCAGGTTGTGCATCGGGCAGTTCATGGGCTTGAGGTAGTAGTCCACGCCCTCGTCGAGCTGCATGGGCGGGTACATGCCGTCGGCGTACCAGTCCAGGTGCCCGGACGTCTCGAAGAGCTTCCCCTTCGTCGCGTGCGGGGTGTAGACGAACTCGTAGCCCTCCTCCTCGTGGCGGCGGCGCGAGTAGTCCTCCATGACCCGGCGGATGATGCCGCCCTTGGGGTGGAAGACGGCGAGGCCGGAGCCGATCTGCTCGGGGATCGAGAAGAGGTCCAGCTCGGAGCCCAGCTTGCGGTGGTCGCGCTTCTCGGCCTCGGCGAGGAAGTCGAGGTAGCCCTTGAGCTCGTCCTTGGTCGGCCACGCGGTGCCGTAGATGCGCTGGAGCATGGGGTTCTTCTCGCTGCCGCGCCAGTAGGCGGCCGCGTTGCGCATCAGCTTGAACGCCGGGATGTTCCGGGTGGAGGGCAGGTGGGGACCGCGGCAGAGGTCCTTCCAGCACAGGTCGCCGGTCTTGGCGTCGAGGTTGTCGTAGATCGTCAGCTCACCGGCGCCGACCTCGACGTCCGCGCCGTCGTCGGAGGAGGCCGAGCCCTTGAGGCCGATCAGCTCCAGCTTGTACGGCTCGTCCGCCAGTTCCTCACGGGCCGCCTCGTCGGTCACCGCACGGCGGGCGAACTTCTGCCCCCGCTTCTGGATCTCCTGCATCTTCTTCTCGATGGCCTTGAGATCCTCGGGCGTGAACGGCCGCTCGACGTCGAAGTCGTAGTAGAAGCCGTCCTTGACCGGCGGGCCGATGCCCAGCTTGGCCTCGGGGAAGAGCTCCTGCACGGCCTGCGCCATGACGTGGGCGGTGGAGTGGCGGAGGATGTTGAGGCCGTCCTCGGAGGAGATCTCGACGCCCTCCACCTCATCGCCCTCGGCAACGACGTACGCCAGGTCCTTCAGCTCACCGGCCACGCGCGCGGCGATGATCGAGCGCTCGCCGGCGAAGAGCTCGGCGGCCGTGGTGCCCGTCGTCACCGTGCGCTCTTCCCGCTCGGAATCGCGTTGGATGATCACACGGACGTCTGACACCGGTCTCTCCTGACTGAAGGTGGATGCGGGCGCCGTACCGTGAGCGCGCGCAATAGGGGATCGTACCGACCCCGGACCCACCTCCGCGAAATCAGTCCCCTTCAGGGGCCTCTCCGCAGGCTTCCTCGAAGAAGTCGAGATTCTCCTGGAGGGACTTCATCAGCCGGTCCCGCTCCGCCTCGTCCACCTGCACCGGTACGACGCCGGAGGCGCCGGTGAGCCTGCGGAACCCGCCCCGGCTCTCCAGCCGGCCGTGCACCCGCACCGGCAGCCCCACGAGGTGCGCGTGCCCGGCGATCCGGTACGACTCCTCGTCGAGGGTGAGCCGGACGTGCGGCACCTCGGCGCCCGCGATCACCCGCAGCCGTACGCTGCCCTCGCCTCGCGGCCCCGACCTGCGCATCCGCACGACCGTGCCGGTGATCCGCACCGGCACGGACGGCTCCTCACGCAGATAGCGGGCCCCGGCCTCGCGCAGCACGGGCAGGTCGCCGGGCGAGAACTCGACGGGCTCGACCCCGGCGGCGCAGTCCGCGGGCACTCCGGCGGCGGGCGCCCACTCGACGGCGATGCGCGCCCCCTCCGTACCGCGTACGAGGGCGATCAGCGCCTCGGTGAGCTCACGGCTGACGCCCGCCTCGACGGCCCCGTCGAAGGCGTCCATGCCGCCGGTGGCCCGCTGGTAGTCGATGGCCTCGCGGGCGGCGTACAGGGCCTGGTGGAGGCGTACGGCGAGGGGGCGTCCGGTGCCGACGGGCGCGAAGGCGGTCAGGACGTCCCCGGTGGCCGTGCCGACGAGGACGCTCTCCAGGAGGCCGGCGGCGGCGCGGCGGTGGCGGGCGCCGTAGTAGCCGGCACGCGCGCGTGTGGCGAGCGCGCCCGCGAGCAGGGTCTGGCGGGCGGCGGCGCGCAGCTGTTCCTCGACCAGCCAGGGGGCGGCCCCCGCAGGTCCGGGCGGCACATCGCGCCACCAGCGGATCTCGTCGCTGGGCACGGCGAGGCCGACGAGCACTTCACGCGCGGAGGGCGTGCCGCTGCGGGCGAGGGCGACGAGCGCCTCGCCGAGCAGGTCGTCGCTGTCGGGGAAGGAGCGGTTCTCGGGGACGAGGAGACTCGTGCCGCCGCCACCGGGCCCGGGCGGGGTCCAGCGGCCGTAGCGTCCGGGGGCGCCGCCGCGGCGCTGCCAGCCGTGCCGGTGCAGCAGGGCGCCGAGGACGGCGGGGTCGACCTCGTCGGGTTCGGGGGCGCGGTCCCAGGCGGCGTGGGCGGGGTGCGGGCGGACGGGCCGCAGCACCTCCTCCAGCGGGCGGTGGGTCATGGTCTGCCTCCCGTCCCGACCCGCGTCATGATCTCGCACAGCGCCCGGTCGTCGAAGATGCGTGAGGTCGGTATCCGCACGGTGGTCCGGGTCCGGCCGGTGATCGGGTGGCCGGCCAGGTTGACCCAGTAGCAGCAGTGCCTGAGGTCCAGGCGGTCGTGGCTGGCGCGCAGCCAGTCGTCCTGGGATCTCGGCACGAGCATGACGACGAGGATCTTGTGCACCGAGACCGGGGTGCGCGCGAGTTTGCGCAGATGGTCGTTGTCGAGCGTGAAGGAGAAGAACCGCCCCGGCGGGTTCGGCGGTATCTGGTAGGTGCACTTGAGCTGCACCTTGATGGTGACCTCGTCGTCCACCGTGTGCCCGGGTGAGCCGTGACTGACGTGCCAGTCGATGCCGTTGTCCGGAAAGGGCTGCGACAGCGAGCAGCCGGCCGCCGCGGCGACGGCGTGCAGATAGCCCACCTGCAAGGTCTCCATGCAGGCGGTGGTGGCGAGTGTGCCGCGAAGGGGGCCCGTACGTTCGGGCAGCAGCCCGCCCCGCTCGGGCTGCGCTATCGCCATGACCAACAGCCTTCCACGTTCGGTGAATCCGCACCCCGGGTCGCTGAACTGCAAAGACCCGTATTCCTGTTGTGTCCTTCCGGCGTACGGCGCAAACAGCCCGGGTATCACCAAACAGGCAGAAGACGGTGCGTCAGCTGCCGTGGGTGAACGAGGGGTTGTGTAGGTATGACGTGCTGGTACGAGGGGCCCCTGGCCGCCTTCGACACGGAGACCACGGGCGTCGATGTCGAGACCGACCGGATCGTGTCGGCCGCCGTCGTCGTCCAGGACGCCCCGGGCACCCGGCCGCGGGTGACCCGATGGCTGGTGAACCCGGGTGTGCCGGTGCCGGAGGCGGCGACGGCGGTGCACGGGCTGACGGACGACCATCTCCAGCGCAACGGCCGCTGGCCGGCGCCGGTGATGTACGAGATAGCGGAACACCTGGCCGAACAGGCCACCGCGGGACGCCCGTTGGTGGTCATGAACGCGCCGTTCGATCTGACCATCCTGGACCGGGAGCTGCGCCGCCATCGCGCCTCGTCCCTGGACCACTGGTTCCGGTCGTCACCGCTGCTGGTCCTGGACCCGAGGGTCCTGGACAAGCATCTGGACCGCTACCGAAAGGGCCGCCGCACCTTGACGGACCTGTGCGAGCACTACGAGGTCACGCTGGACGGCGCGCACGACGCGGGCGCGGACGCGGTCGCGGCACTGGATGTCGTACGAGCGGTGGGGCGCCGTTTCTCGGCGCGGCTGGAGCGGCTGTCGCCGAACGAGCTGCACCACCTCCAGGCGGGATGGCACGCGGCGCAGGCGCGCGGGCTCCAGGCGTGGTTCGCGCGCAGCGGTACGCCCGAGGTGGTGGACCAGGCGTGGCCGCTGCGTCCTGAACTGCCCGCAGCGGCCTGACCGTTGGGACGCGGGGCGCCGGTCTCACCAGGAGCCGCCGCCTCCGCCTCCTTCACCACCGCCGACTCCGCCGCTGTCGGAGCCGCCACCGCCTGAACTGCCGCCCCCGCCACCGGAGGAGGCGCCGGCGGCGGAGGCCACGGCGGCGACGAGCAGGACGTCGGTGATGTCGAGGGAGAAGCGGCGCGACGAGGTCGTTGCCGGGGCCGCTGTCGAGGCGCTGACGGCCTGTTCCCAGGCGGAGTCGACGCCCAGGGCGACGGCCCAGGCCGCGTACCGGTCCGCCTGTTCGCCGACGGGGAGTTCGTCGGGGCAGGTGGCCGGGTCGGCCAGGTAGCGCCGGAACGCCTCGACCTGGAGCCAGAGTTGGGTGCCGCGCGGGGTGCGCCGGTCCAGTTCCCAGGCGCGGGCCACGACGGCGACAGCGACGCCCGACAGGACGGCCGCCGCCAGCAGGACGGGCGGTCCGGCCGGGCTCCGGTGGCCGTTCAGGACGCCGCCGGTGATCACGAGGGCGAAACCGAGCAGTGCGGCCCACAGCTCGACCGCCTTCCACCCGAGGAGGCGCTGTCTGACGGACATGTCCCACAGGCCGCTGTCCTGACGCCACTGCGACAGCTTCGACGTGAGCTCGTCCCAGCCCTGCCTGAACCAGATGTCACTGGTGCCGAGGGTCAGGCTGCTCCGGCCGGAGAACATCTTGCGCAGGACGGCCGCGGTCGCCGGCTGCCGCCGCTGCCCGGGGTCGCGCCGTCGCAGCACCGGATGCCGCTCGTCGCCCTCGATGGCGAGATATCCGTCGGCCGCGGCGGTGAGCAGCCACGCCACCTTGTGGTGGTTCTCCACGGACTCGACGCGCAGGATCCCGCCCTGCGCCGGGGTCAGTTCCCCGGGAGGTGCGGCGGACGGTGTGACCGTACGCGCCAGCCGCTCGATCGCGACCCTCCGCACGCGCCCGTCCTCCCCCTCGACACGGTCCCGCCCGGTGAACCGCAGCGCCCAGGCGGTGAGCGCGGCGCAGGCCATGGCGAGGGCGAGGAAGATCACGCCGTTGCGCACGGGGTGGGCGAGGGTCGTGCCGACGGCCTTGCCCGAGGGCGCCGCGGGCAGTGTCACGGCACCCGCGGCCTTGGTCTTCGCGAGGTCCGCGTACAACGTGAGGCCTTCATGACCGCTGAGCCGATCCAGTTTCACGACCAGGTGTCCCGGCTCGCTCTGCCGGGCCGTACAGGGCTTCCCGTCGTCCCAAGTGCCGCGCGCACAGCGGATACCGCTGAGCCCGGACCCGCCCACGACATGGATCTCGACGTCCGCCCGGTCGACCTTCCAGCCGGTACCGACCGCGTCCCAGGCGAGCTTGCCGTCCTTGACCACCTCGGGGAGCAGGTACTGGATCCGGTACCGGTGCACCCCGCTGATCGTGCGCTGCGGATCGCCGATCCTGAGCCGGTCGGCGTAGCTCCGCTCGCCCTTCTCGTCCTGGTACACGTCGCCGTAGGTGTCCTCGTAGGGCACCTTGTGCCCGTCCAGGCTGACGTGCACGTTCTCGCTGTCCTCGAACGGGTCGCCCGGCACGTCACGGTAGATGCCGTGCGACTGTCCCGAGTGTCCGAAGTCGTAGTCGATGACCTCGGTGATCAAGGCGCTCCCGTCGGCGCGCAGTTCGGCACCGACCCACATCGAGGTGACCCGTTCCTTGTTCGCCAGGGTCTGGGCGCCGGCGGCGATCCCCCCGAACGCCGCCAGTACGAGGAAGACGATGATCAGCGACCGCACCCTGCGCCGCCGTATCGACGTTACCCGTCTTCTTCTCTTTCCCGCTCCACCAATCATGAGGCCCCCCTCAAGTCGCACCCTTCAGGCACAAAAAAACCGGCCTGCGTCAGCAGACCGGTTCTTCCGGGTGGGCGATACTGGGTTCGAACCAGTGACCTCTTCGGTGTGAACGAAGCGCTCTCCCACTGAGCTAATCGCCCGGGAACGCACTGAACAATACAGGTCTCCGCGCCCTTCCTTCAAACCGCTTCCAAGTACGCGGTCAGGCCCCGCCGTCCGGCCCGCATCATCAGCCAGTGGTTGGCCCGGAACACCGGCCGCCCGGGTACCGCGAGCCGCCTCAGCAGCGGCTTGTTCACGTCGACGACCTGGTCGTACGAGGCGAGGCTGCCGCCCCCGTCCCCGGTGATCGTCCAGCGCGCCCACCCCTCCAGATCCCCGGTCATGGCGATCTCCAGCACCCCGCCCGCCCGGTCCCGCCGCACCTCGCGCGCGGTGAAGACGAGGTCGTACGGCAGGGTGGCCCGGATCCTGATCAGGCCGGTGGTGTCGTCGAGGCGGTTCACCTCGCGGACCTGGGGCCACCAGCGGGGGTAGTCCTCGGCCTGTTCCAGCACGTCGTAGACGGTGGTCGGCGGCGCGGGCAGGGCCCACTGCGTGCGGAAGCGGTAATGGCTCCAGTCCATGCACAGAGTGTGCCCGTGGGGATCTGAGTACGTTCTGAGTACGCGCACTCATGTCGTACGACGTGACCCGGACCACACTCCAAGGCATGACGCAGACCCCGCCCCCGGCCGAGGAGTTGCGGCTCCTCGATGCCGAGTTGTGGCAACTCGACCGCCGCCGGGCCCAGTTGCTGGCCCGACGTGCGTGGCTGATCGCCGCGCTCCAGCCGCGGCCGGCCCAGCCGACGCAGCCGAACCCCGTGATCTCCCCGCGCCCGGAGACCAGCGCGCCCGGGGTGCAGAACGCCCTTCTGCTGCTCGGCGGGGTCCTGCTCACCATCGCCGCGATGGTGTTCACGCTGGTCAGCTGGGGTCACATGGGGATCGCCGGGCGGGGCCTGGTGCTCGGCGCGGTCACGCTGGCCACGCTCGCCGCCCCGCTGCCCCTGATGAAGCGCGGGCTGCGCTCGACGGCCGAGTCGGTGGTGGGCCTGGGTCTGGCACTGACGGTGCTCGACGCGTACGCGCTGTACGCCGTGGCCCTCCCGGGCACGAACGGCGCGGGCTACACAGCGGCCGCGTCGGCGGTACTGGCGGCGCTCTGGACGGCGTACGGCCGGCTGCCGCGGACGTCCGAGCTGCGCCTGCCCCTCCCGGCCGCGCTGACCGCGGCCCAACTCCCGCTGTTCCTCTGGGCGACCGCGTCCTCCGCGGGCGCCCACGGAGTCGCGGCCGCGCTTCTGCTGACGGCCGCGTTCGACACCGCTGTCGCGCTCCGGGTGAGCCTCGCCTCCGTACGCTTCGTCGCCACCGTTGGCGCGTACGGCTCGGGCACCTCGGGCGTACTGACGGCCGGTGCGCTGTCCTGGGCGGCCACCGGTCCGAGCGCCGCCGCCCGTGCGGCGGCGCTCGTCCTCCTCGCGGCGGCGATCGCCCTGGGCGCGGCGTGGCGCGGCGGCCTGGGCAAGGGCCACGCCACCGGCCTCGCCGTGGCCGCGGGCCTCCTCGCGGTCGCCGCCGCGGCCGGTACGGTCCGGCCGTCGCTGCCGGACGCGTGGACGGTTCCGGTCCATCTCGCGTGCGGAATCGCCCTGTTGGCGGCCGTACGACTCGACCGGCTGCCGGTGACGGTACGGAACGGTCTGGCCTGGGCCTCCGCCGCCGTACAGGCGCTAGCGGTGCTGTGGGCGCTGCCGCTCGTGGCGATCACGCTGCTGGGCCCGGTCGCCTGGACGTCCCGGGCCTGGTCCGGAGCACCGGCGGACTTCCGCGAGGCGGTCACCCTGGACGCGCCCTGGCCGCCGGACACGGCGACGGCCCCGCTCGTCCTGCTGACCGTGGCGGCGCTGCTCGCCCTGGCCGTCAGGCACACGACCTGGCGCCCCCGGGCCCTGACCGGCGCACTCGTGCTCACCTGGGCCGCGGCCGTGACCCTCCCGGCGGTCCTCGAACTCCCCTACACCACAGGCCTGTTGACCCTGGGCGCCCTGACCGCGGTGACCCTCGCCTCCCCGTACGCCCAGCCGACCACCTCGATCCTCGCCCTCGCCACCTCCACCGACCTCTCCTTCACCGCCCTGGCCTCCCAGACGGCGACCCTCACCGCGCTCACCGCCCTCACCGCGTTCTTCGCGGCGGTCTCCTGGCGCCTCACCTCGGTCACGGCCCCGGCCGCCCTCACCTACGCCACCGCGCTGGCCTGCGCGACGGGCGCCGCCGCGGACTGGCCGCCGCAGCACACCGCCCTGCTGGTCCTGGCGGTCCCGGTGACCGCGGCCCTGCTCGCCCCGCGCGTCACCGACCGGATCCCCATAGAACTGACGGGAGCGGCGGCGGCACTGCTTGCCATCGCCCTGGCGACGCCCGATCTCCCCCTGCTCGCCCTGGTCCTGGCCCTGTGCGCGGTGATCGCCGCGGGCACGGCCCTCCGCCCGGACCGCCGCCCCGTCGGCTACGCGGCCGCCGTCCTGTTCGTCCTGGCGGCTTGGGCACGCCTGGCGGCCTGGGACGTCGGCATGCCGGAGGCGTACACGATCCCGGTGACCGTCCCGGCGCTGCTCATCGGCCACCTCCGCAGGCGTCGCGCCCCGGAGACCTCGTCCTGGACGGCGTACGCCCCAGGCCTGACCGCCACCCTCCTCCCGAGCCTGGCCACGGCCTGGAGCGACTCGGACTGGACCCGCCCGTTCCTCCTGGGCCTGGCCGCCCTTTCCCTCACCCTGCTGGGCGCCGGCCACAACCTCCAGGCCCCCCTGATCCTGGGCGGCTCGGTCCTGACCCTGGACGCCCTTCACGAACTGGCTCCCTACATAGCCCAGGTGACGGACGCCCTCCCCCGCTGGGTCCCCCCGGCCCTGGCAGGCCTCCTCCTACTCGCCCTGGGAGCGACATACGAGCAGCGCATCAGGGACGTACAAAGGATGCGGAACATCTTGGGAAGGATGCGCTGACCCCCTAGGGGCGCGGGGAACTGCGCGACCAGCCACCACCGGCCCGCAGTCCCCCACAACCCCAACACGCCCTCTACGAAGGCATCTTGTCCCCGAGCAACGCCAGATTCTCAATCGCGGCAAGCCCATACAGCGCGGTGTCGTTCGTGGACACCCAAGCCGCCTCACTACCCGCCACCAACGCCACAGGCCCGCTCAACGCCTCCGTCTTCCAGGGCGCGGACTCCTTGTACCCATCGGAGTTGTAGAACTTCTCCCACGCCCGCGTGGCCAACTTCGCATCCCCGGTCTGCACAGCCGCATACGCATCGAGCCGCGAATGCCCCTGGAACAGCAGCAGCGTCCCGAAGTTGGACCCGTACCGAGCCGCCTGCTCGGCCTTGGTGGCGTTGAAGTAGCGGCAGTAGTCGAAGTACGCCTCGTTGAACTTCGGGATGTCGACGAGGTCGATGAGCTCGGCGCACAGCTCGTTGAGCCCGAACACGGCGGACAGATGCGAGACCCCGACCACCGGCGCCGAGGCGATGGCGAACTTGCCGGTGTCGAGGTCGTACAGCCCACTCCCCTGCACGAACCCGTTCGGCTGGGCGCCGATCGTCTCCATGGTCGACAGCACGCGCGCCTTGGCCTTCTCCCACTTCGGCCCCTTGCGCTCCCACTCCGTCAGCCAGGCCGACACGAGCCCGCTCCAGTCCGTGCCGAAGCCGATCGACAGGGCGTGCCGGTCGGGCGTGTACGGCTCGGTGCGGATCTTGCGGATCGGGTCGAGGACGAGGAACGTCTCGTCGGAGTCGACGTTGGCGTGCATGAGGTCGCCGACTCGTTCGTCCGCGGTGAGGAAGTAGTAGTAGCGGCGGTACGTCGTGTTGGCGATGCGCTGCTGCTTCGCGCTGTCGGCGTAGTGCTGCACACCGTGCCGCGTACCGAGCCCGGCCCACTTGCCGAGGTGGTAGACGTCGACCTCACCGGTGTGCCGGGTCATGGCCTCGGCGAACCGGAAGATGTCCGCGCGGCCACTGCGGAGGTACGCGAACCAGAGCCAGAGGTCGGGCGAGAGCTCGGAGTTGTCCCACGCGTAGCCGCCGATGTCGTACCGCCACTGGTGCCTGACGGTGTCATAGGTGTGCATGATGTCGCCGTAGTCCCAGAAGCCGTACCAACGGCGTTGCTCCACCTGGTCCTTGTAGTAGGTGAAGAGGAAGTCGAGATGGTCCTCGATCTTCGCCTTGGCCGGGGTCGACCGGTCGGGCTCGGAGTACAGCCCCGGCCCGAACACCTTCGCCTTGATGAGCTGCTTCGGCGGCGCGGCGAGCTGCGGCAACACCCGTACGGCCTCGACCTGTTCGGCGAGCTTCGCCGGGGTCGGGGTCGACTCGTTGGCCCAGAACAGCAGTTCCGACGTACGGGCGATGCCGTACGGCGTTCCGAACTCCGGCTCGTAGTCCTCGTAGGTGATGTTGAGGCCTTCGAGCTGCTCGGCGAAGGTGTCCTGGCCCATGCCGTCGTGGTAGAAGCGCAGGTCCATGGGCTGCGCCTCGGGCGACCAGAGCCAGAGGGTGACCTCGGCCTGGTCGGTGTGGGCGTCGCGGATGTCGAGCTGGGCGGGGAACTTCTCCCAGAAGTCCCGCAGCCCGAAGGAGAGTCCGCCGCTGACGCCGCCGACGTAGCCGAACCCGGAGGCCCGCCTGCCGCCGCCGGCGCCGATCCAGCCGTGCCCCTTCTTCGTCCGCTTCCGCAGCGTGAAGCCGTCGGCGGAGAGCTGGGAGAGGGTGTAGTCGCCCCACTCGGGGATGTACTGGAGCCGGGTCGTGACCCGCTGGTCCCAGGTCGAGGGATCCGGCAGCTTCTCGCCCGCGTACTGGGCGGCCTGTACGGCGGCCCCCGGGTCG
Organism: Streptomyces sp. NPDC046909; assembly: GCF_040644695.1. Lineage (NCBI taxonomy): Bacteria > Bacillati > Actinomycetota > Actinomycetes > Kitasatosporales > Streptomycetaceae > Streptomyces > Streptomyces sp. NPDC046909. The sequence continues at coordinate 399,614 of NZ_JBEYXC010000007.1, read as the reverse complement.
CGGCGCAGCCCCGTGATGCCCTTGACCGCCTCCCGCAGCAGACCGGTCCCCTCGCCGCCGATCCGGATGTGGCGGTCGTACGACTGGTCGCGCATCGGCACGGTGAAGCGGACGCCGATGCCGCGGATGAAGTCACCGCTGGCCTTGCCCGGTTCCTGCGTGCCGTCGAAGGTGATGGTGTGCACCATGCGGAAGGAGTCGGCGCCCGCGTAGAAGTAGAGCCGGATGGAGAACGGCAGCCAACTCCGGTCGCCCTTGCGGTGCTTGCCGTCGATGCGGACGACCGCGCGGACCGGGCCGTCCTGTTCGACGGTCACGTCCGAGATGGCCCCGTCGAAGCGCTCGGTCTTCACCGCGCCCTGGTCCTCGTCCTCGATCTCGGGCTGGCGGATCAGGACGAGCTTGCCGTTCTTGGCGATCTCGGTGGAGCCTCGGGTGACCGACTTGATGAGCGTGGCGCCGGACTTGCCGATCTTCGCGGTGATGACACCGGTGGAGACGGTGATGGTGCCGCCGCCCTGGTCGACGGTGACCTTCTTTTCGGGTACGGCGGCCTCACCGGCGGTCAGGGTGAGCTTGCCGTTGCCCGAACTGACCGCGTGGGCGGTCCACTTGAGGGATCCGTCGGGCCAGTAGGCGATCGGCCAGGACTGCACGGGCACGGACTTGCCGTCCGCGTCCGTCAGCGCGAAGGTCTGGTCCTCCTGGTGGACGCCCTTCGGCCAGGGCACCCCGAGCGTGGAGCCGGGCGCGGCACCCAGCCCGCCGTCCTCCAGCCAGTCCAGGGTCACCGGTGCGTCGTCGGCCTCGGCGGCTCTGGGCGCGGCCTGCGCGTCCTTGGCTCCTAGGGCCCAGCTGAACTGTGCGGCGGCGCCGGCGACGGCGGCCGCCTTGAGGAGGGACCTGCGGGGGATGGGGGACATGGCCATTCCTTTCCAGGTGCGGCTGTGCGGATGGTCAGGGGCATGACAGAGAGAGGTACGGCGCCCGCGGCGCCGACCTTGGTGTGCGGGGCACCGCCCGTCAGCGGTGCCGGTACCGCTCTTCCACGGCGACGGCCGCCGCCGCGACGGCCCCCAGCACGGGGACCGCCAGCGGGGCGACGAACAGGGCGGACAGGGCGACCACGCCAAGACCGCAGACGATCAGGAAGGAGCCGGCGGGGTCGAGCGCGGTCCGCCGCCCGGCATCGGCGAGCAGCGCCCGCCAGCTGTCACCAGGCGCCCAGACGGCGGCCGCCCGCAGCAGGGCCACGACGGCTCCGATCAGCGCGAAGACACCGACGGCCCCGACGAGCGGCCCACCGGGCAGCCCGGCCCGCGCGGCCAGGACGTCCACCCAGACCACACCGGCGACCGCCCAACCGGCGAGCCCGACGGCCCACCCGCCGCGCAGGGCCGTACGGAAGTCCGCGGCGAACTCCCCCCAGCCGCCGCCCTCGTGGCCGGTACGACGCCGAAGGTGCCGGGCACCGGCGGCGAAGGCGGCGGGGTAGGTGACGACGCCGAGCGAGGCCACCGCGATCCACACCCCGGTGAGCAGAGACTCGGCGAACACGGCGAACCGCTCGCCCCCGAGGAAGGACGGCCTGCGGGCCTTCACACGCGCTTGGGCCATGGGTGCAACCGCCTCACTTCAGTCCGGACGTCGCCATGCCGTCGATGAGATACCGCTGGAAGGCCATGAAGAAGGCGATGACCGGCACGAGCGCCACCAGCGACATCGCGATCATGCTGCCGTAGTTGGAGATGCCCTCCTGGTCGCGGAACATCATCAGGCCGAGCGAGACGGTGTACTTGTCCGGGGTGTTGAGGTAGATCAACGGCCCCATGAAGTCGTTCCAGGCGTTGATGAAGGTGAAGATGGCGCTGGTGATGAGGGCCGGACGGGTGAGCGGCAGCACGATGGACCAGTAGGTCCTGAAGTGCCCGCAACCGTCGAGCTTGGCGGCCTCGTCCAGCTCACGCGGCAGCCCGCGCATGAACTGCACCATCAGGAACACGAAGAACGCTTCCGTGGCCAGGAACTTGCCCGCGACGAGCGGCACCAGCGTGTCGGTGAGCTCCAGGTTGCGGAACAGCACGTACTGCGGGATCAGCAGCACGTGGTACGGCAGCAGCAGCGTGCCGATCATCAACGTGAAGAGCAGGTTCCGCCCGGCGAACCGGATCTTGGCGAAGGCGTACGCGGTGAGCGAGCTGGACAGCACCACCCCGACCACGGCGAGGCCCGCGTACATCAGCGAGTTGGTGAAGAAGCTGGTGATGGAGATGCCCGAGATGCCGTCGGCGAGCCCGGAGAAGTTCGCCCAGACCGGCTTGGTGGGCAGCAGGTCGAGGCTGGCGATGATGTCCTTGCTCGGCTTGAACGAGGCGCCGAGCACCCAGATCACCGGGTACAGGACGACCGCGAGGACAACGAGCGCACCCACGTGCCAGACGATCGATCCGACCCGCCTGCGTTCACCGGCGGTGCGCACGACGGGCGTGGTGGCACTGGTCACTTGGCGGCCTCCTCGTAGTGCACCCACTTCTTCTGCGACCAGAACAGGACCGCCGTGACCAGCGCCACCGCGACCACCAGCGTCCAGGCCATCGCGGAGGCGAAGCCCATCTGGGCCTCCTTGAAGCCCTTCTGGTAGAGGTAGCAGGTGTAGACGAGCGTGGCGTCGGCGGGCCCGCACCGGGTGTCGGAGACGACGTAGGCGGAGCCGAACACCTGGAACGCGTGGATGGACTCCAGCAGCACGTTGAAGAACAGCACCGGGGAGATCATCGGCAGCGTGATGTTCCAGAACCGCCGCAGCGGTCCGGCGCCGTCCACCTCGGCGGCCTCGTACAGCTCCCGCGGGACCTGCTTGAGACCGGCGAGGAAGATGACCATCGGCGCGCCGAACTGCCAGATGCTCAGCGCGACCAGGGAGTAGAGGACGTAGTCGGGGTTGCCGATCCAGCCGCCCACGTCGACACCGAAGATCTTCTGCGTACGGTCCACGATCGCGTCGTCGGAGAACAGCGCCCGCCACACGAAGCCGACGGAGACGCTGGCCCCGATGAGCGACGGCATGTAGAACGCGGCCCGGTACAGCCCCTGCCCGCGCCGCTTCTGCGCGAGCAGCAGCGCGACACCGAGCGCGAGCAGCAGCTTGAGCGGGGTGGCGATGACGACGTACTTCAGGGTGACCTCGACCGACTTCTGCCAGCGCGGGTCCTGGAACATGGTCGTGAAGTTGTCGAACCCCACCCACTCCGGCGGAGTGAAGAGGTTGTAGCGGGTGAACGCGTAGTACAGCGACGCGATCATCGGCCCCGCCGTGAGCACCAGGAACCCGGCGATCCACGGCGACATGAAGAGATAGCCGGCGATGTTCTCGCGGCGCCGCCCGCGCCGCCCGGCGGCAGGAGCGGCGGACCGCTTCTTCGCCGGGCGCGCGGGCGCTTCCTTGACGAGCGTCATGGTGGTACGTCCCCTCAGCCCGCGAACGCGGCCTTGGCCTCGCTGAACAGCGCCTTGGCGGCGTCGGCCGGCTTGGTCTTGCCCTGGGCGACCTCACCGCCGATGCGCAGGAACGCCGCCTCGACGACATCGGCGCCGGACGGGTGCGGGGTGATCTTCCCGAGCACTCCGGCCTTGGCGACCTCGTCCTCGTACGCCTTGACGCCCTTGTTGTTGGCGTCGGTCGGCACGAAGGCGTCGTACTGCTCCGTGGTGGAGAGGATGCCGCGGTCGTAGCCCATGATCTTGCCGACCTCGGGGTCGTGGACCATGAAGGAGATGAACTGGGCGACCTCCTTGGGGTGCTTGGTCCCGGAGAAGGCGCTGAGCATCAGCGAGCCGAGGTACTGGCCGGTGTCCTTGCCGTCCGTGGTGGGGATGGGCGCGAGCCCGTAGTCCGACTCGCCCTCACCCTCGTAACGGATGGAGAAGTTGTCCCAGGTGAACTCGGAGGCGGCGAGCCCCGCCGAGAGACCGGACTTCGGCTTCACCTGCTCGATCTTCTTCGGGTCGGCGACGAGTCCGGACTTCACGCGCTTGTAGCCGTCCGACCACCACTCCGTCAGATCGTCCTCGGTGAAACCGAGATCGGAGTCGGTGAAGAAGGCCTTGCCGTTCTGACGGAGGTACAGGTCGTACAGGTACATGATGGTGAAGTAGCCGGTGTCACCGGCGATCTTCAGCTTGTCCTGGATCGTCTGGAGCGCCTCGAAGTAGTCGTCCCAGGTCCAGCCGAACTTCGCCTCGACGCCCGCCTTCTCGAAGGCCTTGAGGTCGATGACGAGGGCCATCGTGTTGGCGCCGACGGGGATGCCGATCTGCTTGCCGTCGACCTGACCGTTCGCCAGAACGCCGTTGCGGAAGTGCTCCAGGTCCAGATTCCCGGAGTCCGCCTGGGTCTTGAGATCCATCAACACGCCGCGCTTGTCGTACTTGCGGAGAAAGCCGACCGCATTCTGGAAAACATCCGGCGGATTTCCACCGGAGGCCTGAGTCTGGAACTTCTCCCAGAACGCCTCGTAGTCGGTGAATTCGGGCTTGATCTTGATCTTCGGATACTTCTTCTCGAAGACCGCGATCGCCTTCTTCATCGCGATGGTGCGCGGCTCGCCACCCCACCACGCATAACGGAGCGTCACATTCCCGTCTCCGGAGCCACTGTCGCCACCGCACGCGGTGGTCGCGCCCAGTCCGAGCGTGGCCGCGGAGGCCCCGGCCACCTTCAGGATCGTACGCCTCTCAACATTCCTGCTGGTTCCCATGGTTGGGGCCCCTCCCCGCAGCGTCGTTGCCGCCTGCATGAATCGTTTCAAGTAAGCGCTTGCTGGCACAAGCTACGAGGGGCCTCGGGGTGCGTCAATGATTCGGACAGGAATTTCTTGTGGGGCGGCTCGGCGAGTTGACGGCACAGTGGAGAACTGTGCCGCGGCACAGACTGCGAAGTCGCTGGTGAGGCAGTCGGGTTCGGCCGACCGAACGCGAACTGGCCTGTCGCACCCGGAGGTTGTCCGGCCGAAACTCGTCGGCGGACCCGGAGCCGGAAACGACGACGGCCCGTCTGCTGCTCGCAGACGGGCCGTCGGTCCGGGTGGGCGATACTGGGTTCGAACCAGTGACCTCTTCGGTGTGAACGAAGCGCTCTCCCACTGAGCTAATCGCCCGGACGCAGGAAGAACATTACCCCATGTCAGGGGGTGCCTGAGCACCCCCGCACGGCCCGTGGTCACTGGTCCTTGATGTTCCAGGGCATCTCGAAGCCGAACTTGTAGAGGTAGACACCGACGAGCGCGGCCACGATCACCAGGCCGATCGACGTCAGGATGATGTTCCGTCGGCGCACCTTGGGATCGAGCGCCTTCTGGGCCGCCTCGGTCACCTTGCGCTTGGTCCAGCGCAGCACGAGCTGGGCCCAGACGAACTCGGTCGCCCAGATCGCCATGCCGCCGAAGATCACGACCCAGCCGGGTCCCGGCAGCGGAAGCATGATGATGCCCACGACCACGACCGCGAGCCCGATGATGAAGATCCCGACCTGCCAGCTCAGGTGGAGCATGCGGCGCGCCTTGATGAACTCCGGCGCCCTGGAGCCGAGCGGCTGCTCGCTCTTCGCCCCGTCCGTACCGCTCTCGTCCGCGCTCACGGCGGCCTCACCCTGCTGGTCACTCCCCGTATTCATAGGGCCAAACTTTACCCGAGGGAAACCAGTCACCGGAATGGAGGTAGCTCGCGAACAGGGTCTCGGCCGGAAGAGTTACGTAAAGGCACGCAAAACACTCAGAGGGGTTTACAACGGCACCGTAGGTGGCATGTCGATTTCGCCGACGTGCGAATCCCCGAGCGCACACTGAGCGAAAGGCCCTGGCGCTTATGAACACCACGGTCAGCTGCGAGCTGCACCTGCGCCTCGTTGTGTCGAGCGAGTCATCCCTGCCTGTCCCCGCAGGCCTGCGGTACGACACGGCCGACCCCTACGCCGTGCACGCCACCTTCCACACCGGAGCCGAGGAGACCGTCGAGTGGGTGTTCGCCCGCGACCTCCTCGCGGAGGGCCTCCACCGGCCCACCGGCACCGGCGACGTCCGAGTCTGGCCGTCGCGCAGTCACGGTCAGGGCGTCGTGTGCATCGCCCTGAGCTCCCCGGAGGGCGAAGCACTGCTCGAGGCCCCGGCCCGGGCCCTGGAGTCGTTCCTGAAGCGGACGGACGCCGCCGTGCCCCCCGGCACGGAGCACCGCCACTTCGACCTCGATCAGGAGCTCTCGCACATCCTGGCGGAAAGCTAGGGCGAGGCCCCACCAAGCCGCCCGGCGCCGTCGACTCGGGGTGACGGCTCGGGCCAGGACAACCGCATAACAACCGCATATGGGTACGCACACCGGCGCCGTCGCCGCGGATTTCCGCGGGGCGGCGCCGGCTGCGTGTGGGGTTCACGACAGTCGGGGCCGGTACGCGCGCACGGGAAGCCACTACCATCGGCCAGCATCGGCGGGCGCCCGCCCGACCCCCCAGGCCAGGGAGCGAAACGTGCTGATCACCCATGACACCCGGTGTGCCCTAGATGCCGTGGTGGATCTGGTGAACACCGCCCCGGAGGACACCACGACCCCGGACGCGCTGCCCGACCTCGCCACGCTCGAGGAATTCGTACGAAAGCACGAAATCAGTGATGTCGGGGTGCTCTCGGAGTTCGACCTCTCGGCGGTGCGCAAGGTCCGCGGGCGGTTCGCGGCGATCTTCTCGGCGCCGGACGCCAGGGCCGCGGCCGCGCTGATCAACGAACTGGTGGCGGCCGCCGGCACCACGCCCCGGCTCACCGACCACGACGGCTACGACTGGCATGTGCACTACTTCGCGCCCGGTGCCTCCGTCGCCGACCACCTGGCGGCGGACTGCGGGATGGCGCTGGCCTTCTTCGTGGTCGCCGGGGAGCAGGAGCGGCTGCGGCGCTGCGAGGCCCCCGACTGCCGGCGCGCCTTCGTCGACCTCTCCCGCAACCGGTCGCGGCGCTACTGCGACAGCCGTACCTGCGGGAACCGGCTGCATGTGGCCGCGTACCGGGCACGCCGCAAGGAGGCGGCGGGCTGAGCGGCCTCGTAGGGGTGTCGACGCGGTACCCGGCGGGTGGCGCCGGGTACCGCGGGTACGGCTCAGAGCAGCAGCAGATCGTGCAGCGCAGCCATGAGCAGCAGACACCCGATCACCGCAAGGAAGATCATCAGCGGTGGCTGGGAAAGGGCGAAAAGGCACCCGCGCGGCTCGTCCTGCGGCGGCGCGGTGTCGCTCTGTGTCGTGTCCAGCATCTCGCGGGCGATGATGACGCAGACTGGACCCCTCCGGGGACCAACACGCCAGGAAAGTACGGGTAGTTCGCCGGATCCCGTGACAGCCGGTGCGGAGCGTGGACGACCTTGGGGCGCTACGCGGGCCGACTGTGTCGTTTCAGTCCGCCTGCACCCGTCATATGCCGTGCTTCTTCAGGATGGCCTCGATGTCGCTGAAATCCTCACCCGAACCGGCTCCGGCGCCGGAGCGGGGTGCCGCCGCCGGGCGGTTCGCCGGTCGGGCGGCCGGGCCCAGGGAGGGTGCCGAGGCCGCCGGTGCGACCGCCTCGGTCTGAGCGGCCCGGGCCACCTTGCGCTCCTTGCGGGTGCCACCGCGCCGGCGCTCCACCGCGCGCGTGCTCGCGAACAGCAGCCAGGAGGCGCCGAGCACGATGAAGCCGGCCCAGGCCGTCGGGCTGAACGCGGTGTCCGCCACCCAGTCGACGACGCCGGTCATCACCAGACCGAGCGGGACAAGGGAGTACGCGGCGAGGCGGGCGGCCGCGAGGAAGCGTTTGCGGTACGCCGTGACCGCCGCGATGCCCAGGCCGGCCGCGGCGACGGCGGAACAGACGGTCTCGGCAATCATCCGGTCCTCCAGGGCAGGGCTCGCTCGGGCAGTTCGTCCCTTCCATCCTGCACCGCCCGAACCCCGTGGGGCCATGCCCCGGCGGGACATCAGGGACATCTCCGGGTCGGCTCCTCCGGAAGTGCCGGTCCGGGGGTGCGTCCCTGAGGCGTACCGGGGCGGATTGGGTCGTCCGGGGCCGGGCTGGGAGACTGGGGGCATGAGCGACTCCTCCCCCGTGCGCCCCGCTGTCCCCGTGCTCGACGTCTGGTGCGATCTCCAGTGCCCGGACTGCCGGACCGCCCTGGAGGACGTCCGGGCCCTGCGCGCGCGGTACGGCGACCGGCTGGAGCTGCGGCTGCGGCACTTCCCGCTGGAGAAGAACAAGCACGCCTTCGCCGCCGCGCAGGCCGCCGAGGAGGCCGCGGAGCAGGGCCGGGGCTGGGACTACGTCGAGGCCCTGCTGGCGCGGGTCGAGGACCTGAGCCGTAAGGGCGAACCCTTCCTGGTCGAGGTGGCCGGCGAACTGGGGCTCGACGCCGAGGAGTTCGACACCGCGCTGATCGACGGCCGGCACATCCTGATCGTGGACGCCGACCAGGCCGAGGGCAAGGCGATCGGTGTCACCGGCACCCCGACGTATGTCGTCGACGGTGAACGCCTCGACGGCGGCAAGAGCCAGGCAGGGCTGCGCGAGCGTATCGAGACGATCGTGGACCGGCTGCTCGGCGAGCAGGGCGCCTGAGCCGTCGTACCACCGGGGTGGTCGGCCTCGGCGGCTACAGCAGCGGCTTGTAGAAGGCGTACCGCGTCGTCTCGTAGCCGAGTGACTCGTAGAGCCGTTCGGCCGGGGTGTTGCCCGCGAACACGTTGAGGCCCAGGGTGCGCTTGCCCAGGGCGTGCGCCTGGGTCTCCGCCAGGAGCATGAGGGTGCGGCCGTGGCCCCGGCCGCGGTGGGCCTCGTCGGCCTCGACGTCGTAGACGAAGGGGGTGCCGTCGCGCAGGGCGAGCCACAGGACGCCCACGCGCGTGCCGTCGTGCTCAAGGACGCTGAACCGCATGTCCTCGGTGGCGAGGCCGTGCTCCACGAGCTGTTCGTGATCGCGCTGCGACTTGGCGCGCGCCTCGGGCTCCGGCACGCCCCGTGCCATCCAGGTACGCGCGTAGTCCTCCGTCCCGCGCGCCAGCCACACGTCGAACTCGGCCTGCGTCATGGGGCGGGCCGCACTGCCGGCGGGCAGCTCGGGCGGGGTGTCGCCGAGCCGCTTCTCCATGCCGCGGTTGCGCAGGACGTACCCCAGGACCTTGACGAGCCCCAGGGCCGCCTCGGCGTTCGCCGGTACGCCGGCCTCGATCTCCCGGCAGCGCCAGCTCCGCGCAACCTCCTCGGCGGCGAGCGCGGCCACCGTGGCCCGGCCGCGGCGCCGGTCGGGTTCCTCGATGCGCAGGTCGTGGATGCGGGCCACCGAGTCACCGAAGGCGGGTGACGTGCCGAGGTGTATCGCGCCGACGGGACGGCTGTTGACGCACACCTGGTAGTGGCGAGAGCGCGTCCCGTCGGCGTTGTGCTGAAGCGGCTCGGTCGGCCGCAGGGTCGTGGTCATCAGGGGTGTTCTACCCGTCGTGGACCTTCGAGTCAGCCCAATTTATTCGGCCCCTCACGGGTCCAGGTCGTCGCCCGAGCGCTCGTCGAAGATCCGCATGGCCTTCGCCGTGACCGGGCCGGGGGCGCCGGGCAGTTCGCGTTCGTCGACGCGGTGGACGGCCTGGACGTCACGCAGGGTGGAGGTGAGGAAGATCTCGTCGGCCCGCTCCAGGACGTCCAGCGGCAGATCGGTCTCCTTGGCGCCGGTCCATTCGACGGTCAACGCGCGCGTGATGCCCGCGAGACAGCCGGAGGCGACCGGCGGGGTGTGGATCTCGCCGTCGAGGACGACGAAGACGTTCGACCCGGTGCCCTCGCAGAGCTGCCCGACCGTGTTGGCGAACAGCGCCTCGGACGCGCCGTGCTCACGCGCGCGTGCGAGCGCCACGACGTTCTCGGCGTACGAGGTGGTCTTGAGGCCGGTGATCGCGCCGCGTTCGTTGCGGGTCCAGGGGACCGTGATCACGGCCGTGGAGTCGGGGCGGCGGGTGGTCCCGCCGAGGGCGACGACCAGGGTCGGGCCGTGCTCGCCGCGGTCGGAGCCGAGGGGGCCGTGACCGCCGGTGTAGGTGATGCGCAGCCGCCCGAGCGGCATGGGGTTGGCCTCCAGTACGGCGGCGCAGCCCCGGCGCACCTCGTCGAGGTCCGGGTCGGGCAGGCCGAGACCGCGCGCGGAGCGGGTCAGCCGGTCGAGGTGCCGGGTGAGCGCGAACGGCTCGCCGTCCACCGCCTTCACGGTCTCGAAGATGCCGTCGCCCACGGTCAGCCCGTGGTCGAAGACGGAGACACGGGCGGACTCGATGTCCTGGAGCCCGCCGTCGAGCCAGATCTTCACGTCAAGTCCCTCTCGTTCACCTCGTACGTTCCCGACGCTACCGCGAGCAGCCGGGCCGCCTTCAGCTCGGTCTCCCGCCACTCCCCCTCGGGGTCGGAACCCCAGGTGATGCCCGCGCCGGTGCCGAATCTCAGGACCCCCTCGGCGCGGTCGATCCAGAAGGTGCGGATGCCGACGGCCAGCTCGCCGGTGCCCCGGTCGGCGTCGACCCAGCCGATGCCCCCGCAGTACGGGCCGCGGGGTGCCGTCTCCAGGGCGTCGATGATCCGCAGGGCGCTGGACTTGGGGGCGCCGGTGACGGAGCCGGGCGGGAAGGCGGCGTCGAGCAGCTCGGTCCAGCCGGCGCCGTCGCGCAGTTCGCCGCGGACCGTCGAGACGAGGTGCACGAGCCCGGGGTGCTTCTCCACGGCGCACAGGTCGGGGACGCTCACGCTGCCGGTCGCGCAGACCTGGCCGATGTCGTTGCGGACGAGGTCCACGATCATCACGTTCTCGGCGTAGTCCTTCTCCAGGAGGTCCGCCTCGGTGCGCCCGGTGCCCTTGATCGGCCCGGACTCGACGACCCGTCCGTCGCGGCGCAGGAACAGCTCGGGCGAGGCGGTGGCTATCTCCACGCCGTGCCCCGGCAGCCGGATCGTTCCTGCGTACGGCGCCGGGTTGCCGAGGGCCAGCAGGGCGGTCAGGGCGTCCACGTCGGCGTCGGGGGCGACGGGCGCGGTCAGCACCCGGCAGAGGTTGGCCTGGTAGACCTCGCCGGCCGCGATGTGCTCGCGGATGCGGCGGACGCCCGCCGTGTACCCGGCGCGGTCGAGGGAGGACGTCCAGTCGCCGGCCGCCGGGCCGTGCCAGGCCCCCGGCACCGGGGCGGGCACCGGCTGCTGTCGTACGTCCCGGAAGCGGGCGCAGGTCAGACGGCCCTCGAAGTCGGCGCAGACCGCCCAGAAGCCGTGGGAGTCCAGGGCGGCCGGGTCGCTGGTGACGTCGAGGAGACCGGTGGCGACACGGTCACCGAAGCGAGCGAGAGGAGCGAGGTCGAGCACGCGTCGAGTCTATGGCGGGTGTCCCGCGGGTGACCTGGCCGTGTCCCTGAGGAGCCCCTGACCAGGTGCGTGCGCGGGTGCACCGCAGCACGCTGCACAAACGCGTTTTTGTACTGGCCCCGGAATCCGCTAGAGTTCAACACGTCGCCGGGACGCGCAAGCCGAACGGAAAGACAGGCGAACGTAGCTCAGTTGGTAGAGCGCAACCTTGCCAAGGTTGAGGTCGCGAGTTCGAACCTCGTCGTTCGCTCGAAAGAGCAAGGGGATCTTCCCGAACCCCTACACTCCTGGTGGAGTGGCCGAGAGGCGAGGCAACGGCCTGCAAAGCCGTCTACACGGGTTCAAATCCCGTCTCCACCTCCAAGGACGATTAGCTCAGCGGGAGAGCGCTTCCCTGACACGGAAGAGGTCACTGGTTCAATCCCAGTATCGTCCACTGGATCTTCCAGCTCGTACGGCGAGATCCGAACCCGCGCGATTAGCTCAGCGGGAGAGCGCTTCCCTGACACGGAAGAGGTCACTGGTTCAATCCCAGTATCGCGCACACAGCCTCTCTCACGAGGTGGCTGACCTGGACGATTAGCTCAGCGGGAGAGCGCTTCCCTGACACGGAAGAGGTCACTGGTTCAATCCCAGTATCGTCCACACACCGAAGCCCCCGGCCTTGTGCCGGGGGCTTCTTCGTGTCCCGTCAGCGGTCAGCTGGAGAACAGCATGTGGCCGAAGCTCTTGTGCCGCTTGTGGCCGTAGTGGCCGCCGTGGTGACCGCCGTGCTGCGGGGCGCCCCAGGCGGGGGCCGCGGGCGCGGGGTAGGCCTGCGGGGCGGGCGGGGGCGGCGGGGCGGGCTGGGACCACTGGGACTCCACCCGGGTCAGCGCCTCCAGCTCGCCGTAGTCGAGGAAGATCCCCCGGCAGCCACTGCACTGCTCGATCTGAACACCGTTGCGGTTGTACGTATGCATTTGTGCGTGACACTTCGGACACTGCATCGTCGGCTCAACTCCTCGCCGGTTGGTCCTGCTTCGCGTTACGCCAGGACAGACACTGTCCGGCTCCGGTCGGTTGCACCCTACTTCGCGTCGGTGCGGGTCAACTCGGGTGGGGCGGAACCCATTCGGGCACAGGCGTCGACGACGAGCCGCTCGATCTCGTCCAGCGGGCGGTCCGCCGCGGCGGCCTTGGCGAGGGCGCGGGCGGCGGTCTGCACGGTGAGGGCGCGGGCCGGGACGTCCAGGGCGGGCCAGGGGTCTCCGTCCGCCGGGACGGCCGGGCCGCCCGCGGCTCGGTAGGCGGTGAGGAAGCGGGCCCATTCGTCGGGCGGGAGGAGGCCGCAGGCGTACCAGGCGGCGGGGCGGGCCAGGTCCCAGGCGGGGACGCCGGTGCCGAGGTCGTCGACGTCGATGAGCCGCCAGGGACCGTCCGGGCCGGGGTGGCGGACGAGCTGGCCGAGGTGGAGGTCGCCGTGGCACAGCGTGGCGGTGTCCGGCATGGGGGTCTCGGCGCGGGCCCAGGCCGGCAGGGCGGACCAGGCGGCGAGGACGGGGCGTACGAGGGTCTCGTCGGCGGTGGTGGCGCGGAGGCGGGCGATGGCCTGGGCGGACTTGGCGGGGCCGCGCATCGGGGGCGTGCCGGGCGGGGCCGGAGTGCGGTGGAGGCGGGCGAGCAGGGTCGCCGCCGCCTCCCACGGGGCCGCGTCCGGGTCGTCGGGGTCCACCGGGGTGCCGTACGGCCAGAAGGTGACGAGGCGGCCGTGCAGGTCGACCGGCGCCGGGCTGAGCGGGGCGAGGAGGACGCCGGGGAGGCCGGAGGCCGTGGTGAGGCGGGAGATCAGCTCGGCGGGGGCCGTGTCCGGGGCATGGGCCTTGGCGACGGTGTCGGCGTGCCGGACGACCGTGGCGTCGGGGCGGTCGGCGAGGACACGCGCGCTGCACGGGCAGGCGGCGGTGTGGGAGTGGGCCCTGGCCTTGACTCGGGCGGTGAGCTCGGAGAGCAAGGGGGTGGCGGTCACGGGGCTGGCTCCCTGGGCGGCGGTGCGGGTCTGGTCGTGAGGGTACGGCCAGGAGGATCGAGACAGACCCCCGTACCGGTACCGGGCACAGCCCCGCCGGTCCGGGCACGGCAACCGGGTTCCGGGCACAGCAATGCCGGCGCAGCTCCCCAGCTGCGCCGGCATTTGTGCCGTCCGCCGCACCCCCGTCCCCACGGGGTTTCATGGGTGGATGTCCCCGCCCGGACCGCTCTTCCGGGCCTGGGGTCGCCGCTCAGCGCCCCAGCATCACGCCCACGGACGACGCCTGTGTGGCCACTGTCTCCCAGCCGTCGAAGACGAAGAAGAGCAGGGCCGCCAGAGGAAGGGCCATGAGTGTCGCCACCAAGGGGTGGCGACGGCCTGTGCGGCGGGGGCGGAGCGCGGTGCGCTCCTGGGTGCGGATCAGTGTCCGCGGTGCCGTCAGTGCCATGGTCCCTCTCCTGACCGTCTGCGTTGTCTTTGGCAGCGGCGGGTGTCTGACCTCGGGGGACGAGTGCTGCACCCGCCGCTTGACCTCAAATCTAGGCGTCCGGCCCGCGCCGCACGTCATGCCCTCGTACCGATTGGCGGGCCTCCCGGAGGATGAGCCATGACCTGCGGAGTACTCCCCTGGGTGGAGACGAGGACCTAGGTCTCCGGGTCATCCCGGAGGGGCTGCCCGGACTGTCCTGCTTTCTCCGAGCCGTCCTCGCGGGGCACCGGCTGCTCGACCAGCGCCAGGACCCTGGTCGCCATGAAACGGGCCGTGCGGACCACCGAGCCGCTGCGGGTGACTTCGCTCACTTCCACGACACCTCGGCGTACCGCTGTCTCCACCCGGCGGCCCGCCCTGCTCGCCACCACCTCGTATGTGCGCGTCGTGTCCCCTGCGTCCACGACTATCTCCACGCGATCACCCTTCACGGGTTCAATCCCCCTTCTGCGACGGGTGGTTGGGATCACGGACAGAGCAAGGGCGCCCTGTTCCCAAGCTCCCTGACCACCCCTCAATTCTCCCACCCGGCACTGACAATCCATCGGGACGAGAGGGCGCGGCCTCTGCGCGCGGACGGCCGTGGAAACGTAAGCTGTCGCTCGTCACACGGACCGGGCAGCGGGGATGAACATGGCGATGATGCGCCTGAGGCGCGAGGACCCGCGCGTCGTCGGCTCGTTCAGGCTTCACAGACGGCTCGGCGCGGGCGGGATGGGCGTCGTCTACCTGGGCTCCGACAAGAAGGGGCAGCGGGTCGCGCTGAAGGTGATCCGGCCCGATCTGGCGGAGGATCAGGAGTTCCGTTCGCGGTTCGCGCGTGAGGTCTCGGCGGCCCGGCGGATCAGGGGTGGCTGTACGGCTCGGCTCGTCGCCGCCGATCTCGACGCGGAGCGGCCGTGGTTCGCCACGCAGTACGTGCCCGGGCCCTCGCTGCACGACAAGGTCGCCGACGAGGGGTCGTTGGTCGCGGCCGAGGTCGCCGCCATCGGGGCCGCCCTGTCGGAGGGGCTGGTCGCCGTGCACGAGGCGGGGGTCGTGCACCGGGATCTCAAGCCGTCCAACATCCTGCTGTCCCCGAAGGGGCCGAGGATCATCGACTTCGGCATCGCCTGGGCGACGGGGGCCTCCACCCTCACGCACGTGGGTACGGCCGTGGGCTCGCCCGGTTTCCTCGCGCCCGAGCAGGTGCGGGGGGCCGCCGTCACTCCTGCCACCGATGTGTTCTCCCTCGGCGCCACCCTGGCGTACGCCTCCATGGGCGACTCGCCCTTCGGGCACGGCAGTTCCGAGGTGATGCTGTACCGCGTGGTGCACGAGGAGGCGCAGCTGCACGGGGTGCCGGACGCGCTGGCTCCGCTCGTGCGGGCCTGTCTCGCCAAGGATCCCGAGGAACGGCCGAGCACGCTCCAACTGTCGTTGCGGCTCAAGGAGATCGCCGCGCGGGAGGCGCAGGGGCTGGCGGACGTACGGCCGCCCTCGCCGCGTACGGGTGACGGTGACCGGCCCACGGGACGGCTCGCCGAGCCGAGTTATCCGGAGCAGCAGCGGGTGCAGCGGCGTCCGCAGGGGCCGCCGCCCGGGCCCACCCAGCGCACTCCCCCGCCCCGTGGGACGGCCCCGCGCGGGACCGCGCCGTCGCGGAACGGGACTCCGTCCCGGGGCGGCGGCACGCCCCCCTCACGGAACGGGGCCCGGCCCACGCCCGCCTCGCGGAACACCACACGTTCCGGCAACCGTCCGGCGCCGCGCAGCGGTACGGGGCGTCCGGGGCCGCGGACCACGGGGACGGGCCGGCGGCCCGCCAATCCGCGGCTGCTGCGGCAGCGGCTGTTCGTGTTCGTGGTGGTGACGCTGCTGGTGGCGCTCGGTATCGCGGCGGCTCAGGGATGCCAGGGTCCGGCCCGGGGGCTCGACGGCGACCGTGATGTCGTACGCCATGAGCGGGTTCATCTGCCGGCCTCGGATGGAGCGAACGACTAGAGGTCGTACGGCTGGATCGTCGGCAGGATGCTGTCGAAGAACTCCAGGTCGCCCTCGAAGATCGGGGTGAGGGTGGGGAACTCCTGCGGGGTGATCCAGCGGGCCTCGGCGACCTCCACCGGGTCCGGAACCACCTCGCCGTCGTCGGCGCGGGCGGTCCACCAGTGGAGGCGGAAGCGGCCGTCGTCGGTCTCCGACTCCCAGACCTTCGCCAGGGGTACGACGGTGAGGCCGACCTCCTCCTGGACCTCGCGGAGGAGTGCGTCGCGCTGGGTCTCCCCCGGTTCGATGCGGCCGCTGAGGGGCTGCCAGTAGCCGGGGCGGGAGATGGTGGGGCCGCGGCGGACGACCAGGAGTCGGTCGGCTCGCAGGAGGACCGCGACGATCGCCTCGCCCTGGGGCATCGGGTTCCTAGAGTTCGGGGCGGCCCGTGGCCACCGCGTAGAAGGCGACCGCGGCGGCCGCGCCGACGTTCAGGGAGTCGACGCCGTGGGCCATGGGGATGCGGACCCATTCGTCGGCGGCGACCAGGGCCTGGGTGGAGAGGCCGTCGCCCTCCGCGCCGAGCATCAGGGCGACCCGGTCCATCTTGTGCGGGGCGGCCTCGTCGAGGGTCTTGGCCTTCTCGTCCGGGGTGAGGGCGAGGAGGGAGAAGCCCGCCTCGCGGACCGACTCCAGGCTCTTGGGCCAGCTGTCGAGTCGGGCGTAGGGGACGGAGAAGACCGCGCCCATCGAGACCTTCACGCTGCGGCGGTAGAGCGGGTCCGCGCAGTCGGGCGACAGCAGCACGGCGTCCATCCCGAGGGCCGCCGCCGAGCGGAAGATCGCGCCGATGTTGGTGTGGTCGTTGACCGACTCCATGACCACCACGCGGCGGGCGGTATGGAGGAGGTCGGTGGCCGTGGGGAGCGGTTTGCGCTGCATCGACGCGAGCGCGCCGCGGTGCACGTGGTAGCCGGTGACGCGCTCGGCGAGCTCCGGGCTGACGGCGTAGACCGGGGCCGGGAGCTCGTCGATGACGTCGCGCATGACGTCGACCCACTTGGCGGAGAGCAGCATCGAACGCATCTCGTACCCGGCGTCCTTGGCCCTTCTGATGACCTTCTCGCCCTCGGCGATGAACAGGCCCTCGGCCGGTTCTCGCTTGCGGCGCAGCTCTACGTCGGTCAGGCCTGTGTAGTCGCGCAGGCGCGGGTCGTCGGGGTCCTCGACGGTGATGAGATCGGCCACAGGGTGATACTGCCTTGCTCTGGGTGCGGTGCCAACGGCTGGGTACGAGTTGGGTTACCCGGGGTTACGCGGACCCCTGCGGGCCTACGGTGACGACCTCGCCGATGACGATCACCGCCGGGGGCTTCACGTCCTCGCGTACGACCGTCTCGCCGACCGTCGCGAGGGTGGCGTCGACGCGGCGCTGGGCGGCCGTGGTGCCCTCCTGGACGAGGGCGACCGGGGTGTCCGCCGGCTTGCCGTGGGCGACCAGCGTCTCGGCGATCTTGCCGATCTTGTCGACGCCCATGAGGATCACCAGGGTGCCGGTGAGCTTGGCGAGCGAGGGCCAGTCGACCAGGGAGCGCTCGTCGTCAGGGGCGACATGGCCGCTGACCACCGTGAACTCGTGTGCGACTCCGCGGTGGGTGACCGGGATGCCGGCCGCGCCCGGGACCGAGATCGAGCTGGAGATGCCGGGGACGACGGTGCAGGGGATGCCGGCCTCGGCGAGGGCGTGGAGTTCCTCCATGCCGCGGCCGAAGACGTAGGGGTCGCCGCCCTTGAGTCGTACGACGGACTTGCCCTGCTTGGCGTGTTCGATCAGGGCGTTGTTGATGGCTTCCTGGGCCATGAAACGGCCGTACGGGATCTTCGCCGCGTCGATCACCTCGACGTGCGGCGGGAGTTCGGCGAGGAGGTCGCGCGGGCCGAGGCGGTCGGCGATGACGACGTCGGCCTCGGCGAGGAGGCGGCGGCCGCGGACCGTGATCAGGTCGGGGTCGCCCGGGCCGCCGCCGACGAGGGCTACGCCGGGGGTGCGGGTGCGGTGGTGGGGGGCGACGAGGGTGCCGTCGCGGAGGCCTTCGACGACCGCGTCTCGGATGGCCGCGGTGTGGCGGGGGTCGCGACCCTTCGCGTTCGTGGTGAGTACGGCGACGGTGACGCCCTCGCTGTGGCCGGTGGCCGGGGTCCAGGCCGTCGCCTGGTCCGCGTCGTCGGAGCGGACGCACCAAACGCGGTGCTGCTCGGCCTCGGCGGAGGCCCGGGTGTTCGCCTCCTTGTCGCCGGTGGCGATCAGGGCGTACCAGGCGTCTGCCAGGTCGCCCTCCGCGTACGGCCGCTTCTGCCAGGTGAGTTCGCCCGCGTCCGCCATCGCCTCCACCGAGGGGGTTGCCTCCGGGGAGACGAGGAGGATGTCCGCGCCCGCTGCGATCAGGGCCGGGAGGCGGCGCTGGGCGACCTGGCCGCCGCCGAGGACGACGACCTTGCGGCCGGTGAGGCGGAGGCCTACGGGGTAGGCGGGGTTTTCGGCCATGAGGGTGCGGCTCCTCTGGGGGCTTGGCGGGGGCCCTGACGTGCAGATTTTACTGGGCGGCGAGGTGTGGCGGCTTCGGTGTCCGGTGGCTGGGCAGGGTGGCCGGGTGCGGGTGCGTGGGTCCGTGCCCACCCGTTCCGCCCTGCGGAACGACTGCCCACAGACCCACGGACGGAGCTCAGGCGCGGCACGTCGACAAGTGCCCGTCGGCCTCTGCGCCGTGCGCACAGAAACGCCCGGAGCGGCAGGGTCGCCGTTCCGGGCACCTCTCTGTGCCCTACTTCTCGGTTACCCCCGCCGAGTCGAACGTCGCCACCTCGTGCATAGCTCGTGCCGTGCTCTGGACGAGAGGGAGGGCCAGGAGGGCGCCTGTGCCCTCGCCGAGGCGGAGGTCGAGGTCCACCAGGGGGCGCAGGCCGAGCTTGTTGAGGGCGGCCACGTGGCCCGGCTCGGCGCTGCGGTGGCCCGCGATGCAGGCGGCCAGGACCTCGGGGGCGATGGCGCGGGCGACCAGGGCTGCCGCGCCCGCGCTGACGCCGTCCAGGATGACCGGGGTGCGCAAGGACGCGCCGCCGAGGAGGAGGCCGACCATCGCCGCGTGTTCGAAGCCGCCGATCGCGGCGAGTACGCCGATGGGGTCGGCCGGGTCGGGCTGGTGGACCTCGATGGCGCGGCGGACGACCTCGGTCTTGCGGGCGAGGGTCTCGTCGTTGATGCCGGTGCCCCGGCCCGTCACCTCGGCCGGGTCGGTGTCCGTGAAGACCGAGATCAGGGCCGCCGACGCCGTGGTGTTGGCGATGCCCATCTCGCCCGTGAGCAGGGCCTTGTTGCCTGCCGCCACCAGGTCGCGGGCCGTCTCGATGCCGACCTCGATGGCCTGCTTGGCCTCCTCGCGGGTCATCGCGGGGCCGGTGGTCATGTCGGACGTGCCCGCCCGGATCTTGCGGGGCAGGAGGCCGGGGGTGGCGGGGAGGTCCGCCGCGACGCCTACGTCGACCACGCAGACCTCCGCGCCCACCTGGCCCGCGAACGCGTTGCAGACCGCGCCGCCGCCGAGGAAGTTGGCGACCATCTGGGCCGTCACCTCCTGGGGCCAGGGGGTGACGCCCTGGGCATGGACGCCGTGGTCGCCCGCGAAGATGGCGACCGCCGCGGGCTCCGGGATCGGGGGCGGGCACTGGCGGGACAGGCCGGACAGCTGGGCGGAGATGATCTCCAGCATGCCGAGCGCGCCGGCCGGCTTGGTCATGCGCTTCTGGCGTTCCCAGGCCTCGCCGAGCGCCTTGGCGTCCAGCGGGCGGATCTGGGCGACGGTCTCGGCGAGCAGGTCGTGCGGCTCCTCGCCGGGCAGCGCGCGACGGCCGTACGTCTCCTCGTGCACGACCCACGACAGCGGGCGGCGCTTGGACCAGCCCGCCTGCATCAGCTCGGGCTCGTCCGGGAACTCGTCGACGTAGCCGACGCAGAGGTAGGCGACGACCTCCAGGTGCTCGGGCAGGCCGAGCGAGCGGACCATCTCGCGCTCGTCGAAGAAGCTGACCCAGCCGACGCCGAGGCCTTCGGCGCGGGCGGCGAGCCAGAGGTTCTCGACGGCGAGCGCGGAGGAGTACGGGGCCATCTGCGGCTGGGTGTGCCGGCCGAGGGTGTGGCGGCCGCCGCGGGTCGGGTCGGCGGTGACGACGATGTTCACCGGGGTGTCGAGGATCGCCTCGATCTTCAGTTCCTTGAACTGCTTCGCCCGGCCCTTGGGGAGGGACTTCGCGTACGCGTCGCGCTGGCGCATCGCCAGTTCGTGCATCGTGCGGCGGGTCTCGGCGGAGCGGATGACCACGAAGTCCCAGGGCTGGGAGTGGCCGACGGAGGGGGCCGTGTGGGCCGCCTCCAGGACGCGGAGCAGCACCTCGTGCGGGATGGGGTCGCTGCGGAAGCCGTTGCGGATGTCTCGGCGTTCGCGCATGACCTTGAGGACGGCCTCGCGCTCGGCGTCGTCGTAGGCGGGCGCGGCCGGGCCGGTGGACTGACGTACTTCTTCCACGGGGGCCGTGCTTTCTTCCTGATCCGCGCCCCGGGTGTCCAGGTCGTCGGCGTGCTGTACGAGTTCGGGGTCGCCGTCGCGCGGTGCGGGGACCGCGGGGTGCTCCTCCGGAGGGAGGACGAGTGGCTGCGGCGGGGTCGGGGCGAGATGGGGGGTGGTCGGGACCGAGCCCTCCACCGGGACGAACTGGCCCACGGGGGGCTCGGCGGCCGGGGGTGCGTGGTCCACGAACAGGACTTGGGGGCCTGCGGGTTCGGAGATCAGTGACGGGGTGGGGGCCGGGGCGGCTTGGTCCACCTGGTCGGCCTGGTCCACTTGGCCTGCCTGTGCGGTGGCGGGAGCGGGGGCGGCTGCCGGGGTGGCGTGGAGGTGCTCGCCGGGGGCGGTGGCCGGGGCGGTCAGCGGAACGGGCGCCGGGTGAGGTGCGTCGGGGGCCACGGGGAGTTGCGCGGCGTCGACGAGGGGCGGCTGCTCGGTCGGCTGCTCCTGCGGGGCGGCCGCGAGGGGGAGGTCGGCCGGGGCGATCTCCGGCTGCGCGGCGGCCTCGGTGTCCGTGAGGTGCGGCGGCTGCTCCGCGTCGGCGGACTCGGGGAACGGCACGGCTTCGGGGATCTCCGGGGCGGGAGTGGGGGTGGTGGCTTCGGTGGCCGGCAGGGCTTCCGGTACGACGGTTTCGTCGGGCTGCGCGGGCAGCGGGACTGCGGCCTCGGCTACGGCCATTCCGGGGTCGGCGATCTGGGCGGGCTCGGGGTCCGGGGAGACCGGTGCCGGTACGGGCTCGGGCTCGGCGACAGCGGCTGCGATGGCGGCGGGTTCTACGACCTGGTCCGCTTCAGCAGAGGGCGCGTCGGACACCGGTACCGGCTGAAGCTCGGGTGCCTCAGCCGTCTGGTCAGCCTCCGGTGCGGGCACCGGCACGGCACCCGGGATCTGCTCGGCGTCAAAGGGCGTCACGGCCTCCGGGGCTTGGGCGCCATCCGCCACGTCGACGGCACCCGGAACCTGGTCAGCGCCCGTGACGTCCACGGCACCCGGAATCAGTCCGACCGCATGGTCCGTCCCGTCGGCAGGCGCGACACCCACCGCCGATTCCTCTCCGCCGGGAACGAGGCCTGCCGTCTGCTCGGCTCCAACGGGCACGCCGACCGGACCGGCCGAGGGAACTGCCCCCTCTTCCGGGCCGGGCACCACCACCGCCGCCGCCGCCGCCGAACCGTCTCCGGCCTGCGCCACATCCACGTACGGCGTGTGCGCGGCGACCTGGCCGCCGTCGCCCTCGGGCACGCTCGCGTCCACGGCCTCCGGGAGCGCCCCGGAACCCGGGACACTCGCGTCGCCCGGCACAGCCACGGCGTCGGACATCTGCGCCACACCGACGACACCCTCGGGCCCGGGGACTACCCCGGCATCCGGCACCTGCGCGGCAACCGGCCCAGCCACGGCGCCCGGCAACGGCCCAGCGTCCACAGCACCCTCGGTCCCAGGGACTCCCCCGGCATCCGGCACCTGCCCGGCAACCGGCGCAACCG